>NZ_JBVISM010000020.1:0-2184 GCF_055575515.1 Streptomyces sp. NPDC034086 | reverse complement strand
CACCGCGTTCGGTGTGGTGAAGCCGGCCGCCGACGCGGAGGACGCCGAGGGCGGCAAGGACGCGGACAGTGAGCGTACGGCCGTGTTCCGTGCGGTGAAGCCGGGTTCCGCTTCGGCGGAGGCCGGGAAGGACGCGAAGCCGGCCGGGAAGTCGTCCGGGGAGGTGCGTACCACCGCGTTCGGTGTGGTGAAGCCGGCTGCCGACGCGGAGGACGCCGAGAAGCCGTCCGAGAAGCCGTCCGAGAAGCCGTCCGGGCGGGACGCGAAGCCGGACGCCGACTCCGACAGCGAGCGCACCGCCGTCTTCCGCGCCGTGAAGCCCGGCTCCGCCCCCGCCGGTGACAAGAAGCCGGCCACGCCCCCCGCGGACTCCGACAGCGAGCGCACCGCCGTCTTCCGCGCCGTGAAGCCCGGCTCCGCCGCGCCGCAGGCCGACAAGCCCGCGGCCGCCAAGCCCGCGGCCGACAAGCCGGTGACCGACAAGCCCACGGCCGACAAGCCCGCGGCCGACAAGCCCGGCGGCAAGCCGTCCGCGGACGTCCGTACCACCGCGTTCGGCGTCGTGAAGCCCGACGCCGGTGGCAAGGACGCCGCGAAGCCCGGCACGCCCCCGGCCGCGCCCGGAAAGCCCTCCCAGGCCCCCGGCGCCGCGAAGCCCGCCGCCGCCAAGCCCGGCACCGAGAGCGACCGCCGGGTCAGCACCTTCGTGCCGCTGCGCGGCGAGGGCGAGTCCGGGCCCGCCGCGAAGCCCGCGGCCAGGCCCACCCCGCCGCCCCCGCCGCGCCTGGACCCCAGCGAGCGCACCACCCAGCAGCCGCTGCCCCCGAGGCCGCCGCTCGACATGCTGGCGGACCTCACCAACAACCCGCCCCCGCCGCCCACCCCGATGCGGAACGCCCTCCGGCGGGTCAAGATCTACGCGCCGGTCGTGCTGCTCCTGGCCCTCGTGCTCGCCGTCGTGCAGCTGGTGCGCCCGCTGCCCGCGCCGAAGCTCAAGCTGACCGCGAAGGCCACGTACACCTTCCCCGGCGGGGCGCCCAACCTGCCCTGGCCCAGCGAGGGCCAGTCCTCCATGGCCGCCGCCGGCCTCGGCACGATCGGCAGCTCCGGGGAGCAGAAGCCGGTGCCGATCGCCAGCGTCACGAAGTCGATGACGGCGTACATCATCATGCGCGACCACCCCTTCAAGAAGGGGGAGAAGGGCGCGATGATCGACGTCGACAAGACCGCCGAGATCGAGGGCCAGAAGGACAAGTCGGACAACGAGTCCACCCTCAACACGGTCAGGGAGGGCGGGAAGATCTCGGAGTACGACGCGATCGCCGCCCTGATGATCCCCTCGGCCAACAACATCGCCCGGCTGCTCGCGCGCTGGGACTCCGGTTCCCAAGAGGCGTTCGTCAAGAAGATGAACGACACCGCCAAGGAACTCGGCATGACCAACACCACGTACACCGACCCCTCGGGCCTGGACGCCACCACGGTCAGCACCGCCGAGGACCAGGTGAAGCTCGGACTGAAGATCGTCGAGATCCCGGCGCTGGTCGACATCACCCGCATGCCCAGCTGGACCGACCAGACGGGCAAGACCTGGCCCAACTGGAACCGCCTGCTCCCGCTCAACGACACCCTCGGCATCAAGACCGGTACGACGACCAAGGCCGGCGGGAACCTCCTCTTCGCGGCCCAGAAGAAGGTCGGCGACACCAACCAGCTGCTCGTCGGCGCGGTCCTCGGCCAGCACAAGCCGCCGATCATCGACACCGTCATCGCCGCCAGCCGGACGCTCCTGATCGCCACCCAGAAGGAGGTCCAGGGCGCGCCGGTCGTGAAGAAGGGCCAGGTCGTGGGCTACGTGGACGACGGGCTCGGCGGTCACACGCCGGTCGTCGCCACCGCAGACGTCCAGGCGGTCGGCTGGTCCTCGCTGACCGTGGACATCAAGCTCGGCGACGGCGGCACCGCCATTCCGGAGTCGGCGAAGGCCGGGACCCAGGTCGGCGTGCTGACCGTCGGCGACGGTGCCAGCCAGGTCAAGGTGCCGGTGGCGCTCCAGCGCGCTCTGGACACCCCGGGCTTCGGCAGCAAGCTGACCCGGATCGGCTGAACCCGGCGGGCGCGGGGGGGGGGGGAAGAGCGGCGTAGGGGGGCTGGGTGCGGGAGTAGGGGCTGGTGGGGAGGGCG
>NZ_JBVISM010000019.1:0-100562 GCF_055575515.1 Streptomyces sp. NPDC034086 | reverse complement strand
TCCCGTTTCTTTGGGGGGTTCTCGGCAGTCCTTGTCTTTCCGGGGCGGGACGGTCGGTCAAGGGTGGCCGAAGGCCATCGCGTAGCGACGCGACGGAGGAGCGCCCTTGAGGGACCGGCCCGACACGGAAGGACGATGGGACTGACGGGAAACCCCCAAACCGACTGTGACGCCGCCCGAGGGGATCTCCCTACAGCCCCGCCTCCCACACCACCGTCGTGCCCCGCGTGCCCGCTTCCGTGCGGCCGTCGTCGGAGACCGTCAGGCGGACCCGGGACGGGGTCGCGTCGATCTCGACCTCGATCGACGTGACCTCGCTGCGCCGGTGTGCCGCCGCCAGGGCGCCGCGCAGGGTCGACAGGAGCGCGGACGTCACCGGGTCCGGGAGCAGCGCGTCCACCGGCCCCGCGAAGTGCACCGACGGCTGGAACCCCAGCAGTACGGCGGCTCCGCCCGTTTCGCGCAGCACACGTCCGCGGAACGTGGTCGGGGCGTCGGTCGGGGGCTGCTGGAGGGCGAAGATGGCCGTGCGGACCTCCTGGATGGTGGAGTCCAGTTCGTCCACGGCGCGGGCCAGTTCCTCGCCGACCTCGTCGCCGCCCTGGCCGCCGCCCCCTTCGCCCGCCGCCGCGTTGGCCGACCGGCGTCGCGTGCTCTCCAGCATCATCTCCGTGGCGAACAGCCGCTGCACCACCAGGTCGTGCAGGTCGCGCGCGATCCGGTCGCGGTCCTCGTACACGGCCAGCTGCTCCCGGTCGTGCTGCGCGTCCGCCAGGACCAGGGCCAGTGCGGCCTGCGAGGCGAACTGCGAGGCCAGCAGCCGGTCCACCGCGTCGTACGGCTGCCCGCCCCGGGCCCTGGGCAGGGCGAGGGTGCCGATCAGCTGTCCGCCGCTCTGCAGCGGCAGCATCATGCTGGGCCCGAAGCGTTCGCGGACGTGCGTGGTCATGCGGGGATCGGTCGCGGAGTCCTCTATGAAGACGGGCTCGCCGCCCAGGAGTTGTTCCAGCACCGGCGAACCGGGCGCGATGGCGGTGCCGACCAGGTCGCCGGGGTCCCCGTGCGTCGAGGCGGCCACGATTTCCATGCCGCCCTCCGGCGTCGGCTGGAGCACCACGCCGGCCGCCGCGTCCGCCAGCAGCCGGGCGCGTTCGGCCACGCACATGAGGGCGTCCGCCGCCGGACGTCCCGCCAGCAGGGTGGTGGTGACGGCGGCCGCGCCCTCGATCCAGCGTTCGCGCCGGCGCGCGGTCTCGTACAGCCGGGCGTTGCCGATCGCTATGCCGGCCTGCGAGGCCAGGACGCGCATCAGCGCGAGGTCCTCGTCCGTGAAGGGGCCGCCGCCGCGCTTCTCGGTGAGGTAGAGGTTGCCGAAGACCTCGGTGTGCACCCGGATCGGCACGCCCAGGAAGCTGCGCATGGCCGGGTGGCCGGGCGGGAAGCCCGCCGCGCGGGGGTCCCTCGTCAGGTCGTCCAGCAGCAGGGGCCGGGGATCGGTGATGAGCGCGCCGAGGAGGCCGGTGCGGCCGTCGGGCAGCCGGGGGATCGCGGCGCGTTCGGCGTCGGTCATGCCGGAGGTGAACAGCTGGGTCAGCCGGACGCGCTCGGGGTCGACGACCCCGAGCGCTCCGTACCGCGCTCCGCACAGCTCGGTGGCGGAGTCCACGACGTGCTGGAGGGTGGTGTGCAGCTCCAGCTCGGAGCCGACGCTGAGGACCGCCTCCAGCAGCACCGGGATGCTCGAAGGCACACCGGTCCCGCCGGTTCCGGCGGTGCCGGCGGGTCCGTCCAGGGTCATCCGGCCAGCGGGTTGAGGACCATGGGGGCGATTTTTCCTTCCAGCATCGCGCCGAGTCCCAGCACGGCGCACACGTCGGGCCGTTCGGCGATGGCCACGGGCATTCCGGTGGAGTCCCGCAGCATCTGGTCCAGGCCCGGCAGCAGGGCGCTGCCGCCCACCATCATGATCCCCCGGTCCGTCAGGTCCGCGACCAGGTCGGGCGGGCAGTCCCGCAGCACCTTGCCGATGCCGTCGAGGACGGCCGTCAGCGGGGTGTGGATGGCGTCCCGCACGGCGGCGGTGTCCACGTGGACGGAGCGGGCGAGTCCGGTGGCCACGTCCCGACCGTGGATCAGGGTGGAGGCCGGGCCCTCGGGGGTGATCCCGTTGCCGTGCAGCGCCAGCTGGAGGGGGCGTACGGCCTGGCTCGGCAGCATCAGTTCGTGGGCGTGGCGCAGGTGCTGGACCACCGCGTGGTCGATGGCCTCGCCGCCGACGGGGATCCGCTCGGCGGTGACGATCGATCCGAGGGAGAGCACCGCGATCTGGGTGGCCGCCGCCCCGCACACCATGATCATGGTCGCGGTCGGCTGTTCCACGGGCAGGCCACAGCCGACGGCGGCCGCGATCAGGGTGTCGACGAGCTCGACGCGCCGGGCGCCGAGTCCGACCATGGTTTCCACGGCCGCCCGCTGCGCGAGCGGGTCGGCGTCGTGCGGGGTGCAGCAGGCGGCGCGCAGCCGGGGCTTGCGGCGCAGGGCGCGGCGCAGTTTCTCGCCGAGGAGGTGACGCAGCATCCGCTGCGCCATCTCGATGTCGACGACGGTGCCGCCGGAGACGGGGCGCACGACGCGGATGTAGTCGGGTGTGCGGCCGGTCATCCGCTCGGCGAAGGTGCCGACGGCGATGAGGGCGCCGGTGCGGGTGTTGACGGCGGCGACGCTGGGCTCGTCGACGACCAGTCCCGGTCCCTTGACGTAGACGCGGGTCCTCGCGGCTCCCAGGTCGACGGCGACGTGGCAGCGGCGCAACTGCTCAAGACTGACGGTCACGGCAGATCCTCCCGAGAGCGCGGACGAGGGATGAGACCGGCAGTAGCCGATCGCATTTCACATCTTCTCGGATAAATGGGTCATGCCGCCCGTTGGGCTGCTCCGGGTGGGGTGCGGCGTACGGGTGAGGGGTGCTGCACGGGGGTGGATTTCTGTACCGACAGGCAGCAGCATGCGCGCACCGTCCGCGCTACCGGCGCGTAACAAGGTAAAGGGGAGCCGATGCTGACGCTCCGCCAGAGACTCCTGGTGCTCCTGACCCTCTGCCCGGTCCTCCTGGCACCCGTTCCGGCCCGGGCCGCCGCCCCCGGGGCGGCCGACGGCGCCGCCGCCCGCAATCCGGTGGTCTTCGTACACGGCTACAACGCCGACCCGGGGGTCTGGGGGTCCCTGCGCGAGGACCTCAGGGCCGACGGGTACGCCGACTCCGAGCTCTTCTCCTTCGGCTACGACACCCACCAGTCCGTCAACGAGGTCCTCTCCGGACGCCTCGCCGCCTACGTCGACCAGGTCCGCCGGCAGACCGGCGCCGCCCGCGTGGACCTCGTCGGACACTCCTTCGGCTCGCTCGTCAGCCGCTGGTACGTCAAGTACGGCGGCGGCGACGCGGCCGTGGACCACTGGGTCTCGCTGGCGGGCCCCAACCACGGCACCTCCACCGCCTGGGCCTGCGCACTGTGGGACCAGGCCTGTCGCGACATGACCCCGGGCTCGTACGTGACGAAGAACCTCGCCGCCGGTGACGAGACCCCGGGCGCGGTCAGGTACGCCACCTTCTGGTCGGAGTGCGACGAGGTGGTCAACCCCGACAGCAGCGTTCCGCTCGCCGGGGCCCTCAACACGCCGGTCGGCTGCCTGGAGCACAACGACCTGCTCGGCGACGACGCCACCTCGGCCGGAGTCCGCGCCTTCCTGCGGAACTGACCGGAGGCGGCGGCCCCGACCCCTGCCGGCCCCTACGCCTCCTGCACCCGCTGGAGCAGCCCGTACGTGAACTCCGCCACCAGCGGCCGGCCCGACGCGGTGAACGCGAGCCGCCAGCGCGTCGGCGCCGTGCCCTCCATCGGCCGGGCCGGCGCGAAGGCGCGCGCGACCTCGTCCACCGTTGCCGACCAGGGCCGCAGGTCACCGGCCGTCTCCAGTACGGGTCCCCGCGCGCCCGGGGCCCGGACCAGCCAGTCGTTCCACACCGCCCCGTCCGGCGCGGCCAGCACCTCGAACCGGAGCTCCGGCCACAGCGGCACCGGCCACAGCAGGGCCTCGCACTCCAGGTCGCCGATGGTTCGCCGCTCCACGGACTCCGGCGGTCCGAGCACCGACCGGTAACGCGCCAGGGCACCGCGCGACCTGGGGGAGCGGACCATCGCCTGCCAGCGCCGGTTGGCCTCCCGCTGCTCCGCGAGGGTCGCGCCGAGGCGCAGCCGGGCCTCCTCGGCCAGGCCGGGCTGGAAGTCCGCCATCCGGCGCAGCAGCACCAGCTGGAAGGCGGCCGGCCCGAAGGATCCCGGGCGCCCCGGAGTCGGAGTCGCTGTCATGGAAGTAACGATTCCACACAGGATCCTTACCTTCCCGGAATGCTTATGTTGCCGGGGACCGCATAGCCTGCGGTCGCCATGAACTACTTCTGCCCCGCCTGTCAGAGGCACCTCAACGGCGCGCTCGCCTGCGCCGGGTGCGGAACCCCGGCCGAGCACCTGGTGGTCGCCGCGCCGAGCGTGCCGTCCCCCGGCCCCGAGCCGCAGCCCGCGCTGGCGGAGGTGTTCGCCGATTCGCTGGTCGTGCTGTCGGGCCCCCACGAGGGCCGCGCGGGCACCCGCAAGCGCGCCGCCACCCGCCGCAGACGGGGCCGGGGTGTGCTCGCGCTCGGGCTGGGTCTGGTGCTGGCGACCGGGGGCTCGATCGCCGTGGCCCGGATCGTGGCCGACGACGAGGGCGCCGACCGGGCGGACAAGGTGGTGCTGACCGACGACGGGCCGAAGCAGCCGGACCCGCTGCCCAGCGGGGGGCCCGCCGTGCCGCCGGTCCTGCCGAAGGGCTCCGGCGGGGCGGCGAAGGCGGCCCGGCCCAGCGGGAGCCCGAGCGGGTCGGCGCAGCCGTCGGTGAGTGCGAGCGCCTCCGCCTCGGCGGCGACCCCCTCGCAGAAAGCTTCCAGCAGCGGGGCGTCCGTAAGGCCGACCCAGCCGGGGCAGCCCGCGCCGGGCCCCACCGGCTCGTCGCAGCCCACCCGGCCGAGCCCGACGAGCACGACGGGCAAGCCGAAGCCGAAGCCGACCGAGACCTGCGTGTTCTGGTTCTTCTGCTGACCGGGCCCCACGGCCGGTGCGGCACCTCCGGCCGTAGGGCATTCCCCGGTCCGTGCCGCAACCCCGGCCGGTGCGGCGTCCGGTCCGTGCGGCGTCCGGCCCGTGCGGCGTCCGGCCCTTACGGCGCCCCCTGACCGCTCAGCCCAGCATCCGCCTGAGCAGGTCCCGCAGCGCCGTGCGCTGCTCCGCCGAGAGCCCGGCCAGCGGCTCGCGCGCGAAGTCCAGCGACTCGCGCAGCCGCTCGGCGGTCGCGACGCCCTCCTCGGTGGGCGCGGCCAGCTTCACCCGGCGGTCGGCCGGGTCCGGGCGGCGTTCGACCAGGCCGCGGGTCTCCAGCCGGTCGATGATGCCGGTCACGTTCGAGGGCTCGCAGCGCAGCTTCTGCGCGATGTGCCGCATGGGCAGCGGCTCCATCGAGAGCAGGTTCAGCACCTTGGCCTGGGCACCGGTGAGCTGGTGGCGGGCGGCCGCCTCCTCGTACTCCATGTGGTAGCGGGCCACGACATCGCCGATGAGTTCGACGACCTCGACGGTCACTGGGTCTGCGCGACGACTGGGCATGGCTCCAGCGTAACGGTTTACTTGACAACATGAAATATCCAGGCGCATGGTTGTTTCACGTTCTGAAGTAAATCTTCGTTCCCCTGGAGTCCCTCATGTCTCAGATCCCCGCCGTCAGCCGCGAGTGGCACCTCGTCCGCCGCCCGCAGGGCTGGCCCGTGGCCGAGGACTTCGCCCTGCGCGAGGTGCCCGTCTCCGCCGAGCCCGCCCCCGGCCGGATCCTGGTCCGCAACCTGCACATGTCCGTGGACCCCTACATGCGCGGCCGGATGAACGACACGAAGTCCTACATCGCGCCCTTCCAGCTCGACGAGCCGATGCAGGGCGGCGCCGTCGGCGAGGTCGTCGCCTCCAGCGCCGAGGGCTTCCAGGCCGGTGACCACGTCCTGCACATGCTGGGCTGGCGCGAGTACGCCGAGGTGGACGCCGGACAGGCCGTCAAGGTCGACGCCGCCCTCGCCCCGCTCTCCGCCTACCTCGGCGTCCTCGGCATGCCGGGCCTGACCGCCTACGCGGGCCTCTTCGAGGTCGCCTCCTTCAAGGAGGGCGACTCCGTCTTCGTCTCCGGCGCGGCGGGCGCGGTCGGCAGCCTCGTCGGCCAGTTCGCGCGGATCAAGGGCGCCTCCCGGGTGATCGGCTCCGCCGGCTCGGACGAGAAGGTGACGCTGCTCACGGAGAAGTACGGCTTCGACGCCGCCTTCAACTACAAGAACGCCCCCGTCGCCGAGCAGCTGCCCGCGGCCGCCCCCGACGGCATCGACGTCTACTTCGACAACGTCGGCGGCGACCACCTCGAGGCCGCCGTGACCAGCATGAACGTCCACGGACGCGCCACCCTCTGCGGCGCCATCGCGGGCTACAACGACACCGAGGCGGCCCCCGGCCCGCGCAACCTCATGATGGTCATCGGCAAGCGGCTGCGCCTCCAGGGCATCCTCGTCGGCGACCACTACGGACTGCAGCAGCAGTTCGTCAAGGACGTGGCCGGCTGGCTGGCCTCCGGGGAGCTCCGCTACGACGAGACGGTCGTCGAGGGCGTGGAGAACGCCACCGACGCCTTCCTCGGAATGCTGCGCGGAGAGAACACCGGAAAGATGATCGTTTCTTTCACCGGTTAGGCTCACTCCACGACCGTCGCGATCGTGGGCGCGCATCGCGGCGATTCATCTGGAGGAAGTACTTCATGTCCATCACGCAGACCGACGTCGCGTACACGGCCGTCGCCACCGCCGAGAACGGCCGTGACGGCCGCGTCGCCACCAACGACGGCCAGCTCGACGTCGTCGTGAACCCGCCGAAGGAGCTCGGCGGCAGCGGCGCCGGCACCAACCCGGAGCAGCTGTTCGCCGCCGGCTACAGCGCCTGCTTCCAGGGTGCCCTCAGCGTCGCCGCGCGCAACGAGAACCTCGACGTCACCGGCTCCACCGTGACCGCCGAGGTCGGCATCGGCAAGAACGACGACGGCTTCGGCATCATCGTCAAGCTCACGGCCTCGATCCCGACCGTGGACGCCGCGACCGCCAAGGACCTGGTCGAGAAGGCCGACCAGATCTGCCCGTACTCCAAGGCCACCCGCGGCAACATCACGGTCGAGCTGAACGTCGCCTGACCGCGTCGCACGCCTGGTGAAGGCCGCACCCCCCGCGGGGTGCGGCCTTCGCCGTACCCGGCCCCATAAACTGGCCCCATGCGTGATCTTGCGGGGGGTTTCCGGTACCTGTTGGCCGGACAGAAATGGGTGTTCCGGAACGGCCGCTGGCTGGGCTTCGGCCTGCTGCCGGGCCTCGTCGCGCTGGCGCTGTACGCGGCCGCGCTCGCCGGCCTCCTCTACGGCGCCGACGACTTCGTCGAATGGGCCACGCCCTTCGCCTCGGACTGGTCCTCGCCCTGGCTGGGCCTGTTCCGCGGCTTCCTGACCGCCGTGACCCTCTCCCTCGGGCTCTTCCTCTCGGTGATCACCTTCACCGCCGTGACCCTGCTGGTCGGGCAGCCCTTCTACGAGTCCCTCTCCGAGCAGGTCGACCGGACCGAGGGCGGGGAGGTCCCCGAATCGGGGCGCTCGTTCTGGGAGGACCTGTGGGTCTCCGCCCGGGACAGCGTGCGGCTGCTGGTACGGGTGGTGCTGTACGGGATCCTGCTCTTCGCCCTCGGGTTCGTTCCCGTCATCGGACAGACCGTGGTGCCGGTGATCGGGTTCTGCGTCTCGGGCTTCTTCCTCACCCAGGAGCTCACCTCCGTCGCGCTCCAGCGGCGCCGGGTGGACCTGGCCGAGCAGCTGGTCCTGCTGCGCGGGCGGCGGGCGCAGGCCCTGGGCTTCGGCGTGCCGCTGGTGCTGGCGTTCCTGATCCCGTTCGTCGCGGTCTTCCTGATGCCGGGCGCGGTGGCGGGGGCGACCCTGATGGCGCGGGAGCTGGTGGGCGCCGACTCCGCCGACTCTGCCGGTGCCACGGAGGACGGGGAGGACGGCGGCGACCCGCGGCCCGGCCAGGGCCCGTACGGCCAGGGCCCGTACGGCCGGCCCCACGGCCAGGGTCCCGGCCAGTCCTACGGCCAGCCCCCGAACCCCTACGGCCAGCCCCCCAACCCCTACGCCCAGGGCTGACCGGGCCCGGCCCCCGCGGGGTCCCGCCGGCCGAGGCGCGGCTACCGCCGCCGCAGCAGGGTGAGCGCCGCGACGGTGTCCTCGCCGCCGTGGGCCGCCGGGTCGGCCTCCAGCCGCTCGCGCATCAGGTCCAGGTACGGGCTGATCAGCTCGGCGCTGACCCCCTGGTCGGCGGCGGTGCGCAGCAGCGTGCCGCTGGCGGCGACCTGCATGGCCAGGTTGGACACCACCTCACTGGTGAAGTCCCGCGAGGTCAGCCGCTCCGCGGCGTTGCCGACGAAGAAGCCCATCGCGCCCAGCCACTCGGACAGCAGCGGCGCCAGGTCCTTGGGGGCGATGCCCTCGCCCTCGATCAGCGCGTAGGCGTGCGAGATCCCCGCGAACATGCCGTACATCGCGCTGAGCAGCGCCACGTCGTGCAGCGCGGCGTGCCCCGGGTCCTCGCCGACGAAGCGGGCGCCGGCCGGGACCTCCAGGGCGGCCCGGTGGGTGTCGAAGAGGGAGCGGGAGCCGCTGTAGAGCACGTACCCCCCGGAAGCGGGCGTGCCGATCATGTCCGGCGTCGCCATGATCCCGGCGTCCACGAAGCGGGCACCGCGCTCCTGGGCCCAGGCGGCCCGCGCCCGCCCCTCGGCGGGGGTGCCGGTGGTGAGGTTGACCAGGTCCTTGCCGGCCAGGTCGACGCCGTCCAGGGCGGATCCGATGCTGGCGTCGTCCAGCAGGCAGAGCACGACGAGGGTGTTCGCGGCGACGGCCGCGGCGGGGCTCTCGGCGACGGCCGCGCCCTCGGGGGCCAGGGCGGCGGCCTTGGCGGCGGTGCGGTTCCAGACGGTCAGGGGGTGCCCGGCGGCGAGCCAGGTGCGGGCGAGGGCGGTGCCCATGTCGCCGAGTCCGAGCAGGGTGAGCGGACGCTTCGTCACGTGTGTGTCGGTCATGCCGTTTAGCCTGGTGGCGGGCGGTGACGCGCTCAAGTACGCACTTCGGAGTGGGTGGTTACCCCGAGGTGAGCGAGCAGGTGGGAGGGGAGTACGTGATGGCGGTGACAGGCCGGCCCGGGGCGGACCACTGCGGGATCGCCGCGGCGATGTCCGTGATCGAGGGCAAGTGGAAGGTCTCGCTCCTGTGGGAGCTGGAGCGTTGCCCGCGGCGCCGCTTCGGCGAGCTGCGGCGGCTCGTCCCCGGGGTGTCGGAGAAGGTGCTCGCGGCGCAGCTGCGCGAGCTGGAGACCGACGGCATAGTCCGCCGGGAGGTGTACGACGAGGTCCCGCCGCGCGTGGAGTACTCCCTGACTCCGCTCGGCGAGGAGCTGAACGGGGCCCTGGAGGCCCTGGGCGAGTGGGGCGCCAAGCACCTCCTCCCGGACTCCGCCTGAGCCGGGGGGATGCCGCCTGGGCAGGCCGCCGGGCGGCCGGACGTCAGGCGGCCGGACGTCAGGCGGGGACCTCGACCGTGACCACGTCCGGGCCGCGGTCGCCGGCCTCGGCCAGCAGGGCGCCGTCCGGGGCCCATACCGCCGCGCCGCCGCAGCCCGTCCACGGGCCCGCCGGGCCGACGTGGTTGGCCAGGACCACGTACAGGCCGTGCTCCTTCGCGATCCCGGGGTACACGCTCGCCCGCTCGGCGATCCCGTCGCCCGTGCCGTACAGGGAACTCGCCAGGTGCACCGCGCAGCCGTCGGCCGCGGCCCGGCCGGCCAGCTCGGGGAAGTGGTTGTCGAAGCAGACGCCCAGCGAGAAGCGGATGCCGCCGAGTTCGAAGCGGCCGTCGGCGGTGCCCGCGGCGAAGGCGCCCCGTTCGTGCTGGTAGAGGTGCTGCTTGGCGTACGTCGCCAGGTGTCCGCCGTCCGCGCCGTACACCAGCGTCGCGATGGCGGGCAGCGGCCCGCCGGTGCGCAGGGCGACGTTGACGGCCACCGCCGTGCCGGTGGAGCGCAGCCCGTCCAGGCGGGGGTCCTCGGCGTCGGCCAGCCACAGGCCGGGGTCGTCGGCGAGGGCGTCCAGCTCGTACCCGGTGAGCGTGAACTCCGGGAACACCACCAGCTCCGCGCCCTGTCCGCGCGCCCGGACGGCGAGGGCGGCGGCGGCCGCGGCGTTGGCGGAGACGTCGGCGGGAACGCAGGTCAGCTGGGCGGCGGCGATCTTCATGGACTCAGGATGCCAGCCCCTCGGCCGCCTCCCCGCCCCGGCCGCCCGGGAGCCGGTCCCGGCGGCGCACCAGGCCCAGCTCCACCAGGTTCAGGACGGTGACCACGAGGGTCAGCAGGCCGAGGGCCCCGAGGGAGGGCAGCAGGACGGCCACCGGCAGCAGGGCCAGGACGGCCGCGGCGGCCGCCAGCCGGGTCACCGACCAGGAGCGGAACAGGTACCAGCGGGTGTAGCCGAAGGTGGCGAGGAAGAGGGCGCACCCCCCGTGGAGGAGGGCGGCGACGCCGGCCGGGAGCCGCGTCCCGGGATGGGCGACGGCCTCGGCCATGCCGACGGCCACCGCGATGACCGAGGCGATCAGCGAGAGGTGCCCGTACGAGAGGACCTGCCGGGCCACGTCCGCCCGTACGGCCGCGGTCTCCAGTCCGTGCCGGACGGCTCCGGCGGCGAGGTGGAAGTACACCCACCACAGACCGCAGACGAGGACGAAGGCCACGGCGACGGCCGCCAGGGAGCCGGTGCCCAGCTCGGGGGCGGCGGCGACCGGGGCGCCGACCGCGACGATCGACTCGCCCAGCGCGATCATCACGAACAGGCCGAACCGCTCGGCGAGATGGCCCGAGTCGAGGTTCAGCCGGACCATGGCGGAGCGCGTCAGCCGGGGCGCGGCCAGGTCCACGGCGGCGGCCAGGGCCCACAGCGCGACGCGGAGTCCGCCGTCGAGGAGGGCGCCGGCCAGCATCAGCGGGCCGCTGATCAGCACCGACAGGGTCACCGGGGTGGGCCGGAGGCGGCGGCTGCGGCCGTGCGCGAGCGCGGCGAGCACCAGGCGGGCGCAGAAGTAGGCGCCGGCGAGGAGGAGCCCGCGGTCGCCGAAGGCCTCGGGCAGGGCCAGGGCCATCAGCAGGCCGCACAGCCCGGCCGCGAAGAGGGCGATCCGGTTCAGCGGCCGGTCCGCGTCATGGGTGTTGGCGTGGACGGTGTTGCCCACCCACACCCAGTAGACGGGTACGAAGACGATCAGGGCGCGGCCGGTGCCGGCCCACCCGTGGTCGTGGTGCAGCAGGGCGGAGACCTGGGTGACGGCGAAGACCAGCACCAGGTCGAAGAACAGCTCCGACCATGCGACCTTCTTCTCAGGCTTCTCAGGCTTCTCAGGCCTCTCGGGCCTCTCAGGCCTCTCCAGTCCCTCCTGCCCCAGAGGCCTCGTCTCGCGTGCCGCGATGTCCGGATCCAGTGACTCCATCGTGTGTCCCCCCGCTCGGAGTTCGGGGACAGGATGCCCGGCAGGACGGGTCGGCTATGCGCCCGGACCCCTCAGCAGGGTGAGGAAGGAGCGGAACGCGGCGGGCATGTCCACCGATTCCGGGGCGAGCAGCCACTGGTACTGGAGGCCGTCCATCACCGCCGTGAGCAGCGGAGCGGCCTCCTCCGGGGTGAGGCCGGAGGGGAGGCGCGCACCGAACTCCGCGCGCAGCAGCGTGGCCATCTCCGCCCGCACCTGCGCGTACCGCTCGGTGAAGAAGGCGCGGGCCGGATGGCCGTCGGTGACGCTCTCGCCGAGCAGCGCCGAGAAGGTCTGCACGATGCCGGGGCGCATGGCGTTGTACTCCACCAGCGACTCCAGCAGGTCCAGGCGCCAGGCGTCGGCGGCCGCGCGGGAGCCGCCGCCGGTGTCCCAGCGGTCCCGCTCCTCCAGGACCGCGACGAGCAGGGCCTCCTTGGTGGGGAAGTAGTGCAGCAGTCCCTGCTGGGTCAGGCCCACGCGTTCGGCGACGGACCCCAGGGAAGCGCCCCGGTAGCCGCGCGCGGCGATCACCTCGACCGCCGCGCGGACGATCTCGCCGCGCCGCTCTTCGCTCTTCGCTCTGGCCATCGCCCGGCGCTCCTTCCGCTTCACACCCGCCAGCAGGACCGTACGGCATGGTGAAGTCACGAAAGCATCACGAGACCTACCGCGTTACAGGTCTCGGGTCCACGATGGGGGCCGTCCGCACCGCACGCGCACGCACACCGACGAGGAGCCACGGCCGTGACCGATGCCGATCAGCCACGCGAGGACCGCGAAGCCCCCGGGCACGCCGGGAACCGCGAGGACCGTGACGACCGCGACGACCGCGACGACCGGGCACGCGAGGACGCCGTGGAGGCCGCGCTGGGCAAGCTCGACCTCGACACCAAGGCCCGCCTGCTGGCCGGGCAGGACATGTGGTCCCTGCCCGCCCTCCCCGGGATCGGACTCGGGTCCCTGGTCATGTCCGACGGCCCCGTCGGGGTCAGGGGCGTGCGCTGGACCGCCGACGACCCCTCGGTCGCGCTGCCCTCCCCGACCGCCCTCGCCGCCGCCTGGGACCCCGCGCTCGCCCGCCGCGCCGGCCGGTTCCTCGCCCAGGAGGCCCGCCGCAAGGGCGTGCACGTCCTCCTCGCCCCCACCGTCAACCTGCACCGCTCCCCGCTGGGCGGCCGCCACTTCGAGTGCTACTCCGAGGACCCGTACCTCACCGGCGCCATCGGCAGCGGTTACGTCAGCGGCGTCCAGGACGGCGGGGTCGCCACGACCGTCAAACACTTCGTCGGCAACGACGCCGAGACCGAGCGCTTCACCGTCGACAACGTCATCGCCGCGCGCCCGCTGCGCGAGGTCTACCTCGCGCCCTTCGAGGCCATCGTCAGGAACGCCCGCCCCTGGGGCGTCATGACCGCCTACAACCGCGTCAACGGCACCACCATGACCGAGCACCGGCAACTGGTGAACGAGGTCCTGCGCGCCGAGTGGGGCTTCGACGGCTGCAACGTCTCCGACTGGACGGCCGCCCGTTCCACCACGGGGTGCCTCCTCGGCGGCCTCGACGTCGCCATGCCCGGCCCGCGGACCGTCTACGGGCCCGCCCTCGCCGAGGCCGTCCGCTCCGGGGAGGTCCCCGAAGCCGCCGTCGACGGGGCCGTGCGCAACGTCCTGCGCCTCGCCGCCCGCGTGGGTCTCCTCGAGGGTGCCCCCGCCGCCGTCGCGGAACCGCCCGCCCCGCTCGACGGACAGGCGCTGGCCCGCGAGCTGGCCGCCCGCGGCGCCGTCCTCGTACGCAACGAAGCCGGCGCCCTGCCACTGGACGCCGGCCCCGGCCGCACCGTCGCCCTGATCGGCGCCGCCGCCCGTGACGCCCGCGTCCTCGGAGGCGGATCCGCGACCGTCTTCCCCGAGCGGGTGGTGTCCCCGCTCGACGGGCTCACCGCCGCGCTGCCCGAAGGCGCCCTCACCTTCGCCGTCGGCGCCGACCCGAGCGACGAACTCGTCCCCGCCGGACAGGGCTTCGAGCTGCGCGCCGTCTGCCGGGACGCCTCCGGGGCCGTCATCGGCGAGGCCACCCTGCCGAGCGGTCAGGTCCAGTGGATCGGCGAGGACCTGCCCGAGGGGGCCTCCTACGAGACGATGGCCACCGTCGAGGTGACCGGCACCTACCTGCCGCGCGAGAGCGGCGAGCACGCCTTCGGCACCCGCGGACTCGGCGCCTTCACCCTCGCCGTCGACGGCCGCACCCTCTGGGAGGGCGTCCAGGAGACGGGCGACGAGACCGACCCCTTCGAGGCCTTCCTCGGAGCGCCCAGGGAGCGCGCCCGGGCCGTCCTCACCGAGGGCGAACCGGTCGGGGTGTCGCTGACCTACCGGGTCCCCGACATGGGCGCGCTGCCCCTGCGGGCGGTGGTGTTCTCTCTGCTCCACCTCGGGCCGCGGCGCGACGCCGACGAGCTGATCGCCGAAGCGGTGGGGGCCGCGCGCGCCGCCGACACGGCCGTCGTGGTCGTCGCCACCACCGAGCGGGTGGAGTCCGAGGGCTTCGACCGCGCGGACCTCGCCCTGCCCGGCCGCCAGGACGACCTCGTGCGGGCCGTCGCCGCCGCCAACCCGAACACCGTGGTCGTGGTCAACGCGGGCTCCCCCGTCGAGCTGCCCTGGCGCGAGGACGTCGCCGCCGTGCTGCTGACCTGGTTCCCCGGGCAGGAGGGCGGGGCCGCGCTGGCCGACGTACTCCTCGGGGTGAGCGAGCCCGGCGGGCGGCTGCCCACCACCTGGCCCGCCGCCCTCGCCGACGCGCCCGTCACCGAGGTCGTCCCCGCCGACGGGCGGCTGGAGTACCGCGAGGGGCTGCTGATCGGCTACCGGGCGTACGAGGCCCGGGGGGTGACGCCGGCCTACCCCTTCGGGCACGGCCTCGGCTACACGGACTGGGCGTACGAGTCCCTGGAGGCGGCCGCCGACCGGGTCCGGGTCCGTCTCACCAACACCGGGACCCGGCGGGGCCGCGAGGTGGTCCAGGTCTACCTGGCGCCCCTCGCCGACCCGGACGGGCGCGCGGCGAGCCGGCTGGCCGGCTTCGCGGGCGTGGAGGGCGGGCCCGGGGAAAGCGTCGAGGCGGAGATCGAGCTGCCCGCCCGGGCCTTCGAGGTCTGGGACGAGGACGCGTGCGGCTGGCGGCGGACCGGCGGCAGCCACCAGGTCCGCGCGGGCCGCTCGTACGCAGACACCCGGCTGACGGCGACCCTCGGCCCGTGACGGCGGGACGGCACGACACGCCGCAGCGCGGATGTGGCCGGAAAAGACCCGTGCACCGGGCCGGGGGAGGCCCCTGGGACCGCCCCCGGGCCGGTGCGCGTCAACGTGGCGGCGCCGCCGCCGTCACCTGTCGGTGCGCGAGTTCCGCGAGCCGCGCCTGCCCGTCCCGGCCCGGGTGGAACCAGTCCCAGCGGCTCAGCTGGTCCGCCCCGAAGGGGTACTGGAAGACGGCGCCGCCGTCGTAGCGGCACAGCGTGTCCGTCGCGCAGACCTCGCGCAGCACCTCGTTGTACTCGACCACCCGGGCCCGCACCTTCTCCCGGCGGGCGGTCGCCACCGCCTCGGCCGACAGCGGGTCGGCCAGCATGGACTGACAGATCCCCAGTTTCCAGACCTGCCGTACGACGGGGACGTCCTTGCCCTGCTCCCACAACCGCTGGAGGTCCGGCACGGAGGACACGTACACCTGCGACTCGGGCGACGCGCTCCGCAGCTCCTTCAGGGCACGCTCGAAGCCGGCGCGGAACTCCGCCACCGGGGTCATCGAAGAAACCGTGGGCCGGCAGGCGTCGTTCGAGCCGACCATGACCGTGACCAGGCCGGGCTTGTGCCGGGCCGCCAGCGCCAGCTGTCCCGGGAGGTCCGCCATCCGCGAGCCGGTGACGGCGTAGTTCCAGCTGCGCGCGGGCACCTCGGAGTCGCCCAGCAGCCGGGCGGCCAGGGAGCGGACGGCGGGATCGCTGCCGGTGGCCCAGGAGACCTCGGGGCAGTCGGCCAGCACCGAACAGGCGTCGAAGCCGCGGGTGATGGAGTCGCCGACGGCGGCGACCGAGGCGGGCGCGGTGTTCCAGCGCGGCGCGGCCTGCGCCCCCCGCTCACCGCCGGCCGGCGGACCGCCGGAGTCACAGCCCGTGACCGTCGCGGCCAGGACGGCCACCGCCACGCCCGCGGACCGGCGTGCACGACGGCGGGCGGCGGTGGAGCGCATGGGGTTGGTCCTCCCTCGTCGCCCCCGGTCCTCCAGGGGCGTCCTGCTGAGTGAATGCTCTGGGTTTACGGGTCTTGGAGCGACCGTACGTCACACCATGACCCCTCGCGCACGGTAGCTTTTTCCCGTGGCGTTTCGGCCGCATGTGCCGTAGCGCAATGTCAAATAATTTCCGTTACATTACATCACGTCACATACTGTCCGTTTTCTGGAGATTATTCCCGACCTCGTCCCATACTGGAGGTCCAGGTGACGACACGTGGAGTCCTGTACGTGCATTCCGCACCGCGTGCGCTCTGCCCGCACGTGGAATGGGCCGTAGCGGGCGTGCTCGGGGTGCGGGTGAACCTCGACTGGATCAGGCAGCCCGCATCCCCCGGTACCTGGAGAGCCGAGTTCTCCTGGCAGGCCGAGGCGGGGACCGCCTCGAAACTCGCCTCCGCCCTGCGCGGCTGGCACCTGCTCCGCTTCGAGGTGACCGCCGAACCCTGCCCGACCGCCGAGGGCGAGCGCTACAGCTCGACCCCGGAGCTCGGCATCTACCACGCCGTCACCGGCATGCACGGCGACATCCTGATCCCCGAGGACCGGCTGCGTGCCGCGCTCGCCCGGTCCGCGCGCGGCGAGACCGACCTGGAGGCGGAGATCGCCAAACTGCTCGGCAAGCCCTGGGACGACGAGCTGGAGCCCTTCCGCTACGCCGGCGAAGGCGCCCCGGTCCGCTGGCTCCACCAGGTGGTCTAGCCGCCCGGTACGACGAAGGCCCACCCGGTGTCCGGGTGGGCCTTCGTCGTACCGGGCGCGGTGTTCGAGACGACGAACACCGCGACCATCAATGGAGCAGCCAGAGCGGCGGGCAAACACGTCCGCGAGAGCGGAGCCGGCTGAGGCGCACTAAACGGTGCGGAACGCCAGCGAGACGTTGTGGCCGCCGAAGCCGAAGGAGTTGTTGATCGCGGAGATCGGGCCGTCGACGGGCAGCTTGCGGGGCTCGCCGCGGACGATGTCCGCGTCGATGTCCTCGTCCAGCTCGTCGACGTTGATCGTCGGCGGGGCGATCCGGTGGTACAGCGCCAGCACGGTCGCGACGGTCTCGATGCCGCCCGCGCCGCCCAGCAGGTGACCGGTCATCGACTTCGTCGCCGAGATCGCCACGTGGTCGAGGTCGTCGCCCAGGACCTTGCGCAGCGCCTTCAGCTCCGCCGTGTCACCCTGCGGGGTGGACGTGGCGTGCGCGTTGACGTGGACCAGCTCGGCCGGGTCCATCTGCGTGTTGTCGAGCAGGTTCTGCACGGCGGCCGCGACACCGCGGCCCGTCGGCTCCGGCTGCGCGATGTGGTGGCTGTCCGCGGACAGGCCCTGGCCCAGCACCTCGCAGTAGACGCGGGCGCCGCGCTTGGCGGCGTGCTCGGCGGACTCCAGGACCACGACACCGGCGCCCTCGCCGAGGACGAAACCGTCGCGGGCCTTGTCGTACGGGCGGGAGGCCGTGGTCGGGCTCTCGTTGTTTTTGGACATCGCCATCATGTTGGCGAACGCCGCGATCGGCAGCGGGTGGATCGCCGCCTCGGTGCCGCCGGCGACGACCACGTCGGCACGGCCGGTACGGATCATCTCCACGGCGTAGCCGATGGCCTCGGCGCCGGACGCGCACGCGCTGACCGGGGTGTGCACACCGGCGCGGGCGTTGACCTCGAGGCCGACGTTGGCCGAGGGGCCGTTCGGCATGAGCATGGGAACGGTGTGCGGGGAGACCCGGCGCACACCCTTCTCCTTCAGTACGTCGTACTGGTCGAGCAGGGTGGTGACACCCCCGATGCCGGAGGCGATCACGGTGCCCAGACGCTCGGGGACCACGGTCGTGTCCTCGCCGGCCGGGGCGGTGTACCCCGCGTCGGCCCAGGCCTCACGGGCCGCGATGAGGGCGAACTGCGCCGAGCGGTCGAGCTTGCGGGCCAGCGGGCGGGGGAGTACCTCGCTCGGGTCCACGGCGGCCTGGGCGGCGATCCGGACCGGCAGTTCGGCGAAGCGCTCACCCTCCAGGGGCGAGACGCCGGACCGGCCGGCGAGCAGACCTTCCCAGGTCGAAGCGCTGTCGCCACCCAGCGGAGTGGTTGCGCCGATACCGGTGACGACCACGGTGCGATTGGTCGGGCTCACAGGAATTCTTTCTCCACGTCTAAGGGGGTGCTGAATTGTCACGGCGCCACCGCCAGGTGGCGACAAACGCTCGTCAGGCTCAGGCCTGGTGCTTCAGGATGTAGTCGGCGGCGTCGCCGACCGTCTTGAGGTTCTTGACGTCCTCGTCGGGGATCTTCACGTCGAAGCGCTCTTCAGCGGCGACGACGACCTCGACCATGGACAGCGAGTCGACGTCCAGGTCGTCGGTGAAGGACTTGCCGATCTCGACGTCCTCGACCGGGATGCCCGCGATCTCGTTGACGATCTCCGCGAGACCCTCGACGATTTCGTCCTGCGTGGCGGCCATGTGGCGCTCCTTCTGTAGCTAACTGGTGGATCAGGGCGGGAAGTGATCCCGGGCCCTAGGGGAGGGTAACGACCGTCGCGGCGTAGACGAGCCCCGCCCCGAAGCCGATGACGAGCGCGGTGTCGCCGCTCTTCGCCGCTCCGGTCGCCAGGAGCCGCTCCATGGCGAGCGGGATCGAGGCGGCCGACGTGTTGCCGGTGGTTTCCACGTCACGGGCGACCGTGACGTGCTCCGGCAGCTTGAGAGTCTTCACCATCGAGTCGATGATCCGCATGTTGGCCTGGTGCGGAATGAAGACGTCCAGGTCATCCGGGGTGATCCCGGCGGCGTCGAGCGCCTGCTGGGCCACCTTGGCCATCTCGAAGACGGCCCAGCGGAAGACCGCCTGGCCCTCCTGCGTGATGGCCGGGAACTTCTCGCCGCCGTCCTTGCCGAGGTACTCGTCCCACGGCACGGTCTGCTTGATGGTCTCGGACTTGTCGCCCTCCGAACCCCACACCGTGGGGCCGATGGCCGGCTCGTCCGAGGGGCCGACGACCACGGCACCGGCGCCGTCGCCGAACAGGAAGGCCGTCGCGCGGTCCTCCAGGTCGGTCAGGTCCGAGAGCCGCTCCACGCCGATGACGAGCACGTACTCGGCGGAACCCTCCACCACCATGCCCTTGGCGAGCGTGAGGCCGTAGCCGAAACCGGCGCAGCCCGCCGAGATGTCGAACGCGGCCGGCTTGCCCGCGCCGACCCGGTGCGCGATCTCCGTCGCGATGGCCGGGGTCTGCTTGAAGTGCGAGACCGTCGAGACGATCACCGCACCGATCTGCTCGGGGGCGACACCGGCGTCGGCGAGCGCCTTGCCGGAAGCCTCCACCGACATCGCGGCGACGGTCTCCTGGGGCGAGGCCCAGTGCCGGGACGCGATGCCGGAGCGGGAGCGGATCCACTCGTCGGAGGAGTCGATCGTCTCGAGGATGACCTCGTTGGGCACCACACGGGTCGGGCGGTAGCCGCCGACACCGAGGATGCGGGCGTACGGGGAGCCCTTGGCCGGCTTGATCTTTGACATGCTGTGTGGGCTCCTTCTCTCAGGCCGTCTGCTCGGCGACGAGCGCCGCGGCCTTGTCGAGATCGTCCGGCGTCTTCAGCGCCACGCTGGGCACGCCCTTGAGCGCGCGCTTGGCCAGACCCGTCAGGGTGCCGCCGGGGGACAGCTCGATGATCCCGGTGACGCCCAGTTCGGCGAACGTCTCCATGCACAGGTCCCAGCGGACCGGGTTCGCGACCTGGCCCACGAGACGGGCGACGACGTCGGCGCCCGAGGAGACGACGAGGCCGTCCTTGTTCGAAACGTACTTCAGCGCCGGGTCGGCCGGAGCGAGCGCCTCGGCGGCCTTCTCCAGGGTGGCGACCGCGGGGGCCATGTGGTGCGTGTGGAAGGCGCCCGCGACCTTGAGGGCGACGACCTTCATGGAACCTTCGGGCTTGTCGGCCTCCAGAGCGGCGATCTGCTCCATGGTGCCGGCGGCCACGATCTGGCCCGCGCCGTTGATGTTGGCCGGGGTCAGGCCCAGCTTCTCCAGGTGAGCGACGACCACGTCACGGTCGCCGCCCAGCACCGCGGCCATGCCCGTCTCGGTGACGGCGGCGGCCTCGGCCATGCCCAGACCGCGGGTACGGACGAAGGACAGCGCGTCGCCCTCGCTCAGTACGCCGGCGACGGCGGCGGCGGTGATCTCACCGACGCTGTGGCCCGCGACGGCACCGAAGGGCGTCGGCGCACCGAGCGCGGAAGCGGACAGCAGCCCGGCCGCGACCAGCAGTGGCTGGGCCACCGCCGTGTCGCGGATCTCGTCCGCGTCGGCGTTCGTGCCGTAGTGGGCGAGGTCGAGCCCGATGGCGTCGGACCACCCCGCGACGCGTTCGGCGGCGCCGGGGAGTTCGAGCCAGGGAGTCAGGAAGCCGGGCGTCTGAGCGCCTTGGCCTGGAGCGACGAGTACGAGCACCCTCACACTCTCTCTTGTGGATGGTCTCCGCCGCCCGTGGGGACAGGGACGAAGAACGGTCGGGGTAATTGTTGATGTCCGACAAAAGTCTAGGACTGCGGATCTCCGTCGGCCAGACGCCCCAGGATCAGGGCGATTCGCAGCGTGAACGCCGAACGGACGTCCGAAGGTGACCAGCCGGTGACGTCGGTCACACGTCGGAGCCGGTAGCGCACCGTGTTGGGGTGCACGAACAGCATCCGCGCGGCCCCTTCCAGGCTGCTGGCCTGCTCCAGGTAGACACTCAGCGTTTCCAGCAGCGCCGAGCCCGCTTCCTCCAGCGGTCTGTAGATCTCCTCCACCAGCTGCTCCCTGGCCGAGGGATCCGAGGCGATCGCGCGCTCGGGCAGGAGATCGTCCGCCAGGACCGGGCGCGGCGCGTCCTGCCAGGCCGTGCAGGCCTTCAGGCCGGCCGCCGCGGCCTGCGCCGACTTCGTCGCGTTCAGCAGGTCCGGGACCACCGGCCCCGCCACCACGGGACCGGCCGCGAACGGCCCGATCAGGGACTTCGCCACCTGCATCGGGTTGTCGCTGCCGCCCGCGATCACCACCAGGCGGTCGCCGAGCACCCCGGTCAGCACCTGGAGCTTGTGGTGGCGGGCCGCGCGGCGGATCGCCTCCACCGTCAGCTCGCTGTCCCCCTCCGGGGCGGTGCCCAGGACCACGCAGACGTGCTCCGGGGAGTTCCAGCCGAGCGCCGCGGCCCGGGACAGCGCGCCCTCGTCGGCCTCGCCCGACAGCACGGCGTTCACGACCAGGGACTCCAGCCGGGCGTCCCACGCACCACGCGCCTCGGCGGCCTGGGCGTAGACCTGGGCCGTAGCGAAGGCGATCTCCCGGGCGTACACGAGCAGCGCCTCGCGCAGGATCGACTCGTCGCCCGGGGCCGCCACCTCGTCGATCGCGGCCTCCATGACCTCGATCGTCGTACGGACCATCTCGACGGTCTGGCGCAGGGTGATCGCCCGCGTCAGCTCGCGCGGAGCGGTCCCGAAGACGTCGGTGGAGATGGCCTGCGGGGTCTCCGGGTGCCGGAACCACTCCGTGAAGGCCGCGATGCCGGCCTGTGCGACCAGACCGATCCACGACCGGTTCTCCGGAGGCATCGCCCGGTACCAGGGCAGGTTCTCGTCCATCCGCGCGATGGCGTTGGCGGCGAGCCGGCCGGACGACTTCTCCAGTCGGCGCAGCGTCGCGGTGTGCGGGTGGACCGGATGCGCGGGACGCGTCTCGGGGGGCTGCTCACGTTCGGGTTGGGGCACGGGACAAGACTGCCTTATCGGCGGCCCGGCTCGGACTCGGGTCCGCACGCCGGCCCCCGGCGGCGGCTACGGTGGCCCGCATGATCGATGTACGCCGCGCCGCCGACCGGTACGCGGGAGGGGATCCGGGCGCCGGGATCACCACCCGCCACGCCTTCTCCTTCGGGTCCTTCTACGACCCCGACAACATCCGCTTCGGACCGGTGCTGGCCTGCAACGAGGAGAGCCTCGCGCCCGGCGCCGGCTTCGACGAGCACCCGCACAGCCACACCGAGATCGTCACCTGGGTGGTGGAGGGCGAGCTCACCCACCAGGACAGCACCGGCACGCACACCGGCACGGTCCGGCCCGGGGACGTCCAGCGGCTCGGCGCCGGCTCGGGGGCGCGGCACGTGGAGCGCAACGACGGCCCGGTCCCGCTGCGGTTCGTGCAGATGTGGCTCGCGCCGCTCACCGCGGGCGGGGAGCCGGCGTACGAAGTGGTACGGGGCATCGAGGACGGCACCCCGTACGAGGTCCCCGCGGCGGGCGCGGTGCTCCACGTCCGGCGGCCGGGCGCGGGCGAGCGGGTCCCCGTACCGGAGGCGGAGCGGGTCTACCTGCACGTGGTGCGCGGCGACCTGCGGCTCGACGGGCAGGAGCTGGGCCCCGGGGACTCGGCGCGGATCACCGGCGAGAAGGGCCTGGAGATCACCGCCGGGTCCCCGGGCGAGCTGCTGGTCTGGGAGCTGCCCGCGTAGCCGCTAGCGGCCGCGCAGCTCCGCGAGGACCGCGTCGGTGAACGGGGTCCAGGCCTCCACGGCCCAGGGTCCGAAGGCCCGGTCGGTCAGCGCCACGCAGGCGGCGCGCACGTCGGGGTCCACCCACAGGAACGTGCCGGACTGGCCGAAGTGGCCGAAGGCGCGCGGGGAGGACGTCAGCCCGGTCCAGTGCGGGGACTTGCCGTCGCGGATCTCCAGGCCGAGTCCCCAGTCGTTGGGGGACTGGTGCCCGTAGCCCGGCAGGACGCCCTTGAGGCCGGGGTGCACCACGGAGGTGGCCTCGGCGACCGTGCGGACGTCGAGCAACCGGGGCGCCTGGAGTTCCGCGGCGAAGCGCACGAGGTCGGCGACCGTGGAGACGCCGTCCTTGGCGGGGGAGCCCTCCAGGCTGGAGGAGGTCATGCCCAGCGGTTCGAAGACGGCCTGGTGCAGGTACTCGGCGAAGGGGATCCCGGTGGCCTTGGCGAGGTGGTCGCCCAGCACCTCGAAACCGGCGTTGGAGTACAGCCGGCGCTCCCCGGGCGGGGCCGTCACCCGGTGCTCATCGAAGGCCAGACCGCTGGTGTGCGCGAGCAGGTGACGGACCGTCGATCCCTCGGGTCCGGCCGGCTCGTCCAGTTCCAGGGCCCCCTCCTCGTACGCGACGAGGACGGCGTACGCGGCGAGCAGCTTGGTGACCGAGGCGAGCGGGAAGCGCCGGGCCGTGTCCCCGTGGGAGCCGGCCAGGCTCCCGTCGGCGCGTACGACGGCCGCCGCGGCGGCGGGTACCGGCCAGGTCTCGATGGCCCGCAGGCTCTGCATGGTCTCCATGCCGCCGAGCCTACTTGCTTGGAGTGCGCTCCAGGGTTTTAGCGTAGGGCCATGAGCCTGACGCAGACGCGGTACACGATCAGCGAGGTCGAGGCCAGGACCGGGCTGACCCAGCACACGCTGCGGTGGTACGAGCGGATCGGCCTGATGCCGCACGTGGACCGCTCCCACTCGGGGCAGCGGCGGTTCACCGACAAGGACCTCGGCTGGCTGGCCTTCGTGGGCAAGCTGCGGGCCACCGGGATGTCGGTGGCGGACATGGTCCGCTACGCCGAACTCGTCCGCGAGGGGGAGCACACCGTCGACGAGCGCCGCGAGCTGCTGGAACGGACGCGCCGCGAGGTGCGGGCACGGCTGGCGGAGCTGACGGACGCGCTCGGCGTACTCGACGTGAAGATCAACATGTACGGGGGGAAACCGACGGGCACCACGGCGGGGTCGTGACGGAGCACGGCACCCGGCTGGCGCGGGCCGCACTGGGCCGGGCCGGGCCGGTCGTCGGCGTCCAGGGCCTCGGCTGCACGGGCATGAGCGAGTTCTCCGGGGAGACGCCCTTCGTGGCCGCCCACCGGGACGGGACCACCCTGGCCCGAGTTGCGCGAGGCGTACGCGGTGCACCCGATCGCGGCGGTCCAGCCGGAGTGGTCGCGCTGGCGTGGGTGCAGCGGCGGGCGGCGGTGCACGGCCTGACGGTGGTCCCGGTCCCCGGCACCCGCAGGCCGGAGCGGCTGCGGGAGAACACCGCCGCGACCCGGATCACCCTGACCGGGGCGGAGCCGGCCCTGCTGGAGCCGCCGCCCGGGCCGGTGCCCCGGCCCGGGCCGGGTTGCCGGCGGCTCAGGCCCCGGCGGCGAAACGGTCCCGCAGCATGGCGTACTCGGCGTCCGTGAGCAGACCGGTGCTGTGCAGCTCGCTCAGGTGCGTCAGCCGGTCGTCGGACCCCCGGGGGCGCGGGACCGAGGCCACGGGGGCCCGTTCGCGCAGCGCGGCGAGCACGGCGGCCGCGAACGGCAGGGACTCGTGCACCGCCCCGTACCCGACCCCGAACACCGCGGCGGCGAGGTCGTGGTCCGGCGGTCCGGGATCCCCGGCGGCGTCCCGGAGCGTCAGCCGCAGGTACCCGCCGCCGGGACGGTCCGGGGAGGCCCACTCGACGCCGGCCAGGTCGCCCAGCGGGAAACGCTGGTCGCCGGCCCGCCACTTGGCGCTGCTGGCCCCCGTGCGCGACCAGTGGAAGGTGACCGCCGAGCCGTCGAAGCCCACCCGGGCGTCGTACGCCTTCAGGTGGACCGGCGGCTGCGGCACCTCGACCAGGAAGCGGTCGGCGGGTTCGTCGGAGCCTGCTCCCAGCCGCTCGCGCAGCGCGTCGGCGAAGGCCACGGCCTGCGGCGCCCGGTCCCCGGGCAGCACGAGGCGGTACGGGTCGCAGCCCTCCTTCAGCTGCCCGGCGGCAGCCTCCATCAGCGGATCGGCCCCCGCGCGCGGATCGGCGCGCAGCACCACCGTGTCCCGCCGGCCCATCGCCCCGGCGGCGGCGCTCACGTTCACCCCGGACAACGCCTCCAGGGGGATCCGGCGCTCGCCCAGTGCGTGCCAGAGCCGTGGAGTTCGCATCCCCCGTGCGAAGCGGATGAGCACCGAGTCCGAGTCGAACTCCCAGACGGCATGATTTCCGGCCAGTACGTCACCCATGCGGCACATCGTAAAGGGACGTGCCCCCGCGCGTCCCCCTCGTCGTCCGGCCCGATTTTCGACTTGCTACGGGTGTGCGGCGGGGGGCGGCCCCGTCAGTCACCCTGCGTACCGGAAATTCCGAGCCGGCAGTCGTCGCCGCCGTTCGCGCACGCGACGGAACCGAAGGCGCCGGTTCCGATCTTGGCAAAGTTGTCCAGGGAGGCCGTGCCTGGCTCGAAATAACCGGTGTGGCTCCGGGCCCCCTCCGAGGACAGCAGCCGCGAGCCGAACTCCGGGGCCACCGGGTCCGCGCCGTGGCCAACCCCGCCGACCTCCACGTGCGGTACGCCGGAGATCCAGTCGCCCTCGTCGCGCATGGCCCAGACCCGGGCGGAAGTGTGCAGCGCGGCGGCGTTCTCGGCGCGCATGCCGGGGCTGCCCGCCACCACCAGGTCGGTCACCCGGTCCGGCAGCCGGCGCGCGGCCACTCCGCACACCACCGAGCCGTAGCTGTGGCAGAACAGGGCCACGCTCGCGTCCCCGGGCAGGGCCGCCGCCAGCGACTCCAGGCGTACGGCGCCCTGCACGGCGAGCCGGCCGGTGGCGGCGTCCACGCCGACCCCGGTGGGGGCGGTGTAGCCGGCCCAGGCGATGACGGCGGTACGGCCGGCCGGCGCGGTCGCGAGCTCGGCCTCGTACAGGGAGCGCGCCATGCCGGCGGGTGCGGTGAGGCGGCGCTGGGAACGCTCGAAGGTGAGTGCGTCGGTGTCGACGCCGGGGACGACCACCGAGACCCGGCGGGCCGCCCCGAGGTCGCCGAAGACCTCGGCCACCAGGCCGCTGCCGGTGGGGTCGAAGACGAGGATCTGCCGGCCGGGTTCGGCGAGGGACTCGAACCGGTGGGCGCGCCGGACGGCGGTGGCCCGGTCGGCGGGGGTCAGCGCGACGTCCCGGCCGCGGGCCCGCTCCAGCCGCGCGGCCTGCGCCAGGGCGCGGCGGTTGGCCCGGTAGCGGATCTCGGCGGGTGCCCCGTCGAGGTTGCCGACCACGAGCGGGTAGCCGTCGGCGAGGTGGGCCCGCTGGGTGGCGTCGAGGCCGGCGAAGAAGCGGGCGACCGTCCGTACGGGGGCGTCGGCGGGCGGGACGGCCTGCCCCTCCACCCGGGCCGAGGCCCACGCGACGAGCTCGGCCGCCCGTGCCTGGATCCCGGTGTCGGGACGGTGCACGGCGGTCCAGCCGGTGGTCGCCAGCATCAGGAAGACGACCGCGAGCGCGAGCAGGGTGCGCAGGGCGGCGGGGCGCGCGGGGGCGTCCGGGGTGGTGGGGGCGGGGCGGCCGGGCAGGTTCACTGGAGCCAGACTAGGAGACCGCTGGAGGCTGCGGCGTCCCGGGTGACCGGGCTCACGGCCGGTCGTGGGACACATCTCCCCGCCGGTCACGCTCCGTTGCCGCCGCGGGCGGCCCGCTCCGGGCCCGGACGGGGGCGCCACGGGAGCGCCCGGCGCCGGCCGTACGGCGTGTCCCGACGCGGTGCCGGCGGCCCGGGACTTCGACGGCGGGCTAGCCCGCCGCGGTCGCCCGGCCCCAGTCCTCCGCCAGGGCGGGGCCGATCTGGTCGAGGTAGGCCCCGGTCATCCGCCGGATCGCGGACACGCTGGTGTCCTCGCCCTGGCCCCACAGCCGGCCGGTGACCCGCATCACCCCGCAGAACGCGGCCACCGCCACCCGGGGCCGCGGGTCCGCGTCCAGGTCGAGCCCCTCGCGGGCGGCGATCAGCCGGGCGATCTCCTCCTCCAGCTCCGTGGAGCGGCGCAGGTGCACGGCGAGCAGGGCCGGAGTGGACTCGATCAGCTGGTAGCCGCGCATGTAGAGGTCGACGGGCACCACGTCGGAGATGGCCTCCTCGACGGTGTCCCAGGCGGCGAGGACCGCGTTGCGCATGGCCTCCAGCGGGGCCTCGGCGGCTGGCCGGGCCCGCAGCGCGGCGAGGAAGTGGGACTCGACCAGGTCCTGGACGGCGAACGCGACCTCCTCCTTGTTGGCGAAGTAGCGGAAGAAGGTGCGCTGGGAGACCTCGACGGCGTCGGTGATCTCGTCGACCGTGGTCCGCTCGTAGCCCTGGGAGAGGAACAGGAGCAGGGCGGCGCGCAGCAGGGCGTCCCGGGTGCGCCGCTTCTTGCGCTCGCGCAGTCCGGCCGCCGGGGCGGGCCGCTCGTCGGTCATCACCGCGGGGTCCTCTCTGTACGTGGGGAGACGTGGCTCATGGGTGGGAGGTGGCTGACGGGGGAGGCTGATCTGACGCTGAGTAAGCGGTCAGGGTACCTGTGACCGACCTGACAGCCACTGCCGCGTTGAGCCGTTTGTGAAGTGTCAGACGCTGTCATTAATCTGCTCGCATGACTGGTCGGATCACGCTCGACAAGGAACGAAACCCGGCTCCGGCACGCGCCGGACTGCGCGGTCACCCCTGGCTGACCCTCTTCGCCGTGGCGGTCGGGGTCATGATGGTCACCCTCGACGGCACGATCGTCGCCGTCGCCAACCCCGCCATCCAGCAGGACCTCGGCGCCAGCCTCGCCGAGGTCCAGTGGATCACCAACGGCTACCTGCTGGCCCTCGCGGTCTCCCTGATCACCGCCGGGAAGCTCGGCGACCGCTTCGGACACCGCCAGACCTTCCTCATCGGCATCGCGGGCTTCGCGCTCTCCTCGGCGGCCATCGGCCTGTCGACCGGCGTCGGGCTCGTCATCGGCTTCCGTGTCGCGCAGGGCCTTTTCGGCGCCCTGCTGATGCCCGCCGCCCTCGGCCTGCTGCGCGCGACCTTCCCCGCCGAGAAGCTCAACATGGCCATCGGCATCTGGGGCATGGTCATCGGCGCCTCGACCGCCGCCGGTCCCATCGTCGGCGGCCTGCTCGTCGAGCACGTCAGCTGGCAGTCCGTCTTCTTCGTCAACGTGCCGGTCGGCGTCGTCGCGCTCCTCCTCGGCCTGTTCATCCTGCTCGACCACCGCGCCGAGAACGCCCCGCGCTCCTTCGACCTGCCGGGCATCGTGCTCCTGTCGGCCGCGATGTTCTCCCTGGTCTGGGCCCTCATCAAGGCCGCCGAATGGGGCTGGGGCGACACCAGGACCCTGCTCTTCCTCGGCGCTTCCGTCCTGTGCTTCGTGCTCTTCGCCGTCTGGGAGACCAAGGTCTCCGAGCCGCTGATCCCGCTCGGCATGTTCCGTTCGCTGCCGCTGTCCGCCGGCACCGTGCTGATGGTGCTGATGGCCTTCGCGTTCATGGGCGGCCTGTTCTTCGTCACCTTCTACCTGCAGAACGTGCACGGGATGAGCCCGGTCGACAGCGGCCTGCACCTGCTGCCCCTCACCGGCATGATGATCGTCGGCTCGCCGCTGGCCGGCGCCGCCATCACCAAGGTGGGCCCGCGCGTCCCGCTCGTCTCCGGCATGGCCGCCACCGCCGCCGCCTGCTTCGGGATGGCGCGGCTCACCCCGGACACCGGCACGCTCACCATGTCGCTCTGGTTCGCCCTCCTCGGACTCGGCCTCGCGCCCGTCATGGTCGGCGCCACCGAGGTCATCGTCGGCAACGCGCCGCTGGAGCTGTCCGGTGTGGCGGGCGGCCTCCAGCAGGCCGCCATGCAGGTCGGCGGAAGCCTCGGCACCGCCGTCCTCGGAGCGGTCATGGCGGCCGAGGTCAGTGACACTTTCGGGGACAACTGGCAGGACGCCGGACTGCCCCCGCTCACCCCCGAACAGCTCGACCTCGCCGCGAAGGGGGTCCAGGTCGGCATCGCCCCGGTGCCGCCCGGCACTCCCGAGGCGGTGGTGCGGACCATCGCCGACGTCGCGCACGACACCTTCGTGTCCGGCATGAGCACGGCCTTCACCTGCGCCGGGATCGTCGCCGTCCTCGCCGCGGTCGTGGCCTGCTTCACCAAGCGCGGACAGAACGCCGAGGCCGGAGCGGGCGGCGCGGGCCACATCTGAGCAGCCCGCGACCGCGTTACGGGCCGGTCAATCCCGCGCCCGCCGCAGTCCCGCCGGACGGTTCCGGCGGGGCTGTCGCCTATCAGGGTGGACCCGCCCGCAGCCCCTTCCGCACCACCGTCGCCGCAGGTCAGCGTGGTGTCGACGGAGCACCGGAAACGGTCCGGGGCCCGTCCGTCAAGGAGGAGTTGACCCCGTCATGCGTACGTGGAGCACCGCTCGCGCCACCACCCTCGCCGCCGTCCTGCTGGCCGCCGCCACCCTCGTCCCGGGCACCGCCACCGGCGCCCACGCCGCGGGGCCGCCCTGCGCCACCGGGCAGCTGTGCCTGTGGGCGAAACCGGACTTCAAGGGCACCAAGCAGGTCCACGACCTGAGCACGCTCGACATCAACAGCTGCACCGCCCTGCCCGCCGGGCCCGCCTACCAGTCCCTGATCAACCGGACCGGGCGCCCCGTGACCACCTACCAGTCGGCCGAGTGCGCCGAGACCGGGGAGTTCCAGACCTATCCGGGCGACGGGACCTGGCTGCCCCAGTCCGCCTTCCAGATCAAGGCGTTCAAGATCTGGGAACGGTAGCGCCCGCCGGCTCCTCGAGGGCGGACCCGGCGGCGGCCGGAGCGGGCACCGCGCCCCGGCCGTCGCCGACCAGCAGCGCGACCTCGGCGCGCAGCGCCCGTACCTCCTCCTGGAGCTCCCGGACCGCGGCGAGCTGGAGCCGCTCCACCTGGTCGTCCCGTTCGAAGCGGGCGATGAACCAGGCGGCGATGTTGGCGGTCACCACACCGAGCAGGGCGATCCCCGACAGCATCAGCCCGACCGCCAGGACCCGGCCCAGACCCGTGGTGGGGGAGTGGTCCCCGTACCCGACCGTGGTCATCGTGGTGAACGACCACCACACCGCGTCGCCCAGGTTCCTGATGTTCCCGTCGGGGGCGTCCCGCTCCACGCTCAGCACCGCGAGCGAGCCGAACATCAGCAGCCCCACGACGGCTCCCGCCACGTACGTGGTCAGCCGGATCTGCGGGGCCATCCGCGCCCGCCGCCCCACCAGCATCAAGGTGGCCACCAGCCGCAGCAGGCGCAGCGGCTGCACCAGCGGCAGCACCACCGCGGCCAGGTCCAGCCAGTGCGTGCGCAGGAAGTGCCGCCGGTCCCGCGTGAGGCCCAGCCGCACGAGGTAGTCGACGGCGAAGGCGGCCCAGACCGCCCACTCCGCGTACGTGCACGCCCGGTGCACGGACGGCTCCGCGTCCGGGGCGACGATCGGCACCGCGTACGCCACGGCGAATGCCATGGCGAGCAGGAGCAACGGGGTCTGGCTCCGCCGCTCCCACAGCAGCTGGCGGGAGGTTTCCTTCATGCGGAGCATCGTAGGGAACGCGCCGGCGCGGGTGCCCGCCGGACGGGCCGCGGTGCGGCCGGCCCGGACGCCGGTACGGGTGAGCCCCGCCCGGCATCCGGACGGGGCTCACCCGGCGGGCCCCGGTGCGGCGGCCCCCCGCGGACGTCAGGCGTCGGACGTCAGGCGTCGCCGCCGGCGGCGCCCGGGTCGGCGGCCGCCACGTCCAGCAGCTGGTACCGGTCGACGGCCTGCTTCAGCACCGAGCGGTCGACCTTGCCCTCACGGGCCAGCTCGGTGAGCGTCGCCAGCACCACCGACTGGGCGTCGATGTGGAAGAAGCGCCGCGCCGCGCCCCGCGTGTCGGCGAAGCCGAAGCCGTCCGCGCCGAGCGAGGTGTACGTCCCCGGCACCCAGCGCGCGATCTGGTCCGGCACCGCGCGCATCCAGTCCGAGACCGCCACGAACGGCCCCTCCGCGCCCGACAGCTTCCGCGTCACGTACGGGACGCGCTGTTCCTCCTCCGGGTGGAGCAGGTTGTGCTCCTCCGCCTCGACGGCGTCGCGGCGCAGCTCGTTCCAGGAGGTCGCCGACCAGACGTCCGCCCGTACGTTCCACTCGGCCGCCAGGATCCGCTGGGCCTCCAGCGCCCACGGCACCGCCACGCCCGAGGCCAGGATCTGCGCGCCGACGGCGCCCGAGGTGCCCTGGGACACCCGGTGGATGCCCTTGAGGATGCCGTCCACGTCGACGTCCGCCGGCTCGGCCGGGTGCTGGATCGGCTCGTTGTAGACCGTCAGGTAGTAGAAGACGTCCTCGGCGTCCGGCCCGTACATCCGCCGCAGACCGTCCTTGACGATGTGCGCGATCTCGTACCCGTAGGCCGGGTCGTACGCGACGCAGCCCGGGTTCGTCGACGCCAGCAGCAGGGAGTGCCCGTCGGCGTGCTGGAGACCCTCACCCGTCAGGGTGGTCCGGCCGGCGGTCGCGCCCAGGACGAAACCGCGCGCCAGCTGGTCGGCCATCTGCCAGAACTGGTCACCGGTGCGCTGGAAACCGAACATCGAGTAGAAGACGTAGACCGGGATCAGCGGCTCGCCGTGCGTCGCGTACGCCGAGCCCGCGGCGATCAGCGAGGCCGTGCAGCCCGCCTCCGAGATGCCGTCGTGCAGCATCTGGCCGGTCGGGGACTCCTTGTAGGCGAGCAGCAGGTCGCGGTCGACCGCCTCGTACTGCTGGCCCAGCGGGTTGTAGATCTTGGCGCTCGGGAAGAAGGCGTCCATGCCGAAGGTGCGGTATTCGTCGGGCGCGATCAGCACGAAGCGCTTGCCGATCTCCTTGTCCCGCATCAGGTCCTTCAGGATGCGGACGAAGGCCATCGTGGTGGCGATCGACTGCTGTCCCGAGCCCTTCTTCGCCGCCGCGTACGTCTTCTCGTCCGGCAGCTGCAGCGGCTTGGCGCGCACCACCCGGGTCGGCACGTAACCGCCCAGCGCGCTGCGCTGGTCGTGCATGTACTGGATCTCGGGCGAATTGCGGCCCGGGTGGTAGTACGGCGGGGCGCCGCTCTCCAGCTGGGCGTCCGTGATCGGGATGTGCAGCCGGTCGCGGAAGCGCTTGAGGTCGTCGACCGTCAGCTTCTTCATCTGGTGCGTGGCGTTGCGGCCCTCGAAGTTCGGGCCGAGCGTCCAGCCCTTGACCGTCTGCGCCAGGATCACCGTCGGCTGGCCCTTGTGGGCCTTGGCCGCCGCGTACGCCGCGTACACCTTCTTGTGGTCGTGGCCGCCGCGGCCCAGGTGCTGGATCTGCTGGTCGGTCATGTTCTCGACCATCGCGCGCAGCCGCTGGTCCCCGCCGAAGAAGTGCTCGCGGATGTACGCGCCCGACTCGGTGGCGTACGTCTGGAACTGCCCGTCGGGAGTGGAGTTCATCTTGTTGACCAGGATGCCGTCGCGGTCCTGCGCCAGCAGCGGGTCCCAGGAGCGGTCCCAGATCAGCTTGATGACGTTCCAACCGGCACCGCGGAAGATCGACTCCAGCTCCTGGATGATCTTCCCGTTGCCGCGCACCGGGCCGTCGAGGCGCTGGAGGTTGCAGTTCACGACGAAGGTCAGGTTGTCGAGGCCCTCACGGGCCGCGATCGACAGCTGGCCCAGCGACTCCGGCTCGTCCATCTCGCCGTCGCCGAGGTACGCCCAAACGTGGGACTTGGAGGTGTCCGCGATCCCGCGCGCCTCCATGTACCGGTTCATGCGGGCCTGGTAGATCGCCCCGAGCGGGCCGAGGCCCATCGAGACGGTCGGGAACTCCCAGAAGTCCGGCATCAGGCGCGGGTGCGGGTAGCTGGACAGGCCGTGCGGAGCCTTCGACTTCTCCTGCCGGAACGCGTCGAGCTGCTGCTCGGAGAGCCGGTCCAGGAGGTAGGCGCGGGCGTAGATGCCCGGGGAGGCGTGGCCCTGGAAGAAGATCTGGTCGCCGCCGTCGCCCTCGTCCTTGCCCCGGAAGAAGTGGTTGAAGCCCACGTCGTAGAGGGAGGCGGAGGAGGCGAAGGTGGCGATGTGGCCGCCGACGCCGATCCCGGGGCGCTGGGCGCGCGAGACCATGACGGCGGCGTTCCAGCGGGTGGCGTTGAGGACCTTGCGCTCGATCTCCTCGTTGCCGGGGAAGAAGGGCTCGTCCTTGGTGGCGATGGTGTTGACGTAGTCGGTGCTGCGCATCTCGGGCACGGCCACGCGCTTCTCACGGGCCCGCTCGATCAGCCGCAGCATCAGGTAGCGGGCGCGCTCGCGGCCCCGCTCGTCGACGGCGGCGTCCAGGGAGTCGAGCCACTCCTGCGTCTCCTCCGGATCGAAGTCCGGGACCTGGCTCGGAAGGCCGCCAATGATGATCGGGTTGCGATCGGATGCGGAAGCCACGCTGTTCCTTCGCTGTCGGGGGAGTCGTGCCTTGGGTCGCCGCCTCCCATGGTCTTACGCCCGGCCGAAATCTTCACCTCTACCACTGGGTAACACCTGGAGCGGCGAGGGAGCGGCCCGGCGGGCCCCGGCCGGAGCCGGGCCAAATCGCAACCATACGCCCAGGCCGATCACCGGGTTCGCAAGGACGTTCGTCCCCCGAACGGAGAGAAAAGTCCTCATGCGGTGCCGAATGAGCTGGAATGGTGTGGGATGAATCACCGGTGGCCCACCGGGGAAGCCTGAAAGTTGCGGCGAGACGGCCGCAATCGTCACCGTTTCGACGGTCTCGGCGGCCGGGTACTTGCGCGATCCGCCGCGCCCGTGTGGACTACGCCCAATGCTGCGCGTACGCGCGCCGCCGAAAGACATTCACCGAACATGAGCAGGAGGCACCCCGTGAGCGCGACCGCGGACCACGCGGAGAGCCTGGCCGCCCGGCTGGGTTTCCAGTCCGAACAGGTGGTCCAGGAGATCGGCTACGACGAGGACGTCGATCAGGAATTCCGTGACGCCGTCGAGAGTCTCGTCAGCGAGCTCGCCGACGAGGACTACGACGACGTCGCCGACGCGGTGCTGTTGTGGTTCCGCGACGAGGACGGCGATCTGACGGACGCCCTGGTCGACGCGACCGAGCTGGTCGAGGACGGCGCACTGATCCTGCTGCTGACCCCCAAGACGGGCCGTGACGGCTACGTCGAGGCCAGCGACATCAGCGAGGCCGCCGAGACGGCCGGCCTCTCGCTTGCCAAGGGCGGGCCCGTCGGCAAGGAGTGGACCTCCACCAAGCTGGTGACGCCGAAGGCCGCCAAGGCCAAGCGCTGATCTGCGCCCCGCAGCCAAGCGGAAGAGCACACCCCGCCGACCGGGACCACCCCGGCCGGCGGGGTGTGCGCGTTCCGGCGGGGCGTGCGCGGAGCCTCCGGCGCGCCGGTCCGGCGTGGTCCGCGGCGACGGGCCGTAGGCTGGGCCTCACCCGAACGGCCCCGTGCGGGGACGCAGGAAAACGAAGGGATGCGAGAGATGGCGATCGAGGTCGGACACAAGGCCCCGGACTTCGAGCTCAAGGACAACCACGGCGCCACCGTGAGGCTCTCCGACTTCCGCGGCGAGAAGGCCGTGGTGCTGCTCTTCTACCCCTTCGCCTTCACCGGCGTCTGCACGGGCGAGCTGTGCGAGCTGCGCGACCAGCTGCCCCGTTTCCAGAACGACGACGTCCAGCTGCTCGCCGTCTCCAACGACTCGGTCCCCACCCTGCGCGTCTTCGCGGAGCAGGAGGGCCTGGACTACCCGCTGCTGTCCGACTTCTGGCCGCACGGCGAGACCTCCCGCGCCTACGGCGTCTTCGACGAGGACAAGGGCTGCGCGGTCCGCGGCACCTTCGTCATCGACAAGGACGGCATCGTGCGCTGGACCGTCGTCAACGGGCTGCCCGACGCGCGTGACCTGAACGAGTACATCAAGGCCCTCGACAGCCTCTGAGCCTCCCGCACCGGAACCGGCCCGGCGGCCGGTTCCGTAGGAAAACCGCCTGCGGGCGGGAACCCGTCACTAGGATCGGAACGTTGATCCGGTAGAACGCACGACGGGGCCCCGCCCCACACACATACCAATGGAGGACCCGTGGGAGTCAGCCTCAGCAAGGGCGGCAACGTCTCGCTGACCAAGGCCGCGCCTAACCTGACGGCGGTCATCGTCGGTCTGGGCTGGGACGCTCGCACCACCACCGGTGTCGACTTCGACCTCGACGCCAGCGCGATCCTGACCAACGACCAGGGCAAGGTCGCCAACGACTCGAACTTCGTGTTCTTCAACAACCTGAAGAGCCCGGACGGGTCCGTCGAGCACACCGGTGACAACACCACCGGTGAGGGCGAGGGCGACGACGAGGCCATCAAGGTCAACCTCGCCGGCGTCCCGGCCGATGTCGCCAAGATCGTCTTCCCCGTCTCGATCTACGAGGCCGAGAGCCGCCAGCAGAGCTTCGGCCAGGTCCGCAACGCCTACATCCGCGTCGTGAACCAGGCCGACAACACCGAGCTCGCCCGCTACGACCTCTCCGAGGACGCCTCGACCGAGACCGCCATGGTCTTCGGCGAGCTGTACCGCAACGGCGCCGAGTGGAAGTTCCGCGCCATCGGCCAGGGCTACGCCTCCGGCCTGCGCGGCATCGCGCAGGACTTCGGCGTCAACGTCTGAGCCGCAACCGAGAGCAGTTCGTCCGTCCGGCGCCGTGCACCTCTGTGTACGGCGCCGGACCGGCTTTGCCACCATGAGCGGGTGGCTCGGCCACCACCACCACGTCGTACGGGGAGGACCACATCATGGGCGTCACACTCGCCAAGGGGGGCAACGTCTCCCTGTCCAAGGCCGCACCGAACCTCACCCGGGTTCTGATCGGTCTCGGATGGGACGCGCGCTCGACCACGGGGGCCGACTTCGACCTCGACGCCAGCGCACTGCTGTGCAACAGCGGCCGGGTGCTGGGGGACGAGTACTTCGTCTTCTACAACAACCTCAAGAGCCCCGAGGGCTCCGTCGAACACACCGGGGACAACCTCACCGGCGAGGGTGACGGCGACGACGAGTCGATCATCATCGACCTCACGAAGGTGCCCGCCCAGGTCGACAAGATCGTCTTCCCGGTCTCGATCCACGAGGCGGACGCGCGCCGCCAGAGCTTCGGCCAGGTGAGCAACGCCTTCATCCGCGTGGTGAACATGGCCGACGACCAGGAACTGGCCCGCTACGACCTGACCGAGGACGCCTCCAGCGAGACGGCGATGATCTTCGGTGAGGTCTACCGGTACGGCGGGGAATGGAAGTTCCGGGCGGTAGGGCAGGGGTACGCGTCGGGGCTGCGGGGCATCGCTCTAGACTTCGGGGTCAACGTTTCGTAAAGCCGTACAACACGATGGGGTGCCAGTGGTTCTCAAAACCTTCGGCTGGTCGTTCGCAGTCACTGCGCTCGGTCTGGTCGCAGCGGTGTTCTACGGGGGGTGGACCGCTTTTGGGATCGTGGCGATCCTGTCGATCCTCGAGATCTCGCTGTCTTTCGACAACGCGGTGGTCAACGCCGGAATCCTGAAGAAGATGAATGCCTTCTGGCAGAAGATCTTCCTCACCGTCGGTGTCCTCATCGCCGTGTTCGGCATGCGCCTGGTCTTCCCGGTGGTCATCGTGGCGATCAGCGCCAAGATCGGCCCCATCGAGGCCGTCGATCTGGCGATGACCGACAAGGACATGTACAAGCAGCTGGTCACGGACGCCCACCCGTCCATCGCCGCCTTCGGCGGCATGTTCCTGCTGATGATCTTCCTCGACTTCATCTTCGAGGACCGTGACATCAAGTGGCTCGCCTGGCTCGAGCGCCCGCTCGCCAAGCTCGGCAAGATCGACATGCTGTCCGCGTGCATCGCGCTGATCGTCCTGGTCATCACCTCGCTGACCTTCGCCGCCCACGCCCACCAGCACGGCGGGACCCACGTGGACAAGGCGCAGACCGTCCTGATCTCCGGCGTCCTCGGCCTGATCACGTACATGGTCGTCGGCGGTCTCTCCGGCTACTTCGAGAACAAGCTCGAGGAAGAGGAGGAGGCCGAGCACGAGGCGGAGGAAGCGGCCAAGAAGAGCGGCAAGCCCGTCTCGGCCGTCGCCATGGCCGGCAAGGCCGCGTTCTTCATGTTCCTCTACCTCGAGGTCCTCGACGCCTCCTTCTCCTTCGACGGCGTCATCGGCGCCTTCGCCATCACCAACGACATCGTGCTCATGGCCCTCGGCCTCGGCATCGGTGCCATGTACGTCCGGTCGCTCACGGTCTACCTGGTCCGCCAGGGCACCCTCGACGACTACGTCTACCTGGAGCACGGCGCGCACTACGCGATCGGCGCCCTCGCCGTGATCCTGCTCGTCACCATCCAGTACGAGATCCACGAGGTCATCACCGGCCTCGTCGGCGTCCTGCTCATCGCCTGGTCCTTCTGGTCCTCCGTGCGCCGCAACAAGCGGCTGGCGGCCGAGGGCGGCGACAGCGCCGCGGAGGTCGGAGCCGGGGTGTGACCCGGCGCTGATTGCGGAACGCTTCCAGTAACGACGGGGCGGCCGCGCGGATCCACTGGACCGCGCGGCCGCCCCGCCGCATGTCCGCACCGACCGACCCGGGGGGTTGGAACACATGGGGTTCTTCGACGGGATCAGGGGCGCTCGCGCCATGGGCTTCGACTCGGGCAACGCCTCGTCGAACGCCATCGAGCTGACCAAACGGCACCCGACGGTGTCGCTCACCAAACAGCAGGCCGTCCACGGCAACATGCGCGTGAACCTCTCCTGGCGGATGCGCACCTCCGACTTCGGCGGCCGCTCCGGCCAGAGCGGCCGGCTCCTGCGGCATCCGTTCAAACTCTTCAAACCGGACATCGTGCAGGCCCACACCCAGGGCATGGTCAACGTGGACCTCGACATGGGCTGTCTCTACGAGCTGACCGACGGCACCCGGGGCGCCGTGCAGCCCCTGGGCAACCTCCTCGGCGACCTCAACGACCCGCCGTACGTGAAGCTCAGCGGCGACGACCGGTTCGGCTCGGGCTCGGGGGAGACCCTGTACATCAACCTCGACCACGCCGACGAGATCAAACGGCTCCTCGTCTTCGTCTACATCTACGACCAGACCCCGGCCTTCGACCGGACCCACGCCCTGGTCACCCTCTACCCGACCGCCGGACCCAGGATCGAGATCCCCCTGGACGAGCGGCACCCGCAGGCCCGCTCCTGCGCGGTCCTCTCCCTGGAGAACGTCAAGGGCGAGCTGCTCGTCCGCCGCGAGGTGAGGTTCGTGTACGGGTTCCAGGCCGAGCTGGACCGGCTGTACGGCTGGGGGCTCCAGTGGGGCCGGGGCTACAAGAGCACCAAGGCCTGAACGCGGCCCCCGACCGGCACCGGCCCGGCCCCCGCCCGGTCAGCGGCGGATGAACTGCGGACCCTGCACCGGCATCCGGAAGGACGGGTCGCCGCCCGGGGCCGGCACCGGGGCGGGGGACACCGGCTGCGGGTAGCCGTAGGCGGGCGGGGCCGCCGGCGGGGCCTGCGTGACCGGAGCCGGCACCGGGGGGCGCATGGCGGCGGTCCGCTCCGACCCGGGGGCCGGGGCGGTGGCCGGGGCCGCCTCCGCGGCGGAGCCGGCCGCCTCGGCGGCGTTCTCGTCGACGGAGATGCCGTGGTCGGTGGCCAGCCCCACCAGGCCGTCGGAGTAGCCCTCGCCCAGGGCGCGGAACTTCCACCCCTCGCCCCGGCGGTACAGCTCCCCGCAGATCAGCGCCGTCTCGGCGCCGGTCTCCGGGCGGACGTCGAAGTGGGCCAGCGGCTCGGGAGCACCGCCCGGGGTGGCGTCGTACAGCTGGATGCGCAGGTCACGGACCTGCTCGAAGGGCACGTCTTCGGCGGAGGCCACCACCAGGACCCGGTCCACGGCGGGGGGAACGGCACGCAGGTCCGCCTGGACGGCGTCGGTGACCGCGTTGCCCACCTGCTTCTTGCCCAGGCGCCACACGGACCCCGAGGGGTGCCGGGGCTGGTTGTAGAACACGAAGTCCTCGTCCGAGCGCACGCGCCCGTCCGCTCCCACGAGCAGCGCGGAGGCGTCCACGTCCGGCACCTCGGGTCCGGTGGTCCAGCGCAGTACCGCCCGTACCGCCGTGGCGGTCACCGGGATGTTGGAGCCCTTCTGCATCGCGTGCGTCATGCCCGTCATCCTGCCCTCCCGGGGGCGACCGGGACAATGCGGCCCCCCGTAGGGCCTTGTCCCGGGAGCGGGAGCTGGGCATGGTGCAAGAGGGTTACCTGAACTTCATGTGCTTGAGGAACTCTTGACTCGCGTTCGTACGTACTATTACCGGCCACGCCAGTTGGGCCGCCGAGGCAGTACGGGGGAAGCACATGCGTCACTTCGGGCACATATCGCCCACCGTCCGAAAGGACCTCTTCCACCAGGAGCCGGCCGAGTTCACCCTGGCCTCCCCGGCCCGCACCCTGGCCGCCGCCCTCGGAGCGACCCTCTACAGCCCGGCCATCCGGCCCAAGCTGGCCGAGGACATCCGCAAGCAGGCCGGCCGGGGCGTCGTCTCCATGGTCCTCTGCCTGGAGGATTCCATCAGCGACGCCGACGTGGTGGACGGCGAGGAGAACCTCGTCCGGCAGTTCGAGGCCCTCGACGCCGAAGGGGCGGGCCCCGCAGGGCTGCCGCTCCTCTTCATCCGCGTCCGCACCCCCGAGCAGATACCCGATCTCGTCCGGCGGCTCGGCGGTTCGGTGCACAACCTGGCCGGATTCGTACTACCGAAGTTCACCGAAAGCCGTGGAACGGCCTTCCTGGACGCCGTCTCCCAGGCCGAGGCGGCCGCCGGACTGCCCCGGCTGTACGCCATGCCGGTCCTGGAGACCCCCGACCTCCTCCACCTCGAAACCCGGGTCGAGGCCCTCGCCGGCATCTCGCGCACCGTCAACCGCTACCGCGAGCGGGTCCTCGCCCTGCGCCTGGGCGTCACCGACTTCTGCTCCCTCTACGGACTGCGCCGCACCCCCGACATGACCGCCTACGACGTCCAGATCGTCGCCGGGGTCATCGCCGACGTCGTCAACGTCCTCAGCCGCGCCGACGGCACCGGCTTCACCGTCACCGGCCCCGTCTGGGAGTACTTCCGCAGCCAGCAGCGCCTCTTCAAGCCGCAGCTGCGCCGCAGCCCCTTCCTGGAGGAGGGCGTGGAGGAACTGCGCACCGCCCTGATCGAACACGACCTCGACGGGCTGCTGCGCGAGATCGAGCTCGACCGCGCCAACGGGCTGCTCGGCAAGACCTGCATCCACCCGGCCCACGTCACGCCGGTGCACGCGCTGTCGGTGGTCTCCCACGAGGAGTTCAGCGACGCCCAGGACATCCTGCGCCCCGAGCGCGGAGGCGGCGGCGTGATGCGCTCCGCCTACACGAACAAGATGAACGAGGTGAAGCCCCACCGGGCCTGGGCCGAGCGCACCATGCTGCGCGCCGAGGTCTTCGGTGTGGCGAAGGAGGAGGTCGGCTTCGTCGACCTCCTGACGGCCGGGCTCCAGGTGTGAGCCGGCCGGCCATGACGAGGAAGGGCAAGACCATCGACACGGTGTGGTCGGGAACCTGGGTCGCCGAGCGGCTGGGCGTGGAGCTGAGCCAAACCGCCGGCGAGACGTCGCCGCGGCTGGAGGAGCTGCTCGGGCTGGCCCTGCGGCGCAATCCGAAGCGGGCGCACCTGCTCGTCTCGCGGGTCCTGGGCAAACACGTCCCGCAGTCGCCCGCGGCCGTGTACGCCGCCGGCCACGGGCTGGGCGTACGGGTCCGCGAGCTGCTCGGGGAATCCGCCGCCGCCGCGGTGGTCCTCGGCTACGCCGAAACCGCCACCGGCCTCGGCCACTGCGTCGCCGACGGTCTGGGCCCCGCCTCCTACCTGCACTCCACGCGGCGCCCGGTGGCGGGGCTGCGGCCCGCCGGCGGGTTCGAGGAGGCCCACTCGCACGCCACCTCGCACCTCCTGCTGCCCGAGGATCCCGCGCTGCTCGCCGGACAGGGGCCGCTGGTCCTGGTCGACGACGAGTTCTCCACCGGCAACACCGTCCTGAACACCATCCGCGACCTCCACGCCCGCCACCCCCGCCCGCACTACGTGGTCGTCGCCCTCGTCGACATGCGCTCGGCCGCCGACCGCGACCGCCTGACCGCCTTCGCCGCCGAACTCGGTGCGCGCGTCGACCTGATCGCCCTGGCGTCCGGGACGGTCTCCCTCCCGGACGGGGTCCTGGCCAAGGGGCGGGCCCTGGTGGAGGAGCACGAGGCCGCCGGAGCGGGTGCCGGTGCCGGAGCGGGAGCCGATGCCGATGCCGGAGCCGGAGCCGGAGCCGGTGCCGGCACCGGGTCCGGGCCGGGCGGTGCGCCGGCGGTCACCCGGGTCCGGCTCGGCTGGCCCGCGGGGCTGCCGGACGGCGGCCGCCACGGCTTCACCCCCGCGCACCGCGAAACGCTGGAAGCCGCCCTGCCCGCCATGGCCGCGCGGCTCGCCGGCGCGCTGGGCGAGCGGCCCGGGAAGGTCCTCGTACTCGGCAACGAGGAGCTGATGTACGCGCCGCTGCGCCTCGCGCGGGCCCTGGAGGAATCCGGTGCGGCCCGCGAGGTGCGGTTCTCCACCACCACCCGTTCGCCCGTGCTCGCCGTGGACGACCCCGGCTACGCGATCCGGACCCGGCTGGTCTTCCCGGCCCACGACGCCCCCGCCGACGGGCCCGGGGACCGCTACGCCTACAACGTCGCCGGCGCCGGTTTCGACGCCGTCGTCGCCGTCGTCGACTCCGCCGGGGACACGCCCCGGCTCCACGCGGGACTGCTCGCCCGGCTCGCCCCGCACACCGGCCGGGTCGTCCTGGCCGTCGTCCCGTCCTACGTACCCGACCGGCAGGAGCCGACCGTGACCGAGCCGCCGCTGCCCGAACCGCTGCGGGGACCGGCCTTCTCCTCGTACGCACCCGAGGACGTCGGCTGGCTCCTCCAGGACCTCTCCGGCGTGCGGCTGGAGGCCCCGACCGAGGAACGCGAGGAGGCCATCCAGGCGGGCGGCGCCCACTACGCCGAGTCCCTGCCCGTCGAGTACCAGCCCTCGCCGCAGTACCAGGAGCTGTACCGCAGCGCCCTGGACGCCTCGGCCGCGCGGATCGCCCGTGCCGTCGGCACCGTCACCGAGACCGTGCTCGCCGAGCGCTCCCCCTCGCCCGTGCTGGTCTCCCTGGCCCGCGCCGGCACCCCCGTCGGCGTGCTGATGCGCCGCTGGGCCCGCGCCCGGCACGGCCTGGACCTGCCGCACTACGCCGTCTCCATCGTGCGCGGCCGCGGCATCGACGCCAACGCCCTGCGCTGGCTCGCCGCCCACCACGACCCCGCCGACGTCGTCTTCGTCGACGGCTGGACCGGCAAGGGCGCCATCACCCGCGAGCTGCGGGAGGCCCTGGCCGGCTTCGAGGGCTTCGACCCGGAGATCGTCGTCCTCGCCGACCCCGGGTCCTGCGTGGACACGTACGGCACCCGCGAGGACTTCCTGATCCCCTCCGCCTGCCTGAATTCCACCGTTTCCGGACTCGTCTCGCGTACGGTGCTCAGGTCCGACCTGGTCGGCCCCCGCGACTTCCACGGCGCGAAGTTCTACCGGGAGCTGGCCGGCGCCGACGTCTCCGCCGCCTTCGTCGACACCGTGGCCGCCCGCTTCGACGAGGTCGCCGACACGGTCGCCGCCGAGGTGAAGGAACTCCTCGCCGCCGACCGCACCCCGACCTGGGCGGGCTGGGCGGCGGTGGAACGGATCAGCGAGGAGTACGGCATCCACGACGTGAACCTGGTCAAGCCGGGCGTCGGCGAGACCACCCGGGTGCTGCTGCGCCGCGTGCCGTGGAAGATCCTGGCCCAGCGCGGAGCCGGCTCCGACCTGGACCACGTACGCCTGCTCGCCGAACAGCGCGGCGTGCCGGTCGAGGAGGTCGACGACCTGCCCTACATGTGCGTGGGACTGATCCACCCGCGCTTCACGCGCGGCGCCACGGGCGCCGACGGAAAGGCCGTGGCCTCCAAGTGACCGTCCTCGTAGCCAGTGACCTCGACCGCACGCTCATCTACTCGTCGGCCGCCCTCGCCCTGACCATGCCCGACCCGGAAGCGCCCCGGCTGCTGTGCGTCGAGGTGCACGAGAGCAGGCCGCTGTCCTACATGACGGAGACGGCGGCGGCACTGCTCGCCGGGCTGGCCGCCGACCCGGGGGCGGTGTTCGTCCCGACCACCACCCGCACGCGCAAGCAGTACCAGCGGATCCGCTTCCCCGGCCCGGCGGCCCGGTACGCGATCTGCGCCAACGGCGGCCAGCTGCTGGTGGACGGCGTACCGGACCGGGACTGGCGGCGCGCGGTGGCCGCACGCCTCGCGGCGGAATGCGCCCCGCTGGAGGAGGTGCACCAGCACCTGCTGGCCGTATCCGACCCGGTGTGGCTGCGCAAGACGCGCGTGGCGGAGGACCTCTTCGCGTACCTGGTCGTCGAGCGGGCACTGGTGCCCGAGGAGTGGCTCAAGGCCCTGACGGAGTGGTGCGCGGTGCGCGGCTGGACGGTCTCGCTCCAGGGCCGCAAGATCTACGCCGTTCCGCGGCCGCTGACCAAGAGCGCCGCCATGCGGGAGATCGCCCGCCGCACCGGTGCCACCACGACCCTCGCGGCCGGCGACTCACTGCTGGACGCCGACCTGCTGCTGGCGGCCGACCGGGCCTGGCGGCCGGGGCACGGGGAGCTGGCCGACGCGGGCTGGACCGCCCCCACGGTGACGGCCCTGAGCGCGGCCGGAGTCGTGGCGGGCGAGCAGATCGTCCGGGAATTCGGCCGGGCCGTTGCGACACTGACCGCATGACCAAGGGCAACAGCACCAAGATCACTGACGAGCTCTACCAGTACGTCCTGGCCCACAACCCCCCGCTGGACGAGGTCCAGCGGGGGCTGGTGAGGACCACCTGGGAGAAGTTCCCCGAGTCGGCCGGGATGCAGTCCGCGGAGGAACAGGGACCGCTGCTGGCCTTCCTGGTCCGGCTGACCGGAGCCCGCCACATCGTGGAGGTCGGCACCTTCACCGGCTTCTCCGCCCTGTCCATGGCCCAGGCCCTCCCGGCGGACGGGCGCCTGATGACCTGTGACGTGTCGCAGGAGTGGACCGCGTACGCCCGCGAGGCGTGGCGGACGGCGGGCGTCGCCGACCGGATCGAGCTGCGCATCGCCCCCGCGCTGGAGACCCTGCGCGCCATGCCGGCGGAGCCGCACGTCGACATGGCGTACGTGGACGCGGACAAGGAGAACCAGATCCTCTACTGGGAGGAGCTGGTGCCGAGGCTGCGCCCGGGCGGCCTGATCGTCACCGACAACACCCTGTTCCACGGCACGGTGCTCGACGAGTCACCCACCGGCCGGGGGGCGAGCGTCCGCGCGTTCAACGAGCACGCCATGGCCGACCCCCGCATGGAGTCCGTCCTGCTGGCGATCTCCGACGGCCTGACCCTCTCGCGCAGGCGCTGAGCCGCCCCGGGGGAGTCAGCAGCAGCCGCCCCCACCGCAGCAGCCGCCCCCGCCGGCCGGCGCGGGAGCACTGCTGGTCCCGCCGACGGCGACGGCGGAGAGCAGCTTGACGGTGTCGGCGTGCCCGGAGGGGCAGTCGGCGGGCGCGGACGATTCGGCCATCGGCCGGCTGACCTCAAAGGTGTCGTCGCAGGTCCGGCAGCGGTATTCGTAACGAGGCATGAGCACAGGCTACGCAGTGCCGCGGCCGGACCGGAATCCCTCCCGGACCCGCAGCTCGCGCGCCGCCTGGTCGGGGTGGCGGGCGCGCCAGTACGGATTGTCGTGCGGCAGGGCGCTGCCGACCCGCCCGTACATCCCGAACCACATCAGCATCACGCCGACGACGAAGCTGAACAGTACGTTCTGGATCCGGAACGCCAGGAAGTTCAGGCCGGAGTCCAGCAGGGCGAGGTTGACGAAGCCGCTCGCGATGAAGGCCAGCCCGAGCACGATGTTCAGGGTGGAGGCGAAGGTCCCGCCGATCACCATCCCGGCGAACAGCAGCCCGCCGATGCAGATGGACAGGACGCTCAGCGCACCGTTGGTGTTCAGGGCCAGCACCGTGTCGCCGCCGGTGTCGAAGAAGCCGATCCGGTCTATCAGCCCGAGGACCCCGAAGACGATCAGCAGCAGACCGGTCAGGCCGGCGCCGACCCGGTAGACCTTGCTGAGCTTGTGGTCCGTGGGCAGGTGCTCGTCGAGCCGGGCGTTGACGGGGTGCAGCAGACGCTCCACCAGGCGGGGGCCGCGCGGCTCGGGCGGCGGCCCGTACGGCTCGTGGGGCACGTAGGGCGCGTAGTGCTCGTGCGGCTGCGTGCACCCGTACGCCGCGTGCGCCACGTAGGCCTCGTGACGTACGGGGGGTAGGGGCGGCGGCGCGTAGCGGGTGCGGGGCCGGTGGAACATGCGGGCGGCCATAACGCCCTCCTCTGCTCCGTTCCAGCATCCGCCGCCGGCCCCACCCGGACAACCGCGCAGCGCCGGACCCCGGCCGCGTCCGTGGTCCTGGCCCCGAGCCCGGCCGCGGGTCACCGCCGCGCCGCGCCCGCGGTCAGGGCCCCGAGCCCGGCCGGGGTGCTCCCGTCGCGCCGCGCCCGCGGTTTGGGCTCGAGCCCGGCCGGGGTGCACCCTCGCGCCGCGCCCACGCAACGGCTCGCCGCTTGTGCGTCTGCCCGCCCCCGCCGGTGGGGCTACCCGGCCCCGCGCCGGTCGCGGATGTCCGACACCACCCGGCCCACCGCCGCCCGGACCTGTTCCATCTCCTGGAGGAAGTGCCAGTAGTCGGGGTGCCGTCCCTCCAGCGCGGCCAGCGCCCGCTCCATCCGTGCCACGGCCTCGTCCAGCGGCCGCGCGTGCCGCGGATCGGGCACGCTCCGGCCGGCCATCGCCAGCCGCTGCGCGTCCCGGATCGCGAACCGGGTCCGCTCCGCCTCCGCCCTGGGGTCCCGCGCCACCGCCTCCAGCCGCGTGAGCCGGTCCTGCGCGGCCGACACCGCCTCGTCGGTGGCGTCCAGCGCGGCCCGTACTGCCTCGACCAGCGCCGATACGTCGGCCCAGCGCTGTTCCTCCCGCGCCCGGGCGGCCTCCCCGAGCCGCTCCTCGGCCCGCGCGACATCGCGTACCGCCTGGTCGGGGACGTGCTGGAGGTCCTGCCAGCAGGCCGCAGTGAAGCGCCGCCGCAGCTCGCTGAGGACCGGATCCACGCGGTCCGCCCGGTTGCGCAGCGCCTGCGCCCGGGTCCGCAGGCTCACCAGCCGCCGGTCGATCTCCGCGGCCCGCTCCGGCAACCGCTCGGCCTCCGCCCGTACGGTCTCCGCGTCCCGCAGGATCCGGTCGGCGCGCTGCACGGTCTCCTGCACCCCGTGCCGGGCCGCGCCCTGGTTCAGCTTCGTCAGCTCCGGCCCCAGCGCCGCCAGCCGCGCCGCGAGGTCGTCGGCCCGCATCCCCCGGGCCCGTACCGCGTCCAGCGCGTCACTCGCCGCCAGCAGCGCCGCCTTCGCCCGCTCCCGCGCGGGCGCCACCCGGGCCAGCTGCGTCTCCGCCTTGTCCAGCAGCGGCTGCAGCCCCTGGGCGAACCGCTCCAGCTCCCCCTTGACCCGCACCAGCTCGTCCCGCGCCCGCGTCAGCTGCTGCCGCGCCTGGTGCGCGACGGAGCCCTCCAGGTCGACCCGGTCCAGGTCGTGCGCGTCGACGGCCTCGATGTACTCGCGGCTCACCTCGTCGATCCGCCGCCCGAGCGCGGCGAACCCCTCGGTGGCCTGCCGCGCCGCGGGAGACCCGTCGGCGGCGGCGATGGTCTCGATGGAGATCCGCAGATCCCGCTGCGCGGTGTCCAGCTCGTAGAACGCGGCCGCCGCGGCGTCCTTCGCCGCCTGCGCATCCGCCCGCCGACTCTCGTCCCGCCCACCGAACCACCGCCGGGATGCCGTCGTCACAATCCCTCTCCCGTGCCGCGTCCGCCCATGCCCCGGTCCATTCTCCCCCACGGGAACGGGATTGCGTGGGGGGTCCGCCCTGCATGTAGGCTGTCCACTCGTCCACGGGTGTGTAGCTCAGGGGTAGAGCGCTGCTCTTACAAAGCAGATGTCGGCGGTTCGAAACCGTCCACGCCCACCAGCACGAAGGCCCCCAACCGATCACGGTTGGGGGCCTTCTGCATCCGCACGTGACATCAACGAGCACGGTCAGGGGCGGTCCTGTGGCCTGCGCAGCGGCAGAAGCTGCCGGCGCGATGCGACGACAGACCGGAATAGCTGGCCTCCCGGTTGGGTGGGAAGGACGAGCCCGCTTGCTTGCTGGCAGCCACTCACGGGGCCCTAGGATCACGGCAGAAGATCATCCGCTGCTAGGGGGGACTGTGCCGGACGGGTTGCTTTTTGATGTGGCCGGGGGCTCTGCCAACGAGCCCGACACGGCTGACGGCAGTGCGGGCTTCGATCCGGCACTGAATGAAGTTATCGAGGCCATCAAAGAGAAAGGCCGGGGAAGTCTCGCTGGCCGCTTTGGGCAAGTGTTCCGTAGGTCCGTTGACGAAATCCTGGATGGCCGGCGGACCCGGCGCTACGATTTCCTCGATGAAAAGGTGGCCAACGTCGAGCGTTCCTACCTCGGCGCCAAGGCGGAGATTCTTGCGCGAGAAGAGTTCGATTTCGGGCATGGGGTCGACCTTGATTACCTGATCGCGGGTCACGAAGTTGACGCCAAATTCAGCGCGACGGGTGATTGGATGATCGCGCCAAAGAACGTGGGGAAAATATGCTTGGTGATGCAAGCGTCGGAAGGCACTTCCAGGTTCAGTGTCGGGGTGGTGCGGGCCCAGCCGGATCTGCTGAGGCCGAAAGCTACCCGCGACAGCAAGAGGTCCTTCCGGGCGGCAGCTAAGGTGTCCATCAGGTGGCTGGTCAGGGAGGCCGAGTATCCGCGGAACCAGCTCATGGAGCTACGTCGAGCAGACGTGAACGCGGTGAACGCCATATTTGCCTCTTCAAGTAGCGGACAGAAGCGAGTCAACGAGCTTTTCCGTCGGCTACAGCAGACGCTGGTAAACCGCACTACGGTTCAGACGGTGGCCTCCCAGGAGGACAGCTCTAAGAGAGTGCGCGATGCCAGACTGGATCTCCGTGACGAGGGGATTCTTATCCTTGGATATCAGCGGCAGCATAGGGAGATCGCAAAGGCTTTGGGCCTACCCGGTATTAGTCAGGGTGAGTGGGCCTCTGTGCGGGTGTGCCCGGCGGAAGTCGGAGATATCCAGCCGACATTCCGACTTGATGGGGTGGAATACCGGATAGCTGGACCGGATGGCCAGCCGCACAAGGCTCCCGAGCTTCCCCGAGAGTAGATCTTTTTGTCCGCCCCGCTAACAACTTGAGGGCCTCAGCCTGTCTAAGGCGAGGCCCTCAAGGCGCGTCCGGTCAGGCTTTGACAGGTTGGTGCCTGAGCAGCCGGTCAATGTGCCCGATGGCCTCGCGCTGGGTGTCCTGGACGACGTGGGTGTACACGTTCATCGTGACGGCGATCTGCGAGTGCCCGAGGATCTCCATCACGACCCGAGGCGGGACCCCGGCGGCGGTCAACAGGGTCGCGGTGCCGTGGCGCGCGTGATGCAGCCGGATCACCCTCAGTCCGGCGTCCTTGGCCACGCGGGTGAAGGACCGGTAGACGTTCCGCGGCTCGATCGGCCGCCCGGTCCGGGTGGTGAAGACGTATCCGGTCTCCTGCCAGGCGTCGCCTGCCTTCTCACGCTGGGCGGCCTGCCTCATCCGCTGCCAGCGCAGGGAGCGACACAGATCCCGGGCAGGGGCAGCGTCTGCCGGCGCCGACGTCCCTTGGGGTCGTCCTCGTACGCCTCCCCGCTGACCCGTTGCCGCTGGGTCCGCACCCGGATCTCACGCTTGTCGAGATCCACGTTCTCCCACCGCAGCCCGACGATCTCGCCGCGCCGAAAGCCGAGGGCGATGGCGATGACGAAGGCCGGGTACAGCGGGTCGGTCCGGGCGGCCGCCAGGAAGTCCAGCGTTTCCTGGAGCGTCCAGGGGTCCATCTCCCGCGAGTCGACCTTGGGCGGCTCCACAAGCGTGGCCACGTTCCGGCTCACCAGCTCTTCCCGGCAGGCAGCGGTGAGGGCGGTCCGCAGAACCCGGTGCGACTCTTTGGCCGTTGCCGCGCTGGTCTTCTTCTGCAACTGCCCCAGCGCCCGCCGGACATCGGCCACGCTCATCGACTCCAGGCGCTTCGAGCCGAGCATCGGGACGAGGTAGAGCCGCACGTGGATCTCGTACTTGGCGAAGGTGGTGCGCTTGCGGTGCGGCTTCACGATGTTGTCGAGCCAGTACGGCAGCCACTCGGAGAGCTTGGCCGACCGGGTGGGGACGGGGACGCCCTGGTCCACCTTGGCGAGCAGCTCCCGGCGCTTCACGTCGCATTCGGCCCAGGTCTTGCCGTAGGCGAACTTCCGGGCGCGGGTGCCGCCGGGCTGGAGGACGTAGACGGCTGCCTGGAACCGTCCGTCCTTGCGCTGGGTGATGGCCCCGGCGCCGTTGGGGTTGCGCTTGCGCTGGGTCGCCATCAGGCAGCCTCCTCGATCTCGTGGTCGATGAACTCCCGGACGGCGTCAGCCGGGATCCGGCGGGCCCGGCCGATGGTGATGGAGACGAGCCGCCGGGACCGGATCAGGTCGTAGACGGTCGAGCGCCCGAGCTTGAGCCGCTGCATGACCTCGGGCACGGTCAGCAGTTCGGCGGTCGCGGTGGTCAGGACACGTCTCCTTCCAGGGCGAGCTGGTCGTGTAGGCCTTCGCGGGCGATCTCGCGGTTGTGCTGGATGTCGCGGCGGATGTTGGCGGCGAGCCAGGACTCACCGGGGGTGTGGCCGTGGCCGGCGTAGCACCAGTGGGCGATGACGAGGAGGGTGGCTTCCGGGTTCTCGTCGGGGTCGGGCAGGCCGAGGGATGCGCGTTGCTGGGCGGCGCGGTAGTCGGCGCGGATCTGGCGTAAGGCGCCGAGGGTGGTGGAGTAGCGGCGGGACTTGGTGGAGAAGTGGCCGCGGAAGCCGAGCATGTGAGCCCAGGCCCTCAGTCGCCGGTCGGGGTAGGCGCGGTCGAGGTCCATACAGGCTTCCATGAGCCGACGGGGGTGGTCGGGGACGCCGAGGAGGACGAGTGCCTCCTTGTTGCCGACGGGGTGGTCGACGGTGCCGGTGGTCTCGGCGGCTTTGGTGGCGTACTTGGCGACGTAGGAGGCGACCGCCTGTTCCGTCAGCTCTTCGCCGTTCCCGAAGGCGCCGATGGGCTGGACGTCGAGCTGCTCGCCCCACCGCAGCTCCCACTCGTCCGCGATCCCGTGGTCCGGGGCGGCAGGGACGACGACGCGGACGCGGGCGGCTGCGGCCCGGATGGAGTCCGTGAGGAGATCGAGCGTCGCCCAGGCGGGCGGCGGGGACTCGGGCCCGTCGGGTCCGTCGAAGCGGATGACGGCGTGGAAGTGGACGGCCCCGCGCTTCTGGTACTCGGCGACCTTGCCGAAGGAGACCCGGGACTGTTCGCGGGCGGCCTTCTGGGTGAGGCCGGCGCGGGCGGCGATCTCGCGGCGGAGGTAGATCGTGAAGTAGCGCCACAGCTCGGAGGCGTGGTTGTTCCACAGCACCGCACCCGCGTAGTCGTAGCCGTCCGGGTCGAGCGGGGTCCCCAGCTCGGGCGCGTCCTCGGTATGCCGGACGCCGCAGCGGCAGGGGCGGGCGCCGGGGCGGTTGTGGACGGGGCCGAAGGACGGGGCGGTGAGGGTGGCGAAGACGCGGGGATGGTCGCGGATCGTCTCGGGGGTGCCCTTGGCCCGGTCGCCGACGAGTCCGGCGCGGATGAGGTGGTAGGTGTCGCCGGCGTAGGTCCAGGCACAGGCCGGGCAGCGGGAGGCGCGGCGGTTGCCGCAGGCGACGCGCAGGACGCCGCCGGGTTCGGTGTCGGTGGTGTAGGCGTGGAGCACGGTCTTGGTGGCGGGGTCGAGGAGCTTGGTGCCGCCGGACAGTCGGATGGGGGCGGCGCAGCCGCCGGTGCGGCGGATCTGCTCGGTCAGGCGGTCGAAACCGGGAGCCCCGGCCACCCGAAGCAGGTCGCTCAGGGTGGCCGGGTCCAGGCCCGCCAGGGTGGCGGCATCGGTCACGCAGCCACCTCCAGGAGGGAGGCGAGCAGGGCGGTGCCGATGTGTTCGGTGTAGGCCGGCGGGATGCACTCGCGGATCCCGTCGCGGTTCATCCAGGGGACGCCCATGTCGGTGCGGGCTTCCTGGACGCCGGAGAAGTTGCCGACGTAGTGGGCGAAGTGGCCCTCGGCGCGGGGGCGGCCCATCTTGGTCAGGGGCGCGGTGTGGGGGCGGTGGCGGGGCTGGGTGAGGGCGAAGCCTCCGCCGGTCTCGAACAGCCGGTGGCGGTAGGTCCGCATCCCGAACGCGGCCGCGCACAGGGTGACAGGGGTACGCAGCTGGGATGCGGCGTCTTCGACGTTCTCGATCACCCAGGGGCGGCCGGTGGCTTCGAGCGCGGCGCGGACGGGGGCGATGAGGTCGGGGTGGGTGCGGTTCTGGATGCGCTGGGCGAGGGTGTAGCGCTGGCAGGGCGGGGAGGCGTGGATGAAGTCGAACTCAGGGCCTGCTCGTAGACGTACTCGATCGCGTCGGCCTGGACGAAGTCGAAGGGGTAGCGGGGCTGGGGGGCGAGGTCGACGCCGGTGACGTCGAAGCCGGCGAGGTGGTAGCCCATGCCCGCTCCGCCCTGGCAGCAGAACAGGTCCAGCACCTTCAGGCCGTTGGGGAGGGCGGTGTTCACTGGCCGTCCTCCTTCGTGGGGTGGTTGTCGATCCACTCCTCGGCGCACACCTTGTGGACGGGCTTGCCCCGGTCGGAGCGAAGCGGGGTGGGCTTGGTGCAGATCACGCAGGGCTTGTCGCCGGTGTGGTCGAAGTGCTCGGGCGAGCGCCAGTCGAGGAGAGCCACAGCCGTCACCTCCCGACGCGGACGCGGGCGGCGGGGACGGTGTGGCCCAGGCCTCGGCAGGCGGGGCAGTGGACGGGGATGGTGTCCCGGGTGCCGCTGGCGGTGAGCAGGCCGGTGGTGATGGTGGCGGTGGCGAAGCCGTCGCAGTGGTGGCAGACGCGCGGGGCAGGGGTGTGCTCGGGCATGATGAAGCTCTCCCATTCGGGTCCGTTGGATCTGGGATGGGTGCAGGCGCCCGGGGCGGCGGAAGTTTGGCGACCGAGGCCGCCCCGGGGGCCGTTCAGTGCTTGTGCAGGTCCTTGATGAGCAGGCGCAGGACCACCGCGATCAGGGCGATGGAGACGCCGGTGATGGCGACGGCGAGGAGCATCGAGACGAGGACGGCGCCGACGACCAGGACCGCGGCACCGCCGCCGGCGGCGAGGGCGAGAACGCTGCCGGGGGTGAGCTGGACCGTGGGCCGGGTCGGGGCGGCCGGCGGGGCGACCATGGGCGAGGACTGGTGGCGGGACTCGACGCCGGTGGTGGGGGCGGTCTGGGTAAGCGGGGTGACGATGCCGGTCGGGAGCGGGTTGACCGGGATGTGCGGTCGGAACATGGCGGTGTCTCCCTACTTGGTGATGGGGTCGGCGATCGGGGCGAGGAAGCTGTCGGCGAGGAGGTAGCCGCCGAGGAGGATCACGGCGACAAGCCACCAGGGCGGGCGGATGAGCTTGATGCCGAGGGCGCCGACGACGATCAGGGCGAGCCAGAGCGGGACGTCCATGACGTGGGTCTCCTTCGCGGGTCAGCGCGGGTTGCAGCGGTGGGTGCGGGCGGCGAGTTCAGCGGCGGCGCGGCTGGAGTAGTCGGCGGAGAAGCCGCACTCGGGGGCGGTGCAGGCGGCGGTGTGCTTGGTACGGCCAAGGCCGTCGCGGTAGGTGCCGACGCGGACGGGTCCGATGCGGATCACGTTGTAGAAGTGCTTCGGGCGCATGGGTGGCGATCTCCTGTCAGGCGAGTTGGAGGGCGATCGAGTCCGCGAGCGCGGCCGGGACACCGAGACGGGTCCGGAGGGTCGTCGCGTCGATCGGGGCGCCGGTCTGGACGCGGTGGGCGTCCGCGATCTTTCGGGCGTGATCGAGCAGCGCAGGCGGAACGGCCACAGCGGTAGCGGGGGGCGCAGGTTTGGCGACGGGAGTAAGTTCCGCTGGGGCTTCTTCGTCCGGTTCTTCCGGGGCGGGTTCGGCCGGCGGAAGTTCGGTGGCCGGTTCCGGGATCCGCTCCACGGTGAGTTCCGGCTCAGGTTCGCTGTGAGGCCGATCCAGGGGCTCCGGTTCCGGCACCTTCGGCTCTGGTGCCGGGCTGTGGGCGAGGAGGGTGCCGCCGAGGAAGGCGAGGGCGGGCCATCCGGTGACGAGGATGCGCAGCCAGGCCGGGACGTTCTGGAGGTCGAGGAGCCCGGCGGTGGCGATGTTGGCGCCGAGTGAGGCGATGAGGGCGATGGCGAACCACAGCCAGGCATCGCGGTTCTCGACGTCGGTGCGCATTCGGCGCCAGGCGGCGACCAACAGGAGGTCGACGCTGACCCCAGGCCTTCCAGCCGTCCTGCCCGGCAGCGGCGGCGAGGTCGTGGAGGTGGGCGAAGGACAGGGCCCCGGCGATGACGGCTTGGATGACTACGGCGTCGAAGCGGAGGGTGCGTAACACGAGGCCGTCTCCTTCCTGGGGGTTAGGCGGTGCCGGTGCCGAGGCAGTCCAGGCACAGCGCGGTCTGGGTGGCGTCGATCTCCCGGCGCTTGCGCCCCACCCGGACCGTCGTCGTGGTCTCCCCAGTGCCGGAGCAGGTGCCGCAGGACGGCGGGGTGGACGCGGGCTTGGACGTACGGCGACGCGGGCCCGGGGGCTTCTTCGTGGCGGACATGGGGTTCCCTTCGGATTCGGGCATGGGTCGGGTAGGGACCTGGCGTGAGACGGTCACGCCAACCGAGGGGATAAGGGATCAGTCTGTCGCTGGAATCGGCTTCACCAGCGGAACGGACCCGTTCGCCGCGGCTTCGGCGGGGAGCACCGGCCGGTACGGGGCGAGGGCCGGAAGGTCCGGGGTCAGGTAGGCGTACTGCGTGCAGATCTCACCGGCTTCGTCCGCGCTCAGTTCGGGGGTGCGGATGCGGGACCAGCCGCCGGAGGAGTCGCCGGCCACGGCGACGCCGGGGCGGTCGGGCGGGATCGTGGTCACCGCGATCACCGCGTCCGGGGCAATGTCGCCGAGGCCCATGTCAGCGGTCTGTTTGTCGTTGACGCGGTGGACGACGCGGCCGGTGAGCTGGGCGCGGAGCGTGGTGGCGCACTTGCCGAGGTCGGAGCCGAAGCGCTGGCCGCAGATCTCCAGGTAGATTCCGGCGGCGCGGGCCATCTGCCCGAGCCGGATCATCTGCGTGACCATCCGGTCCCGGCGTTCCTCGTCCTTCTTTCCGGCGACGAGGAACAGTTCCGCGATCTCGTCCACCAGCAGCACGACCGGCACTGGCCGGACCTCTTCGGGCAGCCCCCAGATGTCGGCGGCCCCGTACTCGCTCAGCAGGTCGAATCGGGTCTCCATGTCGTCCACGAGCGCGTCCAGAACCCCCGCGGCTTCGTCCGGCGTCACCGCGAGAGCCGACAGGCGCGGGGCGTAACGCCGCTGCTCGACCCCGCGCTTGCAGTCGATGCCGACGAGGGCGACCGGCAGCCGGGCAAGGCCGGCAACGAGGTTGCGCTGATACATGGACTTGCCCGACTGGTTGGCGCCGAGCGTCAGGGCGTGGGGGACCTTGAGGTAGTCCCGGACGAACGCGGTGCCGTCCTCCCGCAGCGCGACCGCCACCGTCATCGGCCCGGAAGGCAGGCGGCGCGGCATCCTCACCCGCTGGAGCACGTCGTAGCCGGTCATCCGCAGCTCGACAAACCCGGGCCGGACCTCGATCACGTTGACCGAGCGGACGCCCCAGGCGTGCCGCAGCCGTTCCGATGCCGCCATCACGTCGGCGGGCTCCAGTCCGGCCGGCAGCCGCAGGGTGACCCGCATCCCGGTCGCGGAGGGACGGACGCGGCGGACCCGAGGCGGGACGGGCTGGACGTCACCGTGCCGGGTGACGTTGCGGACCAGGAACGCCCGCAGGCGCGACGGCTGCACCGTCAGCCCGCACACGTCCATCGTGGAGCGATACGTCACCGCGAACCGCACCCGCGCCACCGGCAACCCCACTAGCGACCAGTACACGCGCGGCGCGCGGGCCTTCGCGTAGCGGAGGCCTCCACCGGCCCCGGCCAGGGGGACGGCGACGTCCCATAAGGTCGTCAGGTCAGCCACGGTCAGGCCCCGACGGTGGTGAGGGCGACGGCGCGGAACGAGATGCCGTGCCGGGTCTGGCCGTTGAACGTGTTCTCCCAGTCCCGGGCCTTCAGCCCGATCACCGACACCGGCATGCCCGGCACCAGCCCCGCGGGCAGTCCGGTCTCCGGGACGGTCACCTGGTAGAGGTTGCCCTCCCCCTCGTCCGAGATCAGCAGGCCGACCGTGGACAGACCCGCACCGGTCTCCCGGTCGGTGGCCCGCTCACCGGTCTGCTTGCTCACGAGTTTCGGCGTGGGGGCGGTCGCGACGAAGACGACGGCGGTCGAGAGGTCGATCTTGAAAGCGGGCATGGATGCTCCCAATGTCAGGCAGCCCGAGTGAGCCCATTTTGGCTCGCTGTCCTAGGACTGCGTCGCTGAGAGAAATAGTGGCGCACAGTCCTAGGACTGTCTAGTCCTAGGACTGTGCTTGACTAGATTCCGTCGAGAGGAGTTCGTGATGGCGCCCAAGTGGCGAGAGCTGGCGGACAAGCTGGCCGAAGAGATCAGAAGCGGTGTCTACCGGCCTGGACAGCAGTTGCCCCACATCCGAGAACAGGTCGATCAGGGCAAGGGCTCCAAGGCCACCGTCCACGCCGCCTACAAGGCCCTGGAAGCTGAAGGTCTTGTCACCTCGTCCCGCGGCCACGGCACCGTCGTGCGGCAGCAGGTTCCACTGAAGCGCCTGGGTATCGCCCGGTACGACAAGGCCAAGTGGCGCGACGGCGACGAAGTGGCGTTCATCGCGGACCGTGTGGCCTCCGGCCGGGCGTACCGCCGCAACGAACAGACCCAGTCGGTGAGCCTCGTTGAAGCGTCAGCCGAGGTGGCAGCCGCACACGGTCTCGCGCTGGGGGCTCCGGTCTACGCACGTGCACGGCTGGTCAAGGAAGGCGACCAGCCGACGCATATGCTGACCAGCTACTACCGGCCCGAGCACGTTGAAGGTACGCGTCTGGTGGATCCGACGCCTGGCCCGGCCGGCCGAGGTGGCGGGTTCCGCGTCCTGTACGACGCGGGTTACGAGATCGACCACATGAAGGAACGGATCTTCGCCCGGACCCCCACGGCGGACGAGGTGAAGCTTCTCCAGCTTCCGGCCGGCGAACCAGTCGTGGAGCTGCATCGCACGACCTGCACCGCATCCGGCACAGTGGTCGAGTTCGCCATTGGAGTGCACGCTGCGTCGCGGTTCGCCTGGGAGTACGACTTCAAGGTCCCCGACTCGGCGAATGACGGGGAAGGCCAGTCGTGATCTCGGCGCAGGACTGGGCAGACACTCGGCGCTTGTGGGACTACCACCAGATGGGCCACATGCCGCGGCCCTGCTCGGTCGCCATCGGGCTGGGCAGCCACGACTTGGGGGTGGCGGACACCGCGGTCGATCTGTACCGCCGAGGCATGGCTCCGCTACTCCTGTTCACCGGAGCCACCAGCCCCACGACGCGCGAACGGATGCCGCGCGGCGAGGCCGTCCACTACCAGGAGCGAGCGATCGAACTGGGGGTCCCCAGCTCAGCCGTACTGGTGGAGCCGCGCGCTCGGAACACCGGCGAGAACATCCGCTTCAGCCGCGAACTCCTCCGAGAAGCCGGGGTGGAGGTTTCCTCCGTACTGCTGATCAGCAAGCCCTACGAGGAACGACGGGCATACGCCACGGCGCGGCAACTGTGGCCCGAAGTCGAGATCGTCAGCGCTTCGAGCCCGATGACGCTGGAGGAGTACGTGAGCTCCATCGGGGACGCCCGCTTGGTGATCGACATGCTTGTGGGCGCTTTGCAGCGGCTTCTGCTCTACCCGGAACAGGGGTTCATGATCAGCCAGCAGGTGCCGAACGACGTGATCGAGGCATACGAACAGCTGTGCCGACGCGGGTTCACAAGCAGGCTGCTGAAGGGGGAATAGGGGGGCGGGGAGGGAGGCAAGTGTGAGGATGACGGGCGACGGCGGAAACGTTGCCCACCCGATCCAGCCCAACCCGGTCCCGATCATTACGGCGGCGGAGCGGGTGCGGGTGGGGTAGCGGACTGCACCCTCATTGGTGACTCGCTCACCGACGTCCAGGCTGCTCACGCCGCCGGCGGCAACGGTGGTGGCCTACGCCAACAAGCCTCACAAGGCCACGCTCTTCGCCGAGGCGGGAGCCGACGCCGCACCGACGCTATGCACGCCATTGCCGGGGCCTTCCCCACGGCTTCGCCGTAGGAGCCACGCGGACCTGTTACAGGTTTCTCTACCTCATCAAGCACCCGGCTGCGCTCCGCTCCGCCGGGCGGGCTTCCCGGCTCCGCTCTCGCGCGACGCTCCTGCCTTCGGCCCGCTCCGCGCGCGCTGCGCCGACGCCCGCCCCTACAGACGGGATAAGGCCCGAAGGCATGAGCCGAGCCCCAAAGGGGCCGCTGGTTCCCTCCCTCACCGAACATGCCTCCGGCGGGGGCGCTCCGGCTCCGGGATGGCGGGGACCGCTCGCGAGTGCCGGCCGGATGAGGCTGAGGCGGGGGAACTCCCATCCCGTCTGCCGTCGACCCAGGACAAGCCGAGCAGACACGGCACCGGGCGTCCAGGTCGTTCGTACAGTGGCGCGCTCCACCTGGACGCCCGGCACCGCGCCCGCTCCACATACGTGTGGGTCGACGGCAGACGGGATGGGAGTTGGGGAGGTCGGGGCGAAGGTAGACAACCCACTGCACGTCAACAGAAGGTTACCTATCCTCGGCAGACCCACCCTGGCTCAACGACCAACGACTAGTCCGGTCCCCGCGCCTGCCCAGCAAAGCGACCTTTCCTTCGGTTTTCAACAACTCGATCGCGTACTCGACCTGCCTGGTGGAGAGCCCCGTAAATGCGCGAATATCACTGACCGACGCAGGGCCGGCCGTCAAGGCCTCCACTACAGCCTTTGCGTTCTCCCTCCGCGCCCCGCGAGAGCGTGTAACTCCACCTTCGATCTTATCCGGTGAGCTACCAAGCTCCGCCGACTCCGCCTCATCCATTACCGGAAGATTCTGCCGCCCAGAGCTGGACTTCCCCGAAAGATCTGAAGCGAGGCGATAAATTCTACCCCCCCGCTCCCCAACAGCCTCAGCCACCTGGGCATCGACTAGACCAGCGAGGGTATTCCTCGCCTCAAGCGAGTCCATGGGAAATGCGTCGCGCAGGGATTTGTTAGTCCATCGCGTACCGTGCCTCATCGCCACAAGCGCATGCCGCTGAATATCACTCAAGGGGGCAGAAGGGCTGAGAGAAGCCAGCCACTCCAGATCAGCCGGGGCCAACAATGTGTGATTAGGGACTCGAACCGTGAACTTCACCCCTTGATCATGAAAACGAGGGGGAACCATTCCAGCTTCGCGAAGACTCCTCAAGACCGTAGGGATTCCTGAAGCGAGAGCCTCCACTACCCGCTGCCCCCGGGCATAGCGAACGTTCTGACAAACTCGCACAATGTACGAATTCCGTGCAGAAGTAACCCCGGTGTGACCCAAACGGTCCACAGTCAGACCCCAAAGACCGCCAGGGTTGCTCAGGATGAGCTGACTCTTATCGATCTTGAGCGTAATCGCCTCCCCTAGAGCATAGGGGCCCAAGTCTCGATGGATCAGCGCATTAGAGAGCAGCTCACGCACAGCTTCAACTGGGTACTCGGACTCGTCGCGCCCATGGCCGTCATAACCAAACCGAACCCTGGTTCGAGTGTTCCTTTGAACCCAACTCAATGCCTGTTCAAGCATCAGCGGGATGGGGCCGTCAAATCGCCTGGCATCGACAGCCCGCGTACCGGGAGGGTCATTTGGACCCGGGACGACACTGGCCTGAATGACCAGGTTGGGGAAAAATTGCTGCGGATAGACCCCTAGAGACAGCAGGCCGGCCACCGTGGGCCGACGATCGGGCCCCGCCACCACTCCCGTACGGAATAGAATCTCATCTCGATCAAACCGCGCAAGGGCCGGAGACGTGGCCTTACAGTTCTCAATATAGGAATCAATTAGAATGACGTCGAGATCATCCATGCCAGATTCGTTCACGACAGCCTGATCAAATCGCGGCATATCCCGATTGGCGATAAACGCCTGCTCTTCAAGCTGGGAAAGTTCATAGTCCCCATCGTAAGAACGCAGATAGGCTTTCCCGGTGCCCTTGACACGGCAAGGCTTGAATGACGTGGCGAGTTCATCGACCTGGGCAACAACCACCGGCCGGCCCTCAAAGATAAAATCCCAGGTCTGCGGATTTACCGCTGGCTCAATTCCGGTACGTGACATCGACGCCAGCGCAGACTTACAAGCCACTGGGTCATAAACCCCAACGGCGCTAAAATTGTCCGATTCATCGAGTCCAAAGATCAGCGTCCCGCCACCGGGCGTATTGGCGAAAGCGGAGACGGTGGGCGCAACGGTCCGAGGGAAGCCGTCTGCGGCGCGCTTAACCTCAACCTCAGCGAAGTCACTCCCCTCGCTTCGAAGATCAGCAACGATGGTCGTCAGCTCAGTCAGATCCACAAAGCGAGCCTAGCCCTCCCTGTTGGGGATCTGCCACATCCCCAACAGCACGGAGGGCAGCCCAAGCCCTTGGACCCTGAGGTCAAGCCTCGACAAAGAGACCGTCATTTTTACTCCAAATGAACACCCACCCCGGGTCTTCCTGGCTACGGTCCGTCACCGGAGGTGCAGCGTAGCGACGGACCGTAGCCAGGAAGACGCCACCAAGCGCCCTCCATTATTACGGTGAGTGACCATTGAGCGATTGTTGTGGTGCCCAGCTCCCCAAAGGCTCTGGCATCGCGGCCCGCTCTTGGGGCTCTGAGAGCGACTGATGCGCCCTGTTTCTACCGATTGCAACCCAGATGGGGCATGAAGATCGGTGACTCCCAGGCTCGTGATTGCCGGGTTCCCGGCACGGCGTGCGCTTCTGAGCTTCGATAGGCCCTCTGTGCGCCCTCTCGGGTGGCCTACTCCCTCCGCACCTTGGTGGTGCCCAGGAAGCCGGATGAGCGGGGGAGAGATGACGCAGCCGCGATGCGGTGCGGCAACGCAGGATGGCGGTCGCTGTCGTAACAGGGCGATCATCGGAAGCGGGCAGTGCGCGAAGCACCAGGGCGCATGGACACCGTACGCGGTCGCCCAGCGGAAGAAGAGGGAAGCCGAAGAGAAGATGCGGAAGCTTCGGAGCAAGAAGTGAGCCGGTAGCCGCCGGCCGCCACTGAGAGCGGTAGCTAGCATCAGCGTGCGTGGACACTGGCGGCGCTGGGCGGTCGACAAGAGGCGGCGAGCCGAGAGTTGGGCGTTTCGCCCAACGCAGGGTGGGGCGCGAGGACTCACGGCCTATGTGCGGACCGACGGGCCACAACAGACTGCTTCTAGGCTCTTGACCTGCGGCCACAACTGAAACGCACGGGGCCTCCGGAGCCGCGTGCGATCGACGTTCTTTCACCGAGGCGGTAGGTGAAGCGGCTCGTGGTGGTGCCAGATGAGGTAGCGGTCCTCGCGGCGCAGTTCGGCGGAGCCCCACTCGATGCGCATGACGCCCTGAGCCATGGAACAGGCGTAGGCGACGAGCACGAGCTTGACGTCCTCTGACAGCAGGCCGAGGTCGGGATGGGGTTCCTGCTCGTCCAACTCGTCGAGGCCCAAGTCGAAGGCTTGTTGCATGGGCTCGGGGCCGTGCCGACGTATCAGGTCAGCTCGGAAGCCCGTGGCGCGTCGCAGCCGTGCCGCCGTGACGGGGACGTCTTTCTTGGCGTAGCGGAGCGGATAGATGACATGGTCGCCAAGGACCATGAGCGTTCGTCCCTGTAAGCGGACAGGCGTGGCCGCGGGGAGTGAGGCGAGGCCCACTTCAAGTTCCTCGTACTGCGCGGCGTACAGGCCGTGTCCGTATGCCTCCAGGGTCTGGGTCTGCACTCCCTCGTGGCCGTTACGGGCTCGGGCATGGGCTCGAACCAAGCTGGCCGGAATCAGGTCGACCAACGGGCCGGCGGCATCGCCGAAGGTCTTCTCGGCCCAGCCTGTCACGGTTGTCATGGCCTACCGCCCTTCCCCCTTGTGGCACCTGAGTGCCGAGCAGCATTCAACGGAACCGTGCAGGCTGTGTGCGAGCCGCGCAAGAGGGCATCCGTCGCACAGCGGGGCGCACGGTGCCCCAGAGCCCAGCCTTCGGGTGCATGAAGCGGCAGGCGGGTGTCAATGGTGCGTCGTACGCTGCCCCCATGCGCAGAGGAGCGATCACACACGGATCCGTGCTCAAGACCATTGCCGAGTACGAAGAGTTGGGACGGGATGCGTTCCTGGAGAAGTACGGCTTCGGCGAGGCCCGGTCGTACGTGGTGGTGCATGACGGGCGGGAGTACGACTCCAAGGCCATAGCGGGCGTGGCGCATCAGTGGGATCAGGGTCGGGCCCTCAGGCCTGACGAGTTCAGCGGAGGCAAGGAGCACGCCGCGGCGTGGCTGAAGCGGGCAGGGTTCCAGGTCAAGGCCGTCAGGAATCCTGACTGGGCTCGGGACGAGATCATCCTTGCCTGTCAGCTCGTGATGGAGAACGGCTGGAAGGGGTTGGACGCCCAGGACGCCAGAGTGGTGGAGCTGTCGGATCTACTCCAGCTGCTTCCCATCCACGCTGAGGCAGAGCGCAACGAGAAGTTCCGCAACCCCAACGGGGTGGCTCGTAAGACGTTCGACATTGCCACGCGGCATCCGGAGTACCGGGGCAAGCCCACCAACGGCGGAGCCCTCGACGTCGCGGTGTTGAACGAGTTCTTGGCTCGGGCCGATGAGATGACCGGGGTCGCGCGGCTCATTCGCGACGGCATTGCCGCGGGCGATCTGCGGACTCTTGCTCCGATCGGCGACGAGGAGTTCGAGGACGATTACAGCGCTCCCGAGGGTCGGCTGCTGACGCGCCGGCACCAGGCCCGAGAGCGGAACAAGAGCCTGCGCAAGAAGAAGATCGCTTCCGTGCTTCAGCGCGGCGGGCGGTTGGCATGCGAAGCGTGCGGGTTCGACTTCGAGGAGGTCTACGGCGACCGCGGTTCTGGGTACATCGAGTGCCATCACGTCGTGCCGCTGCACGAAGCGGGCGAGGGGCGGACCAAGCTCAGCGATCTCGCTCTCATATGCGCTAACTGTCATCGCATGATCCACCGGCGTGCGCCTTGGCCGGCGCCTGGGGAGCTGCGGGCCTCCATCGAGCGAAAGCATGCAGCTGACAGGCGTGCCGCGGAAGCCATTGGGCGACCGCGTAGGGCGGCTGACGAGCAGATGCCGAACCCGTGATCTGACATCCACTGCTGACATCAACGTCGGCGCACGGCGGCAACCCCGGAGGGCTGTGGACGGCAGCCGCTACTGGGCTTGCACTGGCGCTCACCGGCCTCTGGGCGAGCTTACAAAGCAGATGTCGGCGGTTCGAAACCGTCCACGCCCACCAGCGCGAAGGCCCCCAACCGATCATGGTTGGGGGCCTTCTGCATCCCCAGCTGACATCCACGCCGACGATCGGGGACGGTGACGGCGCCCTTGAAGAGCCGATTCGTGGGAGCTGCTTCGCCCGAGACCCCGCCGGACGCGAGTGCCGTGAGCGGCATCATGGTCCCCTTGACTTCCGAGCACAGCCGCGCCCCGACCGAGAGGTTGTCATCGAGGCCGATGCCGCAGGCCTCGAGACGCTGGCTGCGCACCTCCTCGTGTTGGCCGGTGACGGTGTCCACGACGGGACTCACTCGTACCTCGACGAGGGCAACGGACTGGAAGAAGGGTTCGTGGGCCTGGTGTTGGAGCGCAGCGACGAGGGGTGAGGGGGAACTGTGACGAAGGCCCCCTGCCGGTGAGGGCGGGGGGTCTTCTGGATGTCTGGGGTTCAGGCGTTGGGGCGCTTGCCGTGGTTGGCCTTCTTCTTCTTGCGGGCGCGCTTCTTGTTTCCTCGCTTGGCCATGGTGTGGCTCCCTCGGGTCCCTGGTGCTGAACGGTCCGGGCGTTCGTCAGTCTAGGTTCCGGGCCGGTTTCCCGCGCGGTGACGCGGGGATCTGGAAGGTGTGGCCGGGGGAGTGGAGTGGGTCTGGGTCGTGGGGCTCGGGGTGGCGGGGCTCGGGCTGCTGGGCGTCGCCCTGCTGGGGCAGGCGCGGTTCGAGCGGGAGCGGGACGCCGAGCGGAAGCGGCTGCTGGCGCGGCTGGGCCGAGGGGCGCGGGAGGCGGTGGATCCGCGGCTGGTGGACGCCGGGGCGCGTCAGGGGGTGTCGGCCGAGCTGGGGGACCGGCATGACGACTTCACGCCGATCCTCGTGGAGTACTACGCGTACGGCCTCACGCAGGCGCGCAGCAGCTTCGCCACCAGCCAGCGGTTCGCCGGGGTCGGTGCGGCGGTGCTGCTCCTGGGGGTCGGGCTCGCGGTGTGGAAGGCGGAGAGCACGGGGGACGCGTACATCGGGGTCGTCACCAGTTCCGCCGGCCTGGTCGTCACCCTCGTCGGGCAGTTGTTCCACCGGCGGGCCGACCTGGCCCTGCGGCACATGGCCGCCCAGACGGCGTCCCTGCGCGAGGACCGGCGGGCTGCCGAGAGCACCCAGCAGGCCATTGGGCTCCTGGAGGAGGTCTCCGACCCGGAGCTGCGCGGAAGGCTCCAGGCCGGGCTCATCATGAAGCTTTCCGGGGCCGAACTGCCGCCGGCCGCGCCATAGTGGAGGTATGTGCCGCTCCATTAAGACCCTGCGCCCGCCCGCCATCCCCGAGAAGGCCACTGAGGAGGAGATCCGGGCGGCCGCGCTCCAGTACGTACGGAAGGTGTCCGGGTTCCGGGCCCCGGCCGCGCACAACCAGGAGGTGTTCGACGCCGCCGTGGACGCCGTCGCGGAGGCGACCGCCGCGCTGCTCGACGGCGTGCAGGTGCGGGGACGGACGGCCGCCGCCGTCTGACCGGGCCGTCAGCCCGAGTGGGCCCAGCGGCGGCGCAGCAGCCAGATGCCGGTGCCGAGCGCGCCGGCCGCGAGGGTGCCGCCCAGGCCGATCCGGCCCGGGCTCATGGACTCGACGCTGCCGCCGAGGCCGCCGCGGGCGGCGCCGGGGCTGACGTGGAGGGTGACCGTGACGCGGCGGCCCCCGGTTCCGCCGCACTCGAAGGTGACGGGGTAGGAGCCGGCGGCGGCGTCACGGTAGACCGTGGCCGCGCCGAAGAGGTTGTTCCCGTTGCGGCTGCCCGGAGTCAGCGAGACGGCGCCGAAGGCGCGGGACGAGGCCCTGCCGGTGGAGGTGTCGCAGCCGTCGAGGTTGAGACTGACGCGGCCGCCGGGGGCGACGGTGCCCGGGGAGACGGTGGCGGAGGGGGCGGCTGAGGCGAGCGTGGCGGGTGTGACGGCCGCGACGACGAGTGTCGCGGCGGCGATCCCGGTCAGGCGGCTCCGGTTGCGCGTGCGCGTGGGGGACATGGAGGGGACTCCTCGGGCTCGTCGAAACGGCGCGGCCAGGGCAGGAGCGCCGTCTTCTGGACGCTAGAAGCCCCTGAGGAAGGCGGCGATCCCTGCCGGGTGAACGGGTGACCCGCCTGCTCCCTTCGGGTGTGGCGCGTCCCCGCCGACGACTGCGCGGGTTCCGCGCGGGGGCGCGGCGGTCGGGGGAGGAGCTGGCCCCGTGGCGGGAGGCCCGGCAGGGCTCCCCGCGGCGCCGGGCAGGGGTGGGTCAGGCCGGCGCCGGGGACGCGGAGGGGCGGCGGCGTACGAGGTAGGCGGCCAGGGAGCCCGCCGCGAAGAGGGCGGCCAGGGAGACCGCGGTGCCGAGCCAGGCCGTGCCCAGCCACTGGGTGCCGAAGTAGCCCAGCGACACGCTGTAGCCCGCCCAGCTGATGCCCGCCAGCACCGACCAGGGCAGGAACTCCGACGCCCTGCGCCGCGTCCGGCCGGCGCCCAGCGAGACGACCGAGCGGCCGGCCGGGGCGAAACGGGCGATGACCACCAGGACGCCGCCGCCCCTCGCCAGGGCGGTGCCCAGGCGTTCCTGGGCGCGGGTCAGCCGGCGGGACCGGGCGATGGCCCGGTCGAGCCGGTCCCCGCCGCGCCGGGCCAGCCGGTACGCCGCCGTGTCGCCCAGTACGGAGGCTGTCGCCGCGACCACCAGCAGGAGCCTGATGTCGGGGGCCTGGGCGGGTGAACCCGTGGCCGCGGCCGCGGCGGCGGTGATCACCAGCATCCCGCTCGGCAGCACCGGCAGGAACACGTCGAGGACCACGGACACCGCCACCACGGCGTAGATCCAGGGGCTCGTGGTCAACGACCCCAGAGTCTCAAGCACAGCGGGACTCCCCAGTCCGAAGCGCCGCGTCGTCGCGGGGAGCGGCAGGGGCGGCTGACAGCCATACAGCGTACGCCCGCCGCCGGCCCGGGGAAGCCCTGGCCTACTCCGCCGTGGTGAGTTCCCGGTCCAGCACCGTCACCAGCCGGGTCCCGGCCCGGCCCGACCGGGCCTGGTCCAGCCGCAGCCGGGCGCTGCGGCCCGCCAGGGCCAGCGTCATCAGCTGGTTGCCGAACCACGGTCCCCCCGTCCGGCGCCAGCTCACCGGCGGCCTGCCCGTCCGGCCGTGCCGGGAGAAGCCGCGCCCCAGCCACCGGCCCAGCCGCGACCAGCCCAGCCGGAACCCCCACTTCACCACCCGGTGGATGGAGTTGTGCACGGGGGAACAGGTCAGCTGGAACACCCGGGCCGTGCTCGGTATTCGAGGTTCGGCCACGTACGCGTGATGGACGTCCCCGGACAGGACGGCGACCGTCGCCGGGGCCCGCGGGCCCGTGCCCACCTCCTCGATCAGATCGCTCAGGGCCGCGAACGACGCCGGGAACGCCGCCCAGTGCTCCAGATCGCTGCGCCGCCGCAGGTCCTCCCCGACGCGCGCCCACCGCGCCCCGCGCTCCCCCCGGCAGAGCGCGGCATTCCACACTTCCGCGTCATGGATGAGCGGCGGCATCAGCCACGGCAGTGAGGACCCGATCAGCAGGTGGTCGTAATTGCCGTGCCCGTCCAGGGCGTTGTCCCGGAGCCAGAGCTGTTCTCCCGGGTCGAGCATGGCCCGTCCGTCCTCGGCGAGCACCCGGGCCGCCCGGGTGTCCACCATCAGCAGCCTCGTCCGGCCGAAGTCCCGCCGGTAACTCCAGCGCACGGAAGCCGGTTCGGCGTCCGCCGAGGCCGCGAAGGCGCGCAGCACGTCGGTGCCGTCCGGGGCGGAACGTACGGCCGCGTACACCGCGTCGGCGGCGAGTTCGGCGGGGGAGAGGTTGCCCAGGTGCTGGTACACCCAGTACGACATCAGCCCGCTGAGCACCCGCTCCGGCCACCACGGGGTGGACCGCATCTCCGCCAGCCAGGCCGCGCTGGTGTTCCAGTCGTCGATGACGTCGTGGTCGTCGAATATGTGCAGGCTGGGCACCGTCGACAGGAGCCAGCGGATCTCGGGGTCGAGCCAGGACTCGTCGTACAGCCGGGTGTACTCCTCGTAGTCCGCGACCTGCGCGCCGGGTGCCTCCCGCAGGTCGCGGCGGGCGGCGAGCCACTCGCGGGTCGCGTGCGACAGCTGGTCGGCGTACACCTGGTCACCGAGCAGCAGCAGGACGTCCGGCCGTACCTCCTGGGGGTGCTGGGCCAGCCGCGCCGCGAGCGTGTCGAGGGCGTCGGCCCCGTGCGGCCCGCGCCGGCCGGCGGGCGGGGCCGCCTGGCGGCAGGAGCCGAACGTGACGCGGAGCCCGGGGACGGGCCGCCCGGGGCCGCCCCCCACGGCGGGGGTGCTGATGGTGCTCGGCGGGAAGCCGTCACCGTCGGCGGGCCAGACGCGGTTCCCGTCGAGCAGCACCTCGTACGCCGTGGTCGTGCCCGGCGTCAGGCCGGTGACCGGCACCAGTGCGTAGTGGTGGCCGGCTATCTGGAAGGTGCGGATGCTGCCGCCCGATCCGTCGGCACAGCGCACCTCGGCCGTGCACGGGCGGTCCGCCTCGACCCAAATCGTGGCGGAGTCGCCCGCGTCCCAGTCGACGTAGCGCAGCAGTGGTCCCAGTCGCAGCCCGGCCATCCAACTCCCCCTCCTCGGCAGACCTTTCGATCACGGTAAGGGGAGGGAGGGGGCTGGGCCTCCCCCTGGCGGGGGATAGGGCGGGTGAAATCCCGGCACTTCCCCGAGGGGGCCGGGCCGCGACCGGGGAAGGGCCGGGCGGGGCTTGGGGTCAGCAGCCGTTCAGGAGGTTCACCAGGGCCGTCTTCTCCCCGGAGTCCATGCGCAGTCCCCAGTACTGCTTCACCTGGACCCACATGCGGGCGTACGTGCAGCGGTACTCGGTGCGCGGCGGCAGCCACTTGCCGGGGTCGAGGTCGCCCTTGGCCTGGTTGACGTTGTCGGTGACGGCGATCAGCTGCGGCCGCGTGAGGTCGTTGGCGAACTGCTGGCGCTTCGTGGTGGTCCAGGAGGCGGCCCCGGAGCGCCAGGCCTCGGCGAGGGGGACCATGTGGTCGATATCGATGTCCGAAGCGGCGGTCCAGGTGGCGCCGTCGTACTCCGAGTACCAGCTGCCGCTCACGGAGGCGCAGGCGGAGTCGGTCACGACGTTCACGCCGTCGCGCTTGAGGACCGTCTCGCGGGTGTTGCACGTTCCGGAGACCGTGCTCCAGTGCGGGAAGAGCGAGCGGCTGTAGCCCGTGAGGGAACCCTCGGCCGCGGGGCTGACGGTGGCCAGGTAGGAGCGGGCCTCGGCGGCGGTGATGGGGGTGGGCGGAGCGGCGAGGGCGGCCGGAGCGTTCACGAGCGAGGTGAGGGAGGCGAGGGCGACGGCGGACGCGAGGACGCCCGCGCGCCCGATGCGACGCGCGTAGACGGAGGACGTGCGGGTGGATATGAGGGCCATGGAGGGCTCCCTGGGTGGGGGGGTGTGGCCGTGCGGCCCCGGCGGGGCGCGGCCATGGTGGCGGCGCCAGATGTCGCGGGGACGGGCACCAGGTGACAGATTGCCGACATGGGCACGTCACATCAAGGGCGGCAACGGTCCCCACTCAAGGGGAAGTTGAGATTCCGGCGCTCGAAGCGTGGGCCGAAGTGGGGGTGGACGGGGTGCGAGGGGGGAGCGAGTGGGGTCAAACTCACATACCGGACGTCGTTGCCCCGTCGGCGCCGTCGCGTACCCTGAACGGAGCAGAAGGGGAGTAGCTCTTCGCCGGACCGTCGACATACTGCTGGGTCACCCAGCCGGCGCCCGGAGGCAGACCGCGTCAGCGGCCGGCCAGCGAGACCTTCGGCCGCAGTGCCCTGTCCATGTGACGCGGCGCGCGCGACGCATGCGCATGCGTGGCACGTGACGTGATCACACCTCCCGGGGCGCCGCCGAGCCGAAGCGACCCCTGAAGAATCCAGGTCTCTCGGTCCGACGGCGTCCTGCCCGACCGACCGATCGAGGTTTCCACCCCGTGTTCAGCTTCAGCGTCCTCGCGATCGCCTTCGGCGTCGTCTTCCTGGCCGAACTCCCCGACAAGACGGCCCTCGCCGGCCTGATGCTCGGCACCCGCTACCGCGCCTCCTACGTCTTCGCGGGCGTCGCCGCCGCCTTCGCCGTGCACGTCGCCCTCGCCATCGCCGCGGGCAGTGTCCTCACGCTCCTCCCGCACCGGCTCGTCCAGGCCGTCGTCGGTCTCCTCTTCCTCGCGGGCGCGGCCATGCTGCTCCTGAAGAAGAACGACGAGGACGAGGAGGTCAAGGCGCCCGCGGACCAGTCCTTCTGGAAGGTCTCGGGGGCCGGCTTCATGCTGATCCTGGTGGCCGAATTCGGTGACCTGACCCAGATCATGACGGCGAACCTCGCGGCGAGGTACGACAATCCGCTCTCCGTGGGCCTCGGCGCGGTGCTGGCGCTGTGGGCCGTCGCGGGCATCGGAATCCTGGGCGGGCGCACGCTGATGAAGTACGTACCTCTGCGGCTCATCACCAAGGTCGCCGCCGCGGTCATGGCGGCGCTGGCCGGCTTCTCCCTGTACGAGGCGATCGCGGGCTGATCCGGGCCGGTCCGGCCTGATCCTCCGGGCCGGTGCGGTCTGATCCCCCGGGCGGTCGGTGTGGCCTGATCCGCGCCGGCCCCCGCCGGTCCGGGACCGTCCGCTTCGTGGGACGGCGGGCCGTGGCCTGCCCGCCCTGCCCCCCCGCCGGCCCGGGGGGTGCAGCCGGCACCCCTTGCCGCCCGGCCTCCCCCGTGCGGGGGAGACGGCCCCCACGGGCGGGGGAGGCGGGGGCCCTGGCGCCGGGACGAGCATGGCGGTACGACAACGGACGAGAGGAACGACGATGACCGCCAGCCACTCCCCTTCCCTCCACGGCTCGCCCCGTCCCCTCAGGTGGGCGGCTTACGCCGTCCCACTGTGCGCCCTGCTCCCCGGGCCGTGGCGGACGGCGGTGACCGCCGGCCGGCCCGACTGGTACGCCGGGTGGCCGGCCGTGGAGTGGGGGTACGCGCTCTCGCTCTCGCTGGTGGCCGGGTGCCTGGCGCTCCTCACCTCGGGGCCGGTCGCACCCCCCGGCGAGGGGCTGCCCCGCGGGGCGCCTTTGGCCGGGGCCGGAAGGAACGGCTCGGCACGGCGCCGGCCTGAGCTTCCGCCGGCGCCTTCCCGGCCACGGCGCATGCCGCGGAGGCCGCCCTGAACCACGACTCCGGCTTCGCCCCCGCTGAACGGCACCGGCGACACCGTGGCCGCCGGAGGCCCCTCCGCCTGGCCCCTGTGGGGTCCGCTACGTCCCGCTACTCGCCTGGGCACCGCTCCTGGCGGTGGTGACCCGGAACTGCCGCCTGCGCCGGACGTGCCGGGGGAGCGGGCGGCGCGCGCGGGTCATGCGGGCAGCGTGAGGGTGAGGCGGACCGTGCCGTCCTCGGCGGGGTCGGCGCGGACCGAGGTGAGGTCGGGGACGTGGGCCGTCGGGCCGTGCGCGGCGGCGCGGGGGCCGACACCGATCACGCGCATGCCGGCCGCCAGGCCTGCCGCGATACCGGCCCCGGAGTCCTCGAAGACCACGCAGTCGGCCGGGTCCACGCCCAGCTCGGCGGCGCCCTTGAGGAAGCCCTCGGGGTCGGGTTTGCTGGCCCCGACGGACTCGGCGGTGACCCGCACGGGCGGCATCGGAAGCGCGGCGGCCGTCATCCGGGCCTCGGCCAGGGCGGCGTCGGCCGAGGTGACGAGGGCGTGCGGCAGGCCCGCGAGCGCCGCCATGAACTCGGGGGCGCCCGCGACGGGGACCACGCCGTCGGTATCGGCTGTCTCCCGCGCCAGCATCACCGCGTTCTCGGCGTGGTTGAGTTCCATCGGGCGCTCGGGCAGCAGGATCGCCATCGTGGCGTAGCCCTGCCGGCCGTGCACCACCTTCATGGCCTCCTGCGGGTCCAGCCCGTGCGACAGTGCCCACTCGCGCCAGCAGCGCTCGACCACCGCGTCGGAATTGACGATGGTCCCGTCCATGTCCAGGAGCAGTGCCCTGGCGGTGAGGACGGCGGGGGCGGTGGTGGTGCTGGCCGGCATTGCGGGGCTCCAGACGGTGGTGAAAGAGAACAAGTGGTTCCGTCCACCGGTCAGGGGTTGCGGACGGAACCACTTTGTTCCTTCACGATACAAAACCTGGTGGGGTGCGCGCCACCAACGGCCGAGTGACTTATCCCTCCAAGGCGGCGCGGGTCGCCGGCCCGTAGACGCCGAACTCGTCCTCGTAGATCCCGTTCTCCAGCTGGAAGTCCGCCACCGCCCGCTCCACGCCGCGGGTGTACCGGCCGTCGAACCTGCCCCGGTACAGCGCCTGCTCCCACAGCAGCCGCTGCAGTTTCTCCACCTCGGGCCCCGAGTCGCCAGGACGCAGCGTGGCCGGCTTCACCGACTTCGGCGGGGCAGAGGGGCTCGGGGAGCGGCTCGCGGTGGGGGAGGGCGACGCCGAACGGGACGCGCTCGGGGAAGCGGACGCGGACGCCGAGCGGGAGGCGCTCGGCGACGGGGAGGGCGGGGCCGAGGCGGAGGGGCTCGCGGTCGGACCGGAGGGCGCCTCGGACGGCACGGCCGGGGCGGATTCGGATGCGGGCGCCGACGGCTTCGGGTCCAGCAGTGCCGCGTCGTGTTCCCCGCCCCCCGTGAACAGCACCAGGGCCACCGCCACGGCGCCGACGGCCACCGCCGCGCCCGCTGCGGCCAGCAGCGGCAGCCGCCGGGAGCGGGCCCGTTCGGCGGGACGGCCGTCGGGCCCGCGCGGGGGGACGGCCCGCAGCCGTACCGTCTGCTCCGCCGGCGGTACGGCTCCGGCCACGGGTATGCCGTACGCCGGGGTGCCCGGCCCCTCCGCGGGACCCGGCCCGGCGGGGACCGGCGGCAGCATGGCCGTCGGGGCCTCGTCGGCCCGGGCGGCGTGCCCGTGCGGTGCGGTGTCCGGCTCCTGGGCGGCCTGGTGCTGCGGATCCTCCCCGGTCGCGGCGCAGGCGGCGGGCCACGGAGCCGCCTCGGCCGCATACGGAACACCGGGCGGGGGAGTGGGAGCCGGCGCCGGAGGTTCCTGGGGAGCCGGGGGGACGACGGGCGGCGTGCCCGGGTCCGTACCGCCGTCCGCGCCCGGGTCCCCGCCCGGGTCCCCGTCGGGGTGGGCCATGGCGCCGAAGACCGGCTGGGGGGACGACGGGCCGGCCTGGTCGGCTTGCGGCATGGACACGTACGGGCGAATGCGCAGCGGGTTGAAGCCCACGCCCCGCGCACACTCACAGCCGACACCCACGGCGCCGCACTCCGGACAGCGCTCTGTGCTCACTGGTACCCCTCCCCTGGACATTGCCAGCGATTATGCAGACCCCCTCCGTCCCGCCCAACCCTTCCGAGAGGCCATAACGGGACACACCGCTCAGGATGGAGATGTTGATCCGCCTGAGGAGAGGAGGAGTCGATGGCTCAGGATGTGACCGCGTCGGCCAGGGGTCCGAAGCCCGCCGCCGAACACGCCTCGCGCGAGGTGCTCGTCTCGATCGGGGCCCTGCTGCTGGGCCTGCTGATCTCCGCGCTCGACCAGACCATCGTCTCCACCGCGCTCCCCACCATCGTCAGCGACCTCGGCGGCATGGAGCACCTGTCCTGGGTGGTCACCGCCTACATGCTGGCGGCCACCGCCGCCACACCCCTGTGGGGCAAGCTCGGCGACCAGTACGGGCGCAAGAAGCTCTTCCAGGCCGCCATCGTCATCTTCCTGATCGGATCCGCCCTCTGCGGCCTCGCCCAGGACATGCCCCAGCTCATCGGCTACCGCGCCCTCCAGGGTCTCGGCGGCGGCGGACTGATGGTGCTGTCGATGGCGATCGTCGGCGACATCGTCCCGCCCCGCGAGCGCGGCAAGTACCAGGGCCTCTTCGGCGCCGTCTTCGGCGCGACCAGCGTCCTCGGGCCCCTGCTGGGCGGCCTGTTCGTCGACCACCTCTCCTGGCGCTGGGTCTTCTACATCAACCTCCCCATCGGTCTCGTCGCGCTCCTCGTCATCGCCGCCGCCCTGCACATCCCGGTGCGCTCCTCCCGGCACACCATCGACTACCTCGGCACCTTCCTCATCGCCTCCGTCGCCACCTGCCTCGTGCTCGTCGCCTCGCTCGGCGGCAGCTGGGGCTGGGGCTCGGCCCGGATCATCGGGCTCGCGGTCCTCGGAGCCGTCCTCCTCGTCGCGTTCGTCCTCGTCGAGCGGCGGGCCGCGGAACCGGTGCTGCCGCTGGGCCTGTTCCGGATCCGCACCTTCACCCTCTGCTCGGTGATCAGCTTCGTCATCGGCTTCGCGATGTTCGGGGCGATGGTCTACCTGCCGACCTTCCTCCAGGTGGTGCGGGGCGTATCGCCGACCATGTCGGGCGTCCACATGCTGCCGATGGTGCTCGGCCTGCTGATCGCCTCCACCGCCTCCGGACAGATCGTCAGCCGCACCGGCCGCTGGAAGGTCTTTCCGATCACCGGTACCGCCGTCACCGCCCTCGGCCTCCTGCTCCTGCACCAGCTGAAGCGCACCAGCTCCGACTGGGAGACGAGCGTCTACTTCTTCGTCTTCGGCGTCGGCCTCGGACTGGTCATGCAGGTGCTCGTCCTCGTCGTGCAGAACGCCGTCAGCTACGCCGACCTGGGCGTCGCCACCTCCGGCGCCACCTTCTTCCGCTCCATCGGCGCCTCCTTCGGCGTCGCCGTCTTCGGCACGGTCTTCACCAACCGGCTCGACGACAAACTGTCCGAGACCCTCGCGGGGATCCCGCTGCCGCCCACCGCGACCCCGGCACGCCTGGAGGCCGATCCCCGGGCCATCGGAGCGCTCCCGCCCGAGCTGCGCCCACGGGCGCTGGACGCCTACTCCTCCGCCATCACCGACGTCTTCCTCTACGCGGTGCCCGTGGTGCTGCTCGCCTTCCTCATCTCCTGGTTCCTGAAGGAGGACAAGCTGCGCGCGTCCGTCACCGCACCCGATGTGACGGAGACCCTGGCGTCCAACCCGGTGCACCGCTCCTCGCACGAGGAGGTCGCCCGCGCGCTGTCCGCGCTCGGCACCCGCGAAGGCCGCCGCCACGTGTACGAGAAGATCACCGCGAAGGCGGGCTACGACCTGCTGCCCGCCGCGAGCTGGCTGCTGCTGCGGATCAACAAGTACGGCTCCGTCGAGCCGGCCGTGCTCGCGGAGCGCACCGCCGTCCCGATCAAGGCCGTCACGGAGGCCGCCCGCCAGATCGAGGAACGCGGTCTCGCCACCAGGGAAGGGCTCCAGCTGGTCTTCACCGACCAGGGCAGGGAGGTGGCGGCCCGGCTGGCGCAGGCGCGGCAGGAATCGCTCGCCGAGCTGCTCGGCGACTGGTGGGGGCCCGACCGGCCCACCGACCTCGTCAAGCTGGTGGAGGAACTCAACCGGGAACTGTGCGGATCCGACTCCGAGGAGCCCTACGACGCGCTGCCGCGCCGGGACCACGCACCCGCCTAGGAGGAGACGGTCCCGCCGCCGTCCAGGTTCTTCTCGAACCAGTGCTCGGCGTACGGCCCGGAGTTGTACGCGGGTATCTCCCGGTATCCGTGGCGCGCGTACAGGGCGCGGGCCTCCACCAGGTCCGAGCGGGTGTCCAGGCGCACGCGCGTGGCGCCCAGCTCGCGGGCGGCCTCCTCCAGGGCGGACAGCAGGGCCGCCCCGCCGCCGGTGCCGCGGGCGCGCCGGTCCACGTACACCCGGGTGAGCTCGGCGGTGGCGGGGTCGAGCAGGCGTATCCCGCCGCAGGCCAGTGGCCGCCCGTCGAGCCGGCCGACCACGAACTGGCCCGTCGGCGGTACGAGCCCGTCCGCCGGGTCGTCCAGCATGCCCTGGTCGATCTCGGCCTCGGTGACGGCCCGCGCCCAGTACCGGCCGGCGACCTCCGCGTAATAGGCGCGGCGCAGCGCCGTGGCGTCCGCGCTGGCGAAGGGCTCCGCCACCACCTCCCACCTGCGGTTCGCGGTGGTCGTGGCGTCTTTCGTGGTGATCGAATTCCTGTCCATGGCGTCATTGTGCAGAGGTCGCCGAACCCGCCGCGTGGAATATCCACAGGCACGGGCTGATGATGAGGAAAGGCGTAAATCGCACAAGTGGAGGGTTGAACCGTCATGTCGGAGCATCCGGACTGTGCCCTGATCCGCCGCGGCTACGAGGCTTTCGGCAAGGGCGACATGGAGACCCTGGGCACGCTGATGACGGCGGACGTCATCCACCACGTGCCCGGCAACAACGTGCTCTCCGGGCACCACAAGGGCCGGGAAGCCGTCCTCGAGCTCTACCGCCGCTTCGGCGAGGAGACCAACGGAACCCTCCGGGTCCGCCTGGAGAACGTCATGGTGGACGGCCGGGGCCACGCGATGTCCGTGCACGTCGCCCAGGGCGACCGCGGCGACCGGGGCATCGAGATCCACGAAGGGCTGTTCTTCACCATCGTCGGCGGCAAGATCACCGACATCGACCAGTGCACCCAGGACATCGACGAATCCGACGCCTTCTGGAGCTGACCGGGCAGAGGCGCCGCCCGGCGCGGGGCCGGAGGTCCGGCCCCACCGGGCCGGACCGGAGGGGCCGGGGGCCGGGGGCCGGGGGAGCGGGGAAGCCGACCTGACACCCCACGCGCCCAGGCCCGGCCCGCAGCGGCCCCCGACCAACGCGCCCCGGCCCGCAGCGGCCCCGACCAACGCGCCCGTGCCCGAGGCGCCGGCCGACGCGCGCCCCGACGGCCGTCAGGCCTGCTTGGGCGCCGCCTGCTGCACCACTTCGAACGACCACACCTGCGATCCGGAAGCCGCCGGCTTCGGCCGCTCACCGCCGGCCCCGCCCGCGCCCCCACCCTGGTGCGCCGCCTTCATCGGACCCTCCATCCACGCCTGGAAGTCCTCCTCCGACCGCCACCGGGTGTAGACGAGGTACTGGTCCGTCCCCTCGATCGGCCGCAGCAGCTCGAACCATTCGAACCCGTCCGAACCCTCCACGGCGCCCGCCCGCGAGGCGAACCGCTGCTCCAGCAGCTCCCGCTGCTCGTCCGGGACGGTCAGCGCGTTGATCTTCACGATGCTCATGGCCGCCATCCTAGGGATCCCGCCCGGGATATCGTCGTCCAGGTAATGAAACGGGGCACGACGCGCGGCAGCCAGGCGAAGTCACCGTGGCGGTCGACAGGGCGGAGGGCGGCGGGGCGTGGCTGACGTGGCGGAGCGGGGCGGTGCCGGCGGGCATGCCGGGGTCATAGGCGGTAACGGCCGGCCGGGGGCGCTGCGGATCCTGCTGTGGGCGTTCGCCGCCGTACTCGGCGTCAGACAGGCCGCCGCGGTGCTGAGCGTGCCGCCGGGCGAGTGGCTCGGCGGCTTCCAGTTCCCCGGCTCGCTCTACGACGCCGGGCAGTTCGCGGGCACCCCCTTCGCCGGGCTCGTCCTCAAGCCGCTGGCCGCCCTCGCCACGCCCTCCGTGGAGGTGGCCTGGACCTGCGTGACGGTGCTCCTCGTCGCCGCGACCGGCCTCGTCGCCGCGCGGGCGCTCCCCGCCTCCGGCCCCGCCCCCGCCCATGCCCCCGCCCCCGCCCATGCCCCCGCCCCCGACGATGCCTCCGCTCCCGCCCCCGGCCCCGGCCCCCTGGCCCGGCGCGCCGCGCTGCCGGCCGCGCCCGTGCTCGTCGCGCTGCTGCTGGTCTCCCTCCCCGTCCGCGAAGCCGCCCTGCCCGGGCGGACCGCCGTGCTGCCCGTGCTGCTGGTGCTCCTCGCCGTCTTCCGGGTCCCCGCGGGACGGCCCGCCGGCTTCCTCGCCGGTCTCGCCGCCGCCCTCCAGCCGGCCCTGCTGCTCTTCGTCCCGCTGCTGTGGCTCATCGGCCGCCGCCCGGCCGCCAGGGCCGCCGCCGCGACCTTCGCCGGGGCCACCGCCCTGTCCTGGGCCTCGCTGCCGCGCGACTCGTGGACGTACTGGGTCGAGCACCTCGCCGGCACCGGTCTCGGCGGCGCCCCCGACGGCCTCGCCAACCAGTCCCTGCACGGCGCCCTCCTGCGCCTCGGCCTCAGCGGCCCCGGCGAGGTCGCGCTCTGCCTCGCCCTCGCCGCCGCCGTCGCCTGGACCGGCCTGCGCCGTGCGGTCCGCTACGCCGGCGACGGCCAGCTGCTGCTCGCCGTCGCCGTCACCGGCTGCGTCGCCGTCGCCGTGTCCCCGGCCGGCTGGCGCCACCAGCTGCTCTGGGTGCTCCTCGCCGTCGCCGGCAAGGTGGGCAGGCGGGCGGCCGACCGCCCGGTGTGGCCCGTCGCCGTCGTGCTGGCCATGACCCTGCCGAGCGCCGTACTGCTGCCCAACCTGGCCGCGCTCGCCCCCGTACGCGACAACGTGCCGCTCCTCGCGGCCCTGGCGGCGGCCTGCGCCGTGCCGTTCCTGCCGCGTTCCTCCCCGTACTGGCGCGATCCGGTGCCCACCGTCTACGGGCGGCCCGCCGACGCGCGCTGGTCCCGCGTCCCGCTGCTGCCGTTCTGGCGGCGGGTCGCCTCGCGCCCCAACCTGCTGCTGGAACTCCTGCTGATACGGGTCGGCTACTCGGTCTACTCGCACATCCGCGCCGCCGCCCCCGCGAGCCGCTCCGTCGCCGAGGACAACGCCGGCCGGATCCACGGGATCGAGCGGGCGCTCGGCATCGACATCGAGTACGCCGTCAACCAGGCGGTGGTGAACACGCGCTGGCCGGAGGCCTTCTTCAACTTCTACTACACCTCCTTCCACTTCGTGGTCCCCCTCGGCATCCTCGCCGTCCTGTACTGGCGCAGCCCCGGTGACTACCGCTGGGCGCGCGCCTCGCTCGGGCTGGCCACCGTCCTGGCGCTGGCGGGTTTCTGGCTGTACCCGCTCGCGCCGCCGCGCCTCATGCCCGGCCTCGGTTTCGTCGACACGGTGCACGGGGTGCAGGACCTGGCGAACCCGTCGTACGGGGCGATGACCGCGATCTCCAACCAGTACGCCGCGATGCCCTCGCTGCACTTCGGCTGGTCCCTGTGGTGCGGGGCCGTGGTCGTGGTCCTCGCGCGCCGGCGGTGGCAGAAGCTGCTCGGCGTCCTCCACCCACTGATCACGGTGTGCGCGATCGTCGCCACCGCCAACCACTGGGTGCTCGACGCGGTCGGCGGCGCGGCCGTCGTCGCGGCCGGGTTCGGGCTGGTCCACGTGCTGTCCGGGCCGCGCGGGCTGAAGGCGCCCCTTCCCGTGCAGCGCCGGACCGCCGGGGATCCGGTGCGCGCCCCGGCCGCGTCGGGCCGGGCGTAGCGGCGGCGACGGGGGCCGGTGCCGCCGCCCGGGCCGGTCACCGGGCCGGCGGACGGCAGGGGCCGGGGCGTGGGTGGTGCGGCCCCCGCCGTCCTGGTTCATCGCGGGCCGGCGCGCACCGGCCGGGGCGCCGGCGGTCCGTCATCCCGCCCGGACCCGCAGCTCCTTGATGCCGTTGAGCCAGGCCGCGCGCAGCCGCCGCGGGCCGTCCGAGGCGGGCCGGAGGTCGGGCAGGGCGTCGGCCAGGGCGTTGAAGATCAGGTCGATCTCCAGGATGGCCAGGGACTTGCCGAGGCAGAAGTGCGGGCCCCCGCCGCCGAAGCCGAGGTGCGGGTTGGGGTCGCGGGTGACGTCGAAGACGTCCGGGTCGTCGAAGACCTCGGGGTCGTGGTTGGCGGAGGAGTAGAACAGGCCCACCCGGTCACCGGCCTTGATCTTCTGGCCGCCCAGCTCGGTGTCCCGGGTGGCGGTGCGCTGGAAGGACACCACGGGGGTGGCCCAGCGCACGATCTCCTCCGCGGCGGTGGACGGCCGGGCCGCCTTGTACAGCTCCCACTGTTCGGGGTGGGTGAGGAAGGCGTGCATGCCGTGGCTGATGGCGTTGCGCGTGGTCTCGTTGCCCGCGACCGCCAGCAGCAGGACGAAGAGCCCGAACTCGTCGGAGCGCAGGTTGCCCTCGCCCTCGGCCGCCACCAGCTGCGTGACGATGTCCTTGGCCGGGCATTCCTTGCGCTCGGCGGCCAGGTTCATCGCGTAGCCGATCAGTTCCACGGCCGCGTGGGAGCCGGCCTCCTCGGTGATCGCGTACTCGGGGTCGTCGTACGCGATCATCTTGTTCGACCAGTCGAAGATCCGGGAGCGGTCCTCCTGCGGTACGCCGATCAGTTCGGCGATGGCCTGGAGCGGGAGTTCGCACGCCACCTGCGTGACGAAGTCGAAGGAGCCGTCCGCCGAGGCCTCCCGCGCCTCCTCCACGATCTTCCGGGCCCGGTCGCGCAGGGCCCGTTCCAGGCCCCGGATGGCGCGGGGGGTGAACCCCCGCTGCACGATCTGGCGTACGCGGGTGTGCTCCGGCGGATCCATGTTCAGCATGATCAGGCGCTGGGCATCTATCTGTTCGCGCTGGATGTGCTCGTTGAAGCGGATGATCGCGGTGTTGGTGGTGGAGGAGAACAGCTCGGGGTGCGTGGAGACGTACTTGACGTCCGCGTGCCGGGTCACGGCCCAGTAGCCCTCGTCGTCGAACCCCGTGACGCCCCGTCGCTGCGCGCACCACCACACGGGCGCGGTCTGCCGCAGCTGCGCGAACTCCGGGAGGGGGACGCGGTCCTGGAGGATGTCGGGGTCGGTGGCGTCGAAGCCTTCGGGCAGCGCGGGACAGGGCATCGGGCGACTCCAAAGTCTGACGAATGTCTGACGGCCCATCAGAATCTGGCTCGAAGGTAGTAACGAGTTCTAGAAGCCACAAGGGCTCCCGCGGCAACTGTTGCGTGTGGAATCCGTGGAAGGCGCGTGCAAGACCCTTGCGTGCCGGGGGCCGGGGTCATAAGACTGCGGGGAGAACTAGAACGCGTACTAGTTCGCGCGGGGCAGTCGCCGGGACGGGCCCGCCACGCCGGCGCTGTGCAGAGAGTGCAGGAGAGGACGAGCTCATGGCCGCGGAACCCGTCATCGTCGAAGCCGTACGCACCCCCATCGGGAAACGCGGGGGATCCCTGGCCAACCTCCATCCCGCCTACCTGCTCGGTGAGACCTACCGCGAGCTCCTGGCGCGTACCGGAATCCAGCCCGACTGCGTCGAACAGATCGTCGGCGGCACCGTCACCCACGCCGGCGAGCAGTCCATGAACCCCGCCCGCAACGCCTGGCTCGCCATGGGCCTGCCGTACGAGACCGCCGCGACCACCGTGGACTGCCAGTGCGGCAGCTCCCAGCAGGCCAACCACATGGTCGCCAACATGGTCTCCGGCGGGGTCATCGACATCGGCATCGCCTGCGGGGTCGAGGCCATGAGCCGGGTCCCGCTGGGCTCCGGTTCCAAGCACGGGCCCGGCAAGCCCTTCCCGGACGAGTGGAACGTCGACCTCCCGAACCAGTTCGAGGCCGCCGAGCGGATCGCCCGCCGCCGGGGCCTGACCCGCGAGGACGTCGACCGGCTCGGGGTGCTCTCGCAGGAGCGGGCCGCCACCGCCTGGGCGGAGGAGCGCTTCAAGCGGGAGACGTTCGCCGTCCAGGTGCCGACGACCGAGGAGGAACAGGCCGCCGGCCAGGGCATGTGGCGGCTGGTCGACCGGGACGAGGGCCTGCGCGACACCAGCATGGAGGGCCTCGCCCGGCTCAAGCCGGTCATGCCGACGGCCGTGCACACCGCCGGGAACTCCTCCCAGATATCCGACGGCGCCGCGGCCGTGATGTGGGCGTCGCGCAAGATGGCCCGCGCGCTCAAGCTCAAGCCGCGCGCCCGGATCGTCGCCCAGGCACTGGTCGGCGCGGACCCGCACTTCCACCTGGACGGCCCGATCGACGCGACCCGGGCCGTCCTGGGCAAGGCGGGGATGTCCCTCAAGGACATCGACCTCGTCGAGATCAACGAGGCCTTCGCCTCCGTCGTCCTCAGCTGGGCCCAGGTCTTCGGCCAGGACCTGGAGAAGGTCAACGTCAACGGCGGCGGCATCGCGCTCGGCCACCCCGTCGGCGCCACCGGCGCGCGGCTGATCACCACCGCGCTGCACGAGCTGGAGCGGCGCGACAGGGAATTCGCGCTGATCACCATGTGCGCGGGAGGCGCGCTGGCGACGGGCACGATCATCCAGCGCCTCTGACGGCGCTCACCGGACCCGTGGGATGGGATGCGAAGGCCCCGGCGGCCGGACCTGGGGAGGCCGGCCACCGGGGCCCTCGTATGCCCGCCGCCGCTACGCCGTGTACGGCAGCGGCTGCGTGCTCACCCGGTCGAGCAGGACGACGTTCGGGTTGCAGTCCACCGGGTGGACAGCCACCGACCCGTCCGGCCTCCGCTCCACGAGCAGCAGGCTGAACTCGGCGAGCGCCTGGAGCCGGGTCGGCTCGACCGCGTACTCGTAGACGCGCTGCCGGCCGTGCGCGAGGCTGGTGCTCTGGCTGTCGCCGCTCGTGTGCGTCGTGGACTCGTTGGTCGAGTACGTCCGGCTGGTCGACGTACCAGTGGTCTCGCTGTAGCTGCCGCCGGAGCTGCTGGTGCTGCTCGTCGCGAACGGGTTGGAACCGCCCTGGTAGGTGTCGGAGCTCCCCCAGTTCGACCCCCGCGTCACCGACTCGCTGTACGTGGTGCCCACGCTCACCGAGGACCCGATCGTCTTGGCCACGGAGGTGCTGACCGTCGTCCCCTCGGTGTCCGTCAGCGAGTGCAGGACGAAGGAGTGGTGGCGGCCCAGGAAGTCCGCCGCGACCCCGGCCTCCTGGTGGTTGCCCAGCTTCATGAAGCCGACCGTGCCACCGCCGATCACCTCCTGCGCCCCCTCGCGCAGATGCGGGTGCAGGACGGTGAGCTGCGCACCGCGCCGCTCGCAGACACTGGCCAGCTGCTCCAGGTACCGCCGCTGGAGCCCCCGCTCGCCCAGCGCGACCACCACGGACGGCGCCGCCTCGGGGAAGGACGCCAGGCGCCGGGTCACACTCTGCACCGCCAGGTCGGCCAGCAGCTCCGTACTGGCGGAGCCGGTGGTGAAGTCCAGCGCGATACAGGTGAGATAACCCGGGCCGCGCCCGCAGCGCTCCGCGCCCAGCCGCTCCAGCGGATGGAGGAAGGACGCGAGCCGCAGCAGGCTGTCCCGCATCTGGTCCTTGTTCTTGTCACCCAGCAGCTCGTCCGCGATGCGGTTGCGCTCCGCCCGGGTGAGGACCTCGGTGTCGTCGAGCTCGCCCATCAGGGCCCGCAGACCCGCCCCCAGCCGGGCCGGGGTGACCTCCGTCCCCAGGACCGCGCACAGCTGCTGGAGGATCCTCGTGTCCAGCGCCCGCCCGGCCCGGTTGCCCTCGGCCTCTTCCGCGTACACCGCCTCCACGAGGGCGTCGACCAGCTCCTGCGCGGTGAGACCGGTCACGATGCCGCTCTCGGCCATCCGGCTCGGCAGCAGCTGCACGTCGACGGCGACACCGGCGAGCCCGGCGACGGCGCACAGCTCCTCGCAGACGAGGGCCTGCGTCAGGTCGACCACGATCAACGGCCGCTGCTGGAGGGTCGACGTGCCGAAGACGGTCAGGAACCCCTCGCGGCTGCGCTGGCTGCCCCCGAAGATGTCCAGCCGCCGCATGCCCGGCCCCGCGGGGAGCGCGCCCCACGCGTCGAGGCCGTTGATCCACTGGTCCTGGGCCGCTGTGTGCTGGAGGGCCCGCTGCTGCCAGGAGTGCCAGGCGTACTGGAAGTGCTGCTCCAGCTCCGCGCTCTTGGCCTCCAACTCCGCCGCGGCCTTCGCGGCCAACTGCCCGGCGTGGACGACCAGGGCCGCGGTCGCCGCCGCCGCGATCACGGCCAGTACCACCATGAGGGCGCCGCCGACCGTCGTCAGGACCAGGAGCAGCAGCGCTATCCCGCCACCGATCTTGACCGTGGAACTCTTGCGGTCCTCGTGCCTCAGCCGCGCGGCCTGCGCCCGGTTCTGGTACGCCACGGGTGCGGGTGGCCGCTGGGGCTCGGGCTCGGAGAAGAGGCTGCGCAGCGATTCCGGGTCGCGGTAGGTCCAGCCGAGCCGCTGGCCGGGCTCGAACAGGCGCAGACAGCGGGTTGCCGCCTGGGCCTCGGTGTTCTGCACGCTCATGAGGGCAGGCCTCCGGTCGGTGCGGCGGGTCCGTCCGCCGCGGTGACGAACGGATCCAGCGCGCGAACGCGCTGGTGCATCGGCGGGTGCGTGGCCATCAGCCGGGTCAGCAGTCCCTGCTGGAGGCGACGGTCGTCGGCACCGCCGTTCGCATCGTTCTGCAGGCTTGTGAACGAGGCGTGCAGCTGGGGTCCGTACCCGATCTCCGCGGCGAACCGGTCGGCGCGCAGCTCACCGCGGCGCCCCGCCCAGGCGAGGAGGAACGGGATGGCGAGCAGGGCCAGCGCCGGGGGGAAGGTGACGGCGAAGGTGACGGCGAGAGCGAGCATGATCAGGGCGAGGATCCCCGCGAAGCAGGACGTGCCCTCGGCCACCACGAAGAGGATCCCCCGCATGATGAGCTTCACGATGCCCATCACGAACCGGGCCGGGAAGGCGTACCAGATACCGAGCAGACCCGCCCAGGCGTGACCGCCGACGTGGTGCCCCAGCTCGTGCGCGAGGACGGCTGCGAGCCTCTCCTCCGGGAGTTGGTCCAGTGACCGGCGCGTCACACTGACGATGTGGCCTGCGGCGGCGAAAGCGTTGATCTCGTTGCTGTCCTCGACCCACAGGTCATAGCGCGAGCCGTCGATGCCCGCGTGCCCGGTGACCTCGTCCCAAATCGGACGGAGCCGGGCCATTTCGGCTGCCGTGGGTTCGCGGACCTTGAACATCAGACGGGCGAGGGCCCGCTCGGTCGGACGGTGGAACATCAGTGCGCCAGACGCGAGCCAGGCGATGACGAAGACGATGTCCAGCCCGGGCGGGAGCAGCTGGGAGAGCAGCCAGATGACCACGAAGCTGCCCAGGAACAGGGGGAGGTGGAGCAGCAGCGTGGTGATGGACGACGCGTCCGCCCCGCGACGTATGGGCGGCGGCGCGCCCGGGTCGTACGGGGCCGGCTGCGCGGGGTCGTACGCCGCGACCTGCCCGGGGCCGTATGCGGTGGTTGGCTGCGCCGGGCCGTAGGCGGGGGCCGGCTGGTGCGCTGGTACGGGAGCCCCGGCGGGCACCGGCGCGGCCTGCCCGGGCCCGGGCTTCGCGAGCGTGGGCGGCGCGGCCGGGGGCGGCGTCACCGGGGCCGGGAGGTTGCCCGGAGCCTGGAAGCCCGGGGCGGGAGGCGGCGTCGCGAAGGTGCCGGGCGCGTACTGCGCGGGCTGCGGCTGCTGCGGGGGCTGCTGCTGGGGCTGGGGTGGCTGCGGCGGCGCCGGCGGCGGGGTCGGCGCGTAGGGGCCCGGGGCCGCGTACGGCTGCGGAGGCGGGGCGGCGGGGTGGCCCGGGGCGGCGGCCGCCTGGGCCGGTGGCGCCAGGTGGAAACTGCCGGTCGCTCCGGCCGGTGGCGCGAGGTGGAAGCTGCCCGTGACGGCCGCCGGCGGGGCGGGAGGCGCCGCCTGCGGCGGGACCGGCGGGGTGCCCGGGTACGGGTGGCCCTGCTGCGGGAAGCCGGGGCCGGCCGGCGGGGCCGTCTGCTGCCCGGGGCCCGGGGGCTGCTGCCCGTGCGGCTGGGGCGGCACCGGCCGCGGTGCGCTCGGGGCGGTGAATTCGCTTTCATCCGGGGGGAGATGAAGTTGTCTGGGATCGACTGGTTGGTTCACGGAAGTCCCCCTGTGGATACCTGACGCCGTGCACGGTGCTTTCGTACGGCGTTGAAATGAAGACAGTTGACCAAATGCCTCCGGTAGGTGCCACATGGGACAGCCGGTGATCCGACCCGCTACCGGACCCGCCGAAGCGGAGAATCATTCATCGACCTGTAGTCGGGTCATGCTGCATCACACATGCCCCGAGGTCCAATTCACTTCCGGTCAACACCCTTCCCGACTGCCGGGGGTTGGAGCTGACTTCGAGCGACTCTAGGATGCTGGCGACGAGTTCGAACGATTGAAGGCGGGGCTGTGTCGACCACGCTGCGCGAAACCGCGGGCGAGGCATGGCACCGCCTCCTCGCACTGCCCACGTACGCCCTGACCGAGGTCCCCCGGCAACGCCCCGACGCCAACCGGCCGGCCGGCCCCGACGACGAACTGCGCGCCCACCGCTTCGCCGCGCTGGTCTCCGCCTCCCACTCCCGCCGCCCCTCCGATCCTGGCGGGGGCGGCATCCTCCTCGGCTGGTCGCGCCCGTCGGCCACCCACCCCCTCGACGTGTTCCTGGGCGGTACCGCGCTGGCCGGCGGCGACGACCCCTCCGACCCGGGCACGGCCCTGCTCCGCCTCCCGGCCGGGGCGCGGGCGCGGCGGCACGCCCCGGGGGCCGTCGTCGGCTCCCTGGCACAGTTCCCGCACTGGACCGCCATCGCCGGAGTCGCGGACGGACTGCTCGTCGACGACGAACCCCGGCAGGCGGGAGCGTCAGGCCTGCGCCCCACGCTCGAGGACTGCCTGCTCGGCGTCTGGCAGGAGGCCTTCGCCTGGCTGCTGCTGGCCGACCCGGTGCCGCCGCAGGAGCTCGACGAGCTGACCGGCGAGGCAGCGGACCGGCAGCGCCGGGCACAGTCCAAGGCGGCCGGCTCGCCCGAGTACGCCCTGGAAGCCGGCCGGCTGGAGCGCCGGCACAAGGAACTGGCCAAGGCTTCGGCCACCGGGCTGTGGCGCATACGCCTCCTGGCCGGCGGCCGCACCCCCGACGAGGCCCAGAGAGTGGCGGCCCTGGTCTGCGCGTCGGCGGACCTCGAAGGGCTCCCGTACGCGCTCCGGCCCACCGGATGGGCCGGCGACTTCCCCACCGTCGTCACAGCCGGACTCGAGACCGACCCGGCCCAGTACACGGGCTACCCCTTCGTCGGCAGCTCGGAACTGCTCGCGGCCCTGGCCCGCCCCCCGGCCCAGGAGATACCCGGCGTCCGCTTCGCCCTGCGCCCCGAGTTCGACGTCACCCCCGAGAACCGGGCCTCCTCGCTCCAGCCGGGCGCCGCGGGCCCGATCCGGCTTGGCACGATCCTGGACCGCAACCGTGGCCCGGTGGGCGCCCTGGACCTGCCGCGCTCGACGCTCAACCGGCACACCTTCGTGTGCGGGGCCACGGGCGGCGGCAAGTCCCAGACCGTACGCGGTCTGCTCGAAGCGGCAACGCGGGAGCGGCTGCCGTGGCTGGTCGTCGAGCCGGCCAAGGCGGAGTACCGGTTCATGTCCGCGCGGCTGGGCGACGAACACGAGGTCATCGTGATCAAGCCCGGAGACCGCGACGCCCTCCCGGCGGGCCTCAACCCCCTGGAGCCCTCCGTCTTCGCCGACGGGGAACGCTTCCCCCTCCAGACCCACCTGGACATGGTCCGGGCCCTCTTCCTCGCCTCCTTCGACCCGCAGGAGCCGTTCCCACAGGTCCTGAGCGCCGCCCTGACCCGCTGCTACGAGGACCTGGGCTGGGACCTCACCCTCGGCGAACCCCGCTCCGCCGGGACCGAGCCGCGCTACCCGACGCTGGAGGACCTGGAGCACACGGCGCTGCGGATCGTCGCGGAGATCGGCTACGGCAAGGAGATCACCGACAACGTCCAGGGCTTCATCAAGATCAGGCTCGCCAGCCTCCGCCTCGGCACCACCGGCCGGTTCCTCGAGGGCGGCCACCCCATCGATTTCGGCCAGCTCCTCCAGCGGAACGTCGTTTTCGAGATCGAGGACGTCGGAGACGACAAGGACAAGGCGTTCCTGATGGGGACCATCCTCATCCGTCTCATCGAATACCTCCGGATGGAACAGCGCACCACCCGCCGGATCGCCTTTCCCCTGCGCCACATCACCGTCTTCGAGGAGGCCCACCGACTCCTCCGGCGTTCGGAGGAAGGCGGGGCGAGCGCCCACGCCGTCGAGATGTTCGCGGGACTCCTGGCCGAAATCCGCGCGTACGGCGAGGGATTGGTGATTGCCGACCAGATTCCGAGCAAACTCGTCCCCGACGTCATCAAGAACACGGCCGCCAAGGTCGTCCACCGTCTCCCGGCCCAGGACGACCGCGAGGCCGTCGGCGCCACGATGAACATCACCGAGGCCCAGTCGGAGTACCTGGTCACCCTCAAGCCGGGCGAGGCGGCGGTCTTCACCGACGGGATGGACTACCCCCTGCTGGTCCGCATGGAGGACGGCACCGCGCGCGAGGACGCGTCCGCCATCCGGCCGGCCTCCCCGGCCCCGATGGTCACGGCCCGCAGCCGGGCCTGCGGCGCGGACTGCGCGGCGGCCCCCTGCACGCTCCGCCAGCTGCGCACGGCGCAACGCCTGACCGAACAGGACGAGCTGCGCATCACCCTCTGGGCCGAGATGGCCGTGGCCTCCCACCTGCTGGGCTGGGTCACCCCCCTGCCGGGGGAGGCGATGCGCCGCGATCTGGCCCCGTACTGGACGTCGGACCGGCGCCTGGTGGAGTGCGCCATCGGCCAGGCCGTCGACCGCGCCGTCCACAGCCGCGTGGGCGCCCCGCAGGCCCCGGAGGCCCTGGCCGGGCACGTCGCGGAGACGATGCGCGCCCAACTCGACGGCGACGACCCCTGCCCGGTCGCCGAACCGCAGTGGAAGGCCCGCAAGGGAACGAAGACGCGCCAGTACTACCACGGCCGCCACACCCCGTCCGTACTGGAGCAGATCGTCGGCTGCGCGGACCCGTCGGACGACTGGTCCCAGCGCTTCGCCCGCGCCCTCACCGTCTTCACACGCCGACCGCGCAAGCCGGTTCCGGCCGCAACGTCCACGGGGGACAAGGCATGAGCGAGCTCGACACGACGGCCACCACCGGGCCCGACACCCCGACACCGCCTCCGCCGCTGGAGCAGCCGGAACCGGTCGGGGAACCGAAGGAGGCCCCGGAGCCCAAGGGCGGCGAGACCCCCGACACCGGGACGAAGGGGGACGCCGCCGACCCGGAGGAGCCGGAAGCCCCGGACGAGGCAGGGGAGGCGGATACGGAGCCGACGGAGGAGGGCGACCCGGCCGAGCCCGGGGACCCCACCGAACCGGCGGCCCCCGAGGCCTCGACCGCCTCCGAAGGTGAGTCCGAGACAGAGGCCGACGAAGTTGACCCTGCCGAGCCCGAGCAAGCGGCGGACCCGGACCGGCCCACGGAACCGACCGACCCGGAGCAGCCGGCGGACCCGGACCGGCCCGGCGAGCCTGAGAACCCGGCCGAGCCCGAGCAAGCGGCGGACCCGGACGAGCCCGAGGGCCGGAAACCGCCGGAGCCACTGGAGAACGGGGAAGGAACCGAGGCAGAGGAAGAGCCCGACGATTCCATCGACCAGGACAGCACGGAGGAACACGGCGACGCAGACGCCCCTGAGGAGCCGACGGAGCCGCGCGACTCCACAGAGGAGGAGCCTCCCGAGTCCCCTGAGCCGACCGATCTCGAGGCATCCGAGACGTCCGAGGCGTCCGCCGAGGACGCCGGCGTCCCTGAGTCTCCAGAAGACCCGGACGCCGAACTCCCCGAGCTGGAGCTGGAACTCAAGCCCTACCGCGACTCCGTCCCGCACTCGGTCCTGTACACGGCATCACTCGGTACCGAGAAGCAGCCCGAGGCGCCCAGCAAGGCGCCCGAGCTGCCGCGCCAAGGGGAAGAACAAGGCGAAGAGGCAGACGTGGAGACTTCGTCGGATGACGAGGTCGAGTCGGCGACCCCGCAGGAGTTCGAGGCGTTCGAAGAACCGGAGCCCTCCGACGCTGCTGATGGTCCTGTGGACCCCTTGGACGCCCGGAAGCAGGAGGCGCTTGCCAACGGGCTGATTGACGAGGCCGGACGCGTGCCCGTCGAGGAACTCGAATCCGGCGACCGGGTGCGTGGCTGGCCGTGTGACGACACCGGATACGAGATTCGGGACGAGGACTTGCAGTTCCTCGGTCTGGACGAGAAGCAGGTCGAGGCATGGCAGCGGTTCGAGGCACCGCTGGGGATGAGCCCGGAACAGTTCAAGGAGTTCAAGAGCACCCTGAACGACGCCCTCGCGGCGGACGGAATCGATCCGGAGCAGGTGGACATCCGGCTGCAGGGATCGTCGGCGCAGTTCTTCTCCGGATCGCACAAAGACTTCCCGTCGGAAAGTGATCTCGCCGACCAGCCCGAGGCACAGAACAAGCTGGTGGAGTGGATGGGGGACCGGCCGGAGTCCGAACGCCCCGCCCGGATACCTTTCGACGCCAAGCACCTGCTGGGGGTCGAAGACGGCAACGGTGAGGCCGAGCCGCCCAGTGACTATGACGTCCAGATCTCGTCCAGCGACATGGTCGACAAGGCGCGGGATACCTGGGAGGCCTCGGATCCCGCTACGCGCAAGCCTGACGTGATCCACCCGAAGTACGACTTTGTGGACAAGAAGACGGTCGAGAAGGCGTTCCCCGCACTCGACGAGTGGAAAGATCACTGGGAGCAGGAGACCGGTCGCGAGGTGGCTCCTGCCTTGTTCACCTCGGACGGTCCGCCGGACAGGACCGGTGTGGGCACGGGGATCTCGACGCATTTCCGTGAAACCGATTGGATCATCAACCGTCCTGGAGGCGATGTAGATGCATGACCAGCTGCAGATCCGGATGAAGGGCGAGCTCGACGCGGATCGGCTCTCCAGCTTCCGGCGCGCGGTGGGACTCACTCCGCGTGGTCGTCTCGATGACGACTGGGATGAGGAGTTCGGACGGCGGGAGCTGCGCACTGCCGAGCAGGGCAGGGTCAAGGTGTCTTTGTGGCGCTACGCGAATGACGACTGGATGGTCTCGCTCGACTACGCGCGTGATCCCCTGCCGGCCGAGGAGACGGAGGCGCTCCGGCAGGTGATCCTGGACGCCGCGGCGCGGGCCGGGCTGACTGTTACCGCCCAGGTTTCCTCCTGAGGACCCGGAGGGCGAGAAGCATGTCAGGAGCAGAGTTCTACGTGTCCGCCGACGTGGAGGCCGACGGCCCGGTGCCCGGGCCGTTCTCGATGTCGAGCTTCGGTCTGGCGGTCGCGGGCATCCGTGACGGGTCCGGGTTCCGGGCTGTCGATCCGGCCGAGCGGACGTTCTACGCCGAGCTGAAGCCGATCAGCGATGTTTACGACCCGGAGGCCCTGGCGGTTGGAGGCCTGGACCGCGAGCTGCTGGTGCGTGAGGGTCAGGATCCGGCGCAGGCCATGAACGCCGCCGTGGACTGGCTGGCAGCCATGTCCGAGGAGTTGGGCGCTTCCCCGGTGTTCGTGGCGTACCCGCTGGGTTATGACTGGATGTGGATGTACTGGTACTTCGTCCAGTTCGCCGCGCAAGGCTCGCCGTTCGGGCATTCTCGCTGCCTGGACCTCAAGACGCTGTACGCGGCCAAGGCCGCCGTGCCGGTCGGTGAGGCGGCGAAGCGGTCGATGCCGAGCCATCTGCTGTCGACCCGCCCCCACACGCACAACGCCCTGGATGACGCCATCGAGCAGGGTGAGCTATTCCAGAACCTGATGCGCTGGCACGGCGCTTAGGGCCGACGCTATGTCGTCGACCCGCGAGACGCTGAAGCACCGGGAGGCCGGCGAGCGCGGGGGTGACGACGCGAAGACGCCCGCCGGGGTGTCCCGGGCGGGCGTCTTCGTGTGGGTTTGCGCAGCGTCGGTTTAGTACCAGTGGTTGGCCTGCCAGAAGTTCCAGGCGCCGACCGGGCTGCCGTAGCGGTCGTTCATGTAGTCCAGGCCCCACTTGATCTGGGTGGCCGGGTTGGTCTTCCAGTCCGAGCCGGCGGAGGACATCTTCGAGGCCGGGAGGGCCTGGACGAGGCCGTAGGCGCCGGAGGAGGCGTTCGTCGCGGTGTGGTCCCAGCCGCTCTCGTGGGTGACGATCTTGTCGAAGGCCGCGAACTGCGCCGGGTCCTTGATCATCTGCTGGGCGATCGCCTTGGCGCTCGTCGGGGCGGCCTGCGCGGGGACGGCGGCGAGCATCGAGCCCGCGACGCCCAGGGCGAGGACACTGCCGGCGAGGGTCTTCTTCGAAGCGGCGATGCGGCGGATGACGGCGTTGGACACGGAGGAAACCTTCCGACGGGAACAGGGACGGTCGCGGGGCGTGCCGGAGCACGCGTGAGCCACTCACACGAAGGAGAGGGGATCGTCCCGGCGGGGGGCGGTGCGCCCCGGCCGCCTCGGCGACAACACCAGTTAGCCAGGCCCCGGGCGGGCTGGCAACGCCCCCCTGCTCCTAGCCGGCATAGGGGAAGGGCTTGGGGGGCGGGGTCCGGAGGGGTGTTTGTGGTGGTGGGGGACGGGTGGGGGAGGGGGTGGGGTACTAGGGCGGGTCGGATGTGACCTGGGTCCTGTGGGGCGCCTCACCGGCGGGGCGGCCGGATGTCACCGTATGTGGCGGTTTGTGTCCTTCGGGGGGCGTGGTCCGGGCCACTTCCGGGCCCCGAATCGAAGGAAACGGGCGCGTCGAACGCCGCTTTCCGCGTCGCCCGGCGCAGGGCCCTGAGCAGCGTGCCGCCGAGGGTGAGGGTCAGGACGACGGTGAGGGCGGCTCGGCCCAGGTCCCAGCCCAGTGAGGTCGCCAGGCAGTACGCGAGGAAGCGCGCCAGGTTCTGCGGCACCGGGTCGCCGGGGTGGAAGGAGATGCCCTGGCCCATGCCCTGGAGCAGGACCCAGCCCTGGAGGTTCATGACCGTGCCGTACGCGAACGAGCCCAGGAACCCGTACGCGGCGAGCATCGCGAGCTCGGCCCGCCCCCGGATCCTCTCCGGCCCGGGCAGCAGCCCGGCGCCCAGGGAGAACCAGCCCAGCGCCAGCATCTGGAACGGCATCCACGGTCCGACCCCGCCCGTCAGCAGGGCGGACGCGAACATCGTCACGGAGCCGAGGACGAAGCCGAAGCCCGGCCCGAGGACCCGGCCGCTGAGCACCATCAGGAAGAACATGGGCTCCAGCCCGGCCGTGCCCGCGCCCAGCGGCCGCAGCGCCGCGCCCACGGCGGCGAGCACCCCGAGCATCGCGACGGCCTTGGAGTCCATGCCGCCGTCGGCGAGGGTCGCGATGACGACGGCCACCAGGAGGGGGAGCAGTGCGGCGAAGAGCCACGGGGCGTCCTGCGAGTGCGCCAGACCGGACTGGCGGTCGGCGAGCAGGGGCCAGCCGAAGGCGGCGATGCCGATGGAGGTGACCAGGAGCAGGGCCGCGGCGGCACGGGGGCCGATGCGGACGGGCCGGGCGGGACGGACGGGACGGGCGGGGCTCATCGGGAATCCCCGAGGGCGGCGGCGACCTGGAACACGGTGAGCCAGTGGCCCGGGGCCAGGACCTTGGCCACCTGCGGGGCGAAAGCCGGGGAGGACACCACGACCTCGGCCGTCGGGCCGTCCGCGACGACCTCGCCGCCCGCGAGGATCACCACCCGGTGGGCCAGCTCGGCCGCCAGTTCCACGTCGTGCGTGGCGAGGACGATGGCGTGGCCGTCGGCGGCGAGGCCGCGCAGCGTCTCCACCAGACGGGCCTTGGCGGCGTAGTCCAGGCCGCGGGTGGGTTCGTCGAGGAGGAGCAGGGCGGGCCGGCCGGTCAGCACCAGCGCCAGGGCCAGCGTCAGCCGCTGCCCCTCGGACAGGTCCCGGGGGTGGGTGTCGTCCGGTACGCCGGGCAGCAGGGCGGTGACCAGGGCCCGGCAGGTCCCGGGCGCGGCCCCGGCGTCGGCGTCGGCCGCGGCGCACTCGGCGGCGACGGTGTCGGCGTAGAGCAGGTCGCGGGGTTCCTGCGGGACGAGGCCGACGCGGCGGACCATCTCCGGCGGCGGGGTGCGGTGCGGGGTGAGACCGCCGACGGTCACCTGGCCGGCGGACGGGGCGAGGGTGCCGGTGAGGGCGGCGAGGAGGGTGGACTTGCCGGCGCCGTTGCGGCCCATGAGGGCGACGGTCTCGCCGGGGGCCACCCGGAGGGTGATGTCGTGGAGCACCTCCGCGCGGCCGCGGCGGACGGCTAGACCCGTGGCGAGGGCGGCGGCGGTGGTGTCGTCCGGCGGGCCGGCCGGGGCCCCGGCGCCCGGCCCGCGGCGCGCGAGCCGGGCCAGCCGGCCGAGGAGGCCGGTGCCGGTGGCGCCACCGGAGGCACCGGCGCCACCGGCGGGTACGACGGGACCCCGGGACGCGGCGACGACGACCGCGCCGGCCGGGGACGGGGGCTGCGACGGGGCCTCGGCTGCCGGCGCGGGCGCGGGCGGGGACGCGGGCGCGGGCGGGGACGCGGACGCGGGCTCGGATGCGGAGGTGCCCCCGCCCCGGCCCGCGGACGGGCGCGGCGGCTCCCCCGCCGCGCATGCCGTCGCGGACGACAGGCGGGCGATGAGCGGAGCGGCACGGCGGCGGGCGTCACGGACGGAGAGGGGGAGCGGGCTCCAGCCGGCCAGGCGGCCCAGGGAGACCACCGGGGGGTGCACCGGGGAGACGGCCATGACCTCCGCCGGGGAGCCCAGGACCGGGGCCGCGCCGGGGGACGGGAGGAGGAGGACGCGGTCGGCGTACTGGACCACCCGCTCCAGGCGGTGCTCCGCCATCAGCACCGTCGTGCCCAGGTCGTGCACCAGCCGCTGGAGCACCGCGAGGACCTCCTCGGCCGCCGCCGGGTCGAGCGCCGACGTCGGCTCGTCCAGCACCAGCACGCGCGGGTGCGTCGTGAGGACGGAGCCGATCGCCACCCGCTGCTGCTGACCGCCCGACAGGGAGGCGATCGGACGGTCGCGCAGCTCGTTCAGGCCGAGCAGGTCGAGCGTCTCCTCCACCCGGCGGCGCATCACCGGAGGCCGCAGGCCCAGCGACTCCATCCCGTACGCCAGCTCGTCCTCCACCACGTCCGTCACGAAATGGGCGAGCGGATCCTGCCCCACCGTGCCCACCACGTCCGCCAGCTCGCGCGGCATGTGCGTACGGGTGTCCCGGCCCGCGACCGTCACCCGCCCGCGCAGCGTGCCGCCGGTGAAGTGCGGGACCAGCCCCGACACCGCCCCCAGCAGCGTCGACTTGCCGACCCCCGACGGGCCGACCAGCAGCGTCAGCTCACCCTCCGGGAGCGTGAAGTCCGCGTCCCGGAGGGAGGGCTGCGCGGCGCCGTCGTACGTCACCGACACCTGCTCGAAGCGGATCAACGGGAAGACTCCTCGGGAGGTACGGGGGCCACGAAGGCCGGGAGCAGACCGATCAGGATCGCCGCCGCCGGCCACAGCGGCAGGCCGGGCGCGACCAGCGGGACCACGCCAGGCCGCAGCTCCTCCGGATCCAGCGAGCCGGCGCGGATCAGCAGGGCCGCGACGGCCGCGCCGGAGCCGGCGACCAGCCAGGCCCGCGCCCCCCACCGGTCGGGCCGGTACCGGGTGCGGACGCTGCGCCGCCCGCCGAGCCGCAGCCCGGCGAGGGCCAGCACGAGGCCGATGCCGAGGACGGGCAGCCCGAACGCGGCGCCCTCCGCCGCGAGCAGCCCGTACGTACCGGCGCACATGCCGAGCAGCCCGCCGAGGGTGAGGGCATTGGTGGTGTGCCGCACGGCCGGCGCGACCCGCGCGGTACGCCCGTACCCGCGCGCGTCCATCGACGCGGCGACCGCCACCGAGCGCTCCAGCGCCCCCTCCAGCACCGGCAGCCCGATCTGCAGGACCGCCTTCACCCCGCCGGTGGTACGCCCGCGCAGCCGGCGGGCGGTCCGCAGCCGGGCCACGTCGGCGACCATGTTCGGCGCGAAGGTCATGGCGACGACCACCGCCACCCCGGCCTCGTACAGCGCGGCCGGCAGCGACTTCAGCAGCCGGGCCGGGTTGGCGAGCGCGTTCGCGGCACCGACACAGATCAGCAGGGTGGCCAGCTTCGCGCCGTCGTAGAAGGCGAAGGCCAGCTGCTCGGCGGTGACCCGGCCGCCGAACCGGATGCCCTGCGCCCAGTCGGGCAGCGCGATCCCGGGCAGGGTGAAGAGGGTGTGCGAGCCCGGGACCGGGGAGCCCAGCAGCACGGAGAAGACCAGCCGGAGCCCGATGACGAAGAGGCCGAGCCTGAGGAAGGCCCCGTAGGACCGCGCCCACGGCGCCTGCGTCCGGCGCGCCGCGACCACGTACCCGGCGACACCGACGATCAGCCCGAGCAGCAGCGGATTGGTGGTCCGGGAGGCGGCGGTCGCGAGCCCGAGCGCCCACAGCCACCAGGCCCCCGCGTGCAGGGCGTTCCCGCGCCGCGCCTCGGGGGCCCGCCAGCGCCGTTCACTCGCCGGCGCCGTTCCCTTCCGTACGCCTCCGTACGCCGGCCCGTGCGGGGGGCCGGTCCGCCCGGCCGCACCCCGCCGGGCCGGGGGTGCGGCGGCACGTGCCCCGCCGTGGGTGGGGCGCCCCGTCATCGCTTGCGGCGGCGGGACTGCCAGACGGTGGCGGAGCCGAGGGCGAGCAGCGCCGCGATGCCCAGGAACAGCCCCGCCGAGGGGCCGGAGGAGCCGCCGTCCGAGGAGGCCGACGGTGCCGGTGCGGAGGCCGGAGGCTTCGGCTCCGCGTCGGGGATCGGCTCGCCGCAGCCCGTCCTCGGGTAGCCGGAGATCCCGCAGAGGAGGGCCGCGCCGTTGTAGCGCAGCGGCTTCGCCACCTCCGCCAGGGCCTCGGCCGCCGTGGCCGCGGGCGCCAGCTGTGCGCAGGCGGTGCGCGGGGCGTCCTGCGGCACGCCCTCGCCGTCCGGGGCGTCCCCGGGCACGCCGAAGTCGATGACCAGCGCCACCCGCTTCCTGCCGTCCACCGGGGCGGTACCGCCGCAGACGGCCTGGAAGTCGGCGCCGGCGCGCGGCCGGGCCGCCTCGGCGGCGGCGTCCTTGCTGACCGCGAAGCGGAAGCCGAGCGTGGCGCCGTCCGCGGGACGGGCCGTCGAGGGGCCCTGGGTGGCGTACGTCCAGCGGCCGTCCGCGCCGTCCCAGAACGACCAGTAGCGGTAGCTCGCCGCCAGGGCGGGCGCGGCCGCCACCAGGGTCAGGGCCAGGCCCAGTGCTCCGAGGAGGCCGAGGGTTCCCGCGAGCGCACCGGCCCGGGTGGCCCGCGTACGCGTACGGCCGCGGGTCACGGCTGGTTCTTCTTGCGGCGGCCGCTCAGCAGGATGCCGATGCCCATGCCGGCCGCGGCGCCCGCGCCGACGATCCACCAGACGTTCCCGCTGCCGGAGCCGGGCTGCTCCTCGCCCTCCACCGTCTGCGGTTCGGTGTCGGCGACGGCCTCCGGGGCCGGACCGGTGGCGTTCAGCGCCGCCACCAGGTCGACGCCGCCGAAGGCCTTCGGGTCGGTGCCCGTCGCGTGGGCCGTCAGGACCAGGGTGGCCAGCGCCGCCGGGTTGCGGTTGGCCCAGGCGGTGGAGTTCTTCTGGAGCCACTCCAGGGCGCCCGCCGCCGCCTGCCGGTGCCCGGCCGCGGCCAGGGCGATCACCGCGTCGGCGGTGTTGCCGGTGTCGGCGGCCGGCTGGTCGGCGCCCGGGGTGACGGCCGTCAGGTGGCCGTCCTTCTTCAGGGCCTCGGCGAGGTAGCCGGCCGCGCCCCGGGCCGCGCCCGCCGGGTCGGCGGAGCCGGCCGGGCAGGCCAGTGCGGCGGCCGGGGTGTCCGTGGCGGCCGGGTCGACGACCATGCCCTTGCCGAGCCCCGCCAGCGCGGCCGCGGCGGTGGCGTCGGCGTTCGCGGCGAGCTTGCCGTCGGCCGGCTGGTACCCGAAGGCACCCCGGTCGGAGGCCGGCTCCGCGGAACAGCCCAGCTGGAAGGAGAGCAGCCCGTCGTACGCCGACTTGCCCGCCTTCGACTTCACCTCGGCCGGCTTGTCGCCCGCCACGGCCAGCGCGCTGATCACGAGGGAGGTGGAGCTGCCCTCGCTGGGGGAGCCGGGGACGTAGGCCCAGCCGCCGTCCTCGTTCTGCACCGACTTCAGCCAGTCCGTGGCCTTCTTGACCTCGGCGTCCTTGCCACCGAGGGCCTTCAGGGCCTGCACGGCCACCGCCGTCGCGTTGGTGTCGTACATCGTCTTGTCGTCGCACGGCACGGCCGCGCGGTAGGAGGCGAAACCGCCGCTCGGGCACTGCTGGGAGACGAGGAACTCCACCGCCTGCCCCGCGGGCTTCACACCGGCCGTCCGCTGGGCGAGCAGGGCCAGCGACTGCCGCCACACCCCGTCGTACGTCGGGTCCGCCTTGCCGAACAGGCCGGCCGGCAGGGCCGGGGAGGCGGCGGGGGAGGGCGGCGGCGTGTCGGCGAGGGCGGCGGGAGCGGCGCCCGCGCAGAGCACGGCGGATGCGGCGAGCGCGGCGGCGCTGCGGCGGACGTTCATGGCGGGGAGGGTGCCTCTCGTACGGGGGGCGGGAGACAGGCACGCGCAGGCACCGGGCTCCGGCTCCGTTTACCTCGACGGTGCCGGCCGCCGGAGGACCCGGCGGCACGAGCCGCGCACCTCCGGTACGGGGCATTCCGGCTGCCGTCCCGCGTGCTGCGGGCCGGGTCACGGTTGCGGGTCAGCGCCGGATTCGCACCGGCTTCCCCCCGTACGGAAGTGTGGACGACGGGCTCACTCTACCGGCCCGTAACGCGCGGGCCCGGTGGCCCGGGTGCCCGCGGGCGGTCCCCCGACCGGTCGTGCGGCGGCCTACAGCGCCCGGTACGCCACCGGGTCCGTGCCCGGGACCGCCTCCGCCCGGCCCTGCTTCACCAGCCGCCGCAGATGCGCCTCCGCTTCCGACACGGCGATGTTCCGGGAGCCGTACGGAATCTGCTCCCAGGGCCGGTTCCACTCCATCCGCTCCGCGAGCAGCCAGGGGGTCAGGGGCTCGGCCAGCAGCCGCCACAGCCCGGTCAGCCGTTCCTCGTGGTGCTCCAGCAGCTCCCGTACGCGGGCCGGCGCGTCGGTGAAGGCGTACTGGTGGGCCGGGAGCACCTCGGAGGGAGCCAGGCGGCCGACGCGTTCGAGGGAGTCCAGGTAGTCGCCGAGGGGATCGGTGACACCGGTGTCGCCCGGGGCCTCGTACAGGCCGATGTGCGGGGAGATCCCGGGCAGCAGGTGGTCACCGGAGAACAGCCGGCCGCTCCCGGGGAGGCCGGCGGGGTGGGCCTCCTCCAGGTGCAGGCAGACGTGGCCGGGGGTGTGCCCCGGGGTCCAGACCGCACGCAGCCGCCGCCCGGCGAGGGGCAGCAGCTCGCCGGGGACGATCTCCCGGTCGGGCACGGCGGCGCTCAGCCCGGGCAGCGTGCGGACGCGCCCCTCGGCCCGGGCCGTGCGGAGGGGCGCGAGGTGCTCCTCGGGGGCCCCGGCGGCGGCCAGCTTCTCGCTCATGTAGTCGAACCAGACGGCGGGCTCGGAGGAGCGGGTCCGTACGACGACCTCGGCATCGGCGGCGTGCATGGCGATCCACGCCCCCGAAGCCTCCCGGACGCGGCCGGACAGGCCGTGGTGGTCGGGGTGGTGGTGGGTGATGACGACGCCGTGGACGTCGGCGACGGCGGTACCGAGCGCGGCCAGCCCGGCGGTGAGGGTGTCCCAGGAGGCGGGGTCGTCCCAGCCGGTGTCGATCAGGACGGGCCCGCGGTCGGTGTCGAGGACGTGGACGAGGGTGTGGCCGAGGGGGTTGTCGGGGATCGGCACCCTGATGGCACGGACACCGCCGCCGTGATCGGTGAGGTGGGGGGTGGGGTGAGGTGGGAGTTGGGGAGTGGTTTCCGTCATGAGGGCTCTCCCTGGGGACTCTGGGCGACGGCCGGGCTGGAGCGCGTGAGCGAGAACGTGTTGCAGTAGTAGCCCAAGTCGACCATCCGGGAGGCTTCCTGGCCAGCCGTGAGGTGGCGCCGCGCAGTTGCCGCCGTTGCCGTCCCTGCCGCCGCTGCCGTCCTGGCCGTGGACTCCTCGAACTAGAACTGGTATCAGTTCTGCGACATCGGTGAGATCGTGCGCAGCTCCTGGAGGCATCGGACATGACCGAGCTCGTGGAACACGGCCAACTGTTCATCGGCGGGGAATGGACGGATCCGCTGGGCACCGGCACCATCCGCGTCGTCTCCCCCCACACCGAGCAGGTCATCGGCAGCGTCCCGCACGCCTCCGAGGCCGATGTGGACCGGGCCGTCACCGCCGCCCGCAAGGCCTTCGACGAAGGCCCCTGGCCCCGCCTGTCACTCGAGGAGCGGACCGCCGTCGTCTCCCGGATCAAGGACGCCATCGCCGTCCGGCACGAGGAGATCGCCCGCTCCATCAGCTCCCAGAACGGCTCCCCGTACTCCTGGAGCGTCCTCGCCCAGGCGCTCGGCGCCATGATGGTCTACGACTCCGCCATCAAGGTCGCCGCCGACTACCCCTACGAGGAGCGCCGTCAGGGCGCGCTCGGCCCGATCCTCGTACGCCGCGAACCGGTCGGGGTCGTCGCCGCCGTCATCCCGTGGAACGTCCCGCAGTTCGTGGCCGCGGCGAAGCTCGCGCCGGCGCTGCTCACCGGCTCCTCGGTCATCCTCAAGCCGTCCCCCGAAGCCCCCCTGGACTCCTTCATCCTGGCCGACATCGCACGGGAGGCCGGGCTGCCGGAGGGGGTGCTGTCGGTGCTGCCCGCCGACCGGGAAGTCAGCGAGTACCTGGTGGGGCACCCCGGCGTGGACAAGGTCGCCTTCACCGGCTCCGTCGCCGCCGGCAAGCGGGTCATGGAGGTCGCCGCCCGCAACCTGACCCGGGTCACCCTCGAGCTGGGCGGCAAGTCCGCAGCCGTGATCCTGCCGGACGCCGACCTGGAGAGCACCATCGCCGGGATCGTCCCGGCGGCCTGGATGAACAACGGCCAGGCCTGCGTCGCCCAGACCCGCGTCCTCGCTCCGCGCAGCCGCTACGCGGAGGTCGCCGAAGCCCTCGCCGCTGCGGCGGGCGGCCTGGTCGTCGGCGACCCCCTCGACCCGGCGACGCAGCTCGGACCGCTCGTCGCCGAGCGCCAGCGGCGGCGCTCGCTGGACTACATCCGGATCGGCCAGGAGGAGGGCGCGAAGGTCCTGGCGGGCGGCGGCCGCCCGGCGGGCCTGGAACGCGGCTGGTACGTGGAACCGACCCTCTTCGGCGACGTCGACAACTCGATGCGGATCGCCCGCGAGGAGATCTTCGGCCCCGTCGTGTGCCTGATCCCGTACGGGGACGAGGAGGAGGCCGTACGGATCGCCAACGACTCGGAGTTCGGCCTCAGCGGCAGTGTCTGGACGGCCGACGTGGAACACGGCGTCGACCTCGCGCGGCGCGTGCGCACCGGCACCTTCAACGTGAACACCTTCAGCCTGGACATGCTGGGACCGTTCGGCGGCTACAAGAGCAGCGGCGTCGGGCGCGAGTTCGGCCCGGAGGGCCTGAGCGAGTACCTGGAGCACAAGATGATCCACCTCCCGGCGGGTGCCTGATGGGGGACCGCTGGCAGGTCGAGGTCGACCGGGGGGTCTGCATCGGCTCGGGCATGTGCGTGAACCACGCCCCCGACGCCTTCACCCTCGACTCGGCCCGCCAGTCCCACCCCCGCTCCCCGGAAACGGACGCGAACGAGCCGACGCTGACGGCCGCCGAGGGCTGCCCGGTGGAGGCGATCCTCATCACCCTGTCCCCGTCGGGCGAGGCGGTGTTCCCGCCGGAGGAGTGAGGGGGCGGGGGGCCGTGCGGAGTGGGGCGGGGGTGGGGGCGGTAGCCCCTCGGGCGGTGTCACAGTCGGTTTGGGGGTTTCCCGTCAGTCCCATCGTCCTTCCGTGTCGGGCCGGTCCCTCAAGGGCGCTCC
>NZ_JBVISM010000018.1:0-111791 GCF_055575515.1 Streptomyces sp. NPDC034086 | reverse complement strand
GGTCAGGGCAATTACGCGGCGGCGAATGCTTGTCTGGACGCGTTGGCCGAGCAGCGGCGGGCCGACGGACTGCCCGCCACCTCCCTCGCCTGGGGAGCCTGGGGGGACAGCGGCCTCGCCACCGGATCCGACGCCGTCACCGCCCGCATGCGCCGCGGCGGCCTCCTGCCGATGGCCCCCGACCTGGCCGTCACCGCACTCCAGCAGGCACTGGACCGCGACGAGACCACCCTCGTGGTCGCCTCCGTCGACTGGGAACGCTTCGCGGCGGCCTTCGTCACCGGCCGCCCCAGCCCGCTCCTGACGGGCGTACCCGAGGCGCGGACCGTACTCGAGGCGCTGGAGGAGGGCCGGGCCACCGGCGGCTCCCTGCGGGACACCCTCCCCGGCCTGCCCGCCGAGGCGCAGGAACGGGCCCTGCTCGAGCTGGTCCGTACGCACGTGGCGGCCGTCCTCGGTCACGCCACCCCGCACGAGGTCGCCCCCCGGCGGGCCTTCCGCGAGGCGGGGTTCGACTCCCTGACGGCGGTGGAACTGCGCAACCGGCTGAGCACGGCCACCGGCCTGGCCCTGCCCGCCACCGTGGTCTTCGACCACCCCGACCCGGCCGCGCTCGCCGGCCACCTGCGCTCCGAGCTGTGCGGGGAAGCCGGCGCGGACGGCCCGTCCGCGCTGGAGGAGTTCGCCCGCTTCACACGCGCACTGGACCGGCTCGAGCCGGGCACCGGCGAGCACACCACGATCATGCGGCGGCTGCAGGCCCTGCTGGCGCAGGGCCGGGAGGCCTCCGGCCATCCGGACCGCGCCGCCGGCGCCGACGCGTACGAAGCGGCGACCGACGACGAACTGTTCGGCCTGCTCGGCGAGAAGTTCGGCATCTCATGAGCAGCGCCGCCCGCCCCGCCGCCGCCCGCCCCTCCGCCAGGGAGAACCCTCACGTGTCCAACGAAGAAAGACTCCGCCACTTCCTCAAGCGCGTCTCGGCCGAGCTGGAGCAGACCCGGGAACGCCTGCGCGAGAGCGAGGACCGGGACGCCGAGCCGATCGCCGTCGTCGCCATGAGCTGCCGCTTCCCCGGCGGCGTCCGGAACCCCGAAGACCTGTGGCGGCTCCTCGTCTCGGGCGGCGACGCCCTGTCCGGCTTCCCCACCGACCGGGGCTGGGACCTGGCGGGCCTGCTCTGCGACGACCCGGAGCGGGCCGGCGCCTCCCACGCCCGCCGGGCCGGATTCCTCGAGGGCGCGGGCGACTTCGACGCCGCCTTCTTCGGGATCTCCCCGCGCGAGGCCCTCGCCATGGACCCCCAGCAGCGGCTGCTGCTGGAGACCTCCTGGGAGGCCTTCGAGTGCGCCGGGATCGCCCCGGACACCCTGCGCGGCAGCCGCACCGGCGTGTTCGTCGGCACCAACGGGCAGGACTACACCCCCGTGGCCGTCCACTCCGCCGACGACCTGGCCGGGCACATCATGACCGGCAACGCCGCCAGCGTGCTCTCCGGCCGCCTCTCCTACGTCTACGGCCTCCAGGGGCCCGCCGTCACCGTCGACACCGCCTGCTCCGCCTCCCTCGTCGCCCTGCACCTGGCGGGCCAGGCGCTGCGCCGCGGCGAGTGCGAGCTGGCCCTCACCGGCGGGGCCACCGTCATGTCGACACCCACCCTGTTCGCGGAGTTCAGCCGCCAGGGCGGGCTGGCCCGCGACGGCCGCTGCAAGGCCTTCGCGGCCGCCGCGGACGGCACCGGCTGGGGCGAGGGCGCGGGCATGCTGCTGCTGGAGCGGCTCTCCGACGCCCGCCGCCACGGCCACCCCGTCCTCGCGGTGATCCGCGGCTCCGCCGTCAACCAGGACGGCGCCTCCAACGGCCTGACCGCCCCCAACGGCCCCGCCCAGCAGCGCGTCATCGAGGAGGCCCTCGCCCACGCCCGCCTGACACCCGACCAGGTCGACGCGGTCGAGGCGCACGGCACCGGCACCACCCTCGGCGACCCCATCGAGGCGCAGGCCCTCATCGCGGCGTACGGGCAGGACCGCCCGGCCGGCCGGCCGCTGCGCCTCGGGTCGGTCAAGTCGAACATCGGTCACACGCAGGCCGCCGCCGGCGTGGCGGGCGTCATCAAGATGGTCCAGGCCATCCGCAACGGGGTCCTCCCGCGCACCCTGCACGTGGACGAGCCCACCCCCCGGGTCGACTGGTCGGCCGGCTCCGTGCGGCTGCTGACGGAGAACCTCGACTGGCCCGCGCCGGAGGGGCGGCCGCGCCGCGCCGGCGTGTCCTCGTTCGGTATCAGCGGCACCAACGCCCACGTCATCCTGGAGCAGCACACGCCCGACCCCGAGCCGTCCGCGCAGGACGACCGGAGCCCCGCGACCGGCGCCGCCCCCGCCGACCCAGCGGCCCCCGCCGCCGCCGGGACGCCCGTCCTCGCGGTGCTCTCCGCCCGCGAGGACGAGACGCTGCGCGCCCAGGCCGCCCGCCTCCACGCCCACCTCCAGGCCGGCCCGCACCTGTCCCCCCGCGACGTGGCCCACTCGCTCGCCACCACCCGCGCCACCTTCGACCGCCGCGCGGCCGTCGTCGCCGACGGCCGCGACGCCCTCCTGAAGGGGCTGGCGGCGCTCGCCGACGGCACTCCGGACCCCGGCGTCCTGCACGGCAGCGCCGCCCCCGGCGGGCTGGCGTTCCTGTTCACCGGCCAGGGCGCCCAGCGCGCCGGCATGGGGGACGAGCTGTACACGGCGTTCCCGGTCTTCGCGCAGGCCCTCGACGCGGCCCGCGCCGCCCTGGACGCACACCTGGACCGCCCGCTGCGGCAGGTGGTGAGCGGCGGGGCGGAACTCCTCGACCGCACCCGGTACACCCAGGCCGGGCTGTTCGCCCTGGAGGTGGCGCTGTACCGGCTCTTCGAGTCCTGGGGCGTACGCCCCGACTTCCTCCTCGGCCACTCCGTCGGCGAACTGGCCGCCGCCCACGTCGCCGGCGTGCTGACCCTCCCCGACGCCGCCACGCTGGTCGCCGCCCGCGGCCGGCTGATGGAGGCGCTGCCCGGGGGCGGGGCGATGGTCTCCGTCCGGGCGGCCGAGGACGAGGTGCGCGCCCTGCTGACGGCCGGCGCCGACATCGCCGCGGTGAACGGCCCCCGCGCGGTGGTCGTCTCCGGCCCCGAGGACGCGGTCGCGCGGACCGCCGGGCTCCTGGAGGCCGCGGGCCACCGCACCAAGCGGCTCAACGTCAGCCACGCCTTCCACTCGTCGCTGATGGAGCCGATGCTCGCCGAGTTCGGCCGCATCGCGCGGACGCTCACCTTCCACCAGCCGTCCGTCCCCATCGTCTCGAACGTCACCGGACGCACCGCCGACCCGGCCGAACTCGCCGGGCCCGCGTACTGGGTCCGGCACGTCCGCGCGGCCGTCCGCTTCCACGACGGCATGCGCCACCTGGAGGCCCGGGGCGTACGCCGCTTCCTCGAGCTGGGCCCCTCCGGCGTGCTCGCCGCCGCCGGACAGGACTGCGTGAGCGGCCCCGGCGCCGTCCTCGTACCGGCCCTGCGCCGCGACCGGCCCGAGCGGGAGACCGTCACCGCCGCCCTGGGCGAGCTGTTCGTGCACGGTACGGCCCCGGACTGGACCGGCGTCTTCGCCGGGCACCCCGTACACCGGGTGCCCCTGCCCACCACGGCGTTCCGGCGCACCCGCTACTGGGCCCGCCCCGGCGAGAGCGCCGGCCGGCCCGCCGCCGGCGCCCAGGACCCCGCCGCCGGCCTCCAGTACCGCATCGAGTGGCAGCCGTTCGCCGCCACCCCCGCCGCCCCCGCCCCCGAGGGCACCTGGCTGGTGGCAGGCCCGCGCCCGCGGGAACTCGACCTGGTCACCGGGGCGCTCGCCGCCCGCGGAGCCACCACCGCCCGCCTGGACCTGACCCCCGGCACCGGCCACGACCGCGAGGCCCTGACCGTCCGCCTGCTCACCGCCCTGGCCGCCGCCGACCGCTGCGCGGGCGTCCTGCTCCTGCCCGCCGACCCCGGCGACCCCGGCCTGGACGCCGCCCTGCGGCTGCACCAGGCCCTCGGAGACGCCGGAACCACCGCACCGCTGTGGTGCGCCACCCGCGGCGCGGTCTCCACCGGACCCGGCGACCGGCCCGCCGACCCCGGCCAGGCACAGGTCTGGGGCCTGGGCCGGGCCGCCGCCCTGGAAACCCCCGCCCGGTGGGGAGGGCTCGTCGACCTCCCCGCGGAGCTCGACGCCCCCGCCCTCGACCGGCTCGCCGCCCTCCTGCTGGCCGGCGCCCCCGCCGGGACCGGCGCCGAGGACCAGCTGGCCATCCGGCCCGCCGGCGTCCTCGCCCGCCGGCTGGTCCGCGTACGCAGGACCTCGGCCGCCGTCACGCCCTGGCGTCCCTCCGGCACCGTCCTGGTCACCGGCGGCACCGGCGCCCTCGGCGGCCACATCGCCCGCTGGCTCGCCGCGTCCGGCGCCGCACACCTGCTCCTGACCAGCCGCCGCGGCGAGCGGGCCCCCGGCGCACGCGAACTCGCCGCCGAACTCACCGCCGCGGGCACCCGCGTGACCCTCGCGGCCTGCGACGCGGCCGACCGGGAGGCGCTCGCCGCGGTGCTCGACGCGGTCCCCGCCGACCTGCCCCTGACGGCCGTGGTGCACACCGCCGGGATCCTCGACGACGGCGTCATCGACTCCCTCACCCCCGAACGGTTCGCGGCGGTCCTGCGCCCCAAGGCCGACGCGGCCCGCAACCTCCACGAACTCACCGCCGGACTGGACCTGTCGGCGTTCGTCCTGTTCTCCTCCTTCGCCGGCGCGGTCGGCGGCTCCGGCCAGGCCAACTACGCGGCCGCCAACGCCTTCCTGGACTCCTTCGCCGACCAGCGGCGCGCCGACGGACTGCCCGCCACCGCCGTCGCCTGGGGCGCCTGGGCCGAAGGCGGCATGGCCGAGGACGAGGCGGCCGTCGGCGAGCGCCTGCGCCGCCACGGCATCCGCCCGATGCGGCCCGCGCACGCCATCGAGGGACTCCAACAGGCCCTCGACCACGGCGACGCCTGCCTGGCGGTGGCCGACATCGACTGGGCCCTGTTCGCCCCCGGCTTCACCACCGTCCGGCCCAGCCCGCTCCTCACCGGCATCGAGGAAGCCCGCCCCCGCACCACCGCGGAACCCGACTGGCGCGAACGCATCACCCTGCTCCCGGACACGGAACGCGCCGCCGCCCTGTTGGACCTCGTACGCACCCAGGCCGCGGCCGTCCTCGGACACGGCGGTCCCGGGGCGGTCACTCCCACCCAGCCCTTCCGCGAACTCGGCTTCGACTCCCTCACCGCCGTCGACCTGCGCAACGTCCTCGGCGCCCGCACCGGGCTGGACCTCGCCACGACCGTGGTCTTCGACCACCCCAGCCCGCAGGCCCTCGCGGAGCACCTCGACGCCGAACTCGGCGGCACCGCCGCCGCCCGCCTCCTCGCCGACCTCGACCGCGTGGAGGACGCCCTCGCGGTCCTCGACGCCCCCGACGTACGGGCGGAGGCCGTGACCCGCCTCCAGAACCTGCTGGCCCGCGCCGGCGCGGGATCCGGACCCGGCGCCGGCGCGGACGGCGCGACGACTGCCGACACCCGGCCGGCCTTGGACACGGCGGACGACCTTTTCGCCTACATCGACCAGAAATACGGGACCCGCTGACATGGTGAACGAGACCAAGCTCCTGGAATACCTCAAGCGGGTCACGGCCGACCTGGACGAAGCGAACCGGCGGCTGAAGGACGCCGAGGACCTCAGCCACGAGCCGATCGCCATCGTCGGCATGGGCTGCCGCTTCCCCGGTGGCGCGCACTCCGCCGAACAGCTGTGGACCCTCCTCGCCGACGGCACCGACGCGCTCGCCCCCTTCCCCGACGACCGCGGCTGGGACCTCGCCGCGCTCTACGACCCGGACCCCGACCGGGCCGGCACCAGCTACGTCCGGGAGGGCGGCTTCCTCGCCGGCGCCGCCGACTTCGACCCCGCCTTCTTCGGCATCAGCCCGCGCGAGGCCCGCGCCATGGACCCCCAGCAGCGGCTGCTGCTCGAGGTCGCCTGGGAGGCCCTGGAGCGTTCCGGACTCGACCCGGCCGCCCTCCGCGGCAGCCGGGCCGGCGTCTTCGTCGGCACCAACGGCCAGGACTACGGCACCCTGTTCGGCCCGGCCCCGGAAGAGGGCCTCGAAGGCTACGTCGGCACCGGCAACGCGGCGAGCGTCCTCTCCGGCCGGCTGTCCTACGTCCTCGGGCTCGAAGGCCCCGCCGTCACCGTCGACACCGCCTGCTCGTCCTCCCTGGTGTCCCTGCACCTGGCCGCCGAGGCGCTGCGCCGCGGCGAATGCGCCCTGGCCCTCGCGGGCGGCGCCACGGTGATGGCCACCCCCCGGGTCTTCGTCGAGTTCAGCCGGCAGCGCGGGCTCGCCGCCGACGGCCGCTGCAAGCCCTTCGCCGCTGCCGCGGACGGCACCGGCTGGGGCGAGGGCGCGGGCCTCCTCGTCCTCGAACGGCTCTCCGACGCCCGGCGCAACGGCCGCCCCGTCCTCGCGGTCCTGCGGGGCTCGGCGGTCAACCAGGACGGCGCCTCCAACGGGCTCACCGCCCCCAACGGCACCGCCCAGCAGCGCGTCATCCGCCAGGCCCTGGCCAACGCCCGGCTGTCCCCGGACATGGTCGACGCCGTCGAGGCCCACGGCACCGGCACCAGGCTCGGCGACCCCATCGAGGCGCACGCCCTGCTCGCCACCTACGGCCGCGCCCGCACCGCCGACCGGCCGCTGTGGCTGGGCTCGGTCAAGTCGAACCTGGGCCACACCCAGGCCGCGGCCGGCGTCGCCGGGGTGATCAAGATGGTGCTCGCCATCCAGCACGGCACCCTGCCCAAGACCCTGCACGTGGACGAGCCGACCCCGCACGCGGACTGGTCGGCCGGCGGCGTACGCCTGCTGACCGAGCCCACGCCCTGGCCCGAGACGGGCGGACCGCGCCGCGCCGGCGTGTCGGCCTTCGGCGTCAGCGGCACCAACGCCCACCTGATCGTCGAGCAGGCCGCCCCCGAGGACGCCCGGCCCCAGGACCGTACGCACGAGCCGCGCGCGCCGCGCACCGCCGCCGCCCCGTGGCTGCTGTCGGCCCACACCCCCGGGGCGCTGCGCGCGCGGGCCGCCCAGCTCCGCTCGTACGCACAGGACCACCCGGAGCTGGACCCCGCCGACCTGGCCCACTCCCTCTCCCTGTCGACGCCCTTCGCCCACCGGGGCGTGGTGCCGGGAGCCGACCGGGAGGACCTCGTCGAGGGCGTGGCCTCGGGCGGCAAAGCCGCCTTCCTGTTCTCGGGGCAGGGGGCGCAGCGTGCGGGGATGGGGCGTGAGCTGTACGACGTCCAGCCGGTGTTCGCGGCCGCGTTCGACGAGGTGTGCGCCCACTTCGACGTCCCGTTGAAGGAGATCGTCTTCGGGGGCGGGGAGGAGGTTCACCGCACCGAGTTCACCCAGCCGGCCCTGTTCGCGCTCGAGGTGGCGTTGTACCGGCTGGTGGAGTCCTTCGGTGTGCGTCCGGACTTCGTGGCGGGTCATTCGATCGGTGAGATCGCGGCCGCGCATGTGGCGGGGGTGCTGTCCCTGGGGGACGCGGCGCGTCTGGTGGCGGCGCGCGGTGCGCTGATGGGCGCCCTGCCGCAGGGCGGGGCGATGGTGTCCGTCCGCGCCGGTGAGGACGAGATACGCCCGCTGCTGTCCGCCGAGGTGGACATCGCGGCGGTCAACGGGCCCTCTTCGGTGGTGATTTCGGGCGCCGAGGCGGCTGTCCTGGAGGTGGCCGAGCGGCTGGCCGCCCAGGGGCGCACGACCAAGCGCCTCACCGTTTCGCACGCGTTCCACTCGCCTCTGATGGAGCCGATGCTCGAGGCGTTCCGCGAGGTCGCGGAGACGCTGGAGTACGCGGCCCCGTCCGTTCCGGTCGTCTCCAACGTCACCGGCGGGCAGGTCGAAGAGTTCACCGCCGACTACTGGGTCGAGCACGTCCGGTCCGCCGTCCGCTTCGGCGACGGCATCGCCCACCTCGCCGCGCAGGGGGTGGAGCACTTCCTGGAGCTCGGCCCGCAGGGCGTGCTCGCCGCCATGGCGGGCGAATCCCTCCCCGAGGCCTTCTCCGGGCTGCTGACGCCCGTCCTGCGCAAGGACCGGCCCGAGCCCGAGGCCTTCCTCGGCGCGCTCGCCGAGGCCTGGACCCGCGGCCTCCCCGTCGACTGGGCCCCGCTGCTCCCCGGACGCCGCGTCGGCCTGCCCACGTACCCCTTCCAGCGGCAGCGCTACTGGCCCGGCACGACCGCGCCCGGCGACGTGGCCGCCGCGGGCCTGGGACCGGCCGACCACCCCCTGCTCGGAGCCATGGTGACCCTGGCCGAGGCGGACCAGGTCCTGTTCACCGGCCGTCTCTCCCTGCGGACCCACCCCTGGCTCGCCGACCACGCCGTCCTGGGCACCGTGTTCGTCCCCGGCACCGCCTTCGTGGAGCTGGCCGTCCGCGCCGGCGACCAGGTCGGCTGCTCCCGCCTCGAAGAACTCACCATCGAGGCGCCGCTGGTCCTCCCCGAACGGGGCGCGGTCCAGATCCAGGTCGGAGTCGGACCCGCGGACGCGGACGGCCGCCGCTCCCTGACCTTCCACTCCCGCGGCAGCGACGTGCCGTGGACCCGGCACGCCACCGGCACCCTGACGGCCGCCCCTTCCCCGGCCGCCACCCCGCCCGCCGGCCCCGACCTGAGCGAATGGCCCCCCGCGGGCGCCGAACCGGTGTCCGTCGAGGGGCTCTACGACCACCTCGTCGAGGTCGGCTTCGGGTACGGGCCCGCGTTCCAGGGGCTGCGGGCGGCATGGCGCCGCGGCGAGGACGTGTACGCCGAGGTACGGCTGCCCGCGGAGGCCGAAGCCGCCCGCTTCGGCCTCCACCCCGCCCTGCTGGACGCCGCGTTGCACGCCGTCGGGCTCGGTGACTTCGTCACCGACGGCGCCGCGAGCCTCCCGTTCTCCTGGCGCGGCGTGACCCTCCACGCGGCCGGCGCCGCGACGCTCCGGGTACGGCTGTCGCCGGCCGGCCCCGACAGCGTGTCCCTGGAGGCCGCCGACCGGACGGGCGCCCCGGTGGCCACCGTCGAGGCGCTCGCCCTGCGCCCGGCCGCGGCCCGGCGCACCCACCGGCACCGCGACTCCCTCTTCCGCGTCGACTGGGCCGCCCTGCCCCGGCCCGCCACCCCCGCGCAGCCGGCCGGAGCGCCGCCGCGCTGGATCACCTCGGCCGCCGACCTGGCCGCGCTGGACACCGTCCCCGACGCCGTGTTCGTCCGCTGCCCCCGCACCGGCGACGACCTGGTCCCCGCGGCCCACACCGGTGCGCACCGCGTCCTGGAACTCCTCCAGACCTGGCTCGCCGACCCCCGGTGCGCCTCCTCGCAGCTGGTCCTGGTGACCCGCGGCGCCCTGGCCGTCCGGCGGGGCGAGACGGTCCGCGACCTCGGCCAGGCGCCGCTGTGGGGCCTCGTCCGGTCGGCGCAGGCCGAGAACCCGGGCAGCTTCCGCCTGATCGACGTCGCCACCCCGGAAGGCGCCCCGGACGACGCCCCGGACGACCCGGCCGCCCTGAACGCCCTCCTGGCCCTCGACGAACCGCAGCTCGCGCTCCGTGACGGCACGCCGTACGCCCCCCGGCTGGCCCGGGTCCCGGCCCCCGCCCCCGCCGAGCCGCGGTCCTGGGACCCCGACGGCACGGTCCTGATCACCGGTGGCACCGGCGGCCTCGGCGCCCTGCTGGCCCGCCACCTGGTGGCCGGGGGCGCACGCCACCTCGTGCTGGCCGGCCGGCGCGGCCCGGCCGCCGAGGGCGCCGGCGAGCTCGCCGCCGAACTCACCGCGGCCGGCGCCCGCGTACGGATCGAGGCCTGCGACGTCGGCGACCGCGCCGACCTGGCGCGGCTGCTCGCCCGGATCACCGCCGAACGGCCGCTGACGGCGGTCGTGCACGCGGCCGGCGTCCTCGACGACGGCGTCATCGGCTCGCTGGCACCCGACCGGCTGGACACCGTACTGCGCCCCAAGCTCGACGCGGCCTGGCACCTGCACGAGCTGACGCGGGACGCCGGTCTGGCGGCGTTCGTGCTGTTCTCCTCGGCCGCCGGCGTCTTCGGCGCCCCCGGGCAGGCCGGCTACGCCGCCGCGAACGCCTTCCTCGACGCGCTCGCCCAGCACCGCGCCGCGCAGGGCCTCAGCGCCGTGTCCCTGGCCTGGGGCCTGTGGGCGGAGGGCGGCGGCATGGGCGGGCGACTGGCCGACGGCGACAGCCGGCGCATCACCGGCTCCGGCGTCGGCGCCCTGTCCGCCGCCGACGGCCTGGACCTCTTCGACCTCGCGGGCGGCCTCGACGAGCCCCTCCTCGTCCCCGCCCGCCTCGACCTCGACCCGCCGTCGGGCGCGGCGCGGAACGCCACACCCCCCGCGCTGCTGCGCGGCCTCCTCCGCGGGCCGGCCCGCCGGACGGCCGCGTCCGGCCCGTCCGCCCCACGGGCCCGGTGGACCGGACAGCAGCTCGCCGAGCTGGTCCGTACGCACGTCAGTGCCGTGCTGGGCCACGCGAGCACGCGGACGGTCGACCTCGGCCAGGCGTTCACCGAGCTCGGCTTCGACTCCCTCACCGCGGTCGAACTCCGCAACCGGCTCACCACCGAGACGGGCCTGCGGCTCTCGGCCACCCTCATCTTCGACTACCCCACCCCGGCCGCCCTCGTGGAGCACCTGCGCGCGGCACTGGCCGGGGCCCCGGCCGCCGACGCGGCCGCCCCGGCCGCCGTCACCCCCGGCGCCGGTACCGAGGACCCCATCGCGATCGTCGGCATGAGCTGCCGCTACCCCGGCGGAGTGCGCTCGCCCGAGGACCTGTGGCAGCTGGTGGCCGCGGGCGGCGACGGCATCGCGGCGTTCCCCACCGACCGCGGCTGGGACCTGGACGGGCTCTTCGACGCCGACCCCGACGCGGCCGGCCGCTCGTACGTCAGCGAGGGCGGCTTCCTCTACGACGCCGCCGAGTTCGACGCCGGCTTCTTCGGGATCTCGCCCCGCGAGGCCCTCGCCATGGACCCGCAGCAGCGGCTCCTCCTGGAAACCGCCTGGGAGGCGTTCGAACGCGCCGGCATCGACCCGACGTCCGTGCGCGGCACCGCCACCGGCGTGTTCGCAGGCGTCATGTACCACGACTACGCCTCCCGCCTGGGCGAGGTCCCCGAGGGCATCGACGGCTACCTCAGCACCGGCAACGCCGGCAGCGTCCTGTCCGGCCGCATCTCCTACGTCCTCGGCCTGGAGGGCCCGGCCGTCACCGTCGACACCGCCTGCTCGTCCTCCCTGGTCGCCCTGCACCTGGCCGCCCAGGCCCTGCGGTCCGGTGAGTGCGCGATGGCCCTGGCCGGCGGCGCGACCGTGATGGCCACCCCCAACACGTTCGTGGAGTTCTCCCGGCAGCGCGGCCTGTCGTCCGACGGCCGCTGCAAGTCCTTCGCCGCGGCCGCCGACGGCACCGGCTGGGGCGAGGGCGCGGGCATGCTGCTGCTGGAGCGGCTCTCCGACGCCCGCCGCAACGGCCACCGGGTCCTGGCCGTCGTCCGCGGCTCTGCCGTCAACCAGGACGGCGCCTCGAACGGGCTCACCGCCCCCAACGGGCCCTCCCAGCAGCGCGTCATCCGCCAGGCCCTCGGCAACGCAGGCCTGGGCGTCCGGGACGTCGACGCCGTGGAGGCCCACGGCACCGGCACCAGGCTCGGCGACCCGATCGAGGCGCAGGCCGTGCTCGCCACGTACGGCCAGGACCGGCCCGCGGACCAGCCGCTGTGGCTGGGCTCCCTCAAGTCCAACATCGGCCACACCCAGGCAGCCTCCGGCGTCGGCGGCGTCATCAAGATGGTCGAGGCGATGCGCCACGGCGTCCTGCCCCGCACCCTCCACGTCGACGAACCCACCCCGCACGTCGACTGGACGGCCGGCGGCGTGCGACTGCTGACCGAGCCCGTGCCGTGGCCCGAGACCGGGCGGGTCCGCCGCTCCGGGGTGTCCTCGTTCGGGGTCAGCGGCACCAACGCCCACGTGATCGTGGAACAGGCCCCCCTCGACCACGCCCCCCTCGACCACGCGCCCCTCGGCCATGCCGCCGCCGTGCCCGCCGCCGCCGGGCCCGCCGCCCTCCGGCCGGCCCCCGCACCGGGTACGGCACTGCCGTGGGTGCTGTCCGCCAAGACCGGCGAAGCCCTGCGCGCGCAGGCCCGCAACCTCCTCGCCGCCCTCGGGGGCCTGACCGCGCCGCGGTCCCCCGAGGACGAGCCCCACCACCGCCTCGCCGACATCGGCGGCTCCCTCGCGACCTCCCGCGCCGCCCTGGAGCACCGGGCCGCCGTGGTGGCCGACGACCCCGCCGCCTTCGCCGAAGGGCTGACGGCCCTGGCCGGGGGCGAGCCCTCCCCGCGCCTGCTGCGAGGATCGTCGCGCACCGCCGCGAAAGCCGTCTTCGTCTTCCCCGGCCAGGGCTCCCAGTGGGCGGGCATGGCCCACGGCCTGCTCGGCTCCGCACCGGTGTTCGCCGACCGGCTGGCCGCCTGCGAGCGGGCCCTCGCCCCCTACGTGGACTGGTCGCTGCGCGAAGCCCTCACCGACGAGACCGCCCTGGCCCGGGTCGACGTGGTCCAGCCCGCCCTGTGGGCGGTGATGGTCTCCCTCGCCGCGCTGTGGCGCTCCCACGGAGTGGAACCGGCCGCCGTGGTCGGCCACTCCCAGGGCGAGATCGCCGCCGCCTGCGTCGCCGGAGCGCTCACCCTCGACGACGCGGCCCGCGTCGTCGCCCTGCGCAGCAAAGCCCTCCTGGCCCTCTCCGGCCGCGGCGGCATGGTCTCGCTGCCGCTGTCCCGCGAGGAGGCCGCCGCGCACCTGGGCGAGCGGCTGTCGCTCGCCGCCGTCAACGGCCCCCGTTCCGTGGTGGTCTCCGGGGATCCCGAGGCCCTCGACGCGGTACTCGCCGGCGTCGAGGGCGCCCGCCGGATCCCCGTGGACTACGCCTCCCACTCCGCCCACGTGGAGGAGATCCGTACGGACGTCCTGGACGCCCTTGCCGGGATCACCCCCCGCCCGGCCGAGATCCCGTTCCTGTCCACGGTCGACGCCGCCTGGCTGGACGGCACCGAACTGGACGAGCGGTACTGGTACCGCAACCTCCGCCAGAGCGTCCTGCTCGCCGACGCCACCGACACCCTCGTCGACGCCGGCTACGGCGTGTTCATCGAGGTCAGCCCGCACCCCGTGCTCGTCCACGGCCTGCCCGACACGGCGCTGGGCTCCCTGCGCCGCGGCGACGGCGGCCCCGGCCGCTTCGCGGCCGCCCTCGCCGAGGCGCACGTCCACGGCGTGCCGGTCGACTGGGACACCGTCTTCCCCGGCGCCCGGCGGGTCGACCTGCCCACCTACGCCTTCCAGCGCGAGCGGTACTGGCTGGAGGGCACCGCTGCCGCGGGCGATATGGCCTCCGCGGGCCTGGATGCGGCCGGGCACCCGCTGCTCGGCGCGACGGTGACGGTCGCCGGCTCCGACGAACTCCTGTTCACCGGCCGCCTGTCCCTGACCGCGCAGCCCTGGCTGGCCGACCACGCGGTGGCCGGAACCGTCCTCCTGCCCGGCACCGCCTTCGTGGAACTGGCCCTGCACGCCGGCCTCCGGACCGGCCACCCCCACCTGGAGGAACTGACCCTGGAAGCCCCGCTGGTGCTGCCCGAGCGGGGCGGCGTCCAGGTCCAGCTCGCCGTGGGCCCCGCAGGCCCGGACGGCCGGCGCACGGTCACCGCGTACGCCCGCCCCGCCCAGGAGGACGGCGCACCCTGGACCCGCCACGCCACCGGCGTCCTGTCCGCCGCCCCGGCCACCTCCCCCGTGCCCGCCACCACCGGCGGCCAGTGGCCGCCGGCCGGCGCCGAACCCCTGGACCTGACCGGCTTCTACGAAGGGCTCCACGCCACCGGACTCGGCTACGGGCCCGCCTTCCAGGGCCTGCGCGCCGCCTGGCGGCTCGGTGACGAGGTGTACGCCGAGGTCGGCCCCGGCCAGGGCCCGCAGGAGGCCGCGCGCGGCTTCGGCCTCCACCCCGCCCTCCTCGACGCCGCCCTGCACGCCGTGGGCCTCGGCTCCTTCCTCGACGGCCCCGGCGTCCGCCTCCCCTTCTCCTGGAACGGCGTCCGCCTGCACACGGCCGGCGCGCGCACCCTGCGCGTCCGGCTGAGCCCCGCGGGCGGCGACGCGGTCTCGCTCACCGTCACCGACGCGGCCGGCTCGCCGGTGGCGACCGTCGACTCACTGGCCCTGCGCCCGATGGCCACGGAACACCTCGCGCACCAGGACACGCTGTTCGCGGTGGACTGGGTCGCGGCCCCGGTGGCCCTCGCGGCCGAGCCGCTGCCCGCGGGCACGGTGTGCGAGGTGGACACCTCCGAGGGTGTCCGTCCCGCCCTGCACCGGGCCCTGGAGGTCCTGCAGGGCTCCCTGGCGAGCCCCGGGGAGCAGCGTGTGGTGTTCGTGACCCGGGGGGCCGTGGGTGACGGCGCCGGTGATCCGGCGGGTGCGGCGGTGTGGGGTCTGGTGCGTTCGGCGCAGTCCGAACACCCGGGCCGTTTCCACCTCCTGGACCTGGAGGACGGGCACGTCGACCCGGGCCCCTATCTGACCTGCGTGGAGCCGCAGCTCGCGGTGCGCGGGGGACAGGCACGGGTCCCGCGCCTGGTCCGCGTCCCCGTTCCGGGCTCTGGGGGTCTGTCGTTCGCCGGGGGCGGGACGGTGCTGATCACGGGCGGTACGGGTGTTCTGGGGCGGGCGGTGGCCCGGCATCTGGTGAGGGTGCACGGCGTTCGCCATCTGCTGCTGGCCTCGCGTTCCGGTGGTGGCGGGGATCTGGTGGCCGAGCTGTCGGGGCTGGGTGCTTCGGTGAGGGTCGCCGCCTGTGACGCGGCCGACCGCGAGGCCCTGGCCGCCCTCCTGGCCACCGTCCCGGACGGGCATCCGCTGACGGCTGTGATCCACACGGCGGGGGTCCTGGATGACGGGGTGATCGAGTCTCTCACTGCGGATCGTTTCGAGGCGGTGCTGCGTCCGAAGGCGGATGCCGCCCTCAACCTTCACGAGCTGACGGCCGGTCTGGAGCTGTCGGCGTTCGTCTTGTTCTCGTCGGCCTCGGGTCTGCTGGGTGCGCCCGGTCAGGGCAATTACGCGGCGGCCAATGCCTATCTGGACGCTCTGGCCCAGTACCGGCGTTCTCTGGGTCTGCCCGGTGTCTCCCTGGCCTGGGGTCTGTGGGCGGAGCGCAGTGGGATGACCGGTGCCCTCGAGGCGGGTGACGTCGACCGCATCCGGCGCGGCGGCATGGCCGCCCTCACCACCGAGGAGGCCCTCACACTCCTGGACGCGGCCCCCGCACACGACCGGGCCCTGGCGGTGCCGATCCGCCTGGACCTGCCCGCGCTGCGCACCCGAGCCCGGCACGAGGCGCTCCCGCCCCTGCTGCACGGCCTGGTACCGGCCCCGCTCCGCCGGACGGCGGGCGGCCCGACGGCCGTACCCGTCGTGGACCCGGAGGACCTGCCGGCCCTCGTACGGGCACACACGGCGGCCGTCCTCGGCCACAGCTCCGCCGACCGGATCGAACCGGACCGGAAGTTCCTGGAGATGGGCTTCGACTCGCTGACCTCGGTGCGGCTGCGCGGCAGCCTCAACACCGCGACCGGCCTGAGACTGTCCGCCACGGCCGTCTTCGACCACCCCACCCCCGCCGACCTCGCCGAGCACATGCGCGGCGAACTCGCGGCGGCCCGGACTCCGCGGACGCGGGAACCCGTACGGCCGCCCGAGCCGGCGCAGCCCATCGCCGCGCTCTACCGGCAGGCCTGTGCGGACGGCAAGGTCGAGGAGGCCACCGGCCTGCTCGTGGCGGCCTCCCTGCTGCGCCCGTCCTTCACCGCGGACGGCACGGACCGCGCCCCGGCACCGGTCACCCTGTCCGGCGGCACCGGCGGCACCGGCGGCACCGGCGCTCCGGCGCTGATCTGCCTTCCCTCGGTCACCGCGCTGTCCAGCCCCCACCAGTTCGCCCGCTTCGCCGCGCCCTTCCGCGGCCACCGGGACGTCCACGTCCTCCCGCTCCCCGGCTACGGCGAGGGCGAGCCGCTGCCCGCCACCGCCGGCGCCCTCGTCGCGCACGCGGCCGCCGCGGTCCTGCGCCTCGCGGACGGCGCACCGTTCGCACTGGCCGGGTACTCCTCGGGCGGCTGGCTCGCCCAGGAGGTCACCGCCCACCTCGAACGCGGCGGAGCCGCCCCCGCCGGGCTGGTGCTGCTCGACACGTTCCTGCCCGGCGACGCGGCCCGGCCCGCGTTCCGTTCCCGGATGACGGAGGCCATGTTCGAACGGGAGGACGCCTTCGGCTGGATGACCGACCTCAGGCTCACGGCCATGGGCGGCTACTTCCGGCTCTTCCCGGCCTGGCGGCCCACCGCCACCGACGTCCCGACGCTGCTCGTCAGGGCGGGCCGTTCCCTGGCCGACGGCGGGGACCACCAGGCGTCCTGGCCGCTGCCCCACACGGCGGTGGACGTGCCGGGTGACCACTTCACGATGATGGAGGACGACGCGCGGGCCGCTGCCGCCGCCGTCGACCACTGGCTGACGGAGACCGTGGCATGACGACCCGCACCGCACCCGCACCCCGCACCGGCCTGGGCCGCGAGGTCTGGAAGGCCGCCACCGTCGTGATCGTGGGAGCGACGATGTCGTTCCTGGACTCGACGATCGTCAACGTCGCGCTCACCGCGCTCGGTACGGACTTCCGCGCGCCGCTGAACACCGTCCAGTGGGTGGTCACCGCCTACCTCCTCGCCGTCGCCGCGGTCATCCCGGTCTCCGGCTGGGCGGCCCGCCGCTTCGGCGCCCGCCGCACCTACGTGGCGGCCGTCGTCCTGTTCACCCTGGGCTCCGCGCTCTGCGCGGCCGCCCAGGACGCCGGACAGCTCATCGCCTTCCGCGCGGTCCAGGGCCTCGGCGGCGGCCTGATCATGCCCGTGGGGCAGATGATCCTGGCCCGCACGGCCGGGCCGCGGAACATGTCCCGGGTCATGGCGACCGTGGGCGTACCCATCGTGCTGGCCCCGGTCTTCGGCCCCTTCATCGGCGGGCTGCTGCTGCACTACACCGACTGGAGGTGGATCTTCCTGGTCAACCTGCCCGTGGGCGCCGCCGCCGTCCTGTGCGCGGTGTGCCTCCTGCCGGCCGACCGCCCCGAGGCGGCCCCGCCGCTCGACGTCCCGGGCCTGGCCGCGATCTCCACCGGCATGGCCGTCCTCACCTACGGCCTGGGCGGCACCGACACCGGTTCCCCCACGGTGCCCCTGCTCTCCGTCGCCGCCGGCACCGCCCTCCTCGTCCTCTTCACGGTCCGTACGCTCCGCACCGCCCACCCGCTCTTCGACATCCGGCTCTACCGGGACCGGGTCTTCCGCGCCGCGTCCCTCACCACGTTCTTCCTCTCCATGGGCATGTACGCGGGGATGGTGCTGATGCCGCTGTACTTCCAGGACCTCCGGAACGAGGACCCGGTCGCCACCGGTGTGCTGCTGGTGCCGTCGAGCATCGGCGCGGCGGCGGCCACCTGGCTCTCGGGCCGGGCCGCCGAACGCCTCGGCACCGGCCGGACCGCCCTCGTCGGCGCCGGCCTCAGCCTGGCGGCGGCGGTGCCGTTCGTGTTCGCCGGCACCGACACGCCCTACGCGGTGATCGGGACGGCCATGACCGTCTCGGGGTTCGGTGCCGGCCTGTCCGTCATGCCCGCCATGACCACCGCGTTCCGCGGCCTCGACCCGCAGAAGATCAGCGACGCCTCACCGCAGCTGAGCATCCTGCAACGGCTGGGCGGTTCGCTCGCCACGGCGGTGCTCGTCACCGTCCTGCAGAGCGGCCTCGACGGTGCGGAGGGCCGCCCGCGAGAGAAGGCCTCCGCCTTCGCCGTCACCTTCGGATGGTCCCTGGCCCTCGCCGCCGCGGCCGTGCTGTCCGCCGTCCTGCTCGTCCGGGCCCAACGCCGTCCGGCCGCCCCCGAACCCACCCGCTGAGGGGATACCGCATGCCCGTCACCACAGAGCCCGCCTCCACGGAGACGACGGCCTTCCTCACCCGGCTCAACGAGGAGGTCCTGCTCCACCGGATCGACGCCCTCGACGACCAGATCATCGGCCTGATCGCCCACCGCGCCGCCCTCGTCCACGAGGTCCAGCGCGACCGGACCGCCGCCGGCGGCCCCGGTACCCGCCTGTCCCGGGAGACCCAGGTCATCGCCCGGTACGGCAACAGCCTCGGCCGCCCGGGCGTCGAGCTGGCCCTCCTCCTGCTGAACCTGTGCCGCTACCGCGGCAGAGGCTCGGCGGCCGCCGCCCAGGCGGCCCGCCACTCCTGAACCCGCGGTGAGGGGCCGGCGGCCACGTCGGCCCCCACCCACCCGGTCACCGGCCGCGGCCCGTGCAGCGCGTTGGTGACCCACACCTCCCGCCCGCTCAGCTCCGCCGCCCGCACCCGGCACCGCCGCACCGGGATCCCCAGCGCGCCCGCGCGCCGCACCGCCCACGCCGCGGTCACCCCCGGCAGGACCGGCAGCCCCGGATCGACGACGCACAGCACGTCCCCGTCCCACCACACCAGGTTCGCCGTGGCCGTCTCCCGTACGACGCCGTCGTCGCCGACGAGCAGCGCGTCATCGGCGCCCGCCGCGACGGCCCGCGCCCGCAGCGCCCCCAGCGCGTACAGGTCCGGCCCCTTGCGCCGGGGCGCGCGCCGCGGATCGTCGCCCCCGGTCCACAGGCGGACCGCGTCCGTCCGCGCGGGCGCCACGCGCAGCCGCAGCAGCAGCCGTCCGCCCACCAGCTCCACCCGGGGGAACCAGCACCCCCGCCGGGGCAGCGCCCGGACGACTGCCTCCGGGAAACCCTCCAGTCCCGGCCCGCCCGCCTCGGCCACGGACGCGCCGAACCGCCGCCAGTGCGCGGCCGGTTCCCGTACCCGCCCCTCCTCGACGAGCCAGGAGTCGGCCACCTCCGGCTCCCCCGCCATCCGGCCCTCGACGAGCCCTCCCGGCCCGTACAGGAGGACCCGCTCCCCGCTTCCACCGGCACCCGCCGACCCCGTTCCCATGACGTGGAGCATAGAACGCCGCACGCCCCCTTGCGTACGCCGTACCCATTGCGCGTACAGTGTGCGCAGCACTGGAACGGTGTACGCGCCGAGTGGGCCTCATCAACGGGACGCACCGACGAAGGACGAAAGGGAACGACCCATGGAAACCAGGAACCCCCGCCGCTGGTGGATCCTGATCGTGCTGTGCCTGAGCTCACTGGTCCTCGTGGTCGACTCCATGGCCCTGACCGTCGCGGTCCCGGTCCTGACCACGGATCTCGGCGCGAGCGCGCAGGACACCCAGTGGATCCTCGACTCCTACATCCTGGTCTTCGCCGGGCTCCTGCTCACCTCCGGCAGCCTCAGCGACCGCTTCGGCCGGCGCCTGGTCATGCTGGTCGGGCTGGTCCTCTTCGGCGCGGCGTCCCTGGCCGCGACCTACTGCTCCAACCCGGGCGAGGTGATCGCCGTACGCGTCGCCATGGGCGTCGGCGGCGCGCTCATCATGCCGTCCACCCTCTCCATCCTCATCACCGTCTTCGAGGAGGACGAGCGGCCCAAGGCGATGGCGGCCTGGGGCTCGGTCTCCATGCTCGGCCTGGTGGGCAGCCCCGTCCTCGGCGGCGTCCTGATCGACCACTTCTCCTGGCAGTCGATCTTCTTCATCAACGTCCCGGTCGTCGTCCTCGCCGTGATCGCCGCCCTCACCCTGATGCCCGAGTCCAAGGGCCCCTGGCAGAAGCCCGACCCGCTGGGCGCCGTCCTCTCCGCCGTCGGCATGACCGCCCTGGTCTGGTGGATCATCGAGATCCCGAAGCACGGCGCCTTCGAGGGCCGCTCCTCGCTCACCCTCGCCGTGGCCGCGGCCTGCCTCGCCGGGTTCGTGATCTGGGAGAACGTCACCCCCTCCCCGATGGTCCCGCTGGTCCTCTTCAAGAACCGCAACTTCAGCGGCGGTTCGCTCTCCCTGACCCTCGTCCAGATCGGCAACGGCGGCCTGCTGCTGGTCCTGACGCAGTACCTGCAGTTCGTCCTCGGCTACTCGCCCCTCAAGGCGGGCCTCGCCTTCGTCCCGCTCGCCGTGGCCGCCCTGATCGGCAACGGAGCGGGCGCCGGCCTCGCCTCCAAGGTGGGCAACCGTCCCCTGATCGTGGGCGGCATGATCGTGATGGCCGCCTCCTTCGCCCTGCTGACCACCGCCTCCCCCGACTCCGGCTTCACCGTCCCGGCGGTCGCCCTGGGCCTGCTCGGCCTCGGCGCGGGCGCGGCCATGCCGGCCGCCGTCGGCGCCCTGATGGCCACCATCCCCGAGGAGAAGGCGGGCGTCGGCTCGGCCCTCAACGACACCATCGGCCAGGCCGGCAGCGCCCTCGGCATCGCGATCCTCGGCTCGCTCCTCGCCTCCGGGTTCGCCGCCGAGATGCCGGCCGGACTGCCCGAGCAGGCCAGGCACTCCATCGCCGGGGCCCTGGCCGTCGCCGGCACGGACCAGGGCATGGTGCGCACGGCCCGCGAAGCCTTCGTCAGCTCGATGTCGACGACCTTCACCATCAGCGCCGCCGCCATCCTGGCCGCCGCGGTCCTCGCCGTCGTGGTCATGCGGGACCAGAAGAAGGCCGCGCCCGCCCCCTCCGCCCCCTCCGCGCCCGCGGCCGCCTGACCGGCCCCCGCCACTCCATACGAGGAGGCCCGCGCCCCGAGGGAGCGCGGGCCTCCTCGCGCACCGCGCGGCTCAGCGGCCGGGAGGCGCCACGGCGGGGCCGGCGGCCGCCCGGCGGTGCCGGGGCCGCCGCGGGGCGTCACGGCCTGTCGAAGGTGTAGAACCGCCGGTGCTCCAGCAGGTCGGCCGGGGTCACGTCGTTCCACGGGGGCAGCGCGTCCCGCAGGTCGATCACGTTCGGCGTCCGGGTCGCGGGCCGGTAGCCGGCCTTCGGGTTGCGGGCCTGCCAGTCCGCCCACAGCTTGTCGATGAAGGCGTGGTGCAGCCAGAACACCGGGTCGTTGGGGGAGGCCGCGGAAGCCGTGCGGCCGCCCACCCACACGTGCACCCGGCTGTGCAGGCTGGCCCCGCGCCAGCCCTCCAGATGGTTGCGGAACCCGCTCGAGGCGCTGTTCCAGGGCGCGGTGTCGTACACCGGCATGGCGAGCACCGCGTCGACCTCGGCCCTGGTCGGCAGCTGCGGCGCCCCCGACCCGAGGACGCGCCGCAGGTAGTCGCGCCGGTCCACGCCCACCGTCACGGCCCACTTCCCGCCCGTGGAGGCGAAGGGCCCGTCGAGCACCCGCCCGTCCCGGCCCCGCCGGGTGCCGCCCATGCAGTCGGCCGCCCCCACGGCCGGACGGGCGCGTCTGCCGGGCCGGCGGCCGCCGGTGGACTACAACGGAGGGCGTGCGCGAGAGCGAGGGACGGCCCGGACGACGCCGGCTTATCCTGGGCCTGGCCGCCGCCGCGGTCACCGCACGGCCCGGCCCGCCCGCCCGTGCGGCCGCGCGCGCCGACGGCCCCGTGCACCGGCCGCCCCCGGACGGCGGCCTGGACGTCACGGCGGAGAACGCGCTCCCCGGCTCCCCGGACTGGCGGATCACCCGCCCCGGCCCGGCCCGCGCCGTCGAGGGCTTCGCCGAGCGGGTCTCCCTGCGCCCCGGAGAACCGCTGGGCCTGAGGGTGTCGACCACCTCCGCCTCCTACACCGTCTCCGCCTACCGGACGGGCTGGTACGGCGGCGCCCGGGCCCGCCTGGTGTGGCGCTCCGCCCCGCTCCCCGGCGTCCGCCAGGCGCCCGCCACCACGGACCCCGCCACCCGCACGGCGAGCGCCCCCTGGCACCGGACGGCGCTGGTGGACACCTCCGGCTGGCCGGAGGGCGCCTACCTGCTGCGCCTGGACACCACCGACGGGCTGGCCCAGCGGTTCGTGCCGGTCACCGTACGCTCCGCCGTCACGGCCGGCCGCACCGTACTCGCGCACGCCGTGGCCACCTGGCAGGCCTACAACCGCTGGGGAGGCGCGGACCTGTACCGGGGCAGGACGGGTGACAAGGCGTCGAGGTCCCTGCGGGTCACCTTCGACCGCCCCTACGCGAACAGGCACGGGGCCGGCCAGTTCCTCGTCTACGAGGCACCCGTGGTCGCCCTCGCCGAACGGCTCGGCCTGCCCCTCGCCTACGCCACCGGCATCGACGTGGCGCGGGACCCGGAACTGCTGCGCGGAGCCGCCGCGGTGGTCTCCATGGGCCACGACGAGTACTGGAGCCCCGAGCAGCGCCGCCACGTGACCCTCGCCCGCGACACCGGCACCAACCTGGCCGTGCTCGGCGCGAACTGCTGCTACCGGCGGATCCGCCTCGAGGCGTCCCCGGCCGGACCGGACCGGACCGTCGTCTGCTACAAGGACGACTACGCCCAGGACCCCGGCTACCGGCGGGGATCCCCGCCCACCCACGACTTCCGGCGGGCACCCGCCGCCGACCCCGAGAGCGCGCTGCTCGGCGTGATCTACGACGGCTACCCCGTCGACGCCCCCTACGTGGTGACCCACCCCGGGCACTGGCTCCTGGAGGGCACCGGAGCCCGCGCCGGCGACAGCTTCCCGCACCTGGTGGGCGTCGAGTACGACCGGGTGAACCCGCGCCACCCCACCCCCCGCCCCATCGAGGTCCTGGCCCGCTCCCCGGTCGTCCGCAAGGGCCGTGCCTCGTACGCGGACACCGCCTACCTCACCCTGCCCGGCGGCGCGGCCGTCTTCGCCACGGGCACCATGCGCTGGGTCGAGGCCCTCGACGCGACCGGGCCCGCCGGCGGCAAGGCCAACCACGGCCTGGACGCCCGCGCCGGCCACTTCACCCGCACCGTCACCGCCAACGTCCTGCGCGCCTTCGCCCGCGGACCGGCCGGCCGGACCAGGCCCGCTCGGGACAATCTGGACATTCTCCCCGGCGCGTAACCCCATCCGCCACCGGCCGCGGCAGTACGGTCCTCCCGCGGCTTCCGCCACCACCTCACCACCACCACGTCAGGGGATGCGCGTTGCGTCGACTCACCGTTGCCCTCACGCTGCTGGCCACCCTCGCCGCCGGCGCCCCCGCGGGCTCCCGGGCCCTGTCCGCCGACCATGGCACCGGCGCCCACCACCGGGGCACGAACATCCTCGTCGTCGGAATCGACAGCCGCGCCGGCCTCTCCGCCGCCGAGAAGCGACGGCTGCACGTCGGCGGCAAGGGCTGCGACTGCACCGACGTCATGATGCTCGTCCACCTCTCCGCGAACGGCCGCCGCGCCAGCGTCGTCTCCATCCCGCGCGACTCCTACGTCCAGTACCCGCTGCCCGGCCCGCCCCGCTTCGGGAAGATCAACGGGGCGTACGCGATCGGCCGCGGACCGCTGGCCGTGCGCACCGTCGAACAGGTCACCGGCCTCCACGTCGACCACTACCTGGAGACCGGGTTCACCGGCTTCGAGCAGACCGTCGACAACCTCGGCGGCGCGACCGTCTGCACCGACCGGCCCCTGCGGGACGAGGGTTCCGGCCTCGACGTCCCCGCCGGCGTCCACCGCACCGACGGCAACCGGACCCTGCGCTACGTCCGCGCCCGGCACGTCACCAGCCGGCCCGGAGACCTCGGCCGCGTCCGCCGCCAGCAGCGCACCGTCAACGACCTGCTGGCCCGCCTCACCGCCGAAGGCGCCCTCTCCGGCCCCCTCAGCACGGCCCGTACCGCCCGCACCCTCCTGAAGACCGTCCGCACCGACGACCGCACGGACCTGCGCGACCTCGTCCGCATCGGCTGGGCCCTCGGCCGGCTCCGCCCCGAGCGCACCGAGTTCGCCACCGTCCCCATCCGCCTCTTCGACCACCGCGTCCCCGGCGTCGGATCCACCCTGGTCTGGCACGAGTCCCGCGCCGCCGCCCTCTGGGACGCCCTCGCCGAGGACCGCCCCATCACCGGCGACCCCCGCATCCAGCCCGTCCCCGAAACCCCCGCCGACACCAACCCGGCCGGCATCAGGGTCCGCGTCGACGAGCCCGCCGTGGCCGGGGCCCTGACCCGGGGCGGCTTCCAGGTCACCCCCCTGCCCGCACCCCCCGTACGGCCCCCGGGCCCGCCCGCCATCACGTACGCCCCCGGCCGGGAAGCGGACGCGGCCACCCTCGCGGCAGCCCTCCCCGGTGCCCGCCTCCACCCCGACCCGGACCAGGACCAGACCTTCGACGTCACCGTCGGCACCACCCCGGCCCGGGTCAGGACGGTGACCTACGACCGCAACAAGGCGGACGGCGCCCCGGTCACCGCGGACGCCCTGCGCTGCCCCACCACCCCCGGGCCGTCCCGGCCCACGGGCTGAACGGGGACGAGGCCCCCCGGGAACACCCGCGGTGCGGGGGAGGGGCCGGCCGCGCACGGCGGTCCCTCACCACCGCACCCCCAGGTCCCGCGCCAAGGCCCGTACGTCCTCCCGCGCACCGGGCCCGAGCAGGTGCCGGACCCGGCCGAGCAGGACCAGCAGGTCCGGCCCGTACGCGGCCCGGAAGGCGGCGTCCTCCGCCGCGAGGTCCAGCTCGTTGGCCGCCGTCAGCTCGGCGAAGTCCCGCCGGGCCCGTTCCCCCGGAACCAGGCCGCGCCCGCCGTCGAAGCGGTCGGTGAACACGGCACCGGCCCGCCCGAGACCCGGGTAGGTCGCCCCCCGGTCGCACGCGGCGTACAGGTACACCACACCCTCCGCCTCGGCTCCGATCGCCTCCACCACCTCCGGACGGCGCTCCAGCGGCAGCAGCGCCACGGGGAAGCCGTCGGTCCCGTACACGGCGTGGCACAGCCCCGCCAGCCGGAGCGCCGGCCGCGCCCCCCACGAGGCGAGCCGCCCCCGTACCCGCAGCAGGTGGGCCCGCAGGTCGCCGCCCGGATGGGGAACCCCCTCCGCCCCGCACCGCCGCAGCAACTCCAGGGCCCGCTCGTCGGCGGACGGCACAGCGGTCATCGAACCCTCCCGTGGTCGGCACCCGTCCGGCGCCCACGCCGGTTCCGGACCCGGCCGTGGCCACCGGACAGGGTTGCCGCCTGGGTCCGGGCCCACCGGAATCGTCCGCCCTGCCCGGCATCCAGTCAATCCTGGGGTTTCCTTGCCAACACCCAAGCCCTACCTTGGGGTTCATGACCCTGGACGACCTCCGCGTCTTCGTCGCCGTATGCCGCGCGGGCAGCCTCAGCGGCGTCGCACGCGAACTGGGGCGCACCCAGTCGGCGGTCAGCCAGCACGTGAAGCGCCTCGAACGCGAAACGGCGACGGCCCTGCTCGAACGCCGGCCCCGCGGAGTGGTGCCCACCCCCGCCGGCCGGATCCTCTACGAGGCCGCCGCCGACGGGATCACCGGCCTGGACCAGGCCCTGCGCCGCCTGGGCGACCTGGCGAACGGCGAGGGCGGATCCGTACGCGTCGGCACCGGCGGGGCGACCGTCCGCCACTTCATGGCGGAGGCCATCGTCGACTTCCGCCGCCACCACCCGCGCACCAGCCTGGAGTTCCGCACCGAGACCTCCAGCCGCCGCTGCTTCGAAGCCCTCCTGGCCGGCACCCTGGACCTGGCCTGGGTCACCATCGGCCCCCCGGTGCCCGGCATCGAACAGCGCCCCGTGGCCGACCTGCCGTGGGTGCTCGCCGTCCGCGCCGGAGACCCGCTCGCCGCCCGCCGCACCGTCGACGCCGCCGACCTCACGGACCTCCGCCTGGTCCGGCTGCCCCCGAACTCCCTCTCCGGCGCCCGCCTGGACGCGGCCTTCACCGAACTGGGCGTCCGGGTCGGCTCGGACACCAGCGTCGCGGACTGGGACACCGCCCTCCTGCTGGCCGAACTCGGCCTGGGCCACACGGTCGTACCGCTCGTCCCCGGCCTGCGCGCCGCCCCCGGCGGCCCCCTGCGCCTGGTCCCCGTACCCGCCCTCCCGCCCCTCGCGGTCGGCTGGGCGGTCCGCCGCTGGGAGGCCCTCGCCCCGCCGGCCCGCGCCTTCGCCGACGCCGTGGGCGAACGGACCGTCAGCCACGTCCGGCGGTGAACACCAGCGAGGCGTTGTGCCCGCCGAAGCCGAAGGAGTTGACCAGCGCGGCACCGGCCAGGCCCCGCCGGGGCCGCCCGGCGACCACGTCCAGCCCCACCCGCGGATCGAGTTCGTCCAGGTTCCGCGTGGCGGGTACGGCCTGATCGCGCAGGGCCAGGACCGCCGCGACGGCGCCCAGCGCACCGGCCGCGCCGAAGAGGTGCCCGGTCATCGACTTGGTCGCGGTGACGGCCGGATGCGTACCGATGGCCTCGGTGACCGACTCGGCTTCGGTCAGGTCACCCTGGGGGGTGGAGGTCGCGTGGGCGTGCACCTGCCGGACATCGAGCGGGCCGAGCCCGGCCGACTCCAGGGCGAGCCGCATCGCGCGGACCTGCCCGTCCCGGTGGGCGGCGGTGATGTGGTGCGCGTCCGAGGTGACGCCCGCGCCGGCCAGCACCGCGTGCACGCGGGCGGCGCGGGCGGCGGCGAAACCGGCCCGCTCCAGGACCACCAGCGCCGCGCCCTCCCCGATGACGAAGCCGTCCCGGCCGGTGTCGAACGGCCGGGACGCCTCCCGCGGCGCGTCGTTGCGCGTGGAGTGCGCCTTCGCCTGGGCGAACCCCGCCAGCGGCAGGGGGTGGACGCAGGCCTCGGCCCCGCCCGCGACGACCACGTCCGCGCGCCCCAGCCGGATCAGGTCCAGGCCCATCGCGATCGCCTCGGCCCCGGAGGCACAGGCGCTGACGGGGGTGCGGGCCCCTCCCCGGGCACCGAGTTCGATGCTGACCCAGGCCGCCGGCCCGTTCGCCATCAGCATCGGCACGGTGTGCGGCGAGACCTTGCGGACCCCGGACGCCTCCAGGACGTCGTCCTGCCCGAGCATGCTCAGCGCACCGCCCGCGCCCGTACCGATCACCACGGCCAGCCGCTCCGGCTCCACCTGCGGCCGCCCCGCGTCGGCCCACGCCTCCCGGGCCGCGATCAGCGCGACCTGCTCGCACCGGTCCAGCCGCCGGGCCTGCACCCGGTCCATGGCCTCACCCGGCTCGACCCGCAGCCGCCCCGCGATCCGCACCGGCAGCCCGGCGGCCCACTCCTCCTCGATCGCACGGATCCCGGAATCCCCGGCCAGCATCCCGGCCCAGGTGGAGGGAACGTCCCCGCCGAGCGGCGTCGTGGCCCCCAGCCCCGTCACCACGACATCCGTCGTATCCATGGTCATCGCCCAACCCCCATTTGTTCGACTGGCACACCCCCGCCATCGGACTCGGGCCGGAGGTGATCAAGACATGTGCCAATCTGCCAGGGAATTCACGCACCATCAGGTGCGGCGATCGACGGAGCCTCCACCGAAGATTTGTAGGAACCACATGAAAGACCCGCCGCCGAAGACCGCACCGTCCAGCGGCCGCCGGGCATGCGGAAGGGCCCGGGCAACGAGTGCCCGGGCCCTTCGCATCGCGCGCCGTGCCGGCCGCGGCCGGACCGGATCCGGTGACGTCCGTGCCGGGCCGCGAGCGGGGACGGCCCGGTGTCGGCGGGTCACCGGGGCGTCGCCGCGGCGCTCACCGCGCGACGAGCCGAACGGCCGCACGGCGGTCACCGCGCGGCCCGCCCGGGGTCAGGAGCGCGGCTTCACCAGCGCGACGGCCTCGATCTCCACCAGCTGCTCGGGGAACGCCAGGTCGCTGACCCCGATGATGGTGTCGGTCGTGCGGTGCTTGCCGACGTACTCCTTGTGCAGCTTCGCGGCCGTGTCGAAGTTCTGGCGCAGGTCCTTGGTGTAGATCTTCATGCTGACGATCTGGCTGCGCGGGATCTTGTAGTGCGCGAGGACCTTGTCCATGTTCTCGAACGACGTGCGGACCTGCTTCTCGAAGTCGCCGACACCCACCAGGTTCCCGGCCGCGTCGTGCGACAGCTGACCCGAGATGTAGACCGTGTCACCGGCCTTGATGGCCTGCGAGTAGCCGTAGCTCTCCTCCCACGACACCCCGAACCCGAAGTGGTCCCAGCCGCGGCGCGCCGTGTCCTGCGCACTCGCTCCCTGCGGCCCCACGACGGTGATGCCGGCCACCAACGCGGCCACCACAGCGGCGATACCGAACCTGCGCCTCGACTTGGTCATTCCCCTTGTCCTTTCGTCCCCGGTGCTGGAGCTCCGAAGCTGCCAGGCCGCGAACGAGAACACCTCGAACGGGAGTCGAACGGGCACCCCCGGGACCGGCCGCGGCCGGGACCCGCCCCGCTGGTCAGCCCCGCACGTGCAGCCCGAAACCCGTGCGGCCCGGGGACCCCAGCCCCTCCCTCAGGTGCAGCGAGGGGATCTCGTAGTCCCCGCCGTTCTGCCGCCGGAACGGGATCGGCTCCGCCGATTCCAGCGTGAGCAGCCGCCGCTCCCAGGCCTCGGCGGCGTCCGCGTAGTCCTCGCCGGACATCCGGTCGGTCCCGTACAGCACGAACGGCGGCAGCACCTCGACGCCCGTGTAGTAGAGGACGCCGTGGTGGACCGGGAACAGCAGGTCCTCGATGGGGCCGTTGATGCCGCGCGCGGCGTAGTGCGGCTCCGGACCGCCGACGGTCACCGACAACAGGGCCCTCCGGCCCGCGAGCGTCCCCGCGCCGTACCGTTCGCCATACTTGGTGTCGCTGTGCTCACCGACCCCGTACGCGAAGCGGTGGGTGAACACCCGGTCCACCCAGCCCTTGAGGATCGCGGGCATCGTGTACCACCACAGCGGGAACTGGAAGACGACCGTGTCCGCCCACAGCAGCTTCTCCTGCTCGGCGAGCACGTCCGGGGTGAGGGTGCCGGCTTCGAAGGCCCGGCCCGAGTCCGCGGCGACCTTCAGCGGACTCGACGCGCCGGGGCCGTAGTCGGCGGCGTCCACCACCGCCTTCCAGCCCATCGCGTACAGATCGCTCACCCGTACCTCGTGCCCGGCGCCCTCCAGGGTGGACACCGCGAGGTCCTTCAGCGAGCCGTTGAGCGACTTCGGCTCGGGGTGGGCGTAGACGATCAGCGTCTTCAAGGGAACTCTCCTCCGGATCGGTTGCCCCGATCCTGCGCGCCGCGACGCCCGCCGTTCAGGGACGCCCCTTCCATCGGACGGGACTTCCTGGGAACGCCAGTACCACCCTCGCCCGCACGCCCGCGGCCATACTGGGGGGCATGGACGATCTCGCGGGTTTCCTGCGGACCCGGCGCGCCCGCGTCGACCCGGCCGCCGTCGGCATCCCCACCGACAGCCGCCGCCGGGTCGAAGGACTGCGCCGCGAAGAGGTCGCGCACCTGTCCGGCGTCAGCGTCGACTACTACGTACGCCTGGAACAGGGCCGCGCGACCCAGCCCTCCGACCAGGTCCTCGACGCGCTCGCCCGCGTCCTCGGCCTCGACGAGACCGAACACGGGCACCTCTGCCGCCTCGCCCGGCAGCGCCGCCGCCCCGCGAAGGCGCCCGGCGGGCGTGTCCGCCCGGAACTGCTGCGCCTCCTCGGCCTGGTCGCCGACGCCCCCGCGCTGATCATGGACCACCGCCTGGACGCGCTCGCGGGCAACCGCCTCGCCGGGCTCCTCTACGGCCGGCCGATGCCGGGCCTGAACATCGCCCGGCACGTCTTCCTCGAGGAGCCCGGGAACGGTCTCTACGCGGACTGGGAGACGTGCACCCTCGACGTCGTCGGGCACCTGCGCCTGGCCGCCGGCCGGCACCCCGACGACCCCCACCTGGCATCGCTCATCGGCGAGCTGGCGATGGGCAGCGAGCGCTTCCGCCGGCTCTGGGCCCGGGCGGACGTACGCGCCCGCACCCACGGGCGCAAGACGTACCGGCACCCGCTCGTCGGACTGCTGGAACTCCACCAGGAGAACTTCGCGCTCCCGGACGGATCGGGCAGGGAACTGCTGGTGCTGTCCGCGGCCCCCGGCACCCCCGCCGAGGACGGGCTGCGCCTCCTCGCCGGCCTGGGCGCGGACGACGGCGACCCGCATCCCGCCCAGGACGACCGGGCCGCGAGCCGGGACGAGTCCTGAACCGCTGCCGCTCCGGGAGGAGCGGGACCGTCCTCCCGGCGGCGCGCGACCCCCGGCGGGGGGCATCAGCCGTGCAGCAGCGGGCGCAGTTCGGCGTGGGCCCAGCCGGCGAGCCGGGTGGGCGTGGTGGTCAGCAGGTCACGGGGCTGCTCGGGCACCAGGTCCCGCGAGCCGGCCGCCATCCCGACGATGCCCTCCACCGCCGGTCCGGGCAGCCCGGCCGCGCGCAGGGCGTCCCGCACCGCGTCGTCGCCGACCCGCTCCACCCGGACGGTGCGCCCGAGCGCGGCGGTCAGGATCCGCGCGACCTGGTGGAAGGTGAGGTCCTCGGGCCCGTGCACGGCCTGCACCACCCGGCCCCGCCACGCGTCGTTCAGCAGCCGGGCCGCGACCACGTCCCCGACGTCACGCGGATCCACCCAGGGCATCGGCCGTCCCGGGTCGAACGCGGTGCTCAGCACGCCGCGGGAGAGGCCCTCGAGGTCGAGCAGCAGGTTGGTGAAGAAGTACGCGCACCGCAGGTGCAGCACGTCGGCCCCGGCGGCGTCGAGCTCCGCCTCGATCCCGGCCAGCCCGTCGATGTGCCCGACTCCGTGCCGCTTCTCCGCCCCGACGCTGCTGAGCAGCACGACCCGCCCCACGTCACCGTCCCGGACCGCCCGCACCAACGGCGCCGCGGTCGCCAGCGAGGTCCCGACCGGGTCCGCCGCCGTGTGCGGGGTGGGGTCCACCCAGAAGACGGAACGCGCCCCCGCCACCGCCTTCCGGACGAACCCGGGGTCCGTGAGGTCGCCCGGGCACGCGTCGACCCGCCCGCGGGTCTCCTCGTCCAGCCGGGCGGGGTCGCGGACCAGGACGCGGGGGCGGACGCCCGCCTGGAGCAGCAACCGCACCACGCGCGCTCCCACGTGTCCCGTCGGTGTGGTCACCACGATGCCCATCGAGCCGTCCTCCTCCCGCCCCCCGCCTGCACGCGCCGCACTCCCGACGGCGTACCCCGGGCCGCCCGGATCATTCGGGGCGCCGTTCAGCAATGCGGCATGGGGAAGGTGTTGAGGCCGGTCTCGGGGAGGTCGGACGGTGTCCAGCCCAGGCGGGTGCCGGCCCGTCGCAGGCGGCCGGCGCCGAGGGCGGGGTAGGCGGCCGGGGCGGCGCCGACCGTGCCCGGGACGATGACGCGCACCGCGTGCAGGCCCCCGGCGGCGGCCTCCGGCGTGGTGAGGTCCACGGCGATGACCTCGTACCCCCGCGCACGGACCCGGTCGGCGAGGCCGCCGCCCGGGCCGGCGCGCGGTACGTCGCTCCAGCGGCCGGCCGGGAGGTCCCAGGTCCACGGCGCGACGCGGTCGGCCGCCCTCCGGTCCAGGTAGAGCTGCTGCTGGCACAGCTGCTCCACGACGTCCGACGCGTCCTCGCGGTAGGAGTCGAGGTAGCGGCGGTCGGCCCGCCAGGGTTTGAGCGGCGAGGGCCGGCCCGGGGTCGCGACGGTGGCCGCGGGGTCGTCCAGGGTGCGGCAGGTCAGCTGCAGGGTGTACGCCTCGGCCAGGGCCTTGGCCGCGGCCTCGACCGGGTCGGGGCGCACGGCGAACCCGTACGTCAGCCAGCCCTCCGCGCGGCTGCGCACGCCGGCGGCGAGCACCGGCGCCCCGAACTCGTTGTCGAGGTGCGTCAGCCGGACGTCGAAGTCACGGGCGGCGCCGCTGGTCAGGCCGCGCAGGTACGCCGTCGGCTCCAGGGCCGGCCGCGGCCGGGCGTGGGCCCACCACACGGCGGCCGCGTCACGTTCGACCACCTCCTCCAGCCCGGCGCGCAGCGCGTCCTCGGGGGTGGGGCCGGCGGCGGTGCCGCCCAGGGCGGGGAAGGCGTACAGCGGTTCCGGCCCCTGATGGGGCATCCGCCGCCAGGCCGTGTACACGAGGAAGGCCGGTACGTGGACGGGCTCGTCGCGATCGGCGTGGCGGCCCTCGATCCAGTGGGCCGGGGAGTCCCGCAGGAAGGGGCGGAACGGGAAGCCGGGGGTCGCGTACTGGCGGGACGAGTACAGGACCAGCCGGTTGGGGTCCAGAGCGGGGACGCCCCGGCGGGACAGCTCGTCGTGGCTCGCGTACCGGACCCGCTCCGGGGCGGGCGGTACGGAGCCGCAGAACCGTTCGACCGCTTCCCCCTCGGCGGAGCGGCGGGCCCGCTGGGGGCCGTCCCAGGAGGTGCCGAACGCCTGCCGGTCGGCCTGCCACGGCCGGCCGGGGCCGGGGTCGGTGAGGTCGCACACGGCCAGGTGGAGGGCGGGCGGGGTACCGGCGGGGCCGGTCAGGACCCGCGTACGGGAGATGACGGACGGGTGCGGGCCGGCGCCCGGCGCCGGACAGCGGTCGCTGTCCGGGCCGGGCTCCGCGGTACGGGTGGCTGTCACCGGCTCACACGTACGCGGCGACGCAGTTGTCGACGACGAACTGCTCGGTGTCGACGTAGGCGGCGACGCAGTTGTTGACGACGAGGTCCTCGGCGCCGACGTAGGCGGCGACGCAGTTGTCGACGACGAACTGCTCGTCCGTGAGGTCCACGGGGTTCATGACGCGTTCCCTTCGGTTGCGTGTCCTCTTCCGGGTCCGGAGGAGGTGGTCGGGAGCGGCCGGGTGCCGCTGCCGTCCCGTACGGGGTTCGCGGAGCCCGTACGGAAGTCTTCGCGGGCGGTCACCAGGGCGCAGCCGGCGCCGGCGGTGGTGGCGAGGACCGCGCACAGGGTCCACAGAGCGGTGGCGCCCCACTGGTCGAGGACCCAGCCGCCGGCCGCGGGGGCCAGGAACGCGGCGGTCGACCAGGCGCCCCCGTACATCCCCTGGTACCGGCCGCGGCTCTCGGCGGGGGCGCGGCCGGCGGTGACGGCGATCCCGGCGGGGGCCTGGAGGATTTCGCCCAGCGTCCAGATGAGGACCGTGCACGCGAAGGCCGCGACGCCGTCCGCGAACACCGTCAGGCCGAAGCCCCAGCCGAGGAGCAGACAGGCGGCGAGCAGCACCCCCGGACGGGAGCGGCCGCTCACCAGCCGGGTCAGGGGGATCTGCAGGGCGACGACCACCAGCCCGTTCACGGCGCTGACCAGGCTGTACGTCTCGGGCGAGTGCCCCTCGCGGGTCATGACGACGGGCAGGGTGGAGGTCCCCTGCTTGAAGACCACGGCGAACAGGGCGGTCATCAGGACGAAGAGCATGAAGGAGCCGTCGCGGTGCACGGGTACGGCCTTCACCCCGGCCGCGGGCGCCGGCCGCCGCACGGCCGGGCCGGGGCGGGTCTCGGGGACCTTCGCCAGCACCAGGATCCCGCACAGCAGCGTCGCGGCGCCGTCGGCCAGGAAGACCAGGGCGTAGCCGTGCACGACCATCAGGCCGGCCAGCACCGCCGCGACCGCACCGCCCGCGTTCAGCGCCCAGTAGTTCAGGGCGAAGGCCCGCTGGCGGTCCTCGGGCCGGACCAGGTCCGTGAGCGAGGCCTGCATCGCCGGCCGGACCGCGGTGGCGCCGAGCCCCATGGCCAGGGCGGACGCGGCCACCGCCCACGGCGCGGTGCTCACGCCGAGCAGGGCCATGCTCACCGCCGTCCAGAGGTGGGAGGCGAACATGGTCGTGCGCCGCCCGATCCGGTCGGCGAGCGCTCCGCCGAGGAACGTGCCGGCGATCCCGCCGAGGCCGACGAGGGACATCACGAGCCCCGCGTACGAAGCCGAGTAGCCGTGCCCGGCGGTGAGCGACAGGGCCAGCATGGGACCGGCGAAGCCGCCGGTCCAGTTCACCAGGACGCTCAGCCAGATCCACCAGAACGCCGTCGGCAGGCCGCGTACGGCCGCCGGCGCCCTCAGCCGCGCCCGCCGCGGGCGGGTCACCGGCTGCCGGCCGGGTCGCCGGCGGCGGGCCCGCCGTAGGGGAGGCCGAACCGTGGCCGGACCGGGGCGCCGCCGTCGGCCTGCCCGGCCAGCTCCTCCAGCAGACCGGGCTCGCGGGCGGCCGCCACCAGGACCTCGCGCAGGCCCTCGTACCAGTCCCGCGCGTCGTCCGCGGTGGCGAACCTCGGCAGGTCCTGGCGTACGCGGGAGTGGTTGCGCGCCAGGTGGACGAGGAGCCGCCGCAGCAGGTCCCCTGCGGAGGGCAGCCGGGTGCCGAGGGTCAGGTGGAGCGAGGGGCGGCCCTCGACCGCCTTGACGGTGTGCCACCAGCCGCGCGGCAGGTACAGCACGTCGCCGTCGGTCAGTTCCCCGGACCAGGTGGCGGCGCCGGGGGCCGGCGGGGCCGGGGCGCTGAGGATCCCGACGGGGTGGTCCTCGGTCGGCGGGTGGACGTCCCAGTGCTTGGCGCCCTCGGCCTGGAGGACGAACACGTCGTGGTCGTCCCAGTGGGTGTGGAACCCCTGCTCGGCCCCGCCCAGGTTCACGTACAGGTTGGCCTGCACGAGGGAGCGCAGGGTGCCCTCCACCGCGGTGACCAGGGCCCGCAGCGGGGCGTGGAGTTCCTCGGCGCCGTCGATGACGAGGGTGCTGCCCGCGCGGAGCGTCTCGTGCAGCCGCTCCGGGCGCAGCCGCGAGGGGCGCCCGCGCGGCGACAGCTGCGGGACGGGCTCGGCGCAGGAGGCGAGGGGCACCCCGTCGGCGGACCGCACCAGGTGGACGCGGGAGGAGTCGGTACGGGCGGCCGCGAGGACCTCGTTGAGCTCGGGCCAGCCGAAGAGGCCGCGGAAGCGGCCCTCCCGCCCCCGGATCAGGACGGGTTCGGACCCCAGCCGGTGGCGGAGGAACTCCGGTTCGGCGAGCGGGTACAGCAGGCCGGCGAGCCCGTCGGCGGGGACGCGGCCGGGTGCGTCCGCCTGGAGGATGTCCACAGCTGCTCCGGGTCTGCTCGGTGGGGGACGGGTGGGTGAGGGGGCGTGCGGCGGTCAGCCGGCCGCCGGGACGGGCGCCAGCGTGTCCCGGATCAGGTCGAGGGGAGGCGCGGCCACCAGGTAGAAGTGGTCACCCGGCACGGCCCGTTCACGGACGCCGCCCGTGGTCAGCTCGCTCCAGGGCCGGCGGTCCGCGTCCGCGTCGGCGTCCCCGGTGAGGGTGGTGACCGGGCACCGCACGCTCGGGGCGGCACCGGAGCCGGGGGCGTAGGAGTGGAACATCTGCGCGTCCGCCCGTACGTACGGCAGGACCAGCTCCTGGAACTCGGGGTCGGCGGCCAGTTCGGGATCCGTCCCGCCGAGGGTGAGGAGCCGCTCGATGACGGCGGGGTCGTCGTCCTCGTCCGGGTCGGTCCACTCCTCGGCGGACGGGTACGGGGCGTCGCGGGAGCCCGACGCGAACAGGTGGACGGGGTCGATCCCCCGGGCCTCCAGCGCCGCGGCGGTCTCCAGGGCGATCGGCGCGCCCATGCTGTGGCCGAACAGGGCCAGGGGGCGGTCGGCCAGGGGGGCCACGGCTCCGGCGACCGCGCGGGCGAGTTCACGCAGGTCGGTCGCCACCGGTTCGGCGAGGCGCTCGGCGCGGCCGGGGTAGCGGACCGCGTACACCTCGACACCGGGGATCCGGTGGCCCCAGTCGCGGAAGAAGGACGCGGATCCCCCGGCGTGGGGGAAGCAGACCAGACGGGCGACCGGGTCGGCGACGGGTGCGGTGCGGTGCAGCCACAGGGCGGTGCCGGCGGTCGCGTCGTACGGGGCGGTGAGGTCGGTGGTCACGGGGAGGTCTCCTGGGCCGGGTCCTGCCGGCGGGCGCGCAGGGCACGGGCGCGGCGCGCGGCGGCGCGGCGTTCGGCCGAGGCGGTGCCGTCGGCGCCTTCGGTGGCACCGTCGCCGTCGCGCAGCATCGCGGCCTGCGCGGCGACGGTGGTGTGCTTGAACAGGGCGACGACCGGGGGCCGTTTGCCGGTATGGCGTTCCAGGGCCTCGCGGAGCTGGAACATCGCGAGGGAGTGGCCGCCGAGGTCGAAGAAGTTGACGTCCGGCGGCACGTGGGGGGTCTTCAGGATCTCGGCCCAGGCGGCGGCGACCTGTGCCGTCAGATCGTCCCCCGACTCCGGGGCGGCGGCGCCGGCGGCGACGGGCTGCGGCTCGTCGGCCAGGGCCCGCAGGGCCGCCCGGTCCGCCTTGCCGTTGACGGTACGGGGGAACGCGTCGAGGCAGACGATCCGGGCGGGGACCATGACGGCCGGCAGCCGGGCGGCGAGCCGCTCGCGCAGGGCCTCGGGGGCCGGTGCCGGCCCGGACGGGGCGAGGACGAAGGCGGTCAGGGAGGTGCCGGCGGCGTCCGGGACGGCGACGGCCTCCCGTACGCCGGGCAGGGCGGCCAACTGGGCTTCGATCACGGGCAGTTCCACGCGGTGGCCGCGGATCTTGACCTGGTGGTCGCGGCGGCCGAGGAAGGCGAGGGTGCCGTCGGCGTTCCAGCGGGCGCGGTCGCCCGTACGGTACATCCGGGCTCCGGGCGCGTCCGCGAAGGGGTCGTCGAGGAAGGCGCGGGCGGTGGCCTCCGGCCGGCCGTGGTAACCGCGGGACACCCCGGCGCCGCCGATGAACAGCTCGCCCTCGGTGCCGGGCGGCACCGGGCGCAGTTCGTCGTCCAGCAGGTGGAGCAGGGCGCCGGGGACCGGCCCGCCGATGGAGACGGGGCCCGGGGCGTCGAAGCGCCGGTAGCTGGCCCAGACGGTCGCCTCGGTGGGCCCGTACTCGTTGACCAGCGCGGTGGGAGCGGTGCGCAGGGCGAAATGGCGGTCGACCAGTTCGGGCGGCAGTGCCTCGCCCGCGACGATGACGGTCTCGAGGGAGCTCAGGCGCTCGCCGCCCAGGGAGCGCGCGGCGTCGAGGAGGACGCTGTAGAGGGAGGGCACGCACAGCAGCCGGGTGACCCGGTGGCGCTCGACGAGGGCGACCAGCCGCTCCGGGTCGCGCACTTCGTCCGGGGTGGCGACCACCAGGTGGCCGCCTGCCGTGAGGGTGCCCCAGAGGCCGGCCACCGACGAGTCGAAGGCCAGCGGTGAGACGAGGAGGAAGACGGGCCGGCCGGGGTAGACCGTGCGGCGCGCCAGGGTGGAGGCCGCCAGCTGTCCGTGTTCGACGACGACGCCCTTGGGCTCGCCCGTGCTGCCCGAGGTGTAGATGAGGTAGGCGGCGTCGTGGGCGGCCACCGGAACGCCGGGGGACTCCGGCTCGCGGCCGCGGGCCGTGCCGCTCACGGGGGCGCCCGCCGGTTCCCGGGCGGTGGAGCCGGCGTCGACCAGGGGGACGTCGAGCCCGGTGAGGCGGGGCCGGGTGGCGTCGGTGACGAGCACGGCGTCGACCTGGGCGTCCGTCAGGACGGCGGTCAGGCGGGCGTCGGGGTTCGAGGCGTCCACCGGTACGTACGCGGCTCCGCAGCGCATCACGCCGAGCACGGCGGCGACCATCGCGAGGGACGGTTCGACGAGCACGCCGACCCGTCCGCCGCGGCGGACGCCCGCCTCGGTGAGCCCGGCCGCGACGCGGCCGGCCCAGGCATCGAGGTCCCCGTACGCGATGCTGCTCGCGCCGCAGCTGACGGCGGTACGGGCGGGGCGGGTGCGGGCGAACCCCGCGACGAGTTCGTGCACCGGCGGCCGGGGGCCGGCGGGGAGGGGCTCGCCCTCTCCCGTGGCGCGGGGCTCGCCGGCCGGTGGCCCGGAAGGGGCGGTCAGAGTCGGCGTGGCCATCAGGAGTCCTCCATTGCTCGTCCAGACGGCGCAGGGCCGGTCCGCGTCTTCAGGAGCTTCATGCCAACAACATTGCCAGGCGAGTCACAATTATGGCAACCTCTTGCCAGATCTGGAAAGTCAATTCGGCGAACCGGGACGCCCGGTGAAACCGGAATCACCATGGGAGGGCACGAGCCATGACTGAAACCCTTCAGGCACCGACCGGTGTGACGGTCACTCCGCTGACCGGGAACATCGGCGCCGTGATCGGCGGCGTGGACGCGGGCGGCGCGCTGAGCGACGGGACGATCGCCTCCCTCCGCGCGGCCCTGCTCCAGTACAAGGTGGTGTTCCTGCGCGACCAGGACCTGGACTACGCCGCGCAGACCGCCTTCGCCTCGCGCTTCGGCAAGCTGACGCTCGGGCACCCGATCTACGACGCCCCCGAAGGCCGCCCGAACCTGCGGGAGATGGACTCGAAGCAGGGCACCCGCGCCAACCACTGGCACACGGACCTCACCTTCATCGAGCGCCCGCCGGCCTTCGCGTTCCTGCACAGCAAGGTCATCCCCCCGGTGGGCGGGGACACCGTGTGGGCCAACGCCGCGACCGCGTACGCCGCCATGCCGGCGGAGCTGCGCCAGTTCGCCGACCAGCTGCGGATCGTCCACAGCAACGACTGCGACTTCACCGACGACACCGTCATCGAGCGCGGGGCCTACATCTCCACCCCCTACGAGGCGGAACACCCCGCGGTCCGGGTCCACCCCGAGACGGGCGAACGCTCGCTCCTGCTCGGCGGGTTCGCCCGCAGGGTGGTGGGCTACCCCCCGCAGGCCTCCCGCGACCTGATCAGGCTCATGCAGGAGTACCTCACCAAGCCGGAGCACACCGTGCGCTGGCAGTGGAAGGTCGGCGACATCGCCATCTGGGACAACCAGTCGACGGCGCACTACGCCATCTACGACTACGGCGACCAGTACCGCCGCGGCGAGCGCGTCACCGTCGTGGCCCCCACCCCCGTCGGCGTGGACGGCCGGCCCAGCGTGGCCCTGCGCGGTGACACCTCCGCCTACAGCACGGGCCGGGACTGAGCGGCCGGCGCCACCCGGACACGGAGACCACGACCCCGGACATGACGGAGACACAGGTGCGCACGTCCCCCTACGGAACCTGGACCTCACCGATCGGCGCGGACGCGGCCGCCGCCGGACAGAAGAAGGTCGAGTGGGCCGCGTTCATCGGCGAAGAGGTCTGGTGGACCGAGTGGCGCCCCGGCGAAGCGGGCCGCGTGGCACTGGTGCGGCGCACGCCCGACGGCTCGGCCGCCGACGTACTGGACCCCGGGTGGAACGTCCGCACCCGGGTCATCGAGTACGGAGGGCGGCCGTGGCTGCCCCTGGGCGCGGACCCCGCCGCCGGGTTCGTCTTCACCCACTGGGACGACCAGCGGGTGTACCGGGCGGTGCCCGGCGGCCGCCCGGAGCCGATCAGCCCGGAGCCGGAGCTGCCCGGCGGGGCGCACTACGCCGACTTCTCCCGCGTCGGGGACGAGGTCTGGTGCCTGCGCGAGACGGCCCTCACCCCGGACCGCGCCGAGGTCCGCCGGGACCTGGTCGCCCTGCCGCTGGACGGCGCCGCGGCCGCGGACCCGGCGGCCGTACGGGTCCTGGCCGCGAGCCACCACCTGATGACCGGCCCCAAGGTCTCCCCGGACGGCCGGTACGCCTGCTGGCTCGGCTGGGACCACCCGAGGATGCCCTGGGACGGTACGGAGCTGATGTGCGCGCCGGTCGGCCCGGACGGCACCCTGGGCCCCGCCCGCGTCCTGGCGGGCGGGCCCGGCATCGCCGTCAGCCAGGCCGAGTGGGCCCCGGACCGGCCCGGCGTCCTGTACGTGCTGAGCGACGGCACGGGCTGGTGGAACCTCCACGAGCTGTCCCTCGACGGCTCCGCACGCCCCCTGTGCGCACGGGAGGAGGAGTTCGGCGAGGCGCTGTGGCGCATCGGCGCGCAGTGGTTCCTCCCGGTCGGCGGCGGCCGGATGTTCGTCACGCACGGGGTGGGCGCACGCAGGCTCGCGCTCCTGGAGGCCGACGGCTCGCTACGGGACCTGGACGCCCGCGAGGAGCTCACCGAGTGGGCCGTGCTGGCCACCGACGGCCGCCGCGTGGCCGCCGCGGCCGCCGGCCCGCGCAACCGGGGCGAGCTGCTGCTGATCGGGCCTGACGGCGGGGCGCCGGAGGTGCTGCGCCCGGCGGACACCTCGTACGAGGACCACCTGCCCCCGGGCTACCACGCGGTGTTCCGCGGCCCGGAGGGCGAGGAGGTGCACGCGTACGTGTACCCGCCGCACAACCCCGCCTTCACCGCCCCGGAGGGCGAGCTGCCCCCGTACGTGGTCCAGGCGCACGGCGGTCCCACCACCCGCAGCCAGCTGGTGGCGGACCTCTCCACCGCCTTCTTCACCAGCCGCGGCGTCGGCGTGGTGGACGTCCAGTACGGCGGGTCCACCGGCTTCGGGCGCGCCTACCGCGAACGGCTGCGGGAGGCCTGGGGCGTGGTCGACGTACGCGACTGCGCCACCGCGATCCGCGGCCTGGTCGCACAGGGGAAGGCCGACCCCGGGCGCATCGGCATCCGCGGCGGCAGCGCGGGCGGCTGGACCGCCGCCGCCTCGCTGGCCGCCGAACCGGAGCTGTACCGGGTCGCCGGCATCTACTTCCCGCTCCTGGACCCGGAGGAGTGGCGCGCGCAGGGCACGCACGACTTCGAGTCCCGCTACCTCGAAAGCCTCATCGGCCCGTGGCCGCGGGCCGCCGCACGCTACGCGCGGGTGTCGCCGCTGCGGCGCGCCGACCGGGTGCGCGCGCCGTTCGTGCTGCTCCAGGGGCTCGACGACGCCGTGTGCCCGCCGGTCCAGGCCGAACGGTTCCTGGAACGGATGCGGGAGAACGGGGTGCCGCACGCGTACCTCGCGTTCAAGGACGAGCAGCACGGCTTCCGCATGGCGCGGACCGTCGTCGACTGCCTGCACGCCGAGCTCTCCGCCTACGGGCAGGTGTTCGGCTTCGAGGCCCCGGGCATCCCCCGCACCGAGCTCTCGGCGGGGCGCCCGGCCTGAGACCCCCGCCGGCCGCCCCGCCCGGCACACGCGAAGCCGCCCCCGGAAGGTCCGGGGGCGGCTTCGTGTGCCGGGCGTTCGCGCGGGTCAGCCGGCCGCGGCCGCGGCGGGGGCCGGGGCCTGCGCGGCGAGGGCGGCGACCACCTCCGTCTGGCGGCCGAGCGTACGGGCGAGGAGCAGTTCGCGGATCGGGACCCGGACCCCCAGCCGCGCGCCGAGCCTGCGCGCGAGGCGGGTGACGAGCAGGGAGTCGCCGCCCAGGGCGAAGAAGTCGGCGTCCGGGGCGATCTCCTGATGACCCAGCAGCTCCGCCCAGACCCCCGCGACCAGCGCGGGCACGTCGAGGGGGTCCGGGGACCGCTCACCGGTGCCGGACTCCGGGGCCGCCGGCCCGGGGGCGCCCGCGACGCGGCGGGGGGCCTCCGACGGCGGCGCGGCCTCGGGCGCGGTCCGGCGCGGCCCCGCGAAGGCGTAGCCGGGCAGGCGTACGGGGCGGCCCCCGTCGCAGAGCCGGCCCGCCGCGAGCGGCTGGCCCACGGTCCACAGCGCGCCCAGCGCGGTGAGCACGTCCTCGGCGCGGGCGGTGCGGGCGGCGGCGAGCGGGACGGCGGTCAGGTCCGCGGCCTCCGCCAGGGCCGACAGCGTACGGCCCGGACCGGCCTCCACGACCAGCGCGCCGGGCAGGTGCCGGGCGAGGGCACCGAGGGCCCGGGCGAACCGGACGGGGTTGCGCGCGGCGGCGGCGAAGGAGTCCGCGGCGACCTCGGTACCCGGCAGCAGCAGCCGGCCGTCGTTGGCGGCCCAGGGGATCACCGGCGGGTGCACGGCGGTCCCGGACAGCCCCGCGGCGAGCAGCGGGACGGCCGGCTCGACGAGCGCCGAGTGGAAGGCCCGCGTGGTGCGCAGCCGGTGCGTGACGACGCGCCCGGCGAGCCGGGCCTCGAACTCCGCGACGGCCCCGGGGGCACCCGCCACCACGCACCCCTCCGGGGAGTTGACCGCCGCCAGCTCCAGCGGCAGACCGCAGGAGGCCAGCAGCTCGCGGGCCGCGTCCTCGCCGCAGCCGACGGCCAGCATGGCGCCCTCCGGGCAGTCCTGCATGGCGCGCCCGCGCAGGGCCGTGAACCGGGCCGCGTCGGGCAGTTCCAGCACGCCCGCCGCACAGGCCGCCGCGACCTCGCCGAGGCTGTGCCCGATCACGGCCCGCGGGACCAGGCCGAGACCGCGCAGGGCGGCGGCGACCGCGTACTCGACCGCGAAGAGCGCGGGCTGGGCCAGCCGGGTCCGGGCGAGCTCCTCCTCGGGGAACGCGGGGTCGTGCACGGCACGGTCGACCTCGGCGGCCAGGCCGGGCCCGAAGGCGCCGAGGCACTCGGCGAGGGCCCCGGCGAAACCGGGCAGGGCCTCGGCGAACGGCAGCGCCATGCCCGGGCGCTGGGAGCCCTGGCCGGGGAAGGCGAGGACGAGGGGGGCCGGGCCGGCCTCGGGGACGCGGCCGCGCACCGCCCCGGTGCCGGCGGCGAGGCGTTCGGCGAGGCCCGCGGTGTCCCGGCCCACGACGGCGAGGCGTTCGGGCAGCGCGGTCCGGCCGGTGGCGAGGGTGCGGGTGACGTCGGCCGGCGCCGGGGCGTGCGCGGCCAGGTGGCGGCCGAGTCGGTCGGCGGAGCGCGCGAGGGCCTCGCCGTCCGCGGCGGAGAGCAGCGCGAGGTACCCGGCCCGCGGCCGGTCCCGGTCCTCGGAGCGGGGCGCGCGGGCCGGCGGCGCCTCCACGACGGCGTGCGCGTTGGTGCCGCCCACCCCGAAGGAGCTGACCCCGGCCCTCCTGGGCTCGGGGCCGGACCACGGCGCGGCGGCGGCGGGCACGTACAGCGGCGAGTCCGCGGTCTCCAGCAGGGGGTTGAGCCGGGTGAATCCGGCGACCGGCGGGACCACGCCCTCGCGCACCACGAACAACGCCTTGATCAGTCCGGCGAGCCCGGCGGCGTTGTCGAGGTGGCCGGTGTTCGCCTTGAGCGCCCCCACGGCGACCTGGCCGGGGGCGGCGCCCGCGGCGCGCAGGGCCGCCGAGGCGGCGGACCACTCGATGGGGTCGCCGACCCGGGTGCCGGTCCCGTGCGTCTCCAGGTAGCCGATGCTCGCGCCGTCGACGTCCGCGGCCTCCAGGGCGGCCCGGATGACGGCCTCCTGGCCGCCGGCGGAGGGGGCGTAGTAACCGGCCTTCGCCGAGCCGTCGTTGTTGACGGCCGTGCCGAGGACGACGCCGTACGGCTCCACCCCGTCCGCGAGGGCGTCCTCCAGGCGCCGCAGCACGACGCAGGCCACCCCGGAGCCCGCCACCACGCCGTCGGCGTGTGCGTCGAACGGCCGGCAGGCCCCCGCCGCGCTGTGGATGCCGCCGGGCACGTGGAGGTGCCCGGCCTGGGGGTAGGCGACGCCGGCGCCCACGACCAGGGCCTGGTCGCACTCCGCGTTCAGCAGCGCCTGGACGGCCGTGTGGAGGGCGACCAGGGAGGAGGAACAGGCGGTCTGGACGGCGATCGCGGGCCCGGTCAGGTTGAGCTTGTAGGAGATGAGGCTCGCCATGAAGTCCGGCTCGTTGCCGTGGACGGCGTCCTCCAGGGTCATGGGGTCCAGACCGCCGCCGGCCAGCATCGCGCGCAGGTAGCCGCTGCCGCTGGCGGAGGCGTACACGCCGGTGGTGAGCGTGGTGTCGAGCGGGCCGGTGCCGGCGTCCTCCAGGGCCGCCCACGCGCACTCGAGCATCAGCCGGTGCTGCGGGTCCATCATCTCGGCCTCGCGCGGGCTGACCCGGAACAGGGCGTTCTCGAAGCGGTCGGCGTCGGCGAGGTGCCCGTGCACCGGCACGAACCCGGGGTCGTCCACCAGGTTCGCCGGCACTCCGGCCGCCCGCAGGTTCCGCTTGTCGTACCGGGTGGTGAGGACCCGCCCCTCCACGAGGGCCTCCCACCACCCGGCCAGGTCGGCGGAGCCCGGGAACCGGCCGGACACCCCGGTCACGGCTATGTCGAGGGAACGGTCGCGCGTCATGCGTCCACCTTCGTGTCGCGCCAGTACGGATCAGCAAGGTTGCCAGATTAGGCAAGTTGATGGCAATGTCCTTGTCATCGACTTGTCTGACAGGTGGTTAACCGGAGCAGAGGGGGAGGACGGCGTGCGACCAGACCCGAAGTGGACCGCAGGCCCGCGCAACAGGGCGCCCGGCGGGGGACTGCACGAGGCGTTCGCCCGCACGGCGGCACAGCGCCCGGGGGCCGTCGCCCTCGTCGAGGGGCACCGCACCACCACGTACGCCGAACTCGACGCGGCGGCCGACGCCTGGGCCGCGGGGCTCGTCGCCGCGGGAGTCACCCCCGGCGCGCTGGTGCCCGTACTGCTGCCGAGGAGCACGGAGCTGGTCACCGCGCTCCTCGCGGTCCTGAAGACCGGGGCCGCCTACGCCCTGCTGCCCCCCGACTGGCCAGCGGACCGGCTGCGGGACGTGCTGCGCGACCTGCGGCCGCCCCTCCTCATCGCCCGTGACGGCCGGGACGTGCCGCACGGCACCACACAGCCCGTCTGGTCACCGCCGGCCCGGCGGACGGCCGGGGACGGGACCGGGCGGGCGGCGGAACGCGCCGGCTTCACGCCCGTGGCCGTCGACGCCGGCGATCCGGCGTGCGTCTTCTTCACCTCCGGGACCACCGGCCGGCCCAAGGGCGTGCTCAGCCCGCACCGGGCGACCGCCCGCCTCTTCCAGCCGGGCACCTTCGCCGAATTCACCACCGCCACGGTGATGCCGCTGGCCGCCGCCACCCCCTGGGACGCCTTCTCGCTCGAACTGTGGGCGGTGCTGCTGAACGGGGGCACCTCGGTGATCGTGACCGACCCCTACCTGTCGCCCGTGGCCCTGGCCGAGGCCGTGTCCCGGCACGGCGCGGACACCGTCTGGCTGACCAGCAGCCTGTTCAACATGATCGTGGACGAGGCCCCGGACGCCTTCCACGGGCTGCGCCAGGTGGCGATCGGCGGGGAACGGCTCTCGGCCGGCCACGTCCGCCGGTTCCTGCGCCGGCACCCCGGCATCACGCTCCTCAACGGCTACGGGCCGGTCGAATCCACGGTCTTCGCCACCACGCACCGCGTCACGGAAGCCGACTGCGACCTCCCCGGCGGCATCCCCCTCGGCCGCCCGGTGCCCGGCACGCGGGTCCACGTCCTGGACGGGAACCGGCCGTGCGCGGTCGGCGAGACCGGCGAGATCTGCCTCGCGGGCGACGGCCTGGCACTGGGCTACCTGGGCGACGAGGCCCTGACCGCACGGAAGTTCACCACCGTACGGATCGAGGGGCAGGAGGCGCGCGTCTACCGCACCGGCGACCTCGGCCACTGGGACCGGGACGGCCGGCTGCACTACCGGGGCCGCGCCGACCGGCAGCTGAAGATCCGGGGCCACCGCGTCGAGCCGGCGGAGGTCGAGCGACAGGTGGAGCGGCTCCTGCCCGCGGTGCGGCACTGCCGGGTACTGGCCCGCGGCGACGCCGCCCGCGGCGAACTCGAACTGGTCGCGTTCTGCGTGCCGGTGCGGCCGGGGGACCCGCTGGACGGCGCAGCCGACGTGCTGGCCGCGACCCTGGTCCCCTACCAGCGGCCCGCCGCGCTGGTCAGTGTCGACGCCTTCCCCGTCACCGCGCGGGGCAAGCTGGACGAACGGGCCCTGCTGGCGCTGGCCGGCGGGGCCGGCGCGGCCGCCCCCGGCGGCCCGTCGCCCGAGGCGGCGCACCCGGCGCGACCCGGTGCCCGGTCCGGTATCCGGCCCGCCGAGCTGCGCGATCCCGTGCTGCGGGCCGTCGCGGAATGCTTCGCCTCCGTCCTGGAACTCGACGCGGTCCCCCTCGACGTGCCCTTCGTCCACCTCGGCGGGACCTCCCTCGGCGCGGGCCGGCTCTGCGCACGGCTCGGCGCCACCCTGTCCCGGCCGGTCCCGGTCTCCTGGCTGTACCAGGCTCCGACGGCCTCGGGCCTCGCCCGCCGGCTGGCCGCGCCCGAGCGGGAGCCGGAGCCGGTTCCCGCCGGCCCCGGCGAGCGCGGGGGCTCCGCCGGCACGCCGCTGTCCGCCATGCAGCTGGTGTACCTCACCCCCGGGTTGCTGGACCCGGCGGACCGTACCGGGCACTGCCTGATGACGTGGGCGGTCGAGGGCGGGCTGGACCGTGCCGCCCTGGAGGCGGCCGTCGCCGAGGTGCACCGGAGCCACGAGTCCCTGCGCGCCGCGTACGTCCTGGACCCGCGGCCCGCCGCGGAACTCGTGGACGTTCCCCCGCCGCCCCTGGAGGTACTGCCCGCCCGCGAGTCCGTCGCCGCGGCGGCCCGCGCCGCCCGCGCCGAACTCGCCGGGGAGCTGGCCCCCGACGCCGGCGAGGTGTGGCGCGCCGTCCTGGTCCCGGTCACCGGCCCGGAGCCGGACGCCGGCACCGCCGTCTTCGGCTGCGTGGTGCACCACGTCGCCTTCGACGGCTGGTCCGAGGGCGTCCTCGCCGAGGACCTGAGCGCCGCCTACCGCACGGCCGTGGCCACCGGCACCCCCGTACTGAGCCCCCGCCCGTCGCTGGCCGCGGTGCACCGGCAGCGCCGGGCACACCTGAGGGAGGCCGCTGCGGACACCCATCACGCCCGGCTGCGGGCCGAGTTGACGGGCGTACCGGCGATGAGGTGGCCGGCCGGCCCCGAGCCGCGGGAGGCGGGGGCACCGGGGCTCGTCGAGACCGTACTGGACGCGGAGGCGGTGGCCGGGGCCGACGCCGCGGCCGCCGCGGCGGGGGTCACCCGTTTCGTGGTCCTGCTCTCTCTGTGGGCGGCCGGCCTGTCCGAGGCGACCGGGCAGCGGGACTTCGCGGTCGGCGTCCCCGTGGCCCAGCGCGACGGCGCGGAGCTGGAGCGCGCCGTCGGATGCCACATCAACATGCTGGCCCTGCGGCTGCGCGGGGCCGCCCTGGACGGCGACGGCCCCGCGGTCGCGCGCGTCGCCGGGACCGCCGCCCGCGCCTTCGCCGCGCAGGACGTGCCGTTCCCGGACGTCCTGGCGCTGGTGGATCCGCCGCGCGACGGCCGGCCCCCGCTGTACCAGACCCTCTTCGCCTGCCAGGACAACGCCCCGCCGAGGCTGGAGCTCGTCGGCGCGAGGACCACCTTGCTGCGGCAGCCCTATCTGGACCTGCCCCTCGAACTGCACACCGAGCTCTGGCCCGCGGACGACGGCGGGCTGCTCGTCCACACCGCCTTCAGGCCCGACGCCGTCGCGGAGAGCACCGCGCGGGAGGTCTCCAAGCGCTTCGCGGAGCGGGTGCGCACCCTCGCCCCGGGAGCCCTCGCCGCGGGAGCCGTCCCGGGAGCCCTCGTACCAGGAGTCACGCCATGACGACCACCGCCGTATCACCCGCCCTGCTGACCGATCCCGGGCTCCACGCGAGCGGTGATCCGCACGCCGTGTGGCGGTGGATGCGCGCGCACGCCCCCGTGTACCGCCACGAGGCGGCGGAACTCCCCGCGTTCTGGTCGCTGACCCGGTACGAGGACATCCGGTCGGTGTACCGGGACGCCGCGGCCTTCAGCTCGGCCCGCGGCGTACTGCTGCGCGCCGGCGACGACCCGGGCGGCGGCATGACGCTCGCCCTGACCGACGCCCCGCGGCACAAGCAGCTGCGCGGCCTGATGGCGGACTGGTTCAACACCCGTGCCGTACGGGGCCTGGAGGGCTGGATCCGGGCGGCGACGCGCAGCGTCCTCGGGCGTGCCCTGGAACTCGGCAGCTGCGATTTCGCGGACGACGTGGCGGGGCGGCTGTCCCTGGCGGTGATCTGCCACGTCCTGGGCATCCCCGAGCGGGACCACGAGGACCTGTACCGGTGGACGAACGAGGCGTTCGAGGCCCACGCGTCCCTGGTCTCGCACCCCCAGCTCGTCGAGTACTTCATGGAGCTGCTCTACCAGCGGATGGAGGAGCCCGCCGACGACCTGGTGAGCGCCCTCGTCAACGGCACGGTGGACGGGGAGCTGCTGACCGAGGAGGAGGCGGTCTTCAACTGCGAGAACCTCATCGGGGCCACCGAGAACGGCCGGCTGGCCCTGATCGGGGGGATGCAGGCCTTCCTGGAGCACCCGGACCAGTGGCAGCGGCTGGCCGCCGAACGCGCCCTGATGCCCGGTGCCATCGAGGAGGTCCTGCGCTGGACCTCCAGCGCGACGCACAGCATGCGGGTCGCCACCCGCGCCGTGGAGGTCCGGGGCACGCGCATCGAGGCCGGCGACCGCGTCGCCCTGTGGCTGCCCTCGGCCAACCGCGACGAGGACGTGTTCACCGATCCGTACCTCTTCGACATCACCCGCAGCCCGAACCGGCACATCGCCCTGGCCGCCGGGGAGCACTTCTGCATCGGCAGCACGCTGGCCAGGGCCGAGATGCGCGTCCTGTTCACCGAGCTGCTCGACACCGTGGGCCGGATCGAGCGGAACGGCCCCGTACGGCGGCTGCGGTCCATCGAGGTGGGCGGCCCCGAGACGCTGCCGGTGCGCCTCACCGCGAAGTGACGGCCCCCGCGGCCGCCGCGACGCCCCCTCCCCCACCCCCGTCCCGACCGGACACGTCACCCACGACCCGTCCAGGAGTGAAGAGAAGACATGACGGACAAGAAGGAACTGCCCGGCCTCGTACACCTGTCGCACCCCGCCGGGGTCGCCCCCAGCTCCGGGTACACCCACGTGGTGACCGGGCCCGGGCGGGTCGCCGCGATCGCCGGCCAGATGCCGTTCGACGCCGACGGCGAACTCGTCGGCCCCGGGGATCCCGCGGCCCAGGCGAGGCAGGTCTTCACCAACATGGAGCGCTGCCTCGCCGCCGCCGGAGCCACGTTCGACGACGTCATCAAGCTGACCTACTTCGTCACCGACATCGCCTCCGTCCCCCAGATCCTGGCCGCGCGCGACGAGTTCATCGACACCGAGCGCCCGCCGGCGAGCACGGTGGTCCAGATCGTGGCGCTCTACCGCCCCGATCTGCTGCTCGAGGTGGACGCCCTCGCCCTGCTGCCCGTCGAGTAGACCGGAACACACACCATGACTCCCACCACCTCCCCCTCCGCCGCTGCCTCCCCGTCCCTCCGGGACGCCGGGCTGCAGGCCCCGCCGCCGCCCTTCGACACCGAGCTGGCCGGGCCGATCGGCTGGATCCTCGGCGAGCTCCCCATGCCCCTGACCCCCGAGCTGATCCCGGACCGGCGCCGCCGTTCCGCCGAAGGGCGGCTGAGCGACGAACGGATACGCCGCGGCGGTGCGTTCGAGACCGAGGAGCGTACGGTGCCCGGCCCGGCCGGCGCCCCCGCGATCACCCTGCTGATCTGCCGCCCGGCGTCGGCCCCGGGGCCCGTACCGGTCATCTACCACACCCACGGCGGCGGCATGGTGGCCGGCAGCCACCGCAGCACCGAACTGATCGGCGAGCTGGACCGCGCCCAGGACCTGGGGGCGGCGGTGGTCTCCGTCGAGTACCGGCTGGCCCCGGAGCACCCCGATCCGGCGCCCGTGGAGGACTGCTACGCCGGGCTGTGCTGGCTGGCGGAGCACGCCGAAGGCCTCGGCCTCGACCCGGACCGCGTCTTCCTCAGCGGCAACAGCGCCGGCGGGGCCCTGGCCGCCGGCCTCGCGCTGCTGGCCCGGGACCGCTCCGGCCCGCGCCCGATCGGCCAGGTGCTGCAGTTCCCGATGCTCGACGACCGGTGCGGCACGTTCTCCGCCGGGCAGATGGCGCGCGTGGGCCTGTGGGACGGCGAGTCCAACCGGGCGGGGTGGACGGCCCTGCTGGGCGAGCGGCGCGGCACGCCGGGCGTCTCCTGCTACGCGGCCCCGGGCCGGGCCGAGGACCTGTCCGGACTCCCGCCCGCCTTCATCGAGGTCGGTTCCGTGGAGGCGCTGCGCGACGAGGGCATCACCTACGCGTCCCGCATCTGGCAGACCGGCGGCTCGGCCGAACTCCACGTGTGGTCGGGGGCGTTCCACAGCTTCGACGAGTGGGTCCCGGACGCGGCCGTCTCGAAGGCCGCGCACCGGGCGCGGGTGGCGTGGATGCGCCGCGTACTGGCGGGCTGAGGTCGGCGCCGCTGCTCCTCCACGCCGTGGAGGAGCAGCGGCGGGGCCGCCGGCCGACGGCGCCCGCGCATGCCCCGGGGGGCCTGGCCCGGGCCAGGCCCCCCGGGGCATGCGGCGTGTACGGGCAGACGGGCGGTGCGTCCGCCGGTGTGTCGGGATGCGGCCACCGGTGTGCGGCCGTGCGGCCGGTCAGCGGCCGGCGGCGCCCGCCCGTTCGGCGTTCTCCAGCGTTTCGGCCAGGACCCGCCAGATCTCGGCGGCGAGGTCCATGTTCGAGGCGCGGCGGGCCTCCTCGCCCAGCTGCTTCAGCCGGGCGCGGCCCTCCTGCTGGTGGCCCTCGACGATCAGCAGCAGGCTGTCGAGCGTCTGGAGCCGGATCCGGTCGCGGTAGGTCAGGCGCAGGTTCTCGAAGTCCAGCCGGCCGTGCGCCGCGCGGGCGTCCGCGTAACGGCCCTCCTCGAACGCGAGGTGCGCCTGGAGCACCAGCAGTTCCTGCTGCTGGACGGGCGTGCCGATGAGCGCGAGCGCCGCCTCGGCCTGCGTCAGGCAGGTGCGGGCCTGTTCGGTGAGGGCGGGTCTGGACTGCAGGTAGAGCGAGGCCGCGGCGAGTCTCAGCCGCGCCCACAGAATCGGGTCGACACGGCTGTCGAGTGCCTGCATGGCCTGCTCCAGATACGCGTGGACCGCCTCGTCGTCCCCCTGACGGGAGCAGACGGTGGCCGCCGACCACAGGGCCTCGGCGCGCAGCGCGTCCGACCTGCCCGCCACCAGCTCGACCAGTTCCCGGGCGTGCGCCCGGGCTTCGGCCAGGCGGCCGGACTCCGCCTCGGCCGACACCAGCGCCAGCAGGGCGGTCCCGGTGTCGGCGACGGAGAGCCCGGCGTCCTTGGCGACGCGGTACGCGTTCTCGGCGAGTTCGAGTGCCCGGGCGATCTGGCCGACCGAGCGCAGGCATCGGGCGAGCTGGGTGCCGGACCGGCACTGCAGCGCCGGCAGCGAGAGCTCCTCGGCCACCTCGGCCAGCTCCTCCAGGCACGCCTGCTCCTCGGCGCGCTCGCCGTGGCGGGACCGGTACCCCGCGATCACCCACAGGGCCTGCCAGCGCAGGAGCGGATCCTCCGCCCCGGAGGCCGCGAGCACGTCGATGAGCTGCTCGACGGACTCGTCACTGTCGGAGGAGGCGGCGATGCTCAGCGCCTGCGTCAGCGAGCTGCCGCCGGGGGCGGCGGCAGCGGTGGGCAGGGCGTCGAAGGCGAGACGGTCCACGCCCAGCTGTTTGGCAAGGTAGGTGATCACTCGCTCGGTGGGTTGCCGCGCGCCCGACTCCAGGCGGGACAAATAGCCGGTGGAGATCTCCTCGCCGGCCAGCGAGGCCTGGGAGAGACCCCGTTGGAGCCTCAAAGCCTTGAGGCGCGCGCCGAAAGACGACTCGTCTGTCATGTGAGTCCTGCAATCAATTCTCGGAAGACAACCCTGATCGCGCCCGCCAACGCTGTGGTGGGCATCCTAGCGCTCCCCGCCCGCGTAGGCAAATTATTTGCCGGACGCGTGCCTTCCGTCCCCGCCGACCCGGCGCACCCCCGTGAAGCCCGCGAGAACCCTTGGCAACTTTTGGCAAATCGACTTGCCATCGGGGGCCGGGAGTTCTAGGTTGATCGAGGCCGAGCCGCTTCAAGCGGATCTCGAGTACCTCCCACATCCCCGATCCCGCGATCACGGGATCCTCGTTCGGAGCCGTTCATGCGTACAAGCATCATCGTCACCTCCGCCGCAGCCCTGCTCTCCGTCGCTGCGGCCACCGTCGCCACGACCGCCGACCCCGGCATCGACTGGCCCGCCGAGCCCTCCGTCCGGACCGTCGGCGCCGGGCAGGGCGACGGCATCGACTGGCCCGCCGGACCCACCGCCCCCGCCGGCACCCGGGACGGCGGCGCCGGCGTCATCGACTGGCCCTGACGACCCATGGCCACGATGCACGCAGACGAAGCGCGGACCGACGAGGACCTCGTCCGGCGGCTGCTCCGCGGACAGTTCCCCCAGTGGGCCGGCCTGCCGGTACGGCGCCTGGAGTCCGGTGGCACTGTCAACGCGATCTACCGGGTCGGCACCGGGCTGACCGTCCGGCTGCCGCTCACCCAGGGCGGCGCCGGAACGCTGGAGCGGGAGGCCCACTGGCTGCCGCGGCTCGCGCCCCTGGTGCCCGTGCCCGTCCCGGAGGTCCTCGCGCTGGGCCGGCCCGCCGAGGGCTACCCGTGGGGATGGGCCGTCCACCGGTGGATCGACGGCGAGGTGCTGGTCGAGGACCGGGTGGAGGACCCCGGGCGGCTCGCCCGGGACCTCGCGGCGTTCGTCACGGCGCTGCGCGGGGTCGATCCCGGCGAGGGGCCCCGGGCCCACCGGGGCCGGCCGCTGGCCGCCGCCGACGCGGAGACCCGTGCCGCGATCGAGGAACTGCGGCGTACGGACGAGCCCTTCGACGCCGCCGCGGCCCTCGCCGCGTGGGAGGAGGCGCTCGCCGCCCCCGGGTGGTCCGGGGAGCCGCGGTGGATCCACTCCGACCTCATGCCGAGCAACCTGCTCGGTGCCGGCGGACGGCTGGCCGCGGTGATCGACTTCGGCACCGCGGGCCTCGGCGACCCCGCCGTGGACCTGATCCCGGCGTGGAACCTGCTGCCGTCCTCCGCGCGGCGGGCCTTCCGCGAGGCCGTGGACACCGACGACGCCTCCTGGGCCCGCGGCCGGGGCTGGGCGCTGTCCATGGCCCTCGTCCAGTTGCCCTACTACCGCGGGACGAACCCGGTCATCTCCGCGAACGCCCGCCATGTGATCCGGCAGGTGCTCGCGGGCTGAGGCCGCTGCACACGGGGAGGGGGCGGGCGCGACACGGTCGCGCCCGCCCCCTCCTCCCGTGTTCCCGCGACGGCTACGCGAGCCGGAACACCTCCTCGGACAGCGCCAGGACCCGGGCCTGGTCGCGGGCCAGGGCGGCCGCGTCGGCATGGGCCATGTGGACGGTGAGCGGGCTGGACGGCAGGTCGACGGTGGGCCGGAGCCGGTCGCCCGGGCCGGGCTTCACCGTGACCGCCCGGACGGACTCCACCCCGTGGATCTCCGCCAGGACCGCCGCGTCCACGGACTCCACGACTCCGGCCAGGCCGGTGGCGACGTGGTACACGAACCCCTCCCGGAGCTTGCGGTACGTGCGGCCGGCGAACTCCTCGGCGAACGCGTCGGGCCGCAGCCAGGCGAGCGCGCTCGCCCGGGCCTGGTCCGCGCCGAAGTTCCCGGCGTCGAAGTCCGGGTTCATCGTCCCGTTCATACGGGCGCCGATCTCGACGAGCGCGGGCCCGTCGGCGGTCATCATCACCTCGGCGTGCGCGGCGCCGAACTCGATGCCGAGGGCGTCCAGCACGTCGTGGGTGTAGGCGGTCAGCTCGGCGACCACCGGGTCCTCCGGCGCGACGAGCAGGGCCCGGTGGGGGACGTTGCGGGTACCTCGGCGCCGCTTGTCGCAGCGCCACACCCCGGCGTCGTAGCGCGCCCGGCGGCAGGAGACGGTGTCCACGATGTACTCGGTGCCCTCCAGGTAGGACTGCGCGAGGACCTCGGCGTTGGTCTCGCCGTACATGGTGACGGTGCCCAGGACCGCCTCGGCGGCGCCGCGCACCTCGGACGGGTCGGCGCAGATGGACACGCCCTGGGAGCCGGAGGCGGCCAGCGGCTTGACCACCACCGGCCGGCCGCCCTGCTCCCGAGCCCAGGCGACGAGGGCGTCGACGTCGTCGGACCGGAACTGGCGGGCGCAGCGCACGCCTGCCTTCCGGACGGCTTCGATCATCTCGTACTTGTCGCGGCGCGCCGCCGAAAGGGCCGATCCGTTGGTCGGCAGGCCGAGCATCTCGGACAGCAGGTCGGCGAGCGGTACGCCGGGCTCCTGCCCGGCCACCACGGCCGCCGGGCGCAACGCGGCGAGCTGCCGGGCGGTCTCGGCCGGGCCGGCGGCGACCAGGGCCGCCGCGTAGCCGCCCAGGTCCGGCGCCTTCAGGTGCTCCAGGGGTTCGGGGGTGCTGGACAGGTGCACGACCTCGGCGCCGAGTCCGGCGAAGGCCGCCCGGAGGTGCCGGCCCGTGCCGTACGCGTCGACAAGGACGACCAAGGGGTTATCCGCTCGCATGCTGCCTCCGTCGGAGCATTCAGTTGCCAGATAAGGCAATGTGGGTTGCCAAGATTATTGACCGACTAGGCAACGTCTGTCACTCTTTTCGGATAGAGCCGCTCGATTGAGCCGAAGCATCCGGTCGCCGCAGACCGCCCGGCACCCCGTCGTGTCCCCGGGCGCGCGACCGGCCAGTTCATCAATGAAGAACGGAGCTCTCACCCATGTCCGTGCAGACGTTGCACACCCCCACCCGGCTGCCCGAACTCGACGACACGCAGAGGGCCCAGTTCGAACGGTCCGGTTTCCTCGTACTGCCGGGCTTCCTCCCGGACGATCTGGTGACCCGGGTCAAACAGGAGGTCGACACCTGGGTCGACACCGGGCTGCGGGCCCGGTCCATCGCGGCCGTACTCGACTACGCCACCCACGGGGTGCCGGACGTCCTGGAGCTCGACCTCCCCGGGCACGGCGAACTCCTCGCCCACGCACCGCTGCTGCACGTGGTCGGGCAGCTGCTCGGCCCTGGGTTCGGCTTCCACCACATGCACAGCGACCGGCACGCCCCCGACCTCCCCGGCAAGGCGTGGCACCACGACTACGAGCAGCGCTCCGCCGCGCGCCGGACCCACACGATGGTCCACGCACTGCACTACCTCGACGGCATCGACCCGGACATGGCCGGACTGGCCGTCCTGCCCGGATCGCACCTCGAGGCGGCACCCAAGACGGCGCGCGCCCACCTGGGCACCGACGTGCTGCCCGGCGAGGTGTACCTCGAGGAGCTGCCGGCCGGCTCGACCGTGCTGCTGCACTCCGCCCTCTTCCACGCCCGCCGGGCGAAGCCCCAGTTCCCGGGCCGCCCCCGCTACTTCGTGGACGCCTCCTACTGCGAGGCCGGCGTGCCGTGGCCGCCGGTCAAGCCGTACTGGCGGGAGATGCTGCGGCGGGCGCGCCGGCTCGGGCTCGCCGGCGCGGACTGGCCCGACCTCTTCGCCGAGCACCACTTCGGCGAATACACCCGGCCCGAGTGAGGGAGGACCAGATGCTGCACGCGGGAATCTCATGGCACGCGGGCGGGTACCGCCTCGCCGTGGTCGGCCCCGACGGCCGCCGCGTCCCCGTGCCCGGCGACTACCCCCCGCACCGGGCGGACGAGCTGATCGCGCGGCTGCGCGAGCTCGGCGACCGGCTCGGGATCGTCGTGGAGAGCACCAACGGCACCCTGGACGGCCGCATGATGGCGGCCGGACTGCGCGTGCACCGGGCCGACCCCTGGCTGCTGCCGGACCGGCCGCTGTGGGGTTCCGTCCCGGCGGAGGAACTGGCCCTCGCGAGCCTGCGCGGCGGCCGCGGCCTGGTACGGCTGGAGCCCCACCGCGGCACCCAGACCGGCCGCGAGGAGGAACTGGCCGCCCAGATCGCCTCCTCCGCCGGCGCGGACCGCGAGCAGCACCTGGCGGGCCGCCTCTTCAGCCACGGCAGCCGCGAACGCCGCGAGGTCGCGCTCACCTTCGACGACGGACCGCTGCCGCCCTGGACCGGACAGGTCCTCGACGTCCTGGAGCGCTACGGAGTCCCGGCGACCTTCTTCTGCGTCGGGATCAACGCGGGCGGTTTCTCCGAGGACCTGGCCCGGATGCGCGAACAGGGCCACGCCATCGGCAACCACACGTGGTCGCACCCCTTCCTGCCCGAGCTGACCCGGCCCCAGCTGGCCGAACAGATCAACCGCACCGCGGAGGCGATCGCCGGCGCGAGCGGCGGCGAGGCACCCCGGCTGTTCCGGCCCCCGTACGGATCGCGGACACCACAGGTGCTGGACTGGCTCACGGACATCGGCGCCACCACCGTGCTGTGGGACGTCGCGCCCGACGACTGGGCCCTGCGGCAGGCCGACGCCATCGCGCGCGACGTACTGGCCGGGGTCCGGCCGGGCTCCGTGATCCTCCTCCACGACGGCGGCGGCGACCGCTCGCCCACCGTGGCCTCGCTCCCGCCGATCATCGAAGGACTCCTGGAGCGCGGCTACACGTTCGTACGGGCCGACGACATGATCGCGCGGACCCGGCCCGGGCTGGTGGCGGCGCCATGAGGAACTGGGCGGGCAACCTCGACTTCGGTACGGCCCCGATCGCGCGGCCCGGCTCCGTCGACGAACTGCGCCGTATCGTCGCCGGCAGCGAACGGGTCCGCGCGCTCGGGGCCGGCCACTCCTTCAGCGGGGTCCTGGCGACCGCGGGCGGCCTCGTCCGGCTCGACGGGCTGCCCCCGGCCGTGGACATCGACACCGCGGCCGGCACCGCCACGGTGACCGCCGGAATGCGGTACGCCGACGTGGCCGCCGCACTGCACCGGGCAGGCCACGCACTGGCGAACCTCGCCTCCCTGCCGGACCTCTCCGTCGCGGGGGCGACCGCCACCGGCACCCACGGCTCCGGCGACGGCCGGCGCAGCCTGTCGGCGGCCGTCGCCGGGCTGGAACTGGTCGGCCCCGAGGGCGACCTGGTCGAGCTGCGCCGCGACGTGGACCGGGACACCTTCACCGGATCGGTGGTCTCCCTCGGGGCGCTGGGCGTCGCCACCCGGATCACCCTGGAGATCGAGCCGGCGTTCGAAGTGGCCCAGTCGGTACGGACGGCGGTTCCGCTCGACGAGATCCGCGACCGCTTCGACGAAGTCGCCGGCGCCGCGTACAGCGTCAGCGTGTTCACCACGTGGGGGGACGACGCGTCCGTGTGGCTCAAGCGCCGCACCGACCGCGCCGTCACCGAGCTGGACCTCGGGACCCCCGCGCCGGGACCGCTGCACCCGGTCCCCGGGGCCGACCCGGCCCCCTGCACGGTCCAACTGGGCGTCCCGGGCCCCTGGCACCTGCGGCTGCCGCACTTCCGCCCCGGCGCCACCCCGGACACCGGCGACGAACTGCAGTCGGAGTACTTCCTGCCGCGCGCCGCCGCCCCGGCCGCGTGCGACGCGCTGCGCGGGATCGGTGCGCTCCTGGGACCCGTCCTGCACGTGGCCGAGGTCCGGACCGTGCGCGGCGACGACCTGTGGCTGAGCCCGGCGTACGAACGGGACTCGGTGGCCTTCCACTTCACCTGGATCAGGGACGCCGCCCGCGTACGGCCGGTGATCGACGCCGTGGAAGGACTCCTGGCACCGCTGGGAGCACGGCCCCACTGGGCGAAGCTCACGGCCATGACCGGGGCCGACATCCGCTCCTGCTACCGCCGCGCCTCCGATTTCGCGGAGCTGCTGGCGAAGTCCGACCCCGACGGCAAGTTCGCCAACGAGTTCGTCGACGGGTTGTTCTCCCCCGGGTCCCGGTGACCCCCTTGTCCCAGCGATCGCGGAAGGCACGCGCGTGGAAAAGCGACTACTGACCAAGACCGGGCGGAAGGTCTCCGTCATCGGGCTCGGCACGTGGCAGTTCGGCGACGGATGGGCCCATGTGCGCGAGCACGACGTCCGGGCCATCCTCGACGCGGCCGTCGAGGCCGGCGTCGACTTCATCGACACCGCCGACGTCTACGGCGACGGCCGCAGCGAGCGGCTGATCGGACGGTTCCTGCGGGAGTTCCGCACCTCGCGGGGCGAACGGCCCACCGTGGCGACCAAACTGGGACGCCGCGGCGCACAGGAACTCGGCGCGTTCACCCTCGACAACTTCCGCGCCTGGACCGACCGCTCCCGGGAGAACCTCGGGGTGGACACGCTCGACCTCGTACAGCTCCACACCCCGCCGGACGCCGTGTTCGAGTCCGACGCGGTCTTCGACGCCCTGGACGTACTGGTCGACGAGGGCCGGGTCACGGCGTACGGCGTCAGCGTGGAGACCTGCGCCCAGGCCATGACCGCCCTCGCCCGGCCGAACGTCGCCTCCGTGCAGATCATCCTGAACGTGTTCCGGCGCAAGCCGCTCGAACAGGTCCTGCCGGCCGCCCGGGCCGCGGGCGTCGGCGTCATCGCCCGCGTGCCGCTGGCCTCCGGCCTGCTCTCCGGGAAGTTCCGGCGCGACACCGTCTTCGCCGAGGACGACCACCGCACCTACAACCGGCACGGCGAGCAGTTCGACGTCGGCGAGACCTTCTCCGGCGTCGACTACGAGACCGGCCTCGCCGCCGCGGGTGAATTCACCGGCATGGTGCCCGTGGGCGCCACACCCGCACAGCTCGCCCTCCGCTGGGTCACCCAGCAGGACGGCGTCACCACCGTCATCCCCGGCGCCACCTCCGTGGCCCAGGCCCGGTCCAACGCCGCGGTCGGCTCCATGGAAGCGCTGCCCGGGGAGACCCTCGAACGGCTGCGCGAGCTGTACGACCGCCGGATCCGCGCCCAGGTGCACCACCTCTGGTGACCGCGGACCGCCCACCCGCCCCACCCGTCCCCGCCCACCCCTTCCCAGGAGCCGCAGGATGAAGATCGCCGGAGAGACCGTCCTCCTCACCGGTGCGACCGGAGGCATAGGCCGGGCGCTCGCCGCCCGACTCGCCGGGGCGGGCGCCGACCTGATCCTGACCGGCCGCGACCCGGACGCGCTGCGCGCCCTCGCCGGCCCGCTCGGCGCCCGGTGGGTGGCCGCCGACCTCGCCGACCCGTACGACGTGGAACACCTCGCGGCGTCCTGCGGGGGCACCGGCATCCTCGTGGCCAACGCCGCCCTGCCGGCCAGCGGCGACCTGCTCGAGTACACCCCCGAGCAGATCGACCGCGCCCTGGCCGTGAACCTGCGCTCGGCGGTCGTCCTGGCCCGGCTCCTCGCACCGGCGATGACCGGCGCGGGCCGCGGCCACCTCGTGTTCGTGGGGTCGATGTCGGGCAAGGCCGCCACCCCGGACTCGTCGCTGTACACGGCGTCGAAGTTCGCACTCCGCGGCTTCGCCCACGCCCTGCGGCTCGACCTGCGCCCCGCGGGCGTCGGGGTGTCGCTCGTCCAGCCCGGCTTCGTCGCGGAGGCGGGCATGTTCGCCCGCACCGGGGCGCCCCTGCCCCGCGGCGCGCGGGCGGTCACACCGGACCAGGTGGCGTCGGCGGTGCTCCGGGCCATCACGCACGACCGCGGCGAGATCAACATCGCGCCGCTCAAGCTGCGGCTGCGCTGCGCCCTGTCGGTGCAGTTCCCGGCCGTGGCCGCCCGGCTCCAGGGGCGGGGCGCCCCGGACGACAGCGGCCGGCGCATCGTCGACGCGCAACGGGCCTCCCGGTGACGCGCCGGGCGGACGCACGCGCCCCCCACGACCTCATGAGGAGTGAGCACATGCTGGACAGCGTTCTCGTCATCGGCTCGGGCTACCTGCACTTCCGGGAGTACGCGCTGCGCGGACTGGCCGAGCACTACCGGGTCGTCCTCATCGGACAGCGCCCGCTGGACTGGCAGCTGCCGTACGCGGCCGACCACCGGGAGGCCGACCTCCAGGACGAGGCGGCGGTCCTCGCGGCCGCCGAGGAACTCGCCGCGGACCACCGCATCACCGGTGTCATCACCTGGGAGGAGATGCTGATCGCGCGGGCCGCCGCGGTCGGCGCCCGGCTGGGCGTGCCCACCATGCCGGTCGACGCGGCGCGGGCGTGCCGCGACAAGGCCGAGCAGCGCAAGCGCTTCCAGGAGGCGGGCGTACCGTCGGCGCGGTTCCACCTCGCGGGCTCCCTCGCCGAGGCGGTCGACGCCGCCGGCGCCATCGGCTACCCGGTGGTGGTCAAGCCCCGCGGCCGGGCCGCGAGCGTCGCGGTGCAGATCGTCCGCTCCGAGGCAGAGCTGCGCGCGGCGTTCGACTTCGCCCGCAGCTCGGAGAACGCGGCCATCGAGGACGGGCTCGTCCTCATCGAGGAGTTCCTCGTCGGCCCGGAGATCAGCGTGGACTGCTGGGTGCTCGACGGCAGGGTCGAGCCCTACGCGATCGCGCTGAAGCGCACCGGCTACGCACCGTTCTTCGAGGAGGTGGCGCACGTCGTCGGCACCGTCCTCGACAGCGAGACCGAGGCCGCGGTCCGCGAGGTGGTGATCCGCTCCAACCAGGCGCTGGGCATCGACCGTACGGTCACCCACACCGAGCTGATGCTCACCGCCGACGGACCCAAGGTGGTCGAGGTCAACGGCCGCCTCGGCGGGGAACTCATCCCGCGCCTCGCCGAGATCGCGATCCCCGGCCTGTCCGTCGGGGCGCTCCTCGGCGCGGTCGCCACCGGCCGCGAACCCGGCCCGATCCCGGCACCGGAGCAGCTGGTCGGCATCCGCTTCCTGTACCCCGCCGAGGACCTGACGTTCGAGGACATCGAGGTCCCGGCCGCGCTCGCCGGCGAGCCCTGGGTGCGCGAGGTGCGGCGGGTCAGCGACCCGGGCACCGAGCTGCGGCTGCCGCCGCGGCAGTTCCTGGGCCGCGCCGGATACGTCATCGCCACCGGCTCCGGCATCGACGAGATCGACGCGCGCCTGCTGAAGCTCGCCGACGCCACGGCCGTGCTCGGCAAGCCCCTGCCCGTCTGAGCAAGCCCCCTCTCCCCCTTCCCGCTTCCGCTTTCCGCACAAGATGGAGACACACCCATGAAGAAGGCCCTGATCTTCGGCGAGTACAAGATCGCCAGGTTCCTGCCGGTCCTGCGCGACCGCGGCTACACGGACTTCGTCGTGTACTCGGCCGTCGAGTTCGACCCGGCCCTCGAGTTCGACGCCACCGGCGTCGAGGTCAAGCCGCTGAGCCTGGACTGGGACGCGGACGACGTGGTCCGCGTACTGGACGCCGAGCGGCCCGACGTGGCCATCGCCAACCCCTACGCCCACGGCCAGGAGCAGCTGCCGATCGTCTACGGCCGGGCCGCCGCGCGGTGGGACGGCCGGTTCGTCGCCCACTCCGCCGAGTTCGCGGAGGTGGCCTGCGACAAGGTCAAGCTGCACGAGACGGGCGTGGAGCGCGGCTGGCCGGTCCCGGCGGGAGCGGTCTGCGCGGACGCCTCCGAGGTCGCCGGCGCCGCCCGGGAGCTGGGCTTCCCGCTGGTGATCAAGGAAGCCCAGGCCCAGGCGGGCGACGGCCGCTTCTTCGCGGCCTCCGCCGAGGAACTCGACGCGGTACTCGAAGGCGGCCTGGCGTTCCCCGCGATCGTGCAGGCGTTCAAGGTCGGTGAGGAGACCGGCATCGAGCTGATCAGCGCGGACGGCGAGCTGATGCGCTGGCCGGTCGTCTCCATGGGCCCGCTGGACGCGGGGCTCGACCCCTCGAAGCGGGCACGGGTCACCCCGTACGCCCTCCCCGAGCGCGCCGCGGCGCGTCTGGAGGCGTTCCTCACCGACATCCAGGACAACTTCGCCCCGTACGGCCCGTGGCAGATCGACTTCGCGGTCGTCGAGGACGACATCGTCGTGCTCGAGATCAACCCGCGCCTCGGCGGCCTCTCCGACCTGGGCGCCACGGGCAGCGGCACCGACCCGCACGCGGTGTTCACCGCGGCCGCGCTCGGCGAGCCGCTGCCCGGGGCGCGCACCCGCGCGGTGGCGATCGAGCTGCCGTCGGCCGAGATCCCCGGCGTCGAGGTGCCCGAGCACCCCGAGGGCGCCGACGTCATGCGGGTGACCGCGCGCAAGCCCACCAACCGCTGCTTCGTCAACACCGACCGGATGCAGCTGGTCACCACCGTCGGCGACGTGGAGGCGGGCAAGCGCTGGGTGAAGGAGCTCGACGCCGCGGGCCTGCTGCGCTGCTCGGTCGAGTCCGCCTTCCGGCAGCTTGAGCAGGGCTTCGCCGTGTTCGGCGGGAAGGCGGGAGCACGATGAAGGTGCTGATCGCCGGACTCGGCGACAACAAGGAGTTCGGACTCAAGTCGCTGCGCGACGCGGGGCACTTCGTCGGGATCATCGACCTGCCGCACCGCGTCCCCGTCAACCAGTGCGACTGGTGGCGCGCGGGTGACCGCTTCTCCGTCGACTCCATGCTCGAAGCGGCGAGCTCGGCCGGCTTCGCGTGGGACGCGATCCTCTGCTGGGAGGAACTGTCCACCGACATCGCCCGGGAGGTCGCCCGCAAGCTCGGCGTACCGGCGCCGCGGATGCCCGCGGGCCACTTCCGGGACAAGGGCGTCATGCACGGACGGCTGCGGGAGCAGGGCCTCCCCTCGCCGCAGCTCGGCGTGGCCCGCACCGTGGAGGAGTGCGTGTCCCTCGCCGGCGGCCGCTTCCCGGTCGTGGTCAAGCCGACGGACTACGGCGGCAGCGGCGGCGTCCAGGTCGTCGACGGTCCGGACGGACTCGCCGAGGCCTTCCGCGCCGCCGCCGCGCTGGCCGCGAGCGGGCGGGTCGCCGTGGACCGCTACGTCACCGGCAAGGAGTACAGCGTCGAGGCGGTGACCTGGGCACCCGGTGACACCCAGGTCCTCGCGATCACCGACAAGTACCTGACCCGGCCGCCGTACTGCGTCGAGGTCGCCCACGTCTCCCCGGCGGCGGTCTCGGACACGGAGCGCGAGCTGCTGTCGGAGGCGACGGTCCGCGCGCTCGACGCGCTCGGCATGGAGGCGGGCGTCTCCCACGCGGAGTTCCGCATGACCGACGAGGGCCCCGTCCTGATGGAGATCGCGGGGCGCCCGGCCGGCGGCCAGATCCCGCGGCTCGTCGAGCTGGCCACCGGCTGGAACCTGAACACCGCCGAACTCGCGGCGGTGGTGGGCGGGCGGACGACCCAGGGGACACCGGCCGCCGAACGCTCCGCCATCCGGTTCTTCGTCGGCGACGGCGAGACGCCGTTCCGCCACCCCGTGACCTGGGAGACCGCCGCCCTGCCGCCGCTCGTGGACACCCTGCGCGAACTGCGCTACTTCGCGGGCGAGGGGACCGTGGCCCGGATACCGCGCGGCCCCGAGGACCGGCTGGGATACGCGATCCTCGCCGGCACCCGCGAGGAGACCGCCGCGGCGCTGGCCGCCCTCGGCGACGGAGCCGAGGAGTACCGCGGTGACTAGCCCCCGGAGCCGGACGGCGAACGCCCCGGCCGGCCCCGGCCGGCCCGGCCGGGGCCTGTGGCACAACCACGACTTCCTCAAGCTCTGGTCGGGGGAGACCGTCGCCGCGCTCGGCTCCCAGGTGACCCAGCTGGCACTCCCGTTGCTGGTGCTGGGCGCCCTGGGAGGCAGCGCGGCGGAAGTCGGCCTCGTGACGGCCATGCAGTTCCTGCCCGCGCTGTGCGTGACCCCCTTCGCCGGCCTCGTGATCGACATGTTCGACCGGCGGCTGGTCATCCTGGTGGCCAACGCGGTGCGGGCCGTGGCCCTGGCCGTGGTGCCGGTGCTCTACCTCACCGACGGCCTGAGCGTCCCGGCGCTGTGCGCCGTCGCGTTCGTGGTGGGCTCCGGAACCGCCGTGTTCGACGTCGGCTACCTCGCCTACCTTCCGGCGCTCGTGCCGCAGCAGCACCTCGTGGACGCCAACAGCAAGCTCCAGGGCTCGTACGCGGTCGCCCAGATCGGCGGTTCCGGCTTCGGCGGCCTGCTGATCAAGGTGCTGGGCGCCTGGTTCGCGATCCTGGCCAACGTCATCGCCTACCTGGCGGCGTTCGTGGCGATGCTCCTGATCCGGCACCGGGAAGCGGCACGCGACCCGGAGGCGGCCGGCCGGCCGCGCCTGGCCGACATCGTCACCAGCTTCGGGCTGCTGTGGCGCAACCGGATCCTGCGCATGCTCAGTCTGCGGGCCGGCTGGTTCAACATGTGCGAACAGGCGATCCTCACCCTCTTCCTGGTCTACGCGGTCAAGGAACTCCACATGGACGCCGGAGGGGTCGGCTTCGTCCTCGCCTTCGGCAGCGTCGCCTCCCTCGCCGGCGCGGCGGTGGCCAAGCGGGCCGGCAACCGGTTCGGATTCCCCAGGATCCTGATCCTGGCCAGCAGCGCCTCGTCCGTCGCGCCGGTGCTGCTGCTGCCGACCGGGGCCGGCACCGGCTGGAACTTCGCCCTGGCGACGCTGACGTTCGCCGTCTACGGATTCGGCCTGACCATCTACAACGTCCACGTCGTGGCGTTCCGCCAGACGGTGATCCCCTCGGACGTCCTGGGCCGGGCGACCGCCGCGTACCGGATGCTCACGTACGGGCCGTTCCCCCTCGGCGCGTTCCTCGGTGGCGTCATGGGCGAGCGGCTGGGCCTGTGGAACTCGCTGCTGGTCTTCGCGGTCGCCTCGCTCGCCGGGTGGGTGCTGTTCGTCGTGGCCTGTACGAGGATGCCGGAGGCGGCGCCGGATCCGGCGCCGGATCCGGCGTCGACCCCGGGGAAGCAGAGGTGACCGGTGTGACGAAGCGTGCCGACGGGGCCGGGATCGACGAGTCGCTCGTCGAGCGGCTGATCGCGGCGCAGTTCCCGCGGTGGGCGGGCCTGCCCGTACGGAAGGTGGCTTCGTCCGGCACGGACCACGCCATGTACCGGCTGGGCGAGGACATGACCGTACGCCTCCCCCGCGTCCCCGGCGCCGAGGGGCAGGTTGCCGCCGAGCAGCGCTGGCTGCCGCACCTCGCCCCGCACCTGCCCCTGGAGGTGCCCGAGCCGCTGGGGCACGGGGCTCCGGGGGAGGGGTACGGGTCCGCCTGGTCGGTGTACCGCTGGCTCGACGGCGAGAACCTGTACGACCGGCCCCTCGACGGAAACGGACTCCGGGACGCGGCCGCCGCGCTGGGCCGCTTCCTCGCGGCGCTCCACCGCGTCGGCACCGCCGGGGGACCGCGCTCGTTCCGCGGCGGTCCGGTGGACACCGCCGACGACGAGGTCCGGGCGGCGATCCGGGACCTCGGCGCCGACGGCACGCACGACGCCGGGGCGGCGACCGCCGCCTGGGAGGCGGCCGTACGGGCACCGGGGTGGCGGGGCGCACCCGTGTGGCTGCACGGCGACCTGCTGCCGGGAAACCTGCTCGGCCGCCAGGGCCGGCTCACGGCCGTCATCGACTTCGGGCTCGTGGGCGTCGGTGACCCCGCGTGCGATCTGATGGCGGCCTGGACCCTGCTGACCGCCGATACCCGGGACGCCTTCCGCGAGGCGGCCGGCGTGGACGACGCCACGTGGGCCCGGGGACGGGGCTGGGCCCTGCGCTTCGGGCTCACCGCGGAGCACTACTACCGCGGCGGCCGCAACCCCGTCCTGGCACGCACCGGCCACCGCGCGGCGGCCGAGGCCATCGCCGACCACCACCGCTCCTGACGTCCGCCTCCGCCCGCGGTCGTCCCGCGCGGAAGCCGGGCCGGAGGTCCTCCCTCCGGCCCGGCTCCCGTCGCGCCGTGTCCGCCGTGTCCGCCGCGCCCGTTCGCCCACCCGCCCCGCGGGCGGCCGTTCAGGCCGATGCCGCCGGCCCGGTCCTGCCCGCCCGGGCCACCAGCGGCCCGCTGCCCAGGCCGACGCACAGCAGGAGCCCGCCGAGCACCAGCCAGCCCGGCAGCCCCATGCCGAGCGGCAACAGACTCATCACCGCCGGGGCGACCGCCTGCACGGCCCCGCTGCCCAGCCCGAACACCCCGGCGTACTGCCCCTGCAGGCGGGCGGGCGCGAGCCCGAAGCAGTACTGGGTCGAGGCGGCCGCGTACCAGAGCTCGCCGAGGGCGAAGACGGCCATGCCGCCCATGAGCAGCGCCGTCGCCGTCCAGCGGGAGGGCCCGTCGGCCAGTGCCATGAGCGTGAGCCCGGCGGCGAAGGCCGCACCTGCCCAGGCCATGCGCCGGCCGGCCGCGTGCACGTCCCGCACCCCGCGGCTGACCTTGACCTGGAGCAGCACCACGAAGGCCATGTTGAGCACCAGGACCGCCGAGACCACCCACCGGGGCGCGCTCGTGTGCGCGACGATCCACAGCGGCAGCAGGAACCCGGACACGGCGTAGTTCAGCGACAGCACCGCGTTGACGAGCGTGGCGCTGAGGTACGTGCGGTCGCGCAGCGCGGCCCAGCCCCGTTCGCGCTTCCCGGCGCCGGCCGCGATCCTCGGCAGCCGCAGCAGGATGAGGCCGCAGCTCACGTACGCCAGGGCCCGGCAGACCACCAGGGCCAGGTACGCGGGCCGGCTGTCGATCTGGATCGCGAAGCCGGCGGCGACCGAGCCGAGCGCGAGGGCCAGGTTCGTCACCGACCGCAGGTAGCCGATGAGCACCGTGGGGTTCCCGTCGGCCACCCCGCGGATGAGCGGCGCCTTGCTGGCCACGTCCGCGGGAATGATCATTCCCGCGACCAGGGAGACCGCCAGGAAGGACCAGAAGGAACCGACCAGGGTGAAGCAGGAGATCACCGCCCCGCCGCAGAGCATGACCGTGACGTGCACCCGTTTGGGTCCCCACTGGTCCGCCAGCCGTCCCACCAGGACCCCGGCGACCAGGCCCGCCATCGCCCCGCCGAACAGGCCGATGGCGACCTGCCCGGCCGGCAGCCCCACGACGCGCGTGAAGTACAGCGCGCTCGCCGTGGTGAACATCCCGCCGCCGAAGCTGTTGGCGAAGGTGGCGAAGGTCAGGACGCGCTGCGCCGGCGATGCGGGGAGCAGCCTGCGCAGGCCGCCGCCCCGGGCGGGCCCGGGCACGGTCGCCGTCACCGCCACAGCGCGTCCCCGAAGCGGACACCGGGGCGCAGCGCGGGCTGGAGCGCGCGCAGTTCGCGCGGCGTGAGCCCGTCCGGGACGATCCTCACCTGCGGCCCGAACCAGTCCCACACCTTCGCGAACCGCCGCTGCAACTCCTCGGGGGTGTCCGCCGCCACCATGAACTGGCCGATCCGGTGGTTCGTACCGGAGACGGCCGGGGTGTGCGCGCCGACGGGCCGCTCGATCCGGACGAACTCCACCCCCGGCCGCGCCATGACCTGGTCCGCCGAGGGACAGTCGAGCAGCAGCCCCGCACCGGCGGTCAGATACGCGCCGCCGATGGCTCCCGGGCGGATCTTGACGTCGATCTCGGGACGCCGTCCGAGCGCGACCTGGATGGCGCACGCGGCCAGGTCGACGTCGAACTTCGCGTGCACGACCTCCTGGACGAGGGCGCCGCCCCGGCGCGCCGCGCACTCGCCGAAGGTGAGCGCACCGGTCCCGGGGTCGTGGAAGAGCTCCATGTGGAACATCCCGTCCCGCAGGCCCAGCGCCGCGAGCGAGGCCGACACCACGGGAAGGGCCCGGTCGTAGGCCCAGCCCTCCTCGGCGGGGTCGAAGTGGCGGAAGTTCAGCGGGCGTCCGCTGTCGACGGCGGTCAGGCACGGGTCGCCGTACCGGCCGAGGGCGCAGAACAGCAGCTCGCCCTCGAACACCACACCGTCGGCTATCCACTCCTCACCCCGGACGAACTCCTCCAGGACGAAGGTGCGCTGCGCGGTGCCCTGCCGCCGGTACTCCTCGCTGCGGCCGCGCAGCTCCGCCACCGAGGACACGACGGTCGTCCGCTCGGTGGCCGCTCCCGCGACCGGCTTCAGTACGGCCCGGTCAGAAGGGAGCCGGCTGATCCCGGCGACGTCGTGGACGTCGTCGACGACCACGGTCTCCGCCGTGGCCAGGCCCGCCGCCCTGATCTCCCGCTTCTGCACCGCCTTGTCCCGGAAGCGCACCGCGACATCGGGCGGCACGGCGGGCAGACCGAGGTGCGCGGCCAGCAGACCGACCATCACCAGGGAGTCCTCCGTGGTGGTGTACACGGCGTCGAAGGACCCGGAGGTCAGCCCGGCGCGGGCGAGCGCCATGAGCACGGCCTCGGCGCTGGTGTGGTCGTCGACGCGGATGACCGTGACCTCGTCCGGTATCGCGATGTGCCCCTGGTCCCAGGCGGCCGCGCCGCAGACGACGGTGACCTCCAGGCCGAGGCGGACGCATGCCCGCATGCCGTAGCGGTCGAGGCCCACGATCAGGATCCTGTGGGGGCTTGCGTTCTCCATGCGCTGCCTTCCTCGTGCTCTGAAGCCGCGCCCGACATTGCCAATTCGGGCAACAGTGTGGCACCTCATTAACCCAGCACGGAAAGCGACTTGTCAACAACGGCAAACTAAGTTGCCCAATCTGGCAAAGGGCTGGGGTGGGTCACTCCTCGTTGAGCCAGCCGCACACGTAGTACTGCTGGTCCGCGTCCCGCTCGATGATCCACTGGTTGAGGACGTCGCCCGCGAGCTTCCCGGTCACGGGGTCCCGTCGGGTGATCCTCGCTTCCACGCTGAGCTCGTCCCGGTCCGGCGGGATCTCGTACGGCAGGAGTTCCCAGCGGTCCACGTAGTAGCCGTTGAGGGCGAATCCGAGCAGCGTCGAGCGCAGCCGCGGGCAGGTGCCCCGGCGCAGCGAGGTCATGTCGTGGTCGGCCAGGCCGTTCATGTAGACCGCGAACACGCGCTCGATGGCCCGGCGGTCGAGGGGGGTGTGCGCGGGCTCGGGCGTCGGCTTGGGCGTGGGAGTGGGGCTCGGACTGGGCGAGGCGGGGGGCGTGGGCGAGGAGGGCGGGGGAGACGAGGACGGGGTCGCAGAGGGGGAGGAGGAAGGGCGGGCGGACGTCGTGGAACCGGTCGCGCGGCCGCGGCCGTCGTCGGCGCCGGACCTGGACGCCGGCAGCCACCAGGGAATCGCGAACGCGGCCGCCACGAAGACCACCGCCAGCCCCGGCGCGTACCTCCGCCGGGCGCGGCGGGCGCGGCGGGCGGGGCCGGGTGGCGGAGGGACCAGCGGTTCCGCCCCCGGGGCGGCTCCGGGTGACGCGCCCAGCCTCAGCGTGGACGCGTCACCCGCAGCCGCCCCGCCCGCCGGCCCGGACGGCCCGGCCCCGCCCGCCGGCCCGGCGAGCAGGCCGTGCGCCTCGTCGGCGGTGAGGCGCCGCGCCGGGTCCTTGCGGAGCAGGCCCTCCAGCACGGGCGCGAGCTCCTGCGCGCGCACGGCGGGAGCGGGCTCCTCGGTGGCGATGGCGACGAAGACGGCCCAGGAACCGGAGCCGCCGAACGGAGGATGCCCCTCCACCGCGGTGAACAACGTCGCGCCCAGCGACCACAGATCGGAGGCGGCGGTCGCGGGAAGCCCGCGCACCTGCTCGGGGGCCATGTAGACGGGGGTCCCCATGAGCGCCCCCGACCGGGTCAGACCGGCCTCGCCCTCCACGGCGGCGATCCCGAAGTCGGTCAGCACCACCCGGTCGCCCTCGAGCAGCACGTTGGCGGGTTTGATGTCCCGGTGGGTGACACCCGTGGCGTGCACGGCGCGCAGCGCGTCCAGGACCTGGAGACCGATCTGCGCCACCCGGGCCGGCGGAAGCGGACCGTCCTCCTTGACCAGATCGTCCAGGGACCGGCCGTGGACGAGTTCCATCACGATCCACGGACGCCCGTCATCGCCGGCTATCCGGTCGTGGACGGTGATGACCCCCGGGTGTTTCAGCCGGGCTGCCGCCCGTGCCTCGCGGTCGAGGCGGCCGATCCAGGCCTTGCGCCCGGAGGCGTCGAGGTCGTCGGGGAGCCGCAGCTCCTTGAGGGCGACCTCGCGGTCGAGTTGCTCGTCGTGGGCCCGCCAGACCGTCCCCATGCCGCCCTGGCCGAGCAGTTCCGCCAGCCGGTACCGGCCGCCCAGCAGCCCTCCGCGATCGTGAGTCACGCCCGGAACCTAACCCAACGCGCCCGGCCCCGCTCACGGCGGACCGCCCGGCGGCCCGTCACACCCACCCCGCCTGCCCCGCGCCGGCCCTGACCGCCCGTCAGGCGGGGAGTGCCGGGTTGGGGGTGGTGAGGATGCGGGCGAGGACGTCCTCGACTTCGGTGCGGGTGGGGGGCCGGGAGGCGGCCAGGCCTTGCAGGCTGAGCCCGTTCATGGCCGCGGCCGCGGTGCGGGCGGTGACGGGGTCGGTATAGGGGAGCAGGGCGTTGACGGTGGCCTCGGTGTACTGGTCGACCAGGGGGCGCAGGGCCGGGCGGCGCAGCGCGGCGAGGTAGAGCTCCAGCTCGACGATCTCGTGGGCGCGGTCGCGGTCGGCCCCGAAGTAGCTCATGAGGGCGTCGGTGAGCAGCACGACCAGCTGGTGGGCGGTGAGGTCGGGGCGCTGGGCGACCCAGTCGTGGAGCATCGCGGCGTAGCGCTCGTACGCCTGCTGGAGGGCGGCCTGGATGAGGTCGTCCTTGGTCTTGAAGTGGTAGGTGGTGGCGCCCAGCGGGACGCCGGCCTCCTCGGCGACCGCCCGGTGGGTCAGCCCCTCGATGCCGCGGTCGGCGATGACGCGGCCGGTCGCGGCGGTGATCTCCGCGATACGGCGTTCGGGATCGCGACGGCGGCGAGGGGCACTGTCCTGGGGCACGGCGGCGACTCCTGGGGCCGGTAAAAGATCCAGTACGTACGTACTGTACTCCCCCTCCGGTGCGCGGTGAGCCGCAGCAGCGCGGTCGCCACGGCATTCGTGGCTCCGGACGGGCGCCGCATCCCCGACACGTCAAAACGATATGCCCGAATTGCGCACCATCCAGTACGCGCGTACAGTACGTATGTACTGTTCAAAAGCCGACGCGCGGGGCCCGCCCCCCACGACGCGGTCCCGTACCCCTGGAGTGATCTCGATGAAGCCCGGCCATGCCCCACGCCCCCCTGCCACCGGCCGCGTGACCTCGTACGCGTTCTGGGGCCCCGACGGCCGGGTGCTCGCGGAGTTCTACGCCGCCGCCCTGGGCTGGAAGGTCACCCAGGAGTTCCCGAACGAGCACGGCGTGCCCACCGCGTTCTACGTCACCGACGGCGCCACGGCGTACGTCTTCTACACGGCCCGGGACTTCAAGGCGCCGAACTGGCCCGAGGAGGAGCTGCCCTTCCACCTGGACCTCGCCTTCGACGACGTCGCCGCGGCCGAGCAGCGCCTCCTGGAGCTGGGCGCCACCAGGCCGGGCCACCAGCCCGGCGGCGGGCACTGGACGGTCCTGCTGGACCCCTCCGGCCAGCCCTTCTGCGTCAGCGAGGCCGCCCACACCCCCGACGCATGACAACACCCACCGCACCCCACCCATCCCGCCCGCACCAGGGCACCACAGTGAGGAACCCGCCATGGGCTACGCACCCTGCTTCAGCGTCAAGGACACCGCGGCCAGCATCGCCTTCTACGAGAAGCTCGGCTTCACCACCGACTCCAGCGGCGCCAGGCCCGGCGACGACATCCACATGCTGTTCCACGACGGCGAGTTCTGCGGAATGCTCTACAGCAACGCCGACCTGAAGAACTGGCTGCCCGTCCTCGCCGACACCCCCATCGGCTTCGCCGGCATGCACTACCTGGGCGTCGACGACCTCCAGGCCGCGTACGACCGGATCGCCCGGCACGCCGAGATCGTCAAGCCCCTCGCCGAACACAACGGCATGCGCCTGTTCTACTTCCGCGACCTCGACGGCTACGTCATCGGCGTCAACGAGAAGTCGGCCACCCCCGCCGTCTGACCCACCCGAGCAGCCACTACCGGCGCCTCCGCGCGACGGCCCGCCCGGAGCCGGACGCCATCCGGGTCCGCCTCGCCGACTCCGCCGGACGGCGCCCCGCCGCCGCGGCCGGCCGTTCACCCGGCCGGCGCGGAGGCGCCGGCCAGTTCGCGGTAGAAGGGGCTGGCGCCCAGGAGTTCGTCGTGGGTGCCGGTGGCCAGCAGCCGCCCGTCGTTGAGGACCACGATGGCGTCGGCGTCCTTGACCGAGGACATGCGGTGGGAGACGAGGACCACCGCCGTGCTCCGGCTCACCGCACGGACGGTCTCCATGACCACCTTCTCGCTGGCGGCGTCGAGACCGGAGGTCACCTCGTCCAGCAGCAGCAGCTCCGGGTCGCGCGCCAGCGCCCGGGCGATGGCGATGCGTTGCCGCTCACCGCCCGAGACCGCGGTGCCGCCGGAGCCCAGGGGAGTGTCCAGGCCCTCGGGCAGGCGGTCCAGCAGGCCGGTCAGGCCGACCCTGCCCAGGACCTCCCGGGCCTTGTCCCGGTCGGTGCCGGGCAGCCCGTAGCAGACGTTCTCCAGCAGCGTCCCGCAGAGCAGCGGACTGTCCTGTTCCACGTACCCGATGCGGCGGCGCAACTCGTGCAGGGGCAGTCCGGCCACGTCCCGGCCGTGGATGCGGATGTGCCCGGACACCGGCTCGTGGAAGCGTTCCAGGAGCGCGAGGACGGTGCTCTTGCCGGACCCGGACGGGCCGACGAGGGCCGTCAGCCCGCGGTGCGGGACCCGCAGGCTGACCCGGCTCAGGACCGGGTGCCCGGCGTCGTAGCGGAACGAGACGTCGTCCAGGGCCAGCAGGGGAGCGGCGGGACGCGGCACGGGCAGCGGCGCCGCCGGGGTCCGCGCGGGTCCGGGGTCCTCGGCCGGGAGGCCGTCCAGCTCCTCCAGGCGCTGCACGGCGGCGAGCCCCACCTGGACGGTGCCGAGCGCCTGCACCAGGGCGTCCAGCGGCTGCATGACGTAGAAGAGGTACAGCAGGAAGGCCACCAGCCCGGCCGACGAGAGGTCCCCGGACGCGACCTGCGCGCCGCCCACTCCCAGGACCGCCAGGAAGGCCGTCTGCACCGACATGGTCATGGCGGTGCCCGCGACGGCCCGCCAGCCGGCCGCCTTGACGCCGTACCGCCAGGCCCGCTCCGCGGCTCGTTCGGCGGCGGCCGCCTCCCGGCCTTCCGCACCGAACGCCTTGACGGTCCGCAGCGCGTTCAGGGCGGGTTCCAGCACGGCGCCCAGAGCGCCCACCGACTGCTGCACCTGCTCGGCGGACGCGCGCATCCGGGGCAGCGCCACCCCCGCCGACAGGGCGACGAGCAGCAGCGCGCCCGCGGTGACGGCCATCAGCAGGGGAGCCGTGAACGCCATCAGGGTCACGCAGCCGACGATCAGCAGGCTGCTGGAGAAGATCTGGGTGACGGCGTGCGACACCGTCTGGCGCAGCACCGCCGCGTCACTGGTGACCCGGGTGAGCAGGTCGCCCGGCTGCAGCCGGGCGGCCGCGTCGACCTTCAGGCACAGGACGCGGCGGATCAGCCTGGTGCGGGTCCCGAGCACGATCGTCTCGGCGGTGCGCTCCAGCAGGAAATCGCCGCACGCGGTCAGCAGGGCCGCGGCCACGACCAGCAGCGCCAGCAGGACGAACGGCGCCGGCGAGGGGCCGTCCTCGCCGAGCGAGCTGATCACGTCCTTCGCCATGAGGGGCTGGAAGAGCCCGGCGACCCCGCCCGCCAGGCTCAGGGCGGCACCCGCGCCGAAGACGGCCTTGACGGGGGCCAGTGAGCGCAGCAGGAAGCGCGCGCCGCTGCCGGAGGGGGCGTCAGGCGGCATCGGCGTGCGGACCGGCCGGCTGGGGAACCGCGCGCTGCGCCTGCCGCCCGCGGCTCCCGGGGACGACGACCCGCCCGTCCGTGATGAGCGCGAACCGCTCCAGGCCGGGGATCACGACGCTGACGACGGACACCCCGTTGGCGAACGTGTGCAGCGGGCGGGCGTAGGGGGTGTGTCCCCGCCGCGCCAGCTGCTCCACCAGGGCCGCGAGGTACTGCTCCGGCTCGCCGCACGTCGGCGTCTGCGTGAACGCGACGGTCCGGGCGGTGCCGAGGGCCGGACGCAGGTCCATCTCCGAGCAGCGCATCAGCGCCGGGTAGCCCTCGAGGGAGCTGCGCTCGGGATGGTCGTAGCCGGGGCGGGAGGTGACGGCGATGCACTGGATCAGCTCGGTGAGCGCCCGCTCCGCCGCGTACGCGGAGACCAGGGACGTGCCGCAGCCGCGCCGGATCATGCCGGACCGCTGCGGGGCCGACCAGGCCATGAAGCTCGGGATGCCGATGTCGCTCGTCATGTCGATGAGGACGACCGGCGCGCCCACGCGCTCCTCGGTCGCCTTCAGGAGCGAGGCGAGCCGCTCGGGCAGGGTGTCCGGGTCGACGACGGTCAGCGGCGCGGGCCGCGGGGCGAGGAACGTGCGGATCAGCAGCAGGGAGAACGCGTCGCGCTCGACCACTTCGTTGACGGCGTGCACCGTGGCCTCGGTGACGGAGGCGCCGGTGGCGCAGCCGCTGTTGACGCTGTAGCGGCCGAGGGCGCCGTAGGGGTAGTGGTCCCCCAGCCGCGACCGCAGGTCCTGGGCCTCGTCCTCCAGGTACCAGGGGCAGTTGACGAACACCGGCACGTCGCAGGTGGCGTCCCCGTGCACGGCGCGATGACTGCGGCAGGCCACCTGCCCGTCCGGGCCGGCGGAGAGGAGGAGCGAGGAGACGTCCGGCGCGAAGGGGCCGCTGGAGATCTCGTGCGCGGAGCGGAGGACGACGTCCGCGGGTTCTATGGTGACCGTGGCGGCGAGGTGGTGTTCCAGCGCCTCGTAGAGCGCCCCCACCTTGGCGGCCATGCCGTATCCCTTGCCGCACCCGGCGAGGCTGGGGACCGGCGTCCCGTCCGCCTCGTGCAGCTGGCAGTGCCACGCCCCCGGGTCCCCGCCCAGGTCGGTGTACGCGGCCGTCAGCCCCAGCGCGGCGAGGGCCTCCGTGCCGCGCTTCCAGGACTCCGCCAGCGGAATCTCTCGTTCGCCGTACTGGTGCAGCATCTTCCCACCCATGTCCGCTCGTGTTCTGCCCGCCGGGGCGCCGCGGCGTCGGTCCGCGCGGCGCGACGTCGCAGGCGGGCACCGGATGCGATCCCGTGCCCGCCTGCTGGTACAACGCCTTACTTGTTGATGACCACGGTGCTCTCGGCGATGTCGAGCAGCTCGGCGATCGCGCCCTGCTCCGCCTCGGTCACGTCCGTGAGCTCGGTGCCCGGCAGAACGGTCTTCTTCCAGTTACGGCCCCAGTCGAAGCTACCCATGACTACTCCTCGGTGAGTGAAGTGATGTGCGAACGGAAGGGCGGTGTTCCCGCCGGGTCGCGGTGGCTTCCCGGGGGGCCCTTCCGAGATCAAGACTCCCCGACACCACCGGTCCGCAGAATGCCCGCGAGGGCAGCCCCGGGGGCAACCGCGCGCCGGAAGACGGCCCTTGAGGACGTGAACCAAAACACCCCGAACGCCATCACACCCGCCGCCCGTACCGGTGAGAACGACACCGAACCCCCCACCGCGGAGGCGCGGCAGGTGCTCCTCAGCGGCGCACGCGCGCGAGCTGGTCGTTCATCTCGGCGAGGAAACGCACCACGGTGTGCAGCTCGTCCGGGCTGAACCGGGCCCGCGCGGCGTCGGTGGAGCGGGCGAGCGGACGGAAGTACTCGCGCGCGGCCTCGCGGCCCGCCTGGGCGTAATGGACGTGGACCACGCGCCGGTCGTCCGCCGCCCTCACCCGGACGATGTGGCCGGCCCTCTCCAGCCGGTCCAGGCAGGCGGTGACCGCCCCCGAGGTGAGGTTCATGCGGGAGCCCAGCCGCCCGGGGGTCATGGGGCCGGCGTCCTCGTCCCGTTCGGCGTCCAGCACGGCGATCAGCGCCTGCACGTCGGTCAGGTGCAGGCCCTGCTCCCGGGCGAACTCCGCGGCGATCCGGTTGAACTCCGCGTTCATCGCGCGCAGCAGCACGGCGAAGGACTGCAACCCGATCGGGTCGTCGCACGGAAGTACGGGGGGAGGGGTGTCGGCGCTGGGCATCCCCCCAGCATATGATCTCTCGATCATTGAGATACTTTACGGTTGAGTAATAGAGGGGTTCTGTCGATGAGGAACACGTCGCGGTGGGCCAGGTGGCTGGTGCCCGTGGTCCTGCTGGCGCTCTGGCTGGGCATCGGAGGAACGCTCGGCCCCTACGCGGGACGGCTCGGCGAAGTCGCCACCAACGACCAGGCCGCCTTCCTGCCCCGGAGCGCGGAATCCACCCGGGTCCTCGAGGAGCGGAAGGCCTTCGAGCGGTCCCCGTCGGTGCCCGCGATCGTCGTCTGGCAGGCGCGGGACGGCGGCCGCGTCACCGACACCCAGCAGCAGGACGCGACACGCGCCGTCACCGCCCTGACAGGACGCCACGGCATCACCGGCCCACCGTCGCCCGCCCTGCGCTCCGACGACGGCCGGGCCCTGCAGGCCGTCGTCCCGCTCGCCCCCGACCTGGGCGACGAGCTGCCGGCCGTCATGGAGGAGGTGCGCGCGGCGGCGGACTCCGTACCCGCCCTGAGCGCACGCGTCGCGGGGCCGGCGGCCACACAGGCCGACCTCGCGGACGCCTTCTCCGGCATCGACGGCCTGCTGCTGGGCGTGGCACTCGGCGCCGTGCTCCTGATCCTGCTGCTGGTCTACCGGAGCCTGCTGCTCCCCCTCGTGATCATCATCAGCGCGGTCTTCGCCCTCGGCCTGGCCTGCGCCGTCGTCTACGCCCTGGCCGACCGCGGCACCCTGCGCGTCGACGGACAGGTGCAGGGCATCCTGTCCATCCTGGTCATCGGCGCGGCGACCGACTACGCGCTGCTGCTGGCCGCACGGTTCAGGGAGGAACTGGCGGCGCGCGGCGACCGGACGGCCGCGGCGCTGGCCGCCGTCCGACGCTCGGCAGGCGCGATCACCGCCAGCGCGGCCACCGTGGCCCTCGGCCTGCTCGCCCTGCTCGCCGGCGACCTGACCAACAACCGGGCCCTCGGCCCGGTCGGCGCCATCGGCATCGTCTGCTCCGTCCTCGCCACCCTCACCTTCCTGCCCGCCGTGCTCGTCCTGCTCGGCCGGGCCGCGTTCTGGCCCGCCACGCCCAAGGCCGACGACGCCACGGCGGAAGGCCACCGGCTGTGGCACCGCGTCGCCGCCGTCATCGACCGGTCACCCCGCCGGGTCTGGGTGTCGACCACGCTGCTCCTGCTCGCCCTGGCCGCGTTCTCGCCGGGCCTGTCCTCCAAGGGCGTGCCGCTGGACGAGATCTTCGTCAAGGACGCCCCCTCCGTCGCCGCCCAGCACACCCTCAGCCGGCACTTCCCCGGCGGAGCGGGCCAGCCCGCGGTGATCATCGCGGACGCCGCGAAGGCGACCGAGGTCCAGGCGGCGGCCCGGGCCACGGACGGCGTCGCCTCCGCGGCACCCGTGACCGCCTCGGGGCGGCCCGGCGGCGAGCCCGCGGTCGTCGACGGCCGCGTCCGCATCGACGCCACCCTCCGGGCCGCCGCCGACAGCGACGCCGCGAAGAAGACGGTCACCGAGCTGCGCTCACGCCTGCACGCGGTACCGGCCGCGCACGCCCTCGTCGGCGGCTACACCGCCCAGAAGCACGACACCGAACGGACCGCGGCCCGCGACCGCACGCTCATCGTCCCCGTCGTCCTCGGCATCATCCTGCTGATCCTCGTCCTCCTCCTGCGCTCCCTCCTGGTCCCGCTGCTGCTCGTCACCACCGTGGCCCTGAACTTCCTGGCCACCCTGGGCGTCTCCGCACTCGTCTTCGAGCACCTGCTCGGCTTCAGCGGCACGGACGCCTCCGTCCCCCTGTACGGCTTCGTCTTCCTCGTGGCGCTCGGCGTCGACTACAACATCTTCCTCATGTCCCGCGTCCGCGAGGAGTCCCTCGTCCACGGAGTGCGCCGCGGGGTGCTGCGCGGCCTGACCACCACCGGCGGCGTCATCACCTCGGCCGGCGTGGTCCTCGCGGCCACCTTCGCGGCGCTCATGGTCATCCCGCTCGCCTTCCTCGTGCAGATCGCCTTCATCGTCGCCTTCGGCGTCCTCCTCGACACCCTCGTCGTACGGTCCCTCCTGGTCCCGGCACTGGTGCTCGACATCGGCCCGCGCAGCTGGTGGCCCGGCGCCCTCGCCCGAGGACCACGCCCCCACCCGGAGAAGCCCGGACCGCCCGGCGCGCCGTGACGGTCAGAAGACCGGACGCCCTCGCGTGCCGCGACCACGCGGCGGCGGGACCGCCTCCTCGCGGGTCTCCCGCCGAGCGAGCCGAAAGACTGAGCGGGCGGTGTCGGTCTCACCTCCCGCCACCCCCGACCCCTACATTCGGGACGAATCGGTTGACCTGGAGCGAACGCGGGAGTGTGTGATGCGGACTGTGCGGTTCATGGCGGCACTGGCGGCCTCAGTCGCGATCGGCGGCGCGAGCGTCAGCACCGCGCACGCCGACGGGGGGCTCCTGTCCGGCGTCCTGTCGCCCGTGGTGTGCGGCCTCCAGACCAACGTGAACGGCAACGACAACCAGGTCGCCCAAGGGGGGACCTGCGAACAGACCGGGACGCCGGCACCCCCCAACGGCGGCGGGATCACCGGGTACGAGGTGATCCCCATCGACACGGTCACGCTGGAGCCCAACTCGTCGGCGGCTCGGGGGGCCACCTGCCCCACCGGCAAGCGCGCCCTGAGCGGCGGTGTCGTCCCCACCACGAGCGGCACCTCCGGCCTGGAAGTGGACTGGTCCGGTCCGAACGCTGACGGAACGCGCTGGGAGGTCGCCGTGGACAACGAGGGGGACCAGACGGAGACCGTGACCTTCTACATCGTCTGCGCGAACGTCGCCGGCTGACCGCGCCGAGGCCCTCCCCAGCAGCCTGCCGCTCAGCGCCGGGGCGGGCCGTGCCCCTCCCCGCGGGCCAGCTCGGGAGAAGCCCCCGAGCGGTCCGTCAACGCCCCTCGCCCTTGGGGCTCGGAGGCGAGGTCTTCGGCGAGACTTCCCCCTGGGGTCCTCCACCGTGCCGGCAGGCACGGATCTCGCCGGGCTCAAGAGACTCCTGGCACAGGAAAAGTCCCAGGGATGGTGGCACTGCGAGGCCGGATGCGGCACCGACGGGTGGTGGAACGCCTGAGCGGTGCCCCGGCCGGGCGTAGCACTCGCCCGACGCCGTAGCGGGCGGCGGGCCCGAGGCCCGGGCCCGCCGCCGCCCGGGCCCTCAGGGCCGGCGTCCGGCCCAGGCCACCAGCCGGTCGATGGCCGGAGCCCCGGGGTCCACGGCCACCACCTCTGCGAAGGGGATCCGTCCGCCCCGGGTCTCGGCCGGCAACGCGCGGCGCACGACGCCGATCACCCGCTCGATGAGGGCCGGGTCCCAGTCCGGGTCCTGTCCGGTCGCCCTGGCCAGGTCCCAGGTGTGCACGGTGAGTTCGTGCGTGTAGACGGCCGCGGCCGCCGCGCCCGGCAGGACGCCCATCGGCAGGCGCAGCTGCCGGCCGAGGATGCCCGGATCCGCCCACACCTCGGCGACCTCACGGGCGCCCGGCCCCCAGGCCGCCGCCCAGGCGCCGTCGGCGACCTCATCGGCGAAGGACGGGACGCTGAACGGATCCTCACCGCGCCCGATCACGGAGATCCGGCGCACGACGGCGACGAGGTGGCTCGACAGCCGCCGTACGTCGAACTCCTCGCAGGGGGTCGGGGCGTCGTACTGCTCGGGCCGGACGGCGGCCAGCGTACGGCCCGCCAGCTCGACGGCCGCGGCGAGGTCGCTCCGCGGATCGAACGAAGAGGGCGCGGCGACGGCACCGGTGGAGTCCGACGGGCTCCCGGTCGACTTCTCGGTCTGGTTCATGGGTTCATCCTGCAAGTGAAAGTGGCCATCTCCTGGCCAGTTCTCCGGAGAGAATGCAAAGACGACGGCACCGCACCCCAGCACCGCACCCCCGAAGGAGGACAAGAGCCCATGAGAGCCGACCGGCTGGTGGCCACCCTGCTCTTCCTCCAAGAACGCGGCCGCGCCACCGTCCCCGAAGTGGCCGCCGAACTGGAGGTGTCCGAGCGCACCGCACGCCGGGACCTGGAGGCCCTGGCCGCGGCCGGCATCCCCGTCTACTCACAGCGCGGCCGCGGCGGCGGCTGGTCCCTCGTCGGCGGGGCCCGCACCGACCTCACCGGGCTGACCGCCGACGAGATCCGGGCGCTCTTCCTCGTCACCGGCCCCCTGTCGGCCACCCCCGAACTGCGCACCACCCTGCGCAAGCTGGTCCGGGCCCTGCCACCGGCCCTGCGCGTCCAGGCCCGAGCCGCGGCCCGCGCGGGAGTCGTCGACGCCACCGACTGGTCCCGCAACGCCGTCACCGCCGACGCTGCCCACCGCTCCGCGCTCCAGGACGCCGTCGTGGATGGGACCCGCGTCCGCCTCGGGTACGCCGGCGTCGGCAAACCAGCCGGCGAACGCACCGTCGACCCCCTCGGTCTGGTGGCCAAGGCGGGCGTGGACTACCTGGTCGCCGGTACGGACAAGGGCCTGCGCACCTTCCGGCTCAGCCGGGTCACCTCCGTCGAGCCGACCGGCGAACCGGTGGTCCGGCCGCCCGACTTCGACCTCGCCGCGGCGTGGCGGACACTGTCCGGGGCTTTCCAGGACGGCATGTACGCGGTGACCGCCCGGGCCCGCGTCCGCCCCGACACGCTGCCCCTGCTGCAACGGCTCCTCGGCGGCCGCGTCCGTGTCGGCCGTCCGCTGCCCGACGGCTGGACCGAAGTACGGGTCGACGGCCCGGCCGCCAAGGCCCTGGCCGGGCACCTGGCCGGCCTGGGAGCCGGCATCGAGGTGCTGGAGCCGCCGGAGGTACGCCAGTGGCTGGCCCGGATCGCCGCCGAGCTCACGGGACTGTACGCGGCGGAGGAACCGCCCGCCCCGCAGGACTGACCCGCGGGCCGGAGCCCCGCGCGGCCGTCACGGGCGGGGAGTCCACGCCGAAGGCGCGTCCATCCCCCTAGCCGGCCGGCTGGAGGGCCCAGTAGTGCGGTTCGATGGGGACCGGCCTGACGACGAGTCGGGCGGTGACGCCGGGATCGTCGATGAGGTTCCCCCACGAGGTGGACCGGTCGCCGGGGGTGTGTTGGATGTCGGCCCACACGGTCGCGCCGGGCCCGGCGGAACCGTAGGAGACGGTCCACTCGGCGTACTTGTCGCAGCGGTCGCTGATCCCCACCTTGTGGTCGTCGGTCAGCCTGAGGCAGCCGGTGGGGGCCGAGTCCGGCACGGAGACGTTCATCGTCCCGTTGGGCCGTTGCTGTACGTGCCAGTTCGCGGAGGTGTGGGCGCTGTCCGCGCAGTCGCCCAGTGACACGGTGCCGATGGGTGCGTTCATCTTGGGCCAGACCAGGCACTTGCCGTCCGCGAGCGCCGCGAACCGGTAGACCCCGTCGAGGAGCGGCGCGGCCTGGGCGGGCTGTGCGAACGCCGTGGTGGCCGCGACGGCGGCGGCCATGAGGGCGATGACTCGTGAACGCATGGGACGGAACTCCTCGAACAGCCGGCACGGACACGGTCGGCACCCCATTCGCCGATGCCGGCGACGGCACCGATCCTGGAACACCGGTCGGCCCGTCAGCAGCCGGAGGTCCCCGCAGTCACTCGCCCGGCCGAGTCACGTCACCCGACGGTGTGGCGGCCCGCCCTGACCCGGCTTCTCCCGGGCGGTCCGCACCGCCACGCACGTCGCGGTCGCCGGGACTGCACCCCTCGGGGGACGTCAGCCCGTCCGGCCGAAAACACCGGCCAAGGGGAAGGGAGTCAGCTCCTGACGATGCAGAAGGGATGCCCAGCTGGGTCGGTGAGGACCCGCCATGTGTCCTCGTGCGGCTGGTGGTCCGTCTTGCCCGCGCCCAGCTCCAGCAGCCGGGCCTCCGCCTCGTCCAGGTCCGCTACGTCAAAGCAGAGGTGAAGCTGCTGGGGAACGGCCTGACCGGGCCAGCTCGGCGGCCGGTGGTCGTCGACCCGTTGAAAGCCGATGAGGAGTCCGTCCTCACGGTGGAGACCGGCAAAGTCGGCGTCCGACTTCGGGTGGGGCTCAAGCCCGGTGGCCTGCTGATAGAACGACGCCAGCGCGAGTGGATCAGGGCAATCCAGCGTTATCGCGCTCAACTTCATCTGCAAGGGCATGACGTCTCCGAGCTGATCAGCGGACTTTCCCGCATCCTAAGAGGCGCCGTCCCGGCAGGTTCCACGAGATGACCGGCAGACCGGGTCTCTTCTCCGATCCCGGTCCACCCCGGCGGTGGTACGTAGTCTGTAGTCGAACGCCCGAGCCGAAGGAGCAGTCCATGACCAGCAGCGCCCCTGTTCCCTTCCAGGTGTATGAGGCAGGAACGTACCTGCACGGCACGAAGGCGGACCTCGTTCCGGGAGATCTGCTCGTCCCCGGCTACGCGTCCAACTTCGAGGACGGACGGGTGTCCCGCAACGTCTACTTCTCCGAGACCCTGGATGCCGCCGTCTGGGGCGCGGAGCTCGCAGCCGGTGACGGACCGGGGCGGATCTACGTGGTCGAGCCGACCGGCGCTGTGGAAGACGATCCCAACGTCACCGACAAGAAGTTCCCGGGCAATCCGACCCGCTCCTATCGCACGAGCGATCCTGTCCGCGTCGTGTCGGAACTCAAAGGCTGGACCGGTCATTCCGCCGAGCAGATCAAGGCCATGCAGGATGCGCTGGCCGACCTTCGGCGCCGTGGTGCCGCCACGATCCTGGACTGACCCGGCACGGGGGTCCGCCCGCTCCGCGCCGGCGGTCACCCGGGCCGCCCTGGCCGCGGCGCGCGGAAGCAGTCCCGGCACCGGACGCGTGAGGACCGCCGGGGCCGGCGCCCCGTCCCCGTTCCCCGTTCCGCGCCCGGCGGCCGGTTCTCAGGAGGCCGCGTCGGCCGGTGCGGGGTGCAGGGCGGTGCTGCCGAGGCCCTGGCGGTCCCGGGCGCCGAAGGTGGACCACAGGACCGCCGTCAGCAGCAGGAGCGCACCGAAGAAGAGGTAGACCGGCCTGCCCCCGAAGCGGTCGAAGAGGAAGCCGGTGGCGAGGATCGCCCCGGCGCTGACGATGCGGATGACGGCGTCGAGGAGCCCGTGCCAGGTGCCCAGCAGCGCGGCGGGCGCCCGGAGCTGGACCAGGAGGCCCGCGGACCTGAGGTACACGGTGAAGCCCAGGCCGAAGAGGACCAGCGCGGCCGCGAGGATCCACTGCGTTCCGCCGAGCAGCGCCGCCGCCAGCGTGCCGGCGCCCGCGAGGGCGGTGGCCCAGCGCAGGCTGGAGTAGATGCCCTCCGGGCCGGCCTTGGCGACGACCAGGCCGCCGATGACGGCCCCGATGGTGGAGAACGCCAGGAAGGAGCCGGCGCGGGCCGGCGACATCTCGAAGGTCTCCCTCATCAGCGACAGCAGGGAGAGGATGACGGTGGAGAGGGCGAGCACGGTCAGGGCGTGGAAGGTCAGGAAGCGGCGCCAGGCCGGGCTGGCGGCCAGCGTCCTGGCCACCACGCGACGCGACGGCAGGACGGCCGGCCCCTTCGGCCCCTCCGGTGCCGCGCCCCCGGAAGCCTCCTCGCCCGAGTCCTGCTCCCGGGCGGACGCCGGATCCGCGGACCGCGGCCGGCGGGCCACGACGGCGACGAACGCGGCGAACACGGCGAGGGCGATCACCTGCAGCCCCGCGGCGACCAGCAGGGCCCGGGACCCGGGCATCAGCGCGATGACCAGGCCCGCGACGACGGGGGAGAGCAGCTCGCAGGCCGAGCGGATGGTCCCGCCGATGCCCTGGACCCGTACGAGGGTCTTGGCGTCGAGGATCCGCGGCAGGAGCACGAACAGCGCCATCTCCCCGATGTGATGGACGAGGTCCACCGTGGCCGCCGCGACGACGATCGCCCACAGGTGCGACGACAGGAACGACGAGCCGATGCCGATGAGGACGAACACACCGATCTTGACGAGGTACGCCGCGACCAGGACGGCCCTCGGGTTGCCCCGGTCCAGCAGCGGTCCGGCCGCGACCGAGGCGACGACCTCCACCCCGTATCCCACGCAGTACACCAGGCCGACCGTGCTGACCAGCCCGGACAGGTCCAGGGCGAGGTTGGCGAACGCGATGTCGTAGATGCCCTCGCTCAGGGAACGCGACAGCACCAGCACCGCGAAGACCACCAGGAGCAGCGTCAGCCACCGCGGCGCGGAGTTCAGCACGGCACGGCCCGTCCGCGGCTTCTCCTCGGTCGCGCTCACCGGTACGCCAGCTCTCGTACGACGTCGCCCGCGAGCGCGGAACCGGGCGCGTCGAAAGCGGGCCGTAACCCGTCGGCGGGCACGGCCACGAACAGCTCGGGCAGGTCCGCGCCGCGCGAGTCGTGGACCTCGTACTCCACCCGGTAGTGGAGCGTCCCGCTGCCCCGGGCCCGCATGAGCACCCCCGGCTCGATCGTCAGGACGACCCGCGGGTCCCGCGGGAAGGGGAGGACCTGGCAGGCCCCGAAGGTGGGCGAGTCCGTGCGGCGGTCAATGAGTTGCAGTTCCATCTCGGGATTGTCGTACAGCAGCGGGGACAGCTTCAGCGTCAGGTGCGGATGGGCGCTGAAATACCCCGGCCAGGTGTCCGGAAGGTCGTGGACCATCGTGTCGGCGAGCCCGTTCTCGACGTTGGAGCCGATGCCGTACGAGTCGTCCCGGATGGACTGGTAGGAGCCCACCCCGGCGGTGACGGTGGCGAGTTCGGACACGGGCAGGACGGGCTGCTGCCCGGCGAGGTCCCGGTCGATGAAGTAGCGGTGCAGCTCGCCGCCGATCTCCGCGGAGGCCACGACGCCCTGTTCGGTCGCGCCGCCGAGCCAGCTGCGGGAGACCACCTTGGAGATCAGGAACTGGGCGGCCGTCGGCAGCTCGACGGTGTTGGCGACGGCCCGCGGCCGCGCACGGTCCATGTCGGCGACGGAGTACGTGGCGTTGTCGTCGAACGGGGACCACCGCGAGGCGGGACCCTGCGGGGCGGGGTCCCGCGGGGCGTGCAGGGAGTAGTCGTTGCGGGTGGTCACGTTCTCCAGCCGTTCGAACCAGTGCGCGTAGCCGGGCGGGACCGCCAGCACGCACGACCCGTCCGCCGGGACGTCGATCACCAGCTTGCGGTCGTACTCCGGCGAGTCCTCCCGGCAGTCGTACATGTGGACGGTGACGGGCCCGGTGCCCGCCGGCCCGTAGAAGGACAGCCGGTCGTACTGCCCGAGGTGCACCGCGTACTCCTCGTACGCGAAGTGCGGGCTGTGCACCATGTAGTGGTACGGCCGGTCGTTGCGGGAGGACCGGATGTGCCGCGCTCCCGGGAGACCGGATTCCTCACCCGTCGTACGGGTCTTGGTCATGATCAGGTGCGGCTTGGGGAGGGCGGACATGGACGGCGTTCCTCTCTGCGGAGCGGGCGGGGAAGCAGCCGCAAGCGCCTGGGGCGGGTGCACCGGACCGGTGCACCCGCCCCCAACGACTGCCGGCCGATCAGACGGTGGTGACCACGACGCCCTCGGGCAGGGCCGCCTTGAACTCCGCCAGGTCACCGAAGGAACGCGAGGTGATCTGCTCCTCGGTGTCGGCGTCGATCATCCGCGAGGCGATCTTGCCGAGGATGCTGCGGAAGTACTCCGGGGTCTCGAAGTACGGCTCCAGCGCGGAGCTCAGGCTCTCCAGCGCGGCGCGGGCGGCGGGGTCGGTGACGTCACCGGACATGGCGGCGAGCTCGGTCTTCCAGGCGGCGGTCTCGGCACTGGTGATCGACATGATGAGTTCCCTTCGGTGGGTTCTGCGGTCGGATTTCAGCGGGTGAGCGATATTGCCTTGGCCTCCATGCGCGCCAGCGCGTGGAGAGCCGGTCCGGGCAGGTAGCGGTCGCCGTCCTGCTCGGGCCTGCTGGTGACGGCCCCGGAGAGGGCGGAGGTGGTGACGTCGCGGCCGAGGGGGTGGTCCAGGGCCCAGGGTTCGAGGTCCAGGAGCTCCATCTCGGAGCGGAGCCAGACACGGCCGCTTCCGGTGAACCGGTACCAGGTACCAGGGGGGACGCGGACCCCGATGGTGGGGTCCCCGAGGCGGATCACGCAGTGCTCGCCGTCCGCGGTCACCACCTCGATCCGCGCGTCCGTGCTGCCCGCCAGCCACGTCAGGCGGCGGCGGGAGTATGCGTGGCGGACGAACCGGCCGGTGCCGCTGCCGGCCCCGTCGGGCTCTTCCGCGCGGCTGCCGTCGAGGTCCACTTCGAGGACGTCGGAGGTGCAGCTGTCGGTGGAGGGCACGACGGTGAAGGACTCCGGGCCCGTCAGCACGAAGTTGTTGCGGGAGGACCACGGGTGGGCGTCCGCGCCGGTCTCCGCGGCCCGCCACGCCGGCCTGAGCGTGGCGTAGGTGGTGCTGCCGCCGATGGAGACGCGGTACCGGGCGGCGTAGGCGCCCTGGTCCTGGGCGTTGGTCTGCTGCGACATCCGGGAGAGCAGCAGGTGCGCGGCGACGGGCAGTTCGTGGCGGTTGGTGCGCACCACGGGCGCCTGCTGCGAGGAGCGCAGGAAGGAGACCAGGTCGTTGTCGGGTTCCCAGTCGGGGTTCTGGTCGGCGTACCAGACCGGCTCGTCGCGGGTCACCACTCCGCCCAGACCGTCGAGGGTGTGGGCGACGCCCTTGGGGATGATCAGGACCCGGTAGGGCGAGACGGCCATCTCGATGGTGATCTCGTCGCCGAGCTGCGGCGAGTCCTCACGGCAGTCGATCAGGTGCACGGTGATGCGCTGGCCCTCGCCGAAGAAGGTGAGCCGGTCGTCCTGGCCGACGTGGATGCCGTAGGCGGAGTAGGCGAAGTCCTTCTCGTGGGTGACGTAGTCGGTGATGCCCGGCCCGTTGGAGATGCGGGTCACCCGCACGACACCGTTCGTGCCGTCGCCCTCGGTCACGTTCGTGGTCTCCAGCCGCGCTCCCGGCAGGCGGAACTCCATCGAGGTGACGTCGTCGGGCACCCGGAAGGTACCGATGTGGCGGCGTTCGGTGGTGCGGTCGAGCGCCGTGCGCGGCCCTGCGCCAGCGGTTTCGAGCATGGTGGATTCCTCTCTCTTGCCTTCGTGGTGGTGGCCGACGCGCGGGCCGGGGGGCGTGAGGGGAACGGCGGGGGAGAGCCGCTCACGGACGGACCCCCGCACGGACGGGTCGTCGGACGGGCCGGTGTCCGGTGCCGTCAGCGGTACTCGCGGCCGCCACCGGCGTCACCGGCGTCCGCGGTGTCGGACAGCCGCCAGGCCACCAGCGGCGGCGTGCGGGCGACGGCCCGCAGGCACGCGGCGCGGGCGGTGAGCAGGGCCTCGGCCTCGCACGCGGCCAGGACGAACAGGACCAGGTCGATCCGTTCCCCGTCCGCGCGTGTCCACAGGTGCTCGATCCGGTCCGCGGGGTCGAAGTGGGCGGTCAGGAGTTCCCTGAGGTCGTCGGGCGCCGCACACGTCCCGGGGGAACCGACCAGCCGCATGGTGATCATGTACATGGAGCCCTCGTGTGAACCGGCACCGTCGGCCTCCGCAAGGGACCCGCGTCAGGCGACCGGCAGGCGGGCGCCGCTGCGCGGACCGCGCCAGCCGAACCCGTCGTCGGCCACGACCTGCCGCCCCTTGCCCCAGCCGAACCCGTCACCGGCGGAGGTCCGCCCGGCGGCCGGAGCCTCCTGGGAGACGGCTGCGGAGGTTCCGACGGCCACGACGAGAGCGGCGGATGCGAGCAGGACTGCGGCGACCCGGGACATGGAGGCTCCACCCTTCAGAATCAGCTTCTCTGCCTTGCTTGTCGCGTTCACCCCGTTCTATGGGGTGTTGCGTTCGATGGCACAAGCCTGTCCCACAACCACAGCGGTGTCACTAGCCGCAGACGGGCGCCAACACGCCAGGCGGGGAGACGCCACCTCCACCCCCCGCGGCCTTGAACCCCGCCCGGTCATGAGGGAGGTTGCACCCATGACCGATCCCGCCCCCCCCAGACCAGGACCTGACCGAAGGCAGACCGCATGCTGCAGTTACTCGGACTCTCACCCCACGCCGAGACCGTCTACAGGGCCACCCTGCTCCACCCCGACCACGGCATCACCGACCTGATGGCGGACACCGGACTCCAGGAGAAGGCGATCCGCGCCGCCTTCGACGAACTCGCCGCCCTCGCCCTCCTCAAGCCCTCCGACCAGCGCGGAGGAAGACTGCGCCCCGTCAGCCCGGAAGTCGGCCTCACCACCCTGCTGGCCTCCGCCGAAGCCGACATCGCCACCCGCCTGGCCCAAGTGGAGACCGCCCGCGCCGAGATCGCGGCGATCACCGCCGAACACCTCGACACGCGCACGTCCGACAGCGCCACACGACTCGAAGGCCTCGACGCCGTCCGCATCCGGCTGGAGGAACTCCAGCGGACCACCGAGACCGAATGCCTCTCCCTCAACCCCGGCGGAGCCCACCGCCCCGACGCCCGCAACGCCGCCACCCCCCTCAACGAGGCGGCCCTGCAACGCGGCGTGAACATCCGGGCCGTCTGCCGCGACAGCTTCCGCAACGACCCCGACACCCTCGCCTACGCCCGCTGGCTCATCGAGCACGGCGGCCAGATGCGCACCGTACCCACCGTGCCCATCCAGATGATCATCGTCGACCGGCGGGCCGCGATCCTGCCCCTGGACCCGCAGGACCCCCGCAAGGGCGCCATCGAGGTACGCAGCGCCGGTGTCATCACCGCCCTGTGCGCCCTGTTCGAGCTGTGCTGGTCGGCCGGCACCTCCTTCGGCGAACAACCCGCCGCCAACGACAACGGCTGCACCCCGATCGAACGCGCCCTGCTGGACATGGTCGCCGCGGGCGACACCGACGAGGCCGCGGCCCGCAACCTCGGCATCTCGGCCCGCACCGTCAGCCGCATGATGTCGAGCCTGATGGAAAGACTGGACGCCGCCAGCAGATTCCAGGCCGGCGTGAACGCCACGAAGCGCGGCTGGCTCTAGGTCAATCGACCCGCAGGGCCGTTGACGCGGCCGAGGGGCGGCCCGCCGTTGGTCGGCGGCCGGCGGGGCCGGACCTTCCTGCGGGACGCCTGCGGTCGTGAGGATCCGGGTGACCAGCTCGGATCCGACGGCGAAGTGGACGCGTGGCCAGCCCGATCACCGGCGTGCGGCTCATGCGCTCACCGGTGGTGGCGAGCCCGTTGTCCCTCGCCTGCCGGCGGGCCATGACGGCGTTGGCCCGCCGGCTGGGCGGGCGGTCACTGCTGGTGGAGCCCTCGGCCGGCGAGCGTGAGGAAGGCTTCGCCCACCGCCTCCGACAGCGTCGGGTGGGGATGGACGTGGCGGGCCACGTCGGACGGCTCGGCGTCCCACCCCACGATCAGCTGGCTCTCCGCGATCATCTCCGACACGTGCGGCCCGACCATGTGCACCCCCAGCACCCGTCCGCCCCGCTCCGCGACGACCTTCACCGTCCCGCCCTGCCCGTGCACCATCCCCTTCGCCACCGCGGTCAGCGGCATCGTGTTCACCACCACGTCGTACGCCGCCTCGCGCGCCTGCGCCTCCGTCAGCCCCACGGCGGCGGTCTGCGGCGCCGAGTAGGTGACCCGCGGCACCGCCGCGTAGTCCACCGGCGCACTCGCCACCCCGGCCAGTGTCTCGGCGACGAGCAGCCCCTCCGCGAAGGACGCGTGGGCCAGTCCCAGGGAGGGCGGCGGCAGGAGGTCGCCGACCACGTGGACGCCGGGGACGGCCGTCTCCAGCCGGGACCAGTCGGCCGGCGCCACGAACCCCCGTTCGTCGGTGGACAGCCCGGCCGCCGCGAGGCCGAGCCCTTCGGTGACCGGGACCCGGCCGACCGCCACGAGCAACCGCTCCGCCTTCAGCTCGCACAGCTCCCCGCGCGCGGTCCGCACGGTGGCCCGGACGACCCCGTCCGCCACCACCGCACCCTCCAGACGGGCGCCCGTCTGCACGTCGACGCCGCGCTTCTTCAGGCCCCGCGCCAGGTGCCGGGACACGTCCGCGTCCTCCAGCGGCACCAGCCGGTCCGCCGCTTCGACCAAGGTGACCTCGGCCCCCATGGAACGGTGGAAGGAGGCGTACTCCACGCCGATGGCCCCACCGCCCAGCACGACTACCGAAGCCGGCAGTCCGGGCGCGAACAGGGCGTCGTCGCTGGTGACCACCGTCTGCCCGTCGGGCTCCAGCCCGGGCAGCGTGCGCGGCCGGGACCCGGTGGCCAGCACGAGCCCCCGGGTGGCGGTGTACTCCCGCCCGTCCTCGGTCCGGATGGACCGCGGGCCGGTCAGCCGGGCGCCGCTGCGCAGCACCCGCACCCCGGCGTGCTCCAAGTGGCCTTCCACCCCCTTGTGGTTGCGACCGACGATGTCGTCCCGGGTCGCGCGGAGTGCCGCCCAGTCCACCGACTCCACGCTCGCCCGTACGCCCCAGCGCTCTCGCGCCTCGGTCATGCCGTCGACGAGTTCGGCCGCGTGCAACATGGCCTTGCTGGGGATGCAGCCGCGGTGCAGACAGGTCCCGCCCACCTTGTCGCGCTCCGCGAGCAGCACGGTCAGTCCGAGGGCCGAGGCGCGCAGGGCGGTGCTGTAGCCCCCGGTGCCACCACCGATCACGATCACGTCCGCCGTGCCGTCGCCGAAGCTGTTGCTGTCGTTGCTCATGTACCGAGCCTGTACCGGCCGTTCCCCGCAGTCCAAGGCAAAGATGTTCTGGACTCCATGCAGGTTCCTTATGCTTGCCGATCATGAGTCTGCGTCAGATGGAGTACTTCCTCGCCGTCGTGGAGGAGTCCTCCTTCACCCGGGCCGCCGACACCCTGCACGTCACCCAGCCCGCCCTCTCCCACCAGGTCAAGGCGCTGGAGACGGCCGTGGGCGGCGCGCTGCTGGAGCGCATGCCGCGGGGGATCCGACTCACCGCCATGGGTCGCGCCTTCCTGCCGCACGCGCAGCTCGCCGTGCGCAGCGCCCGCCAGGCGGAGCGGGCCGCCCGGGCGGCGGCCGGGGTGGCCGGCGGCGAACTGCACATCGCCACCGTGCACGCCGTCGCCGTCGGGATGCTCCCGGGCATCACCGCCCGCTGGCGGGCCCTGCACCCCGGGGTCTCCCTGGTGCTGCGCGAGTACGGTTCCACGGACGACCTGGAGGAGCAGCTGGAGCGCGGGGCCGCCGACCTCGCCGTGGGCCCCGAACCCAAGGACTGGACGGGCCCCCTGGTGCGGGTGGGCCGCGAGGAGCTGGTCATCGTCGTCCCCTTCGACGACCCCCTCGCGGGGCGCCGGGCCGTCCGCCTCGCCGAGCTCGCCGACCGCGACTGGATCCGCTGCGCGATGGAACCGCTGGTGGAGGGGCAGCCGGTCCTGGACCGGGCCTGCGGGGCGGCGGGTTTCACCCCGCGCACGGTGCTGCGTACGGAACACACCTCCACGGCCGTGCGGATGGCGGCCGCCGGGGTGGGCACCGTCATGGCCCCCGCTCACATGGTCCGGGGCGCGGTCGGCGAGGACTGTCTTCTGCTCTCCCTCGACCCGCCGTGGCACCGCCCTCTGGCGGTGTTCTCCCGCGTCCCGCTGACCGGCGCGGCGGCTGCCTTCACCGAGCTGACCGCCGGCAGCCAGGCGGCCGTCAGCCCCGACTCCGCAGGCCCGGGACAATAGCCGCCCCGCGGCGCCGGCGGCGAGCGCCGCTCTCGCAGGGGCCGGCCTGCGGCCCGGACGGCAAGGGATTCCGGAAGTCCGCGAAGCCGGTGAAGGCGGGGTCCCCCCGGGCCCTGGTCCCACTCGGCCACAACAGCAGCGGCTCTCCCCTCCGGCCGTCTTCGTCGACCAGCCACAGGCGCACGCACTGGTCGTCGGCGTCCAGGCCCGGTGGCGACCGGTCCCCGCTCAGCCGCCCTGACCGCCTTCGGCCGCCTCGCGCGCCGTGGCGAGGGCCCGCCGCCTGACTTCGCCGAACAGCTGGATCGTGGTGGCGGCCAGCACGTCGTCCCCGCCGATGGTCCGCCTGTCCCCCGACCTGGTGGACAGGGCCAGGGCGGACTCCGGCAGGGGCGCAGGCGCACCAACCGGACAGCCCGGCGTCATCACGCTGACCGTGCCGAACCGCTTGATCCCGCCTTCCCGGACGATCATGGCCGCGTCCCGCGCGAGGTCCGTCAGGAACCCGCTCGCGAGCCCGTCCAGATCGCGGACCACCCCCAACCCAGCCGCCGCGTCCCGGCTGCGCAGCAGCCTCCTGACCCCGGCCTCGAACCTGTGGGCGCCCACCACCGCACTCGCCTTACGCGACCTGCTGCGCCTGGGAGCGGTTACGGCGGTACCCGAAGCGTCGTACACGACCCCGCTCAACCCCTTGAACGTAGGACTGTGTTCATACCACCTGCCGCCCACCTCCAACTCGACATCGCGGCCGATGGCCGTCACGAGGTCCTCAGGAAGCAGCTTCTTGCGTCCCCCTTCGCGGGCTCCTTCCAGCGCGCCGTCGATGATGCCCGTCAGTACGGTCTGCGTCACCGACGAGGCAGCATGGGCGGCCGACCGCGAGAGGTGAAGCGTGGTGACGTCCCTGAACACCGCCCTGACGAGGGCAGGCTTGAACATCAGCACCCCTACCCCCACGTCGGACGCGGAGCCGGTGCGATCGGGCCGTATGGGATGTGCGGGCACTGGTCTGGACGCTCCTGCCACCGGTATCGAAGGGCCCGCTCTGCCGCGCGAGCCTGATCTCCTGCACCATCCTCCGCCACTGCCGCACTCGTGCTGGAAGCGGGTGGTGGAGTCAGACGTTGACCCGTTGACCAGCATGCGCAGGGTGACGCTGTCCTTGTACGGCGGGAGGGCGTTCATGGCGGCGATGGCGTGAGTGATGCCGCCGGTCTGGCTCCTCGGATCTGCACGAGGCGACGGGCAGGTTCGTTTACGTAGTGCTGCCAGGTGGCGAGTTGCGAGTGACTGGGCCGGGCAGCGTCTAAAGGGTGTTGCAGAAGGCTCATCGCCGGGAATTTTTTCTGTATGGGTGGGGTGTTGAGGGCTGAGCCGGTGTGGGTGGAGACGTTCACGGGCTTGCGGATGGACCGGTTCGTGAAGCTGGTGAGGGTGGTGCGGGAGCGGGGTGGGAACGGGCCCGGTGGTGGCCGGCCGTGGTGTCTGCCGCTACAGCCCCGGTGCCGCCGGACTCCTCGCCGCCGCCGTCTGGCATCGCAGAGAGCTGAAACGCCGGTTCATCGCGGAAGGGGGCTGCTGATGACGGCGCAGGCACCCGCCGCGCCCCTCCAGGGTCCCAGCACGCCGGATGACCTGTTGACGGTGCCGCAGGTCATGGCCCACCTCCAGCTCGGTCGTTCCGCCGTCTACGACCTGCTCCGCAGCCGCCAGCTCGCCTCGGTCACCCTCGGCCGCGCCCGCCGCATCCCCGCCCAGGCGCTGACCGACTTCATCCGCACCCGCCTCGAACAGGAAGCCGCCGCCTGATGACCACACCCCGAGACATTCCCGCCTCCCGCCGCGTCCGCGCCAACGGCGACGGCACCGTCTACCAGCGCGAGGACGGCCGCTGGGAAGCCGCCGGATACGTCCTCGCCCCCGGCAACACCCGCAAGCGCGTGCGCGTCTACGGCACCACTCGCAAGGAAGCTCTGGCCAAGCTCACCAAGAAGATCGCCGCCAGCAACCGCGGCGTCCCCGTCCCGTCCGCGGCGGGCAGCGTGGCCGCGTACCTGACGTACTGGCTGGAGAACGTCGCCCTCCACCACCTGCGCGAAACCACCCACACCCCGCTACACCGCCTGCGTCAACCGGTACCTCGTCCCCGGCCTGGTCAAGAAGAAGCTCGCCAAGCTCACCGCCAAGGACGTCCGTACCTGGCTCAACCAGCTCCGCACCACCTGCCAGTGCTGCACGCGCGGCCTCGACGCCCGGCGCAATGAGCCCCGCTGCTGTGCCGCCGGCCGGTGCTGCCACAAGCTGCTTTCCCCGCTGACGCTCACCTACATCCACTCCGTGCTCAAGTCCGCCCTGGAGCACGCCGTACGGGAGGAAGAGATCCCGCGCAACGTCGCCCGTAACGTCCGCATCGGCACCCCACGGCCCCGACGCTTCGAACCCCTCACCGCCGAAGAAGCCCGGCAGTTTCTCACCGCCGCCCAGGATCACCGGCTGCACGCGATGTTCGAACTCGCGCGGGCACCGCCGCCGTCCGCCGCACCCTTCAGCGAACCGCCGCAGGCGGGCTCACCACGCTGCCCACCAAGACGCGGGCCTCCGAGCGCCGCATCGCCCTTCCCACCCGCTGCGTCCAGTCGCTGAAGCTCCACCACGAACAGCAGCAGCGCGAGCAAGAGGCCGCGGGCACCACGTGGCGGCACGACGGGCACGTGTTCACCACTGCGCAGGGCCGACCGATCGACCCGACCAACCTCACCCGCGCCTTCCTCACGCTCCTCCGCAAGGCCGGCCTCCGCCGCATCCGCTTCCACGACCTCCGCCACTCGACCGCCACCCTGCTCCTGGAACAGGGCATCGAACTCGTCGTGATCAAGGAACTCCTCGGCCACGCCCACATCGTCGTCACCGCCACCGTTTACGCCCACGTAAGGCTCCGTCTCCAGCGCGACGCCATCGACGCCCTCAGCACCGCCCTCGGAAGCCCGGAGACCATCGAGACGCCCAACGGCGGCGACGACGAACCGCCACCCTGTCACACCTTCATCCGCTGACGTTGCCGTCAACTGCTGCCGTCACCCAACGCAGAAGCCCCGCCAGCACGCGCCTGGCGGGGCTTCGATTTACTGACGTGAAGTCAGTGAGGCCACGGTTCTAGCCCCGGGTCGGAGTACAGGCACACTAGGGGGCGATCTGCACAGATCGCCAACTCCAAAGCATCTTCGAAGGTGGAGCCCATTTCCCAGATCCATCCGAGCCCGGCGGCTACCACCTTCCCATCGGCTTCAATGAAAACGCTCGAATAACTGAGCCATTCGCCGATCGGAAAGTACTGCCCACCCAGGACTCCCTCAATCTCCGACGCCAGGCCCCGCTGGCCCGACCCAGCCGAGATGGGATCGAAATTGAACGGTTCGTCGTTGCTGAAGTTTGGGCCAGACTGATTTATTGGCTCAATGACTAGCCCACCCAGCGCGGCAAGGATTTCTTCGGCCTGCGGATTCGGCAGGTACCCTTCCTGCTGCAAGGAGTCGAGCCAAGGGCTGACGCTAACCCTCCTTCGAGGGTGCCAGCCAGCGTCACGAAGAGCTTGCAGCAGATCGGGCCGCAACGAATCAAATCTGATCACGACGGCTATCCAATACCAAGGTAATCCAGCAGTCGCCCGCAGCGACCACAAGGGCTGGCTGGTTCACCGTGTCCAGTCGTATTTGACGTCGGCATGGAGTTGTTTCTCGACTGCACTGTACGCATTGTACCTCCCCTGATAGCAGCAGGACCCTCAGCTGCCTGAGCCTGAATTAGGCAATGAACCTCGGCGCAACCTCCATGATGGCCTACCTCGTCCAGAGCCGTCTTCAGGGGGCCGCTCGCCTGCTGACCATGCTTGTTGCGTCCGTAGTACTTCTGACCCGAAGGAGACGTGTACTCCGATACGAACTTCACACCAGTTTGATTGCGAATCTGATTGGCGTGGTCCACCAACGGATCGCCAGTATTGCAGTTGTGAACCAGGACCGGTGTAGCACCTGCGAGCACATAGTACGTGTGCTCGCCGGGCGGCCGTCACCTGCATTTTCACTGGTCAGCGAATTCCGGCCGGTCCGTAGGTGTGCGTGGAAGTGCCGTGCTGTGCGCCCCTGTTGCCGTCGGCGTTGCCGTCAGACGGCTGCGCGCGTGAGGGCGGTGGAGTGGGCTTTGGCCGGTGTCCTGCCCGGGTTGGGGTCGGGCATGGTCAGGGGGCCGTACGCTGGCCCGGCAACTCGGGCAGGTCGTGATCCTGCCCGGAATTTGAACGAGTGGCCCCCTGGCCTTGCCCGACGCGGGCCCCGGCCCGGGGAGGTGGGTAAAGCCCACGGAGCCGTCCGGCCCCATCTCCGGGCCTTCGCCCCGCCAACTCCCCGCCGTCGCCTCGCCGTCGGCCTGGCGTTCGCGTGCGGGCGCGTCCGGCTTCTTCAGCGCTTCCGGTGGTCGGCTACGCGTTTCTGCGCGGCCTGGTCGCTGGCCGGCCCGCGGTGGCGGAGCCGAGAGCGGGCCGGGTGGGCGGCCGTGCCGCGCGCGACCCGCGTCAGCGGGTCGCCTTGAAGACGTAGAGAAAGTTTGGACGCATCCCGCTTCGGCGGTACGCCGTTCGGCCTGGTACGGCAGCTGTCCTCCCTGGGTAGCTGCGCGCAGCCGGTCCGCCTCGAAGTCCAGCGCATCGATGTCGACGCCTTCACCGGCGAGATCCTGCGTGAACTGAAGTCCAAGGAACTTCCCGCCGGGCACCTCCTGGTCCGCTGCGGCAACCGCCGCACCACCCGCTGCCCCTCCTGCGCCGAGCTCTACCGCCAGGACACCTACCACCTCATCGCCGCCGGCCTGCGCGGCGGCAAGACCATCCCAGACCAGGTCGCCACCCACCCCCGCGTCTTCGCCACCCTCACCGCACCCTCGTACGGCCCCGTCCACGGGCGACGCGTGGGCGGCTCTGCCCGCTGCCGCTGCGGACGCACCCACACCAAGAGCGACCCGCTCCTCGGCACCCCTCTCGACCCGGAGCGGTACGACTACACCGGCGCCGTGCTGTGGAACGCCCACGCCCCCGCCCTGTGGGCCCGCTTCATGCTCCACCTGCGTCGCACCATCGCCGCCGTTGCCGGCGTCCCGCAACGCCTGCTCTCCAAGGTCGTCCGGGTCTCGTACGCGAAGGTCGCGGAGTACCAGCAGCGCGGGCTGATCCACTTCCACGCTGTCATCCGCCTCGACCGCCCCACAGGCCCCTACACCCCGCCACCCGCCTGGGCCACACCCGACCTGCTGGCCGATGCCATCCGAATCTCGGCCACCCGCGCCCGCATCGACGGGCCGGAGGCCAACGGCCGAGCCCACTCCTTCGCCTTCGGCCAGCAGATCGACACCCGGATCATCCGATCCACAGCCTTCCAGGCCGGGACCACGATCACCGAGGGCAAGGTCGCCGGATACGTCGCCAAGTACGCCACCAAGGGCACCGAAGCCGCCACCGGCACCCTCGACCACCGGCTGAAGAGAATCACCGACCTCTGGTTCGAGTCCGTACCCGAGCACGCCGCCCGCATGATCCGCACCGCCTGGACCCTCGGCGCCCGCGACGACCTCAAGCACCTGAACCTGCGCAAGTGGGCCCACATGCTCGGCTTCCGCGGCCACTTCTCCACCAAGACCCGCACCTACTCCACCACCCTCGGCGCACTCCGCAACGCCCGAGCCGCCTGGCACCGCCGCCACACCCCTCCGCCCTCCCCGACCACCCTCGTCCTCGCCCATTGGGCCTACGACGGCACCGGCCTCACCCCCGACCTCGAACGCCTCGCCGCACTCATACACGGCGGCCCGACACGCGAACAGGCGGTGACAGCCGGTGCGTGACGACGAACTCCTCACCGTCCCCGAGGCCATGACCCGCCTCAAGATCGGCCGCTCCGCCCTCTACGACCTCCTACGCACCCGCCGCCTCGCCTCCCTGACCATCGGCCGCGCCCGCCGCATCCCCGCCCACGCCCTCGCCCTCGCTGACTACGTTCAGCGCCACCTGGAAGAGACCGCCCGATGACCGCCCCCAAGCGCAAGAAGGCCCGCGCCAACGGCGAAGGCACCCTCTACCAGCGCAAGGACGGCCGCTGGGAAGCCGCCGGCTACGTCCTCGCCGCTGACAGCAACCGCAAACGCGTCCGCGTCTACGGCAGCACCCGGAGAGAAGCCGCCGACAAACTCGCCGAGAAGATCGCCGACAGCAACCGCGGCCTGCCCGTCGCCACTGCAGACAGCACCGTCGGTGACTACCTCACCTACTGGCTGAACGGCGTCGCCGTCCACCGGCTCCGCGAAAACACCCACACCCGATACGCCGCCTGCGTCCGCCTCCACCTCATCCCCGGCCTCGGCACCAAGAAGGTCGCCCGCCTCACAGCCAAGGACGTCCGCACCTTCCTCGACCGGCTCCACACCACCTGCCAGTGCTGTGCCCAAGGCCTGGACACCGAACGGAAGAGGTGCTGCGCCATCGGCGAGTGCTGCCAGAAGCAGCTGTCCGCTTTGACCGTGACCTACGTGCACTCGGTACTCAAGTCGGCACTGGAACACGCCGTCCGCGAAGACGAGCTGCCGCGCAACGTCGCTCGCGACGTCAAGACCACCACGCACCAGCCCAGGCGCTTCCGTCCGCTCACTGCGGCAGAGGCCCGTCAGTTCCTCGACGCGGCCCGCACCGATCGGCTCCACGCGCTGTACGAACTCGCCCTCCGCACCGGACTCCGCAAGGGCGAACTCCTCAGCCTCCACTGGGAAGACCTCGACCTCAGCACCGGAACGGCCAGCATCCGCCGCTCGCTCCAGCGCACCCGAACCGGCGGCCTCACCCACCTACCCACCAAAACCCGGGCGTCCGAACGCCGCATCGCCCTCCCGACCGAATGCCTCCACTCCCTCAAGGAGCACAAGGAACGGCAGGACAGGGAGCGGGAGACCGCTGGGTCAACCTGGCAGGACAGCATCCTCGTCTTCACCACCCCGACCGGCGGGCCTCTCGACCCGGCTAACCTCACCCGCCGCTTCCGCAGCTTCCTCAACCGGGCCGGACTCCGCCGCATCCGCTTCCACGACCTCCGCCACTCGACCGCCACCCTGCTCCTGGAGCAAGGCGTCGACCTCGTCGTCATCAAGGAACTCCTCGGCCACGCCCACATTGGCGTTACCGCTGCCGTCTACGCCCACGTCCGACTCCGCCTCCAACGCCAAGCCATCGACACCTTGGGCAGCGTCCTCGGTAGCAAGGCTGCCAGCCAGTAGCACTGAACTCATCCAGAACGGCCGACGGCCCCACGAGAAAACTCGTGGGGCCGTCGACGTCCGGCTGCGTTGCCGTCAGCGTTGCCGTCAAAGCAGCTCAGAGGACCGCTGGCGCAATGCCAGAAGACCACTGGCGCGTTTGCGTAGCACGCTGTTCACAGTAGGCCTATTCCGCCCAGCCCTGCGTATTCGACATTGATTCAATGGGGAATCCGCCGACCGCCCCCATTTCACTGCCGAATTTCTTCTTGTAAACGCTAGGAGCGAGATAGAGAAGCCCCTCGGCGGCCTGGAAGAATGGCCTGACGAAACACGTAAACTCTGAGGTCGACCCCAAGACAGCATCGTACGCATCCCTGCCACCCAAGATGCACGCGCAACGCGCATACAGGAAGTGGTCACTTGTTTGCGGCAGCTCCAAGCCAACCGCCAACACCACCGGGATCTCCGCTAGCTCCCGCCTGTCAATCCTATAAAGAGCCTCGCGCAGCTCTTCGGAAAACTTGACCAAATCGGTCGCATCCAGCCCATCAAGTCGCCCAGAGACCCGATCGAGAGCTGATCGCACATCGTCTCCCGACTGAGCAGGATTCGACCCGATGATGCTCCAGAAGTCGGTCACGCGATCCACCCTCACCAGAGCTCCAATTGCTGGAACCCTCTTTGTTGCAGCTTCTTCTTACCAGGCGAAGTTATGTCGTTACCCAACTGAACCCCTTGGCGCTTCAACTCCTCCATGCGGAGGTGCTCAGCGATGAAAACGTCGTCCTCTGTGCCGCATACGTGCGTGCACTTGACGTCATCGAGGCTCTTCAACCGCCCACTGTCAAGGTGATCCTTGAGCCTGTTCTTGAAGTTCAGCGTCTTGCCGACGTATGTCTTCCCGGGGTTCCACTGATCGGGAAACTCGTACACACCCTGATTCTTGTTGCAGTTATGGACAAGGACCGGAGTCTGCCCCGCCAGCACATAGTACGTGTGGAGGTCGGAGACCGTCAGATTGTACGTCTGCCGATCGGCTCTAAAGCGGTGAACACTGGCGACCAGGGCGAGGGTGCCTTCGTCTGTGCGAAGCGTCGCCCCAGGCTTCAGCTCGCCGGCGTCAACCCACGATTCGGCAGAGGTGGACCAGAACGGGTGATGTGCTGTGGTTGTAATGGGGCGATTTTCGCCCTCCACCTTCAGATCTATGTAATCTTTGTCGTCTTCAGTGAAGATCTCCGACGTAACCGTCTTCGATGCGGTTTCGCCGCTCTCTGGATCTGTGGCTACAACTTCTTCTCCGGTCCTGACGTCCTCGATATTCTTTACAGTTCCATTGGACATCAATATGAGCGTGCCGGCGGTAAAGCTGTCGCAGTGGGCGATGAGTTTAGCGGCTGTTCCTTCCTCCGCTATGGCAACCTTTGCGGCCCTGGTGCCCTTTGCGGCTCTTCCGATAGCTCCCCCGGCGACCGTGATGACGATGTCGACTGCAGCCATGCCGCAGCTCTTGTTCCAGCCGAAGTCTTTGCTGCATTCGTAGATGTTGCGGATTCCTAGGACTTCCATCCAATCGCCGCTCGGGTTGATAAGCCCAACAGCCTTAGCTCCTTGGCAGAATTGCTTATCGGTGCCGATGTATCCCGTCTGGCAAAAATCGTTTATCCAAAGGCTGAGGTTCTGCTCGTAGCTCTTCTTGGGTGAGTAATGCAAGACGTTCCGTGCGACCAGTTCGTCTTGAGTCGGAACGTATCGATTGATCAGGTAGATTTTGACGGTGCCGTTGGTGTCCTTGGGTGCCTTGGGTCCGTCGCCGCGGCTGCCGGTGTAGAAGTACTTGTTGTTGCTCTTGTCTCTGGGCTTGGCACCCTTGCTTCCGTAGTCCCATGTCGTGTCTGTGAAGTCCCAGTCGCGGGTCTGGCCGAGGTGGTCTGGGCTCCAGACGCTGTCGGGGTTGTTGACGCTGCAGCCGTCGCAGAAGAGGCCGGAGGGGTCGGATCCGCCGATGGGGTTGCCGTTGGCGTAGGTGTACCCGTTCATCTGGAGCGGGTTGGTGATGTCGATGATGGGGTCGACGGAGATGAACCGGCCGGTCGTGGGCTCGTACTCGCGGGCGCCTATGTGGGTCAGGCCTGTGTTGGTGTCGTCGATGCCGCTGCCGAGGAAGCCGCGGTTGCCGGGCCAGTTGCCGGGCTGGGTGCCGCGGGGGTTGCCGTAGGGGTCGGACTTGCGGCGGGTGATGTTCTGGCCGGCCGCGAGGTCGATGGTGGTGGTGGCGGTGCCGTGGTGGTCGGCGAGCTGGACGGTCAGCTGGTGGTTGGTTGCCTTGCCGCTGGTGCGGCGGAGGGTGGTGGTGTCGGCGCCGCTGTAGTAGCGGACGGCGTCGAGGGCCTGGCCGGCCTTGTTGACGGTGATCTCGGCTTCGCCGAGGTAGAGGGTGCGGCTGCTGCCGGTTTCCTCGATGAGGCGGTTGCCGCCGGCGTCGTAGATGTAGGTGGTGGTGTTGTCGAAGGTGAACTGCTGGGGTCCGGTGGCGTTGCAGGACCACAGCTGGAGGTCGGTGCCGTCGGCGGCGTTGTTGGGGACGTCGACGCACTGGTTGGTGGCCGGGTTGTTCAGGGACTTGTCGCCGGCGCGGTAGACGAACTTCTGCTTGTCGCTGCCGTCGCAGGTGGCGAGGACCAGCTTGGTGCCGCTGGTGGTGAGGCACTTGTCCAGGGCACGGACGGTGTTGCCGGTCAGGCGCCACTGCTGCGCCTTGGTTTCGTTGCAGGGGTAGATCTGCACCGGGGTGCCGTCGGCGGTGCCGCCGCTTTCGACGTCGATGCACTTGCCCGAGGCTCCGATGACGGACACGGCTCCGAGACCCGGGCTGGTGGCGGAGGTGAGCTTGCCACGGCGGTCCCAGTTCAGGGTCTGGGTGTCTCCGTCGATGCGCCGGCTGGTGGTGTTGCCGGAGGCGTCGTAGGTGTAGTCGGTGAGCGAGGTGACCGTGGAGCCCGGGGTACGGGTGGTTTTTTCGGTCTTGGCGAGGGCGTGGGGCTGGGTCTTGACCGGCGGCTGGGCGCCGCCGGCGAGGGTGACGCCGTAGGCGTAGGTGGTTTCGTCGTCCAGCGCGCTGTTGGTCAGGTCGCGGTTGACCAGCTTGGTCCGGTTGCCGAGGGCGTCGAACTGGTATTCCTGCCAGAAGCCGTCACCATCCGGACCCAGGGTGACGTCCGCCAGAGTCGGGCCGGTGCAGGCTGCGGTCTTGCCGGTCCAGGCCTTGGTGAGCTGGCCGATGTGGTCGTAGGTGTAACAGGTGCGGTCTTCCAGGCCGCCCGGGCGGGTGTCGGTGATGGAGGTGATGTTGCCTGCGGGGTCGTAGGCGTAGGAGACGTCGCTGATCCGGTTCGGTCCGGTTTCGCGGTCGCTGATCTGGTTGGTGACCTGCCCGGTGTTCGGGTTGTACTGCGTGGTGGTCCAGACCCGGTTCGGGGCGTTGCCGGACGCGGTGCGCAGGACATCGCCGAAGGGGCTGTACTTGATGTCGGCGGTGTACCAGGCAAGGCCGGACATGCTCTTGGGCATGCCGTCGCCGTCGTAGCGGGTGACCAGCTTCTCCGGGGCCAGGCCGCCCGGGGTGGCAGGCAGGGTGCTGGACTGAACCTTGCCGGTGGGGGTGTACGTCGTGCTGTACGCGTAGGTTCCGGCCAGGCCCTTCGCGGCTGGTACGTCCGGGATCGTGATCTTCGATCCGGTCGGCCGGTACTCGACGTCGTAGCCGATGACCTCGCTGGTGTAGGCGGCTCCGCCTTCGTATCGGGTCGAGGCGACAGGCTGGCCCTTCGCGCCCAGGAGGGAGTCGAACGACCACGAGGCGATCAGCGGTCCGTTGGCGGCGTTGTCGCGCAGCTCGGTCGTGCGGCCGAGGGCGTCGTAGGTCGTGTACTGGGTACGGCCGCTGGAGTCCTTGCTCCAGATCTGCTGGTCGAGGTTGTTGTAGCCGAACTCAGTGCGCCCGGTGTCGGGGTCCTCGGAGTAGGTCTTCCGCCCGCGTGCGTCGTAGCCGTAGGACCACTTGTTGCTGGCCGCGTCGGTGACGGAGGCCAGGAGGTTGCGTGCGTCGTAGGTGTAGGAGGTGCGGTTCCAGGTGGTGAGGTCGCTCGAGGTGGCGTGCTCGACCGCCGAGGTCCGTCCCAGGGGGTCGGTCCACGTCTTGGCGGCGCGGCTGCCCTTGAGGGGGGTGCTTCCGTCAACGGACATGGCCGAGCGGGTGAGGGTGTAGTCACCCCCGTACTGGGTGGTGGAGGAGTGCTGCGCAACGTCCGCGTAGAAGGTCGTGGACTGGATGGTCCGACCGAGGCCGTCGTACGCGGTCTTGGTGGAGTTCGGGACGTGGAAGACGCTCTCCGGAACGAAGATCTTCTTCGCCGGTGTGCCCTCGGCGTAGTAGCTGTTGTTGCTCTGGCGGACAGTGCCGTTCGCGTTGTACAGGGTGTCGGTGATCAGACGCCCCCCACCCAGGGCCTCGCCCTGGGTCTGGCGCGGACGCAGCAGGCCGTCATAGATCGTTACGGCCTGGCTGTAGGTGCCGTCGTCCTTGAGCGTGTTGCTGGTGACGGTCGAAGGCTCATGCTCCGCGATCTGGTAGGCGAAGGTGTAGGCGGCCTTGTCGGTGCCCTGCTTCCGCGAAGGGGTCCACACTCCGGTCGTACGACCGAGGGCGTCGTAGGCCATCGAAACCTTGCGGCTGTTGGCGTCGACACTCTCCAGGACACTCCCGCGGCCCGGATCGGACTTGGCCGTCACTGCATGGCCGAGCGCGTTGGTGACCGTCGTGGCGAAGACCGCACCCGTGCCGGGGCTGTAACTCGTCGCCGTGGCGTTGCCGGCCGCATCGTAGTTCTTGGTCGGGCGGCCGAGCGCGTCGTACTCGGTGCGCGTCTGGGTGACCCAGCCCGTACCCGTGGCGTCAAGGGTGTCGCCCTGAACGGGGAGACCCTTGTCCGGTGTCGCGCCGAAGGCGTTCAGGGCATCGTAGGAGGCGCGCGTATCGGACAGGACCTGGCCGGTCGCTGTCTTGGTGCAATCTCCCGCAGTAGTACGGGTGCGCTGCGTCAATCCGATGAGGTGCTTGGCGGTGTTGTGTACGTACGCGGTGGTCACACACTGCTGGCTCGACGAAGTCCACCCGGTGCCGTTCGGCGTCAGGACCTCTGCCTGTGCTGTCTGCGGAAGCCCGTACGTCGGGTCGAACGTGTGCTGGGTGCGGAGCATCTGAAGGCGGCCGCCGCTGACCGTCTGCAAGGAATCGGTACGGGCTGTGCCGGTGCGGAAGGCCTCCAGGGGTGTGGTGCCGTCCCGGGGCCGGGAGGCTGTCTTCTGCAGCCACGGCCAGTTCAGCACCCGTGAGAAGACCGCACCCCCGGCCTTGGTGTACGTGATGGTTTCCGCCGCTTGGCCCTGGAGCTGGAGGACGTCCTCACCCAGGTCCTCCGTGCCGGTGGAGTCCTTGACCGTGATCCTGGGGCGGCCGGCGTCGCCGGACATGCCGCGGAAGAAGCGGGTGCGGGTCTGGGACTGCTCGGTGGCGTCGGGCTTGCCCGTGTTGGCGGTGACACCCTTGTTCACCAGGACGCTGGCGTAACCGCGCCACTGGCTGTAGGTGCGCAGCTCAGGCTTGGAGAACTCGTCGCTGTCCTTGGCCCAGGCGGCGTCGCCTTCGTAGGTGTAGGAGGTGGTGACGTCGGGCTGGCGGGAGACGCGGTCCTTCTCGGTGACCTTGTCGACCACGTACTTGTTGAACCACTCAAGCGGGGGCTTCTCCAGCTCGCTGTCCGGAGACCAGTGGACAGGGAAGCAGCGGGTCGTGTTCTCTTCCGGCTTCGGGTGCGTCCCGCCAACGGAGCAGGGAGCGGAGTAGCCGACCGAGATCTCACCGCCCGTCTCGGTGCGTATGGTCTCTACACGCAGACGGTCGAAGTCGGGCGTGGCGTCGGTGGCGCTCGTGGCGACGCGGTTGGGCATGTCCTGGACGTTGGCCACGAAGGAGACCGGCGGGAGCGAGATGCTCTGCTGGTTTCCCGCCTCGTCCTTGGCCGTGCCGTACCCGGTGCGGGTGATCGACTCCAGCCACAGCGGCGGGTGGGTGTCCGTGCGCTGCCTGGGGAAGGACTGCGCCAGCGTCCACCGGTCCACCAGGGACAGAGCGGTGGATCCCTCGGCGCGCTGGCTGGAGGTGGTGACCGCGGTCAGGCGCTTACGCGTCCAGAAGGTCGGCGAGGGGACATAGCAGTCCTTGGCGCCCGTCTTGCAGTGCAGGGTGGACGGAGTGTCCCACCAGGGCTGCTTGTCACCGTAGTTGTTGCCCTCGAACTCCGTGTCCGAGCACTGGGTGGTGCCTTCCTTGATGCAGCGTTCGGCAACGGTGAACTCGACCTTGGCGGCCGGAGGCCCGGAGAGGTTGTCGCTGCGCAGACCGTAGGTGATCTGGGTGGGGTAGCCGGCACGGTCGTAGGAGACCGCTTCCTGGAACTTCCGGTTCTTCGCGTAGCGGTTGGTCTCCTTGGCCCAGTCAATGATCATGGCGTTGCCGTGGACGTCCTCGACATAGTCGAGGTTCCAACGCCACGCCTGCTGACACGACGAAGCCGCGTAGGAGCTCTGATAGCAGGGCTCGCCAGGATGGTTGCCGAAGACCGGGACGGTCAGGACCGAGTTGGTCACGGGCCGGCTGCCCGCGCCGTCGACATCATGGCGGCCGAAGAAGTAGCGCGTGCCGTCGCGCGTGGTGACGACCCAGTACTCGCCGTCCTTCGCTCCGTTCGCGACCGCCGAGTCCGTCTTGCGCTCGATACGGGAGCCGTTGTCCGAGGCCGGAATCCACTGCCCGGTGGCAGCGTCGTGAACGAGCTCGGCTGTCGATCCGCCCAGCGACATGACGAGGCTGTCGCCGGCCCAGCACAGGTCGCTTTTCTTCTTGTCGGAGGCGTTGTCATTGTTCGGAGCCGACGGACTCGCCTTGCGGTCTTCCGAGCAAGAGCGGTAGCGGCGCTCGATGAAGCCGGGCTCGTACCCCCAGCCGTCACCGATCCAGGACGCCTGACCGTTGGCCACCGACGTCTTGCCGTCGACAGCCTGGGAGGAATAGGAGAAGCCGATCTGGGGCGCGGGGCCTGCCGGCGGCGCGGGCACGGTCAGCGGGTACGACCATGAGAAGCCGCCGCCGCTGCCGCCTGCGGTCCAGGAACCGGTGGGGGACAGGGAGGTGGCCTTGTACGTGCCGCCCGCGCCGGATGCGCCGTCGGTGGCTGCGAGGACGGTCGGTCCGCCGCTGCCGCCGGCCATGGTGCGCATCCCCTGACCGGGCGCGGTGGCCGGGTCGATGGTGGCGCGGACGGTGCCCGTGGCCGGGTCGTTGGTGCTCAGGACGTCTTGGGCGACGGAGCACTCCGGCAGTTCCGGCGTGGTCAGGAAGCACTCCGGCAGCTGCTTGAGCTCCAGGCGCGTTGCCCACTCGGTACCGTAGAGGTCCTTGAACTTCTTGTAGTCCAGCTGGACATCCACGGGGGTCGACCCCTCGGCCGGCGGAGTGACCTTGATGAGGGCTCCGTCGACCTGGGCCGCTTCCGTCGCCGAGCGCGTCTCAACCGCCACCGACCACGTGCCCGAGGGGGCGGGTGGGGTTGGGTTGGCCTCCGTCGGAGATGCCTTGCCGATACTCACCGGAAGGCTGCCGGCCTGCACCATCTGGTCACCAGACAGTGCAACGCTGGCGGCACCCCCGGCCGGCGGCGCCACCTTCGACGGTTCGTACTCAGGCGGAGACGGGACCGGTGCGCCCGCCCATCCTTCGAGTTTGGCCGCTTCGACTTGGTCGAGCTTGGCCTTGATGTCCTGCTGCAGACCCGGCAGCTGCACGCCGTCCCGGGAACCCGGTGGTGCCGCCCAGGCCTGGACAGGAAGCAAAGTCGCCATAAGAGCCACGGACAGCGTGATGCCGGTACGCCCGGCCAGGCGCGTGCGTCTCGCTCGCGCCCTTCTGTTTCCGGGCAGGCGGAAATTATGCGCCGAGAACGGCGACATGTGGACCCCCCACGATCTGCCCACGATGTGAGATACACGTGTGGCAGGGAACTGACAAATAGTGCGCTGATTCTGCGGCCTGACGGGGATGAAATCCATAGACCGTTATCCGGTGTGGAATTAATCACTTACGTAATGCGTAGGTTGGTGCAATCGTTGCAAATCGGGCGCCATCTCAGGGACTTCGCAGGTGACCTCCGCCACCGAATGCGGCATGCTCAGCTCGCACATTTCTTACGCGAACGCCGGAGGGGAAGCCGGCCCCTTCGTGCTGCCCGTCAGGCGGGCCTATTACTTGAGAACACCCAGGGGTGGCGGATAGCGCATGCCCGAGGGGGGAGAATTCGCTGTGTCCGAAAATCAACCCGCCGGAGAGAATTCGCCAGCGGTAGCCGAAAGAACGCTGCTGGCAGACGCTGGTGACCCACCGCGCCGCTGGTTCCAACGCCGCCGGAACGTGGGCGGCTTGGCCGCGCTGCTGGCCGTGGCCGTCGCGCTCCCTGTCGGGGTGAGTCTCACGGGGGACGACCGTCAGCCGCATGTGGAAGCCAAGCCGACGCGCAAGGCGGGCGCGCCCGTGACTGCGGCCGAGGCGCGCCGGGAAGCCGCCGAGCTCAGGAAAGAGGTAGAGGTCACCGCTGAGACGACGGCGCACACCACCACGTGGGCGCAGCCGAGCGGTACCTTCAAGCTGAGGGTCTCCAGCCTGGCGACCCGGGCCAAGGTCGGCAACGATTGGAAGCCGGTCGACACGACGCTGGAACGGGTAGAGGGCGGCTTCGCACCGAAGGCCGTCAACGGTCGCGTGGTGTTCAGCGCGGGCTCGAAGCCACAGCCCGCCGACGGTGGGGGCGGTGAGCGAGCCTCGCGTGGCATTTCCCGTGTGGCCCTGGCCCGCCCCGCCGCAGTGACGGTGGACGGTCCCGCCCCTGTGTGGAGCGAGCTGGTACGGCTCACGACGGAGGGGCACGACGTGGTCGTGGCCTGGCCGGGACAGCTGCCCGCCCCGGTCATCTCCGGTCCGCGTGCCCTGTACGAGAACGTCCGCCCGGGCATCGACCTGGTGATGACGGCGCAGGATGCCGGTTACACGCACGTCCTGGTCGTGAAGGACAAGCAGGCCGCTGCCGACCCGCTGCTGGGGCAGCTGAACTATCGCCTTTCCTCCCCGGATCTGACCTTCCACCTGGACGAGGCTTCGCGTTCGGTGAGCGCGAAGGACTCCAAGGGCGTGGAGATCGCCGGTTCGCCGACCCCCTACATGTGGGATTCGGCGGGCAAGGTGGCCGTGACCGAGGGCGAGGCGCAGCCGGCGCCGGCTCCGGAGGCGAAGGACCACCCGACGCTTGCGCTGCCCGGGCTCAACGGTGCGGAAGGCAACCACGCGAAGGTCGCCAGTGCGGCCCTCTCACCGGAGAACATCCTGACGGTGACGCCCAGCAGGCAGCTGCTGGAGGACGCGGACACCGTCTATCCGGTCTTCATCGACCCCTCGTTCAAGGGTCACAAGCAGAACTGGACAGCGTTCTACAAGACCGAGGGCGGCTCGAGCTTCTGGAACGGGCAGAACTACAACAGCGGATCGGGTACTCCCGAGGCCCGTGTCGGATATGAGACGACGACCTACGGCACGTCGCGGGCGGCGTTCATCTTCGACTTCGGCACGCAGATCCACGGCAGCCAGATCCGTTCGGCGAACCTGCGGATGCTGCAGACCTACTCCTGGGGCTGTGACGCCAGGGCCTTCGACGTCTACCACACCCCGCTGATCACCAGCTCCAGCACCTGGAACAACACCAACACCAGCGCGTTCTGGAGCAACCGGATCGCGGGCGCGTCCACCGGTCACGGCTACAACAGCTCCTGCCCTGACGCCTGGGTCGGCATCGACATCAAGGCGAAGGTCGAGGAAGGCGCCCGCGGCGCCTGGCAGAACCTGACGCTGGGCCTGCGCTCGCCGAACGAGAACGACGCCAGCTATTGGAAGAAGTTCCTCGCCAACGGCGAAAGCGCCCCGTACATCGAGGTCGAGTACAGCAAGGTTCCCGACACCCCGGTCATGGCGAACATGAGCACCTCCCCGGGCGGTGCGTGCGTCACCGGGCAGCCGTTCACCAAGATCGGCAAGACGGATGTGGACTTCCGTACCAAGGCTTCGGACGGCGACGGCAACCTGCGCCGGCTGAACTTCCGGATCTGGGCCGCCGACGGCTCCCAGCCCGTGGCCGACGAACTCCGCGACACCAACAGTGACGGCGTCGCGAACGTGGTGATCCCGTGGGAGAAATTCACCCCCGGCAAGACGTACTACTGGCTCGCCCAGGCCATCGACTGGGACGGACAGTGGTCCGGCAGTGGCCCGATGGACTCCGGCGGTGGCGGCTGGTGCAGCTTCACCGTCGACCACACCCAGCCCACACCGCCCACCATCCGCTCCGAAGACTTCCCGGCCCCCGGCCCCGATGGCGCCGAGTGGAGCAAGAACACCCTCGGCCCCGGCAAGATCACGGTGATCGCGGGCGGAACCAATCCCGCGGACATCACCGAGTTCCAGTGGTCCCTCAACCACCCGGTCTACGACAAGAAGGCCGTCCCCGCCGCCGGGTCGGACACGGTGACCGTCGACGTCAACCCCGACAACGCCGGACCCAACCTCTTCTACGTCCGCGTCGTCAACAAGGCCGGCAACCCCTCCAACCCCGTCACCTATACCTTCTACGTCCGCCCCCGCCCCGGCCTCGACGGCCCCGGCGACACCACCGGTGACGGCAAGGCCGACCTCCTGGCCATCGACGCGGCAGGCGACCTGCGCGTCTACCCCGCCGACCAGATCGGTGACCTCGACGCCTGGATGCCGGCAGCCACCGACAACGGCAAGCCCGTCCCGGCCGGCTACTGGAAGGACGCCGCCGGCAAGAGCGCACTGATCGCGCACTCCCACGACTGGTACCCCGGCGACGGCATCACCGACCTCATCGCCCGCATGCCCGACGGCAGGCTCTACGTCTACCAGGGCGACGGCAACGGCCGCTTCGACATCAGCCGCCGCACCGAAATCCTCCTCCCGCCCGGTGCACCCGACCCCGCCACGCTCTCCCAGATCGTCGTCGTCCCCGACATGAACGGCGACAAGATGGAGGACGTCTTCGCCACCGCCGGCGACGCCTTGTGGATCCTCACCGGCTACAGCGGCGCCACCGTCACCGAAGCCCGCCAGCTGTCCGCCACCAGCTGGAGCAGGCGCGACATCATCGATATCCGCGACATCACCGGCGACAACGTCCCCGACCTCCTCTTCCGCGACGACACCACCCCCGACCGCGGCCTGGCCCTGCGCCGGGGCAAGCCCGGCACCGGCGGCGGCACCGACATCAACTCCCTCGCCCTCGCTGTCAACTCCGCCGACGGAAAGGACCTCACCTACGCCACCACCGGATGGGACAGCACCACCTGGCCCCTCCTGCGAGGCACCCCCGACGTCAACAACGACCAGATCCCCGACTTCTACGCCACCCGCAACGACGGCACCCTCCACCTCATCCACGGAGGCCGCACCACCGCCACCACCAGCTGGCGCGTAGAAGAAGACGACTGGGCCACCGCCCGCGCCATCGGCTGACCCAGCACCCGCTCCACCAACGAGTGCCCGGCCGGACAACTCCGGCCGGCACTCGTCCTCGGGCCCCTTCCACGGGGGCCCGAACTACAGCACTTCCATCCAGGGAGAACCCCCATGCCCCCACGTCTTGTCCGCCATGCCGTCGCAGCCGTCTCCGCGGCCCTCCTGGTCACCTCGTGCAGCGCCGGAGAAGAGACTCCCCACAGCGACGCCCCGCCGTCACCTGCGACTGCGGCGCCAGCGCCGAAGCCCCTGAGCGAAGAGCAGCTCACCGACCTGGCCTTGACCCCGCAGGATCTTCCTGGCCACAAGGTCGAGGAAGGGTTTCAGGGGCCGGTCATCTCCACGGATCGGCCCGAGTGCCGGGACCTGGCCACCGCACTCCTCGGCGGCGCCATGACCGGCACCGGCGGCCAGGTGCATATCCAGGCCACTAAGGGCACGACCACGACCAAGGTGTCGCTGCACTCTTGGTACGGGACGAAGGCAGCGACCCTGCTCGCCGATATCAAGGGCGCCGGCCGGGCATGCACGGGCGCCATCAACGTCGTGAACGGCGCCGAGAAGATGACACTCACCAACATCGTGCCCGGCGCAGCCCCCACTGCCGGTGACGAAAGCGCGTCCTTCAGTGCGGAACAGGACCTGAACGGCAAGAAGACGCCGATCGAGGTGGCCCTTGTACGCAAGGGCACGACCCTCGTGACCTTCACCGCGCGCAGCACCTCCGGAACGGCGGAAAGGCCGTCCGAGGTCGTGGCGGCCCAGCTGAAGAAGCTCAACTGAGCACCGCTGACCCCACCTCCGTTGCGGATGTTTCTGCACGGTGTAGCCACCGTCGCGGGCAAGATCGCAATCCCCTACCGGTTCGACTCGACCTTGACCTCATCACCACGGTGTGGACTCACAGCTCGACCTCGCCCGTGCAAGGCGAAGCCCCCTCCTGCCCGGCTACGGGCAGCTCCAGGAGCAGGGCCTGCTACTGAACTGTGCAGGCCCGCTCTGGATTCGCTGAGATCAGCACGTCACCCTAGGTCCTGTCCGGCGGATCTTGTGACTGTCTGCTTGTCCGGTCGTTAGGTGGGGCATGGGGCGGGGTGATCTGACGAATGCGGAGTGGGTGCGGCTTGAGCCGCATCTGCCCGCCGCCGGTCTGCGCGGTGGGCGCTGGTGTGACC
>NZ_JBVISM010000017.1:115472-116568 GCF_055575515.1 Streptomyces sp. NPDC034086 | reverse complement strand
GCCCGGTTACATTCCGAACCCGGAAGCTAAGCCTTTCAGCGCCGATGGTACTGCAGGGGGGACCCTGTGGGAGAGTAGGACGCCGCCGAACAATCTTTCAAAGGACCCTTGGTCCAGCGTTCAACGCTGGACCAAGGGTCCTTTTTTGTTTTTCACATCCTTACGCCGAAGCGCGGCCATGGGCTGGCTGCGCGAGAATGACTAGCGGTACCCCGAAGACAGGAGTCACACCCATGTCCAACTACTCCGACGATCGTCCGGAGCGCGAGCCTCGGCGCAACGACGGCGGTGACAGGGGCGGCTACCGAGGGGGCCGTGACGACCGTGGCGGCGACCGCGGTGGCGCCCGTCGCGATGACCGCGGCGGCCGGCCCGCCGCCGGTGGCGGCTTCCGCCGTGACGACCGTGGCGGCCGTCCCGCCGGTGGCGGCTTCCGCCGTGACGACCGTGGCGGCCGTCCCGCCGGTGGCGGCTTCCGCCGTGACGACCGTGGCGGGGACCGTCCGTTCTCTCCGCGCCGTGACGACGACCGTGGTGGCCGTCCCGCCGGCGGTGGGTTCCGCGGCGGTCGCGACGACCGTGGTGGCGACCGTCCGTCCTTCCCGCGTCGCGATGACCGTGGCGGGGACCGTCCGTCCTTCCCGCGCCGTGACGACCGTGGTGGCAGCGACCGTCCGTCGTTCCCGCGCCGTGACGACCGGGGTGGGGACCGTCCGTCGTTCCGTCGTGACGACCGGGGTGAGCGTCCCTCGTACCCGCGCCGTGACGACGACCGCGGTGGGCGTCCGTCCTACCCGCGTCGTGACGATGACCGTGGTGGTTTCCGCGGCGGTCGCGATGACCGTGGTGGCGATCGTCCGTCCTTCCCGCGTCGCGATGACCGGGGCGGGGACCGTCCGTCCTTCCCGCGCCGTGACGACCGGGGTGACCGTCCGTCCTACCCGCGTCGCGATGACGACCGTGGTGGTTTCCGCGGTGGCCGTGATGACCGTGGTGGCGACCGTCCGTCCTTCCCGCGTCGCGATGACCGGGGCGGGGACCGTCCGTCCTTCCCGCGCCGTGACGACCGGGGTGACCGTCCGTCCTACCCGCGTCG
>NZ_JBVISM010000017.1:0-115373 GCF_055575515.1 Streptomyces sp. NPDC034086 | reverse complement strand
GCGATGACGACCGTGGTGGTTTCCGCGGTGGCCGTGATGACCGTGGTGGCGACCGTCCCTCGTACCCGCGCCGCGATGACCGGGGCGGGGACCGTCCGTCCTTCCCGCGCCGTGACGACCGGGGTGAGCGTCCCTCCTACCCGCGTCGTGACGACGACCGCGGTGGGCGTCCGTCCTACCCGCGTCGCGATGACGACCGTGGTGGTTTCCGCGGCGGTCGTGATGACCGTGGTGGCGACCGTCCCTCGTACCCGCGCCGCGATGACCGGGGTGGGGACCGTCCGTCGTTCCGTCGTGACGACCGGGGTGAGCGTCCCTCGTACCCGCGCCGTGACGACGACCGCGGTGGGCGTCCGTCCTACCCGCGTCGCGATGACGACCGTGGTGGTTTCCGCGGTGGCCGTGATGACCGTGGTGGCGACCGTCCCTCGTACCCGCGCCGTGACGACCGGGGCGGGGACCGTCCGTCGTACCCCCGTCGTGACGACCGCGGCGACCGTGGTGGGTACCGCGGTGGCCGGGACGACCGTGGTGGCGACCGCGGCGGCTTCCGCCGTGACGACCGTGGGGACCGCGAATTCCGCGCCGACCGGGACCCGGTCAAGCGGCTTCCGATCGACGACGACATCACCGGTCACGAGATCGACGCCGATGTGCGCCAGGAACTCCTGAGCCTGCCCAAGGGTCTGGCCGAGGAGGTCTCGCGCAACCTGGTCATGGTGGCCCGGCTGATCGACGAGGACCCCGAGCAGGCGTACGCGTACTCCCGCATCGCCCTGCGTCTGGCCTCCCGTGTCGCCGCCGTGCGCGAGGCCGCCGGCTTCGCCGCGTACGCGACGCAGAAGTACAGCGAGGCGCTCGCGGAGTTCCGTGCCGCCAAGCGGATGACCGGTTCCGTCGAGCTGTGGCCCGTGATGGCCGACTGCGAGCGCGGCCTCGGCCGTCCGGAGCGGGCGCTGGCCATGGCCGGTGAGCCCGAGGTGCAGAAGCTGGACAAGGCCGGCCAGGTCGAGATGCGTCTGGTCGCGGCCGGTGCCCGGCGGGACATGGGTGAGCTCGACGCCGCCATCGTGACCCTCCAGAGCCCCGAGCTGGCCTCCAGCTCCGTCCAGCCGTGGACCGCGCGCCTGCGCTACGCCTACGCCGACGCCCTGCTGGCGGCCGGTCGTGAGGACGAGGCCCGGGAATGGTTCGCGAAGACCCTCGAGGCCGACAAGGACGGCGCGACCAACGCCTCCGACCGTCTCGCGGAGATCGACGGCGTCGAGTTCGTGGACGCCGGTGCGGTCGACGCGGACCTCGAGGACCTCGCCGACGACGTCGACGCCGACGAGGAGGACGAGGAGCAGGACGAGGACCCGGCCGAGGTGGCCGCCGCCGAGCGTGCCGCCGACCAGGCCGAGTACTACGACGAGGACGACGAGGAGTACGAGCCCGTCGACGACGCCGAGGTCGACGTGACCGACGAGATCGTGGTCATGGAGGACGACGAGCGCGGCAAGGCGTAACCGCCGGCTCGTCACAGGACGACGGAAGGGCGGCACCCCCTCGGGGGTGCCGCCCTTCCGTGTGTCCGGGGCCGCTCAGTCCAGGCTGCGGAGCACCAGGCCGGTGGCCGGCTTCGGTCCGAACGAGGTGGACTTGCGGGGCATGGTGACGCCCTGGCGGGCCAGGTCCCGGACGACCTCCTCGCGCACGGGGTGCAGCAGGACCGCCGTGCCGCCGTGCCGTTCGGCCATGGCGACGGTGGCGGCGGCGTCGTGGATGTACGTGATGTGGTCCGGCGCGTCGGGGACCTGCCACAGGGCGTCGAGGAGCGAGGCGTGCAGCACGGTGGCGTCCAGCCGGCGCCACGCCTCCGGGCGGTCGCGCCGCACGGTGCGCTCGATGAGGGCCGGGTCCGGGTCGGTGACCAGGTGGAAGCTGCCGTCGCCGGCGAGGAGGAAGGCGTTGCCGCGCTCCGAGGCGTCGGCGAGCGCCTCGAGGGCCAGGGGCAGGGGTCCCTGGACGGGGCGCACCCGGAAGGAGCCCTCGACCTTGGCCAGTGCCTCGCCCAGGGGGAGGCGGCGCAGCATCCGGTGGATGGCCCGGACCTGGAGCGGGTAACGGGCGGTGTCGACGAGGAGGACCAGGCCGAAGTCCCAGGGGGTGGCGGGGCCGTGCTCCTCCTGGAGGCGCAGGTACGTGGCCCAGCGGTGGTGGCCGTCGGCGATGAGGGCCTGGCGGTGGGCCAGGTCGGCGGTGATGACGGCCTGTTCGGCGGGGTCGGTGACGGCCCACAGGCTGTGGCGGAAGCCGTCCTCGGTGACGGTGGACAGCAGGGGTTCGCGGGTGGCGGTGTCCTCGACGACGGCGGCCGCTCCGGTGCCCGGGCCGTCGCCCCGGTAGGTGAGGAGGAGCGGTTCCAGGTTGGCGGAGGTGGCGCGCATCAGGCCCGCCCGGTCGGTGACCACGTCCGGCATGACGTCCTCGTGGGGAAGGACCACGCCCGCCTCGGCGGGGGAGAGGGCGAGGGCGCCGATGACGCCGCGCTGGAGGAGGCCCGGCCTGCGCTGCTCGTAGACGTAGAGCGCGGGCTGCGGATCGTCGCTGAGGACGCCCTCGGCGAGCCAGTCGCGCAGGGTGCGGGCGGCCTGCTCGTTGCGCGCGGCCGGGGTCCCGGCCTGGGGGAGGATCAGCCGGACGATGTTGTGCGGGTCGGCGGATTCGAGGTAGTCGACTCCGTCGGGGCGTACGACCACGTCGTACGGCGGCGAGGTCACTGCCGCCAGGCTGCCGACGCGCTCCGGGACGTAGCGCAGTCCGTGGAAGGGGATCAGGCGCAGGCCGTGCTCCGCGTTGCCAGGTGTGGTCATTGGTGCATGGTAAGACCCGTCTCGGGATACGGGATGATCGGGGGAGTCACGGGTTAGCGCAAACTCGGACAAGATCGATCGTAAGAATCCCGATGTCTCGAGCGTTGCTGGAACAGTTCAAAAGGAGTGGCCAGATGACCCGGCAGAGCAGGACCGGCCCCGCAGGCAGCGAGCGGAGTCTGCACCAGGCGTACGACACGGCGCTGCTCGATCTGGACGGGGTGGTGTACGCGGGCGGGCACGCCATCGCGCACGCGGTGGAGTCCCTGGCCGCGGCCCGGGAGGGCGGGATGCACCTGGCGTACGTCACGAACAACGCGCTGCGGACCCCGGACGCCGTCGCGGAGCACCTGAGCGAGCTGGGCATCCCGACGGAGGCGGGTGAGGTGATCACCTCCGCGCAGGCGGTGGCCCGGCTGATCGCGGAGCAGACGGAGCCCGGCGCGAAGGTGCTGGTGATCGGCGGCGAGGGGCTGCGGGTCGCCCTGCGCGAGCGCGGGCTGGTGCCGGTGGATTCCGCGGAGGAGGAGGGGCTCGCGGCGGTCGTACAGGGTTACGGCGGCCCGGACCTGGCGTGGGGGCGGTTCGCGGAGGCCGCGTACGCGATCAACCGCGGGGTGCCGTGGTTCGCGTCGAACACCGACCTGACGATTCCGGGGGCGCGCGGGATCGGGCCTGGCAACGGGGCGGCCGTGCAGGTCGTGCGGATCGCCACGGGCGCGGAGCCGCAGGTGGCGGGGAAGCCGCTGCCCCCGATGCACCGGGAGACGGTGCTGCGGACCGGGGCGCGGCGGCCGCTGGTGGTGGGCGACCGGCTGGACACCGACATCGAGGGCGCCTTCAACGGTGACGTGGACTCGCTGCTGGTGCTGACCGGGGTGACGGACGCGGCGCAGCTGCTGCGGGCCGAGCCGAGGCACCGGCCGACCTATGTGGACCGGGACCTGCGGGGGCTGCTGACGGGCCAGCCGGAGGTGGTGGAGCACGCGGGCGGCCGGCGGTGCGGCGGCTGGACCGCGGCGCACGTGGACGGCGGTCTGGACGTGGAGCCGGCGGGGTCCGCGGACGGGTCGGCGGGCGATCCGGTCGACGGGCTGCGGGCGCTGTGCGCGGTGGCCTGGTCGCGGGCCGGGGACGGGGCGTACACGGGTGAGGTGGAGAAGGCGCTGGCGAGGCTGGGGTTCTGACCTGGCGTACCGCTGTCCCGGCCCACCGGGCGATCAGTAGACGCAGGGTAGGCTAACCTAACCTTCGTGTTGGTTGAGAGTCCCCCCGAATCCGAGCGGAGCGCGCCGTCGCCCGTGGCCCGTCCACGGCACGCGGTGCGCGTCGCCGGCCTGCTGATCGCCATCGCCGTGCTGGCCCTGGTCGCGGTGGCGAGCATCGCCGTGGGCGCCAAGCCGATGTCGCTGGACCACGTCTGGCACGGCCTGTTCCACTACACCGGCACCACCGACGACGTGGTCGTACGGGACCTGCGGGTCCCGCGCACCGTCCTCGGGGTGATGGTCGGGCTCGGACTCGGCCTGTCCGGCGCGGTGATGCAGGCGCTGACCCGCAACCCGCTGGCGGAGCCCGGCATCCTCGGAGTCAACGCGGGCGCCGCGGCCGCCGTCGTCTCGGCGATCAGCTTCCTCGGGGCCACCACGCTCGGCGAGTTCGTCTGGTGGGCCTTCCTCGGCGCCGCCGTGGTCTCCGTCGTCGTCTACGTACTCGGCGGCAGCCGCAGCGCGACACCGGTGCGCCTCGCGCTCGCCGGTACGGCGGCCAGCGCGGCGCTCGTCGGCTACATCAACGCCGTACAGCTGATGGACACCAAGGCGCTGGACAAGCTGCGCTTCTGGACGGTGGGCTCGCTGGCCTCGGCCACCATGGACACCGTCCGGCAGGTGGCCCCCTTCCTGCTCGCCGGAGCCGTGCTCGCCCTGGTGCTGGGCCGGCCGCTCAACGCGATGGCGATGGGCGACGACACCGCGCGGGCGCTCGGCGCGCACCTGACGCGGACCCGGATCCTGGCGATGGCCGCCATCACCCTGCTGTGCGGGGCGGCGACGGCCGCCTGCGGGCCCATCGTCTTCATCGGGCTGATGATCCCGCACCTGGCCCGTCTGGTGACCGGCCCCGACATGCGCTGGGTGCTCGCGTACTCGGCCGTCCTGTCACCGGTGCTGCTGCTGGGCGCCGACGTGGTGGGACGGGTCGTCACCCGGCCCTCGGAACTCCAGGTCGGCATCGTCACCGCCCTCGTCGGCGGCCCCGTCTTCATCCACCTGGTTCGGCGCAAGAGGATGGCCCAGCTGTGACCGCGACCCCCGCCGCCCCGCCCTCCCGGCTCCGGGCCCTGCGCGGACCCGGCAGGATCTCGCTGCGCGTCGAGCCGCGCGCGCTGGTGACCGGGCTGGTCCTGGCCGCGGTGACGCTGCTGCTGGCCGTCGTGCTCCTCGGCACCGGCGACTTCGAGATCGCGCCCTGGGACGTCGTACGGACCCTGCTGGGCGACGGAGCCCCCGCCGACGACTTCATCGTCAACGACCTCCGGCTGCCGCGGGTCCTGGTCGCCGTGCTCGTCGGCGCGGCCCTCGGGATGGCCGGGGCGGTCTTCCAGTCCGTCTCCCGCAACCCGCTCGGCTCCCCGGACCTGCTCGGCTTCGGGTACGGCTCGGCGGTCGGCGCGCTCGTCGTCATCGTCCTCTTCAAGGGCGGCGCCACCGAGGTCGCGCTCGGCGCGGTCGTCGGCGGCCTGCTGGCCGGAGCCGCCGTCTACCTCCTCGCGTACAAGCAGGGGATCCAGGGGTACCGGCTGGTGCTCGTGGGCATCGGGGCCTCGGCCGTCCTCGTGGCGCTCATCCAGTACCTGATCGCCAGGGCGCAGATCGCCGAGGCCACCCGGGCGATGGTGTGGCTGACCGGTTCGCTGGCCGGGCGGGACTGGGCGCAGGTGTGGCCGCTCCTGGCGACCTGCGCGGTGCTGTTCCCGCTGGTCCTCGGGCAGAGCCGGGCGCTGCGGACGATGGAGATGGGCGACGACGCCGCGTACGCGCTGGGCGTGCCGGTGGAGCGGACCCGGATGCTGCTGATGCTGGCGGCGGTCCTGCTCACCACCGCCGCCGCGGCCGCGGCCGGACCGATCAGCTTCGTCGCGCTGGCCGCACCGCAGCTGGCCCGGCGGCTGTCACGGTCGCCCGGGTCGAACCTGCTGACCGGCGCGCTGATGGGCGCCGTCCTGCTGCTGGCCTCGGACCTGGCCTCGCAGCGGGCCTTCGGCGCGGACCAGCTGCCGGTGGGCGTGGTCACGGGGCTGGTCGGCGGCGTCTACCTGCTCTGGCTGCTCGTCACGGAGCGCAGGGCGGGACGCATATGAACAAGCAGGCCGAAACGAGGAGTGGACAAGTGCAGAGGCTGAGCGCGGAGGACGTCACCCTCGGCTACGACCAGCGGGTCATCGCGGAGAACCTGTCGGTGGAGATCCCCGACAACTCCTTCACCGTGATCGTGGGCCCCAACGCCTGCGGCAAGTCGACGCTGCTGCGGGCCCTGTCGCGGATGCTGAAGCCGGCCGCCGGACGGGTGCTGCTCGACGGCCAGGCGATCTCCTCGCTGCCCGCGAAGAAAGTGGCGAGGACGCTGGGCCTGCTCCCGCAGTCCTCTATCGCCCCGGACGGCATCACGGTCGCCGACCTGGTCTCGCGCGGCCGCTACCCGCACCAGGGGCTGCTGCGCCAGTGGTCGGCGGAGGACGAGCGGATCGTCGTGGAGTCGATGGCCTCCACCGGGGTGGCGGAGCTCGCCGACCGGGCGGTGGACGAGCTGTCGGGCGGCCAGCGCCAGCGGGTGTGGATCGCGATGGCCCTGGCCCAGCAGACCCCGCTGCTGCTGCTGGACGAACCGACGACCTACCTGGACATCCAGCACCAGCTCGACGTGCTCGACCTGTGCGCGGAGCTCCACGAGACGCGGGGCCGCACCCTGGTGGCGGTGCTGCACGACCTCAACCACGCGGCCCGCTACGCCACCCACCTGATCGCCCTGCGCGGCGGCGTCGTCGTCGCCGAGGGCCCGCCGGCCGAGGTGGTCACCGCCGGGCTGGTGGAGGAGGTGTTCGGGGTGCGCTGCCAGGTCATCGACGACCCGGAGACCGGTACCCCGCTGGTGGTCCCGGCGGCCCGCAAGGCGCGCGCGAAGGCCGCGGTCTGAGCGGGAACCGGCCGGCGAGGACGTAAGGGCCGCGGCCGGTCGACGAGCCGCGGCCGGTCGACGGGCCGGGCGCGTCGACGGGCCGGGGCGCGTCGAGGAGACGGCTAGAGCATGCTCTTGAGGCGCAGCAGGTCGCGGAAGCCCGCCTCCAGCCGGACCCGGCCCGAGGCCCAGGCCTTGGCGAACCGCAGCTCCCCGGCGACCAGTCCGAGGAGGTCGTCGCCGGTCATCGCCAGCCGGATCTCCGCCTTGGCGCGGGGCGCGCCCGGCGCGAGTCCGTCCACCCGGATCCGGCCGCCCTCGAGGCGGCCGGTGAAGGTCTCGTCGAGGTCGGTGATGTGGCAGCTCAGCGAGCGGTCGAGGGCCGCGGCGCCGCGTACGTCGCCGTCGGCGGAGGCCAGGTTGTCGGAGAGTCGGTCGAGTGCCGCGCGGCACTCCTGGATCGTAGCCATGGTGATCACGACCGTACCGCAGAGCCGCGGGTGGTGGCCGCCGCGCTTCGGGGTAGCGTCGGGGCATGACCGACGCACAGTCCGGGAGCGTTCCGGACGTCCCCCGCGAGCCCGGGGCCCCCGCCGCCGGGCCGGCCGTCGAACCCGCCGGGCCGGCGCCGCTGGGCCTCGTACGGACCCCCACCGGCCACGCCGGGGTGGACGCGCACCTGGAGCGGCTGGCGGACGCGGACCACCTGGCGGCGGACCGGCACGCCGAGGTGTACGAGGATGTGCACAGGGGACTGCGCGAGGCGCTGGACGCGCTGGACGCACCACCCGTCCCCGGACCTTACGAAAACAGGAGCTGAACCGAACGTGGCAGGAGTGGCACGCCGCCGCCTGGACGCCGAACTGGTACGCCGCAGCATGGCCCGCTCGCGCGAGCACGCGGCCCAGCTGATCGCCGCGGGCCGGGTGACCGTGGGCGGTACCACCGCCACCAAGCCGGCCACCCAGGTCGAGACCAGCGCGGCCCTCGTCGTCCTCGAGGACGACAGCGACCCCGACTACGTCTCCCGGGGCGGCCACAAGCTGGCCGGGGCGCTCGCGGCGTTCCAGCCGCAGGGGCTGGCCGTCGAAGGCCGCCGGGCGCTGGACGCGGGGGCCTCGACGGGCGGCTTCACCGATGTGCTGCTGCGCGCGGGCGCGGCCCACGTCGTCGCCGTCGACGTCGGCTACGGACAGCTCGCCTGGTCGCTGCAGAGCGACGAGCGGGTGACCGTCAAGGACCGTACGAACGTCCGCGAGCTGACCGTGGACCTGATCGACGGCGTCCCCGTGGACCTGGTCGTCGGCGACCTGTCCTTCATCTCCATCGGGCTGGTGCTGCCGGCCCTGGTGCGGTGCACGGCGCCGGACGCCGACCTGGTGCTGATGGTGAAGCCGCAGTTCGAGGTCGGCAAGGAGCGCCTGGGCAGCGGCGGCGTGGTGCGCAGCCCCGAGCTGCGGGCCGGGGCGGTGCGGGAGGTCGCGGCGCAGGCGTGGAAGCTGGGGCTGGGTGTGCTCGGGGTGACGGCGAGCCCGCTGCCGGGGCCGTCGGGCAACGTCGAGTACTTTCTGTGGCTTCGGGCGGGGGCACCGGCACTCGACCCGGGGGATGTCGACCGTGCAGTGGCGGAGGGGCCGCAGTGACAGGTGTGTCAGCAGGTTCAGCAGGTTCAGCACGTCGGGTGGAATCGGGGGACCCGGGGGCGGGGGCGAAGGCGGGGGAGGCCGCTGAGCCGACCGGGCCGCGGACCGTCTTCCTCGTCGCGCACACGGGCCGGCCCGCCGCGATCCGCAGCGCGGAACTCGTGGTGCAGGGGCTGCTGAAGTCGGGAATCGGGGTGCGGGTCCTGGAGCACGAGGCGCGGGACCTGCCGCTGCCGCCCGAGGTGCAGCTCGTCGCCGAGTGCACGCCCGTGGCGCTCGAGGGGTGCGAGCTGCTGATCGTCCTGGGCGGGGACGGGACCCTGCTGCGCGGGGCGGAGTTCGCCCGCGGCTCGGGGGTGCCGATGCTGGGCGTCAACCTGGGCCGGGTGGGGTTCCTCGCCGAGGCCGAGCGCGACGACCTGGACCAGGTCGTCGACCGGGTGGTGACCCGCTCCTACGAGGTCGAGGAGCGGATGACCCTCGACGTCCTCGTACGGACCAACGGGGACGTGGTGCACCGGGACTGGGCGCTGAACGAGGCCGCCGTCCAGAAGGTGTCCGCCGAGCGGATGCTGGAGGTGGTCCTGGAGATCGACGGGCGCCCGGTGACCGGCTTCGGCTGCGACGGCATCGTCTGCGCGACGCCGACGGGCTCCACGGCGTACGCCTTCTCCGCGGGCGGACCGGTGGTGTGGCCGGAGGTGGAGGCGCTGCTGATGGTGCCGATCAGCGCGCACGCGCTGTTCGCGAAGCCGCTGGTGACCTCGCCCACCTCGGTGCTGGCGGTGGAGGTGCAGAACGGCACCCCGCACGGTGCCCTGTGGTGCGACGGGCGCAGGACGCTGGAGCTGCCCGCCGGGGCCCGGGTGGAGGTGCGCCGGGGGACGGTGCCGGTGCGGCTCGCCCGGCTGCACCACGCGTCCTTCACGGACCGGCTGGTGGCGAAGTTCGCGCTGCCGGTCTCCGGATGGCGCGGAGCACCGCACTAGTCCCCCAATAGCACATCCGTTCGAGAAACTTCGGGCGGGTGAGGTCACATGGCACCGGTGAAACCTCGGTATCGTCGTCCCGTGCTTGAGGAGATGCGGATACGGTCGCTCGGGGTCATCGACGACGCGGTGGTCGAGCTGTCGCCCGGTTTCACCGCGGTGACCGGCGAGACCGGTGCGGGCAAGACGATGGTCGTCACCAGCCTCGGGCTGCTGCTCGGCGGCCGCGCCGATCCGGCCCTGGTGCGGATCGGGGCCAAGGCGGCGGTGGTCGAGGGCCGCGTCGTCATGAGCCCCGACTCGCCCGCCGCCGTGCGGGCCGAGGAGGCCGGGGCCGAGCTCGACGACGGCGCCCTGCTGATCAGCCGGACCGTGTCCGCCGAGGGCCGCTCGCGCGCCCACGTCGGCGGCCGCTCCGTACCGGTCGGCCTGCTCGCCGAACTCGCCGACGACCTCGTCGCCGTCCACGGGCAGACCGACCAGCAGGGCCTGCTGCGCCCGGCCCGCCAGCGACGGGCCCTCGACCGGTACGCCGGCGACGCCGTCGCCGTCCCCCTGGAGAAGTACGCCGGCGCCTACCGGAGACTGCGCGCCGCCGCCGCCGAACTCGACACCCTCACCACCCGCGCCCGTGAGCGGGCGCAGGAGGCGGACCTGCTGCGGTTCGGGCTGGACGAGATCGCCGCCGTGGAACCGCTGCCCGGCGAGGACGCCGAGCTCGCGGCCGAGGCCGAACGGCTGGGGCACGCCGAGTCCCTGGCCTCCGCCGCCCAGGCCGCGCACGCGGCGCTGGCCGGTGACGTGGAGGACCCGGAGGGCGTCGACGCCAACACCCTCGTCGCCGGCGCGCACCGCGCGCTGGAGTCCGTACGCTCCCACGACCCGGCGCTCGGCGCCCTCGCCGACCGCATCGGGGAGCTGGGCATCCTGCTCTCCGACGTCGCCGGGGAACTCGCCGGGTACGCCGACGACCTGGACGCCGATCCGCTGCGGCTGGCCGCGGTGGAGGAGCGGCGGGCCGCGCTGACCCAGCTGACCCGCAAGTACGGGGACTCCGTCGACGCGGTGCTGGACTGGGCGCAGAAGGGCTCGGCGCGGCTGCTGGAACTGGACGGCGACGACGAGCGGATCGCCGAACTGACCGCCGAGCGGGACGCCCTGCGCGAGGAGCTGTCCGTGCTCGCCCAGGCGCTGACGGACGCGCGGACCGAGGCCGCCGAGCGGTTCGCCGCCGCCGTCACCGCCGAGCTGGCCTCCCTCGCCATGCCCCACGCGCGGGTGACCATCGAGATCCGGCAGACGGAGGATCCCGAGGGCGTCGAGGTCGGCGGGCGCCCGGTCGCGTACGGGCCCACGGGCGCGGACGAGGTCGAGCTGCTGCTGGCCCCGCACCCCGGGGCGCAGCCGCGGCCGATCGCCAAGGGTGCCTCGGGCGGTGAGCTGTCTCGGGTCATGCTGGCCGTGGAGGTCGTCTTCGCCGGGTCCGCCCCGGTGCCCACCTACCTCTTCGACGAGGTCGACGCGGGTGTCGGCGGCAAGGCGGCCGTCGAGATCGGGCGGCGGCTCGCGAAGCTGGCCAGGACCGCGCAGGTCGTCGTCGTCACGCACCTGCCGCAGGTGGCCGCCTTCGCGGACCGGCAGCTGCTGGTGGAGAAGACCGTCGACGGATCGGTGACCCGGTCCGGGGTGACCGTGCTGGAGGGCGAGGACCGCATCCGCGAACTGTCGCGGATGCTGGCCGGCCAGGAGGACTCGCAGACGGCGCGGGCCCATGCGGAGGAACTGCTGGAGGCGGCGCGGGCGGACGCGTGACGAGCGGGCGTTAACCCGTGTGGGTGAGGCTGGGGGGCGCACTGCGGTATCCCGCACGGGCTCCGCACCCATATGGTCCCGGAACGCGCGTGCGGACTGGCATCCTGGGCGACGTCTCTGCCCCCTCACCCTGGAGCTACGGCCCGTGAGCAGCTCCCCGGCCTCCTTCCCGGCCCCCGCACAGCCGTACGGCCGGCCCCCGCTGCGCACCGTCCAGGTCCTCGGCGGTGCGGGCGCGGGCAGCAGCGCGCACGTGCGGTCCCTGGCGACGGGGCTGGCGGCGCGCGGCGTACGGGTGACCGTGTGCGCCCCCGCCGCGGCCGAAGGGGAGTACGACTTCACCGGCGCCGGGGCGGAGTTCACCCCCGACGCGGCGAACGCCCTGCGGGCCGTCTGCGCCGGGGCCGACGTGGTGCACGCCCACGGGATCCGGGCCGGGATGCGCGCCGCGCTGGCGCTGCGCGGCGGCGGGCGCCGGCCGCCGCTGGTGGTGACCTGGCACGGCAGCGCGCCGGAGCCGGCCGGTCCGCTCGGGCCGCTGAGCCGCCTCCTGGAGCGGCACGTGGCCCGGACGGCGGCCGTGGTGCTCGGGTCCTCCTCCGACCAGGTCGACCTGGCCCGGCGGCGCGGGGCGCGGGACGCGCGGCTGGCGGCGGTGGCCGTACCCGCCGCGGCGGCACGGCCCGACGCGGGCAAGACCCGGGCGGAACTGGGGGCGGTGGAGCGCCCCCTGGTCATCGCCGTCGGCAGCCTGGTGGCCGGGCGCGGCTACTCCGTCCTGCTGGACGCGGCGCGGGCGTGGCGGGTGCTGGAGCCGCCGCCGCTGCTGGTGATCGCGGGGGAGGGGCCGCTGCGGCCCGAGCTGACCCGGCGCATCGAGGAGGAGGGGCTCCCGGTGCGGCTGCTGGGGCGGCGCCGGGACGCCGACCGGCTGCTGGCGGCGGCGGACGTGGCGGTGCTGCCGAGCCGCTGGGAGGGGCGGTCCCTGCTGGCGCAGGAGGCCCTGCGGGCGGGGGTGGCGCTGGTGGCCACCGAGGTCGGGGCGGTCCCGGAGCTGGTCGGTGACGCGGCGGTCCTGGTCCCGTACGGGGACTCGGGCGCGCTGGCGGGGGCGGTGGCGGGGCTCCTGGCCGACCCCGATCGCCGGGCGGCCCTCGCGGTGGCGGGCCGCGCCCAGGCGGCGACGTGGCCCTCGGAGGACGACACGGTGGCGCAGGTCCTCGCGGTGTACGACGAACTGATGGAGCGGCCCCTGTCCTGACGCGACGGCGCGTCAGGAGGACGTGTGGCGGCGGGCGCGCAGGGCCAGGCTCAGGGAGAGGACCGTTTCGGGGTCGTCGAGGTCCGTGCCCAGGAGCTCGGAGATGCGGGCCAGCCGGTTGTACAGGGTCTGGCGGTTCAGGTGCAGCTCGCGCGCGGTCTCCGCCTTGCGGCCCGCGTGGGCGAGGTACGTCTCCAGGGTGGGCAGGAGCGGCGGGCGGGACGTCGCGTCGTGGACGCGGAGCGCGCCGATCGCGCGGTCCACGAACGCCGCCAGGTCCGGGTGCTCGCGCAGGCGCCACAGCAGCAGGTCGATGTCCAGGCGGCGGGCGTCGTACCAGGGCCGCGCCGGCAGGCCGTGGGCCGCCGTGGCCGTCTCGGCGGCGTGCCGCAGACCCGAGGAGGCGGCCGCCCAGCCGCCCGCGACGCCCACGACCACGGCGGGCGGTGCGGCGGCCCGGTCGAGGCCGGCCCGTTCGACGCCCGCCCGCAGCGCGGCGGCGACCCGGTCGGCGACCGGGGTGCGCTCCGACTCGGTGCGCAGCGAGACCAGCAGCGGCACCCGCCCCTCGACGGGGCGGACGCCCAGCAGCACCGGCACTCCGACCGAGGACAGCTCCTCCAGTACCGCCCGGGCCAGCACCGCCCAGTTCCCCGAGGCCCCCAGGTCCGTGGACAGCCGCATCACGATCGGCAGCAGCGGCCCCGTGCCGGGCCGGAAGCCCAGGACCCGGGCCTGCGCCGGGGCGTCCTCGGCCGAGATCCGGCCCTCCGCGAGGTCGGTCAGGAAGTCCCCCCGGCCGCGCGCGGCCAGTTCCTCCTCCTGCCGGGCCTGCATCAGGACCACCGCCAGGACCCCCGCCGTGCGCTCCGCCGCCATCCGGTGCACCGGGAGCAGCGGCGCCGAGACCCCCACCAGGACGACCCGGGCCCGGACGGAGCCGGTGCCGTGACCGCCGCCCGGTACGTCGACCACCACGGCGTTCGCCGGGGGCTCGGAGGCGCGCTGGCCGCGCAGCCCCTCCCACACCTGGAGCGGGTCCGCCGCGCCCTCCCCGGCCACGGGTCCGGCGGCGTACAGCAGTTGGCCGTCCGGGGTCTCCAGGAAGACCGGGTTGCCCGTGAAGTCGGACAGGATGCGCAGCACCTGCGGGATGCCGCCGCCGCCCAACAGGGCCTCGGTACAGCGCCGGTGCACCTCCTCGGCCCGCTGGAGCAGGGCGTAGTGGCCGTTGACGATCTCGGTGTGGACCTCCTCCGTCACCGCCACGAACGGCACTTCGCGGTGGAGCTGGACCAGCGGCAGCCCGGCCGCCCTGGCCGTCTCGACGAGCGTGGCGGGCAGGCGGGTGAAGCGCGGGCCCAGCTCCACGACGAGTGCGGCGATGCCCCGGTCCGCGAGGCGGCGTACGAAGGCGCGCTGCTCGGCGGGGCGCGTGCCCAGGCCGAGGCCGGTGGTCAGCAGCAGCTCGCCGCCCTTGAGCAGCGAGGCGATGTTCGGGACCTCGCCCGCGTGCACCCAGCGGACGGTGCGTCCCAGCCGGTCGGCACAGGCGACCACCTCGGGGAGCCCGCTGCGCAGTCCCGGCAGCTCCAGTGCCCGCTGAACCGTGATTCCGCCCTGGTCGTCCATATCGCGGACGCTACCGGCCGCTCTGTCGCCCGCACATCACCGGGCGGTCACGGAGTCCGATATGCCCCCGTCCGGACCGACAACTCGTCGCCCCGGCAAGGCGATTATCGGACCGCGTGCCGATTGTGGCGTGCGTCACCCGGGTGGAGAGTGTCGGCCCTCGGACAGATCAGGAAGCAGGAACGAGGACTCCATGAGCAGAGCCAGCGCCACGCCTCCGCCCACCACCGGGGCCACGCCCCCGGTCCAGCGCCTCAAGGCCAACTCCGTCGGCCTCGTCGGCGTCGTCTTCATGGCGGTCGCCACCGCCGCGCCGATCACCGCGATGACCGGCAACCTCCCCATCGCGGTCGGCTTCGGCAACGGCACCGGCGCCCCCGCCGGGTACCTCTTCGCGACGGTCGTCCTCACCGTCTTCGCGGTCGGCTACGTGGCCATGGCCAAGCGGATCACCGCCGCCGGCGCCTTCTACGGGTACATCTCGCACGGCCTCGGCCGGATCGCCGGCATGGCCTCCGGGATGCTCGCCGTCCTCGCGTACATCGTCTTCGAGGCCTCGATCGTCGGCGTCTTCTCCTACTTCGCGAAGACCACCGTCCACGACCAGCTCGGCGTGGACCTGCCCTGGGTCCTCTACGCGGCCGGCATGCTCGCCGTCACCGCCGTCCTCGCGCACTTCGACATCAACCTCACCGCCAAGGCCCTCGGCGTGATGCTCGTCGCCGAGATCGCCGTCCTCTTCGCCGTCGCCACCGCCGTGCTCCTCGCGGGCGGCGGCCCCGACGGGATCCCGCTGGAGCCCATCAACCCGAAGAACGCCTTCACCGGGACCTCCGCCGGCCTCGGCCTCTTCTTCGCCTTCTGGTCGTGGGTCGGCTTCGAGTCCACCGCCATGTACGGCGAGGAGTCCCGCGACCCCAAGCGGGTCATCCCCAAGGCCACCCTCGTCTCCGTCGTCGGAGTGGGCCTCTTCTACATCTACGTCTCCTGGATGACCATCGCCGGCAACGGCCTCGCCGACTCCGTCACCCTCTCCGCCTCCGCCAGCCCCCTGGACCTGTTCTTCGCCCCGGCCAGGACCTTCATCGGCGCCTGGGCCGTCGACGCCTTCCAGTGGCTGCTGCTCACCGGCTCCTTCGCCTGCGGGATGGCCTTCCACCAGTGCGCCGCCCGCTACCTGTACGCCATCGGCCGCGAGGGCTTCCTGCACCCCGGCCTCGGCCGCACCCACCACCGCCACGGCTCCCCGTACGTCGCCTCCGTGGCGCAGACCGCCATCGCCACCGCCCTCGTCGCCGGCTTCTGGCTCACCGGCCAGGACCCGTACCTGCACCTGTACACGCTGCTCGCGATCCTCGGCACGATGGCGATCCTGATCGTGCAGACCCTGTGCTCCTTCGCCGTCATCGGCTACTTCCGCGCCAACCACCCCGAGGACCGGCACTGGTTCAGGACCTTCACCGCCCCGCTGCTCGGCGGGATCGGGATGACGGCCGTGGTGGTCCTGCTGGTGCTCAACATGGAGACCGCCGCCGGCGCCGCCGCCGGATCGCTGTTCTTCAAGCTCATCCCCTGGATCGTCGGCACGGTCTTCCTCGGCGGCCTGGCCCTCGGCTTCTGGCTCAAGGCGAAGGCCCCCGCCCGCTACGAGGTCATCGGCCGGATCGTCCTGGAGGACGCCGCCGAACGCACCGACGACCCCGAGGACCCCGCCGCCACCCCCTCCGGCCCGACCGCCGCCACCGTCTGAGGAGCCCCGCCATGGCCCGTACCCCCCTGATGCGTTCCCTGCGGCAGCTCGCCGCCGAACACGCCGCCGCCCGCCGGCTGCGCATGCCCGCCGCCGAGGTGCGCGGCTCCACCCGCCGCGAACTGCTCGGCCGGGCCGCCGCCCTCGGGCTGGGCACCGCCCTCGCCTCCACCACGACGGCCGCCGCCGCGCCCGCCGTGTCGGGCGCCCCCGCCCAGCGGCCCGCCTCCTCCGCCCGCGTCGCCGTCGTCGGCGCCGGGATATCCGGCCTCACCGCCGCCCTCACCCTCCAGGACGCGGGCATCCCCTGCACCCTCTACGAGGCCAACCCCGCCCGCGTCGGCGGCCGCATGTGGACGCAGCGCGGCCACTGGGCGTACGGGCAGACCTCCGAGATCGGCGGCGAACTGATCGACACCAGCCACAAGAAGATCCTCGAACTGTGCCGCCGCTTCGGCCTGCCCACCGAGGACTTCCTCGGCGGCGGACCCAACGGCGCGGAGGAAGTGCTCTGGTTCAACGGCGCCTACTACTCCCGCACCCAGGCCGACGAGGACTTCAAGCCCGTCTACCAGGCACTGCACCGCGACCTCCAGGAAGCCGGCGAGGTCAGCTGGAACAGCACCACCCCCGCGGGCACCGCCCTCGACAACATGACCCTCCACGAGTGGATCGAGACCCGGATCCCCGGCGGCCACGGCTCGCGTCTCGGCCGGTTCATCGACGTCGCCTACACCGTCGAGTACGGCGCCGACACCACCGCCCAGTCCGCCCTCGCCCTCGTCCTGCTGATGGGCTACCAGCCCAACCCCGGCAACTTCAACGTCTGGGGCCTGTCCAACGAGCGCTACCACATCACCGGCGGCAACGACCGGCTCCCCCACGCCATCGCCGCGGCCCTCGACCCGGGCACCATCGTCATGGGCCGCCGGCTGCTCGCGGTACGGGCCAACGCCGACGGCACCCAGACCCTCACCTTCGACGACTCCGGCTCCACCCGCACCGCCGTCGCCGACCACACCGTCCTGTGCCTGCCGCTGCCGGTCCTCCAGAACCTCGACACCTCGCAGGCCGGGTTCGACCCGCTGATGCGCGACCTGCTGCGCGACGCGCGCATGGGCCACTGCACCAAGCTCAACATGCAGTTCACCGCACGGCCCTGGCGCGGCACCGGCCCCTGGCCGGGAGTCTCCGCCGGCGACTGCTTCACCGACTCCGACGTCCAGCAGACCTGGGACACCACCAAGGTCCAGCCCGGCAACGGCGGCATCCTCCTCCAGTACGGCGGCGGCCGCCTCGCCGGGTCCCTCACCCCCGCGAGCCCCTTCGCCACCGAGACCGACCCCTACGTACGCGCCCTCGCGGACCGCGTGCTCACCGGCATCGACGCCTTCTACCCGGGCACCAAGGCCGTCTGGACGGGCCGCGCCCAGCTCTCCGCCTGGCACCGCAACCCCTACGCGCTGGGCGCCTACTCGTACTGGCCCACCGGCTACCTGCACCGGTACGCCAAGTACGAGGGCACCGCGCAGGGCAACGTCCACATCGGCGGCGAGCACTGCAGCTACGACTTCCAGGGCTTCATGGAAGGCGGCGCCACCGAGGGCGAACGGGCCGCCCGCGAGGTGATCACCGCCCTCACCTGAACCCCGCCGGGCGGCCGCTACAGCGGCTTGACGTTGTGGTTGGAGCGGAACACGTTGTCCGGGTCGTAACGCCGCTTCAACTCGCCCAGGCGCCGCATGTTCCCGGCGCCCAGGCCGGCCACGACCCGGTCCGCGCCCTCGTCCCCGGTGAAGTTGAGGTACACCGCGCCGGTGCTCCACGGCCGGACGTCGGCGCGGACGTCCCTGACCCACTGCCGGACCCGGTCGTCGTCGGCCGGGTCCTCCCACATCCCGAAGGGGTGCACCGCCCACGGGGCGTCGCGGTAGGGCACGGGGTAGCCGGCCGGTCCGGAGGCGACGGCCCCGCCCTGCGGCCACACCACGTGCTGGGTGCCCGTCGGCACGGGCATCGAGGCGGCGCGGGCGCAGAACACCTCCACGAACGCGTCGGGCACCCCGGTCAGGTACTCCGCCGACCAGTGGTTGCGCAGCCCCGGGGGGTCGTCGATCATGCACTGGAGGTCGGCGTACGGGATGGCCGTGACCATCTCCGCCTCGTGCGGGACCGCCAGCAGCGGCTCCACGAGCCTGCGCATCTCGTCCTCGGGACCCGCGTACGTCAGCAGCACGCCCGCCAGCAGCAGCCCCACCAGGTGCGGCGGGACGAACTCCTCGGGCGGCCCCGTCAGGTAGAAGGCGCCGCCGCTCGCCTCCGGCGGCCCCGACTCGATGACGTCCCGGAAGGTGCGCACCACCTCCGGACCGCGCTCGGGCAGGTACAGCAGGAACGCGACCGACATGTGGGGCAGTTCGTGCAGCCGCAGGGTCAGGGAGGTGGCGATCCCGAAGTTGCCGCCGCCGCCGTGCAGCCCCCAGAACAGGTCCGGGTGCTCCTCCGCCGTGACGTGCAGCAGCTCGCCGTCGGCGGTGACCAGCTCGACGCCGAGCAGGTTGTCCACCGCCAGGCCGAACGTCCGGTCCAGCCAGCCCGTCCCCCCGCCCAGCACGAAACCGCCCACGCCGGTGGTGGAGGCCCGGCCCCCGGTGGTCGCCAGCGCGTACGGCTCGCAGGCCCGGTCCAGGTGGCTCATCGTGGCCCCGCCGGCGACGCGCGCGGTCCGCGCCGCCGGACGGACTTCCACTCCGTGCATCCGGCGCAGGTCCACGACGAGCCCCCCGTCGTTCAGGGCCATCCCCGCGACGCTGTGGCCGCCCCCGCGCACCGCGACCGGCAGGTCCAGCTCCCGGGCGAAGCGCACGGCCGTGACCACGTCCGAGGCGCCCTCGCACTGGGCGATCACCGCCGGCCGGCGGTCGATCATGGCGTTGAACACGGTCCGGGCCCCGTCGTACCCGGGATCGTCCGGTGCGAAGACCTCGCCGGCCAGATCCTCGCGGAGCGCGGCGAGTGCCGCGCCCGCCTTGGAGAGGGGCGCCATGGCCACCCTCCCTTCCCGGAAGGGGCGTAGGACCCCTCCAGCGTAGGCGGGCCCCACCGGCCCCGCCCGTCAGCCGCCGTAGGCCCCGCTCGCCGTCAGCCGCAGCGCCGTGTCGATCAGCGGGACGTGGCTGAAGGCCTGCGGGAAGTTCCCCACCTGCCGCTGGAGCTTGGGGTCCCACTCCTCCGCCAGGAGGCCGAGGTCGTTGCGGAGCGCCAGCAGCTTCTCGAAGAGCCGGCGCGCCTCGTCGACCCGGCCGATCATCGCGAGGTCGTCGGCCATCCAGAAGGAGCACGCGAGGAAGGCGCCCTCGTCACCCTCCAGCCCGTCCACCCCCGCCTCCTCGCCGGCCGTCGGGTAGCGCAGGATGAAGCCGTCCGGGGTCGACAGCTCGCGCTGGATCGCCTCGATGGTGCCGATGACCCGCTTGTCGTCCGGCGGCAGGAAGCCCATCTGCGGGATCAGCAGCAGCGAGGCGTCCAGCTCGCGGGAGCCGTAGGACTGGGTGAAGGTGTTGCGCTCCGGGTCGTAGCCCTTCTCGCACACGTCCGCGTGGATCCGGTCGCGCAGCTCGCGCCAGCGGTCCAGCGGACCGTCCGCGTCCCCGCTCTCGACCAGCTTGATCGTGCGGTCCACGGCCACCCAGGCCATCACCTTCGAGTGCACGAAGTGCCGACGCGGGCCGCGCACCTCCCAGATGCCCTCGTCCGGCTCGTTCCAGTGGGTCTCCAGGTAGCGGATCAGCTTCAGCTGGAGCACCGAGGCGTAGTCGTTGCGGGCCAGGCCCGTCATGTGCCCCAGGTGCAGGGCCTCGGTGACCTCGCCGTACACGTCCAGCTGGAGCTGGTGGGCGGCGCCGTTGCCGACGCGCACCGGGGCCGAGTTCTCGTACCCCGGCAGCCAGTCCAGCTCCGTCTCGCCGAGCTCCCGCTCACCGGCGATCCCGTACATGATCTGGAGGTTCTCCGGGTCGCCGGCGACCGCGCGCAGCAGCCAGTCCCGCCAGGCGGCGGCCTCCCCGCGGTAGCCGGTGCGCAGCAGCGAGGACAGGGTGATGGCCGCGTCGCGCAGCCACGTGTAGCGGTAGTCCCAGTTGCGGACGCCGCCGATCTCCTCCGGCAGGGAGGTGGTCGGCGCGGCGACGATCCCGCCCGTGGGCGCGTACGTGAGCGCCTTGAGGGTGATCAGCGAGCGGACCACGGCCTCCCGGTAGGGCCCGTGGTACGTGCACAGGTCCACCCACTCGTGCCAGAACTCGCTGGTGGCCTCCAGGGCCGCCTCGGCGTCCGGGGCCTCCGGCGCGCCCTTGTGGGACGGCTGCCAGCTGATGGCGAAGGCCACCCGGTCGCCCGGGGCGACCGTGAAGTCGGAGTAGGTCGTCAGGTCCTTGCCGTACGTCTGCGCCTCGGTGTCCAGCCAGACGGAGTCCGGGCCGGCGACGGCCACGGTGCGCCCGTCCACCTTGTGCACCCACGGCACGACCCGCCCGTAACTGAAACGCATCCGCAGCGCCGAGCGCATCGGGACGCGCCCGCTGACCCCCTCCACGATGCGGATCAGCTGCGGCGCGTGGTCCTCGCGCGGCGGCATGAAGTCGATGACGCGGACGGTCCCGCGCGGGGTGTCCCACTCCGACTCCAGCACCAGGGAATCGCCCCGGTAGCGCCGGCGCGCGGCCCGCGGCGGCTCCGTGCCCGGCGCGAACGCCGGGCCGATGCGCCAGAACCCGTGTTCCTCGGTGCCCAGAAGGCTCGCGAAGACGGCATGGGAGTCGAAGCGGGGCAGACACAACCAGTCCACCGCGCCGTCCCGGCAGACCAGCGCCGCGGTCTGCATGTCCCCGATCAGTGCGTAATCCTCGATGCGCCCGGACACGTTGCTCTCCAGTCGAAAGGCCACGTCCGCCCCGAAGGGCGCTTGCAATGCGCTGTTGCGCGGTCTCCTGTGCGCAGGGATCCCCGCGTCGAGTCCTAGATTGCCGGAACCGGCGTGGTTACGCCGTCTGCCGGACTGCTCGGCGACGATGTGCAGCGGTATCCGAGCAAGGTATGCGCGAACCCTAGTGATCTCCTTAAGTATGGGGACAATGTCACTCGGCCGAATGGGTGACCTGCGGGAACGCGCGCCGCCGGGGAGCCGGAGGGGGCGGCGCGCAGCGCGCCCGGAGGCGGACCCGTCCGGGCGCTGATAGGCTGGTACCCCGTGGACCGGTGGTCTGCCTGTGCGAATCAGGGGCCCCGAAACCGCAGCTTCGGCACCCCCGGAAACGGGAGAAGTCGCCGGACGCACCTCACCTCGCGACCACGGGAGCCCCCTCTTGGCTATGCCGCCCGCTGCTTTTCGAAACAGCACAGCCATGACGACCAAGCACATCTTCGTCACCGGAGGTGTCGCTTCGTCCCTCGGCAAGGGGCTGACGGCCTCCAGCCTGGGTGCGCTGCTGAAGGCGCGCGGCCTGCGGGTCACGATGCAGAAGCTCGACCCGTACCTGAACGTCGACCCCGGCACGATGAACCCCTTCCAGCACGGTGAGGTGTTCGTCACCAACGACGGCGCCGAGACCGACCTGGACATCGGCCACTACGAGCGCTTCCTCGACGTCGACCTCGACGGCTCGGCCAACGTCACCACCGGCCAGGTCTACAACACGGTCATCGCCAAGGAGCGCCGCGGCGAGTACCTCGGTGACACCGTGCAGGTCATCCCGCACATCACCAACGAGATCAAGCACCGCATCCGCCGCATGGCGACCGAGGACGTCGACGTCGTCATCACCGAGGTCGGCGGCACGGTCGGCGACATCGAGTCGCTCCCGTTCCTGGAGACCGTCCGCCAGGTCCGCCACGAGGTCGGCCGCGACAACGTCTTCGTCGTGCACATCTCGCTGCTGCCCTACATCGGTCCCTCCGGCGAGCTGAAGACCAAGCCCACCCAGCACTCCGTCGCGGCCCTGCGCAACATCGGCATCCAGCCCGACGCGATCGTGCTGCGCGCCGACCGCGACGTCCCCACCTCCATCAAGCGCAAGATCTCGCTGATGTGCGACGTGGACGAGGCGGCCGTGGTCGCGGCGATCGACGCCAAGTCGATCTACGACATCCCGAAGGTGCTGCACACCGAGGGCCTGGACGCCTACGTCGTCCGCAAGCTCGACCTGCCCTTCCGCGACGTCGACTGGACGGTGTGGGAGGACCTGCTGGACCGCGTCCACAACCCCGACCACGAGGTCAAGGTCGCGCTCGTCGGCAAGTACATCGACCTGCCCGACGCCTACCTGTCGGTGACCGAGGCGCTGCGCGCCGGCGGTTTCGCCAACAAGGCCCGCGTCCAGATCAAGTGGGTCACCTCCGACGACTGCAAGACCCCGGCGGGTGCCGCGGCGCAGCTCGGCGACGTGGACGCGATCTGCGTGCCCGGCGGCTTCGGCGACCGCGGTGTCAACGGCAAGGTCGGCGCGATCACCTACGCCCGCGAGAACAAGATCCCGCTGCTGGGCCTGTGCCTGGGCCTCCAGTGCGTGGTCATCGAGGCCGCGCGCAACCTGGCGGGCATCGAGGAGGCGAACTCGACCGAGTTCGACGCCTCCACCCCGCACCCGGTCATCTCGACCATGGAGGAGCAGCTGGCCTTCGTCGAGGGCGCCGGCGACCTGGGCGGCACCATGCGCCTGGGCATGTACACGGCCAAGCTGGCCGAGGGCTCGATCGTGCGCGAGGTCTACGGCGACGCCTACGTCGACGAGCGCCACCGCCACCGCTACGAGGTCAACAACGCCTACCGCGGCGAGCTGGAGAAGACCGGCCTGGTCTTCTCCGGCACCTCCCCGGACAACAAGCTCGTCGAGTACGTCGAGTACCCGCGCGAGGTCCACCCCTACCTGGTGGCCACCCAGGCCCACCCGGAGCTCCGCTCCCGCCCGACCCGCCCGCACCCGCTCTTCGCGGGCCTGGTCAAGGCCGCAGTGGAGCGCCAGCAGCAGGGCTGACGCTCGGTAACGTAGACAGCCGGGCACGGATCACCATCCGTGCCCGGCTGTCGCGCGTTCGCGCGTCCGCCGTTTTTCCACGATCTCGGAGGGCATCGGAATGGACACCGGCACCAGCATCAAGGACACGTCCGAAAGCTGGGAGACCCTGTCGACCCGGCGGCCCTTCCAGGGCGCCAAGACGGCGGTGGCCTCCGACGAGGTGCGGATGCCCGACGGCTCGGTGGCCCGCCGCGACTACCAGGTGCACCCCGGATCGGTGTGCGTGCTCGTCCTGGACGAGGACGACCGGGTGCTCGTGATCCGCCAGTACCGCCACCCCGTCCGCCACCGGCTGTGGGAGCTGCCGGCCGGGCTGCTGGACGTACCGGGGGAGAACCCGCTGAGCGCGGCGCGGCGGGAGCTGTACGAGGAGGCCCACGTCACGGCGGGGGACTGGCGGGTGCTGGCCGACTTCTACGCCTCCCCGGGCGGCTCCGACGAGGCGATCCGCGTCTTCCTGGCGCGGGACGTGGCCGCCGCGGACGGCGAGCGGTACGCCGAGACGGACTCCGAGGAGGCCGACATGCAGGTGGAATGGGTGGCCCGGGAGGAGCTGGTGCGGGGCATCCTGGCCGGCGAGCTGGGCAACCCGGCGCTGGTGACGGGCGTACTGGCCCTGACCGCCGCCCTCGCCTCCGGTTCCGGCACCGACGCCCTGCGCCCCGCCGACGCCCCCTGGCCGCAGCGGCCGTACGGGGCGTAGCCGCCGCCCCCGCGGCGCCGCTCGCGGCGGTCCGGCGGCCCCGGGCACGGCGTGGCGCGCCCGTGTTCCGGAGCGGCCGGGGGAGCGGCGCATTAAATAGGCCCATCCGCTGATCCGATCGGGCGATCTGTAGGCCGCGCTCCCCACGGTCCGTCGCTCTGCGTGAACTACGCTCAGCAACCCGAAGGCAGGGAGAGGAGCGGATCCGTGGCGGATTTCGTCGGGCGGCGGCGTGAGCTCAAGGAGCTGCGCGAGGACATCGCGCGGACCGGGCTCGACACCCTCTCGGGCCGCAAGGCGAAGGCTCCCCGCGCACGGGTGCTGCTGGTCGCCGGGAGGCCCGGATCGGGGCGGACCGCGCTCGCGGAGGCGTTCGTGCGCGAGGTGGCCGAACAGTACCCCGACGGCCTGGTCAGGGTGCGGCTCGCCGAACCCGGCGGCGAACCCGTCGCCACGGAGCGGGCCGTCCGGACCCTGCTCGAGGGGCTCGGGGAGGCCACTCCGCCCGGGGCCGGCGAGGACGACCTCAGCGCCGCCCTGCGGGAGGCGCTGGCGGAGCGGCGGGCGATCCTGCTGGTCGACGACGCCGCCGACCCGCACCAGGTCGACGCCCTGCTCCCCGACAACCCCGAGTGCCTCGTCGTGGTCACCGCGGAGGGCCCGCTCACCGGGATCCCCGACGTCCGCCCCTGCACGCTCGGCGGCCTCGACCCCACCTCCGCCGTCGGCCTGCTCGCCCGTCGCATCGGCGACACGCGCGTCACCGCCGACCCCCGCGCCGCCGAGGCCCTCGCCGAGGAGTGCGGCGGGCTGCCCGCCGCGCTGGCCCTCGCCGGCGGCTGGCTCGCCGCGCACCCCAAGGCCACCGTCGCGGACCTGGCCAAGCAGCTCCACGACATGCCGCCCGGCACCACCGGGCCGCTGGGCCGCGCCTTCCGGCTGGTCTACGAGTCCCTGCCGCAGCCGGCCCGCCGCACCCTGCACCTGCTGCCGCTCGCCCCCGCCGGGTACCTCGACTCGCACACCGCCTCGGCCCTGGCCGGCTGCTCGGTGGCCGCGGCCCAGTCCACCCTGGAGGACTTCGCCGCCCTGGGCCTCGTGCGGACCGCCCCGGACGGCCTCTTCCTGCTGCCCGGCTGCCTCGCCCCCTTCCTCCAGGCACTGCTGGAGACCAAGGAGCGTCCCGCCGAGGTGCAGCTGGCGCGCGCCCGGATGCTGGAGCGGACCGTACGACTGCTCACCTCGTGCCGGGCCATGACGGACGCCGACGAGGACGACGACGACGTGCGCGAGCGCCTGGACGGGACCCCCCGCGCCCTGCGCTTCCCCGACCGGCGCTCCGCCGCCGTCTGGCTGGACACCCGGCTGCCCGCGCTGACCTCGGCCGCGCGCCTGGCCGTGGCCGACGGCGGGCTGGACACCCTGGCCCGCAGGCTGGTCTCCGGCCTGGTCCGGGCGCTGGCCGGACACCGCGGGACCGAGGCGGCCGCCCCCGAGCTGTACGGGCTGCACCGCCTCGTCCTGGACGTGGCCGAGCGGCGGGACCTGCACCGGGAGCGGGCCGCCGCCCTGCTGAACCTGGCCGACCTGGACGCCCGGACCGGCCGGACCGAGGAGGCGCTGGCCCGGTACCGGGCCGCGCTGGACGCGGGAAAGGCCGCGAACGACCCGTACGCGACGGGCCGCGCGATGGAATCCGTAGGCGGCGCGTACCAGGAGCTGGCGGACTGGCCCCGTGCCTCCGACTGGTTCGGCCGCGCCCTGGCCCACGCCCTGGCGCGCGGCGAGCGGCTGGACGAGGCGAGGCTGTACGGCCGGCTGGGCAACGTGCACACCTACGCGGGCCGGTACGGGGAGGCCCTGCGCAGCTGGCGCGCCGCCGCCGCGGGCTACCGCCGGCTGGCCGATGTGCCGGGCCAGGCAAAGGCGTTGAGCGAGATGGCACGGGTCCAGGAGTACGCCGGCCGGCCCGAGGAATCGCTGCACACCTGCCGCGAGGCCATCGAGCTGGCGCGCCGTGCCGGGGACCAGCGGCTCCAGGCCGCGCTCCAGGTGCGGTTGGCCGACACGCTGGACCGGCTGGGGGACCCGGCGGCGGCGAGGCTGCACCGATCCGCAGCCGACAGATTGCTGGGAGACGACCCCGCAGCCTGCGAAATCCGCAGTGTGTCCGACTGAAGTTATTCGTTTGCAAGGCTAGACAGCGCCTCATCCTTCATTAGACTGGCTTCACCACGACATCAGTGGTGCATCCCGTTGCGCGTTCTTGTGGGCGGGTATGTATGGAAGTGCCCCGTAAAATCCCCTGAGCCAAGGACCGTGATCGACGATGAAGGTCGGCATCCCCCGCGAGGTCAAGAACAACGAGTTCCGGGTCGCCATCACGCCCGCCGGCGTGCATGAGCTGGTCCGCAACGGCCACCAGGTCTTCATCGAGCAGAACGCCGGTGTCGGCTCCTCGATCACGGACGCCGAGTACGTCGCCGCCGGTGCCGAGATCCTCGGCACCGCCGACGAGGTCTGGCAGACCGCTGACCTGCTGCTGAAGGTCAAGGAGCCCATCGCGGAGGAGTACCACCGCCTCCGCAAGGACCAGACCCTCTTCACCTACCTGCACCTGGCGGCCTCCCGCGAGTGCACGGACGCGCTCCTCGAGTCCGGCACCACCGCCATCGCGTACGAGACGGTCGAGCTCGCCAACCGCGCGCTCCCGCTGCTCGCCCCGATGTCCGAGGTCGCGGGCCGCCTGGCCCCGCAGGTCGGCGCCTACCACCTGATGCGCTCGGCCGGCGGCCGCGGCGTCCTCCCCGGCGGCGTCCCCGGCACCCACGCCGGCGAGTGCGTGGTCATCGGCGGCGGCGTCTCCGGCTGGAACGCGGCGCAGATCGCCATCGGCATGGGCTTCCACGTGACCCTGCTCGACCGCGACATCAACAAGCTCCGCGAGGCCGACAAGATCTTCGGCACGAAGATCAAGACGATCGTCTCCAACGCCTACGAGCTGGAGAAGGCCGTCGTCGAGGCCGACCTCGTCATCGGTGCCGTGCTGATCCCGGGTGCGAAGGCCCCGAAGCTGGTCACCAACGAGCTCGTCGCCAAGATGAAGCCCGGAAGTGTCCTTGTCGACATTGCGATCGACCAGGGCGGCTGCTTCGAGGACTCCCGTCCGACCACCCACGCCGAGCCGACCTTCCAGGTCCACAACTCGGTCTTCTACTGCGTCGCCAACATGCCGGGCGCGGTGCCGAACACCTCCACCTACGCCCTGACGAACGCGACCCTGCCCTACATCGTGCAGCTCGCGAACCTCGGCTGGGTCGAGGCGCTGCGCCGTGACCCGGCCCTGGCGCTGGGCCTCAACACCCATGAGGGCAAGGTCGTTTACGGTCCCGTCGCCGAGGCCCACGGCCTCGAGACCCTCGAGCTCGGCACGCTGCTCGGCTGAACCGTCAACGACTGACGTCAATCTCACGTCTCCGGCCGGACCTTGCCCGCAAGGTCCGGCCGGACGCGTTCGCGGGCCGCCCGCCGGGCCCGCTCAACTCGCCTCGAACGTAACCCTTTAACCCTTTCGCACACCCGCGAAAATTCGCAGTGACAGCGCGCACGCCCTTGACAGAGTGGTGTTCGGTTGCCGACACATCGTGCCGGGTCCGGTGGATTGTGTTGCCGCTGGGCGGTGACACGCCATAGAGTCGCCAACCGTCGGCATGGTGCAACGCTGACCTATCGATAAGTGTCCTGGTCACGTCCGAGGAGGTAAGACGACTTGTGAATGAGTCGACATTTGCTCCTGGAGGTGGTCGAGCAGGGACGCCTGAGCGGGGACAGGGTCCTGCCGGGCTCGAAGCTGTCGGCTCCGTCGCGGTCCGCACCTTCGCAAACCACCAGCACATGACGACGCCCCAAAAGAGCATGGACGGCCTAGACGTGAACTCCACGGCCGGCGACCACGGTGGCGATACGCCCATTGGTTTCGCCGACTACGACCAGGTGCCCGAGGGGCACTTCTACGACCCCGACGCGGAATACGAGCCCGACCCCGAGTACGCGGCCACCCTCGCGCCCGACGCTGCCCGCCAGCGCCGCGAGCGGATCGGCCCGACCGGACGCCCGCTCCCGTACTTCCCGATCCCGGGTCCGCTGACCGACCACGGTCCGGCGAAGATCATCGCGATGTGCAACCAGAAGGGCGGCGTGGGCAAGACCACGTCGACCATCAACCTGGGTGCCGCGCTCGCCGAGTACGGGCGCCGCGTGCTGCTCGTCGACTTCGACCCGCAGGGCGCGCTGTCCGTGGGCCTCGGCGTGAACCCGATGGAACTCGACCTGACGGTCTACAACCTGCTCATGGAGCGGGGCATGTCGGCCGACGAGGTGCTGCTCAAGACCGCGGTCCCCAACATGGACCTGCTGCCGAGCAACATCGACCTGTCCGCCGCCGAAGTGCAGTTGGTGAGCGAGGTCGCGCGCGAGTCGACGCTCCAGCGGGCGCTGAAGCCCCTGATGGCCGACTACGACTACATCGTGATCGACTGTCAGCCCTCGCTCGGCCTGCTGACGGTCAACGCCCTGACGGCGGCTCACAAGGTCATCGTGCCGCTGGAATGCGAGTTCTTCGCACTGCGGGGCGTCGCCCTCCTCACGGAGACCATCGAGAAGGTCCAGGAGCGGCTCAACCCGGAGCTGGAACTCGACGGCATCCTCGCCACCATGTACGACTCCCGTACGGTGCACAGCCGCGAGGTGCTGGCCCGCGTGGTCGAGGCCTTCGACGACCACGTCTACCACACGGTCATCGGCCGGACGGTGCGCTTCCCGGAGACCACGGTCGCCGGCGAGCCGATCACCACGTACGCGTCGAACTCCGTCGGCGCGGCCGCCTATCGCCAGCTGGCCAGGGAGGTGCTCGCCCGGTGTCCCGCCGAGTGAGTCTGCCCGGCGCCGACGAACTGTTCCGCACCACCGGAGGGACGGCCCTCCAGTCGTCCTCGCCGCGGCGGGGCGCCGAGGAGGCGCCGGGCGCCACGGGCACGGAGCGCACGGCCGCACCGGCGGACGGCACGACGCGGACCACGGGGGACGCCCGGGGCCGGGAGGCCGGCGAACCGGCGGTGGGCGCGCAGCGCAGGCCGCAGGAAGGTTCTGCCACCGCGGCCGGGGCGTCGTCGCCCCGGCCCGGCAAGGGCCAGGGCCGGGGCGCGAACCGGCGGCCGAGCGGGCGCGAACGGCACGACGAGAAGATCACGGTCTACGTCTCCGCCGAGGAGCTCATGGACCTGGAACACGCCCGCCTGGTGCTCCGCGGTGAGCACGGGCTCGCCGTGGACCGCGGCCGCATCGTCCGCGAGGCGGTGGCGGTGGTCCTCGCGGACCTGGAGTCCCGGGGCGACGCCAGCATCCTGGTCCGCCGCCTGCGCGGCCGCTGACGGCTTGCCCGCTCGTCGGACCCCTGGCTCCGGCGGCCCCGTCCGCCGGCCCGCCGCCCGGCCCTTTGTCCGGCCGGCCACCCCGCGCCGGGGCGGCGGCGTCCGCGCGGCCGCCCGGTCAGGGCCTAGGCTGCATGTGGCCGGCCGGCCGACCTCCCGTACCACCCTGGACCGCGATGCCCCCGAACGAAGACGCCGCCCGCCCGGCCCGCCGGAGCCTCGGCCGAGGGCCAGGGGCGGCCCAGGAGGCCCCTGGGGCGCCCGCAGCGGCCCGCGGCACGTCCGGCGGCGGAGAGGGCGCCGCGACGGTCCCACCGGCCCCTGAGGGGCCGGACAGGAGCGTCACCGGAGCGCTGCCGGAGCCCGGAGCCCCGGACGCGCCCGGCGCGGCCGGCGCGGGCGAGGGGCGGTTCACGCTGCGCCTCGACAACTTCGAGGGCCCCTTCGACCTGCTGCTCCAGCTGATCTCCCGGCACAAGCTCGACGTCACCGAGGTCGCGCTGTCCAAGGTCACCGACGAGTTCATGGCCCACATCCGGGCCATGGGCCCCGACTGGGACCTCGACCAGACGACCGAGTTCCTCGTCGTCGCCGCGACCCTGCTCGACCTGAAGGCCGCCCGGCTGCTGCCCGCCGCCGAGGTCGAGGACGAGGCCGACCTGGCCCTGCTGGAGGCCCGGGACCTGCTCTTCGCCCGGCTGCTCCAGTACAAGGCGTACAAGCGGATCGCCGCGATCTTCCAGGACCGTGCCGAGGCGGAGGGCAGGCGCTACCCCCGGACCGTCGGGCTGGAGCCGCACCACGCCGAGCTGCTGCCCGAGGTGGTCATCAGCATCGGCGCCGACGGCCTCGCCCGCCTCGCGGTGCGGGCCATGCGGCCCAAGGCCGCGCCGCAGGTGTACGTCGACCACATCCACGCCCCCCTCGTCAGCGTGCGGGAGCAGGCCGGGCACGTCGTACGCCTCCTCAGGACGCGCGGCGAGGCGACGTTCCAGGAGCTGACCGAGGACGCCCCGGACACCCTCACCGTCGTCGCCCGCTTCCTGGCGCTGCTGGAGCTGTACCGGGAGAAGGCCGTGGCCCTCGACCAGCCCGAGGCCCTGCTCACCCTCACGGTGCGCTGGTGCGGCGGCGACGGCGACGGGACGCCGAGGGTGACGGACGAGTTCGACCGAGTCGTGGAGGTGGCGCGGTGACCGGAGTGCAGACCGGGGTGCAGGACCGGCTGGAGCTGAAGGGCGCGCTGGAGGCCGTCCTGATGGTCGTGGACGAGCCCGCGACCGCCGAACACCTCGCCAAGGTGCTGGAACGCACACCGCGCGAGGTCGACGACGCCCTGCGCGCCCTCGCCGACGAGTACACCGCGCAGCGCCGCGGCTTCGAGCTGCGGCTGGTCGCCGGGGGCTGGCGTTTCTACACCCGGCCCGCGTACGCGGCCGCCGTGGAGGCCTTCGTCCTGGACGGTCAGCAGGCCCGGCTCACCCAGGCGGCCCTGGAGACCCTGGCGGTGGTCGCGTACCGCCAGCCGGTGAGCCGCTCGCGGGTCTCGGCGGTCCGCGGAGTCAACTGCGACGGGGTCATGAGGACCCTGCTCCAGCGGGGTCTGGTGGCCGAGGCGGGCACGGAACCCGAAACAGGTGCGATCCTGTACAGGACGACGAACTACTTTCTGGAGCGGATGGGCCTGCGAGGCCTGGACGAGCTCCCGGAGCTCGCGCCCTTCCTTCCCGAGGCGGACGCGATCGAAGCCGAGACGCAAGAAGGTGTGCCGTCGTTCGATCCGGACGCACCGGACACTGACGTAGACGACGACAAGACGACGGAACTTTGATGCGAAGCAGCGGCAACGGCAACGGTGGCGGCAACAGGAACAGCGGCGGCGGTGGCGGCGGACGCGGTGGCTCCCGCGGCGGCTCCTCCGGCGGCGGTGGCTACCGCGGTGGCTCCTCCTCCGGCGGGGGCGGTGGCTACCGGGGCGCAGGCTCCTCCGGCGGCAGCTCCTCCGGTGGGGGCGGCTACCGCGGCGGCTCCTCCGGCGGGTACCAGGGCGGCGGCTCCGACTCCCGCGGCCGCGACCGTGACCGCGACCAGGCGCCCCAGCGGCCCCGCAACCCCCGCCCCGAGGAGCGCCGCTACGACGTCGGCCCCGAGGGCGAGCGCAACGGCCGCAGCGGCCCCAAGGCCGGTGGCGGCGGCGCCCGCGGCGCGGCCGCGCGCGGCGGTGCCAAGGGCGGCCCCAAGACCTCCCGGACGCCCGGCATCGGCGGGGCCGGCGGCCCGCGCCGCGGTCCGGGGAGCCGCAGCGGCCAGTCGCGTCCCCGCGAGCTGGAGGCGCGGATCGAGGAGCGCGTGCGCGACCGGTACGCCGACAAGCCCGTGATCAAGACCCCGAAGACCTTCCCGGGCGCCGAGGAGGAGGGCGAGCGTCTGCAGAAGGTGCTCGCCCGTGCCGGCATGGGATCGCGCCGGGCGTGCGAGGAGCTCATCGAGCAGGCCCGCGTCGAGGTCAACGGCGAGATCGTGCTGGAGCAGGGCAAGCGCGTCCTGCCGAAGGACGAGATCAAGGTCGACGGCCTGACCGTCGCCACGCAGTCGTACCTGTTCTTCGCGCTGAACAAGCCCGCCGGTGTCGTCTCCACCATGGAGGACCCGGACGGCCGCCAGTGCCTCGGCGACTACGTCACCAACCGTGAGACCCGTCTCTTCCACGTCGGCCGGCTCGACACCGAAACGGAGGGCATCATCCTGCTCACCAACCACGGTGAGCTGGCCCACCGCCTCACCCACCCGAAGTACGGCGTGCAGAAGACCTACGTCGCCGCCATCACCGGCTCGCTGCCGCGTGACATCGGCAAGCGGCTCAAGGAGGGCATCGAGCTGGAGGACGGCTACGCCCGCGCCGACAACTTCCGCGTCGTCGACCAGGTCGGCAAGAACTACCTGGTCGAGGTGACCCTCCACGAGGGCCGCAAGCACATCGTCCGCCGCATGCTGGCCGAGGCCGGCTTCCCGGTGGACAAGCTCGTCCGGACCGCCTTCGGTCCGATCGAGCTGGGCGACCAGAAGTCCGGCTGGCTGCGCCGCCTGACCAACACCGAGGTCGGCATGCTGATGCGCGAGGTCGGCCTGTAGGCCCCCGCCCCCGAAGTCCCCGAGAACCCGCGGCGCCCTCCGGCGCCGCGGGTTCTCCGTTTGCCGCCGCCGCTCGGCGCCCCGGTCCGTCCCGGTGCTTGCCGCCGGCCGCCCCCGTGTTTATAGTCAGAGTGACTATAAAGGGAGGGCGGCCCCATGGGCTGGAACACGAGCTGGACCGAGATCCTCGGCTTCGCCACGGGCGCCGTGTGCGTCTGGCTGGTGGCCCGGCAGCACCTCGCCAACTGGCCGGTCGGGATCGCCAACAACCTCTTCTTCATCGTGCTGTTCACCCAGGCCGGCCTCTACGCCGACGCCGGGCTCCAGATCGTCTTCATCGCCCTCGCCGCCTACGGCTGGTGGTCCTGGACCCACGGGGGTGGACCAGGAACCGCCGGAGCCCTGCCGGTGCGCCGCACCACGCGCGCCGAATGGGCCGGGCTGCTGGTGGCGGGGGCGGTGGGGACCGCCGCCCTGACCCTGCTGCTCGGCCGGGTCAGCGACTCCACCGTCCCGTTCTGGGACGCCCTCACCACCGGGCTCTCCCTCATGGCCACCTACGGCCAGTGCCGCAAGCTCCTGGAGTCCTGGTGGCTGTGGATCGCCGCCGACCTCGTCTTCATCCCGCTCTACGCGTCCAAGGGGCTGTACCTGACCTCGGTCCTCTACACGGGCTTCCTCGCCCTGTGCGTGGCCGGACTCGTCGGCTGGCACCGGACGCTCCCGGCCCGCGGCGCCCGCACGGCCCTGGAGGCGACGGCATGAGCGGCGGCGAGCGCTACGGCCACGGGCTGGTGCTGGGCAAGTTCTACCCGCCGCACGCCGGCCACCACCACCTGGTGCGCACCGCCCAGGACCAGTGCGAGCGGCTGACCGTCCTGGTCTGCGCCGCTTCCGTCGAGTCGGTTCCGCTCGCCGACCGGGTCGCCTGGATGCGCGAGGCGCACCCCGGGGCCGAGGTGGTCGGCGCGGTCGACGACATCCCCGTCGACCTGCACGACCCCGACGTCTGGGAGGCGCACATGGCGGTCTTCCGCAGCGCCGTGGGCCGGCGCGTGGACGCCGTCTTCACCTCGGAGGAGTACGGGACCGAACTCGCCCGGCGGTTCGGCGCCCAGGAGGTCAGCGTGGACCCGGCGCGCACCCTGTTCCCCGTGTCGGGCACCGCCGTGCGCGAGGACCCGGTCCGCTGCTGGGAGTTCCTCGGACCCGGCGTACGGGCCGCCCTCGCCCGGCGGGTGGTCGTCCTGGGCGCCGAGTCCACCGGCACCACCACCCTCTCGCGGGAACTGGCGGCGCACTACCGGCGGCGCGGCGGCGTGTGGGCGAAGACGGGCTGGGTCCCCGAGTACGGGCGGCAGTACAGCGAGGAGAAGCTCGCGGCCGCCCGCGCGGCCGACCCGGCCGCCTCCTGGGAGGACGTGTCCTTCGGCTCGCCGGAGTTCCCGGTGATCGCCCGCCGCCAGGACGAGGCCGAGGAGCGGGCCGCCCGGCTCGGCTCCCCGGTGCTCTTCTGCGACACCGACTCCTTCGCCACCGGCATCTGGCACCAGCGCTACCTCGGCGGCCGCAACGCGGAGGTCGAGGAGATCGCCGCCCGCCGCCCCCGCGACCTCTACCTGCTGACCGACCACGAGGGCGTCCCCTTCGAGGACGACGGGCTGCGCGACGGCCCCGGACTCAGACCGTGGATGACCGCCCGCTTCCGGCGGGAACTCACCCGCACCGGGAGGCGTTTCCTGGTCGTCGGCGGGGACCGGCGGACCCGGCTCGAAACGGCCGTGGCGGCGGTCGACGGCCTGCTGGCCGAGGGCTGGCACTTCGCGGCGCCCCTCCCGGAGCGCCGGTGAGCGCCCCGGCGGCGGGCGGCCGTGAGGACCGTCCCGGACCGCATGCCCCCGCGTCGTACGACCCGCACGCCTTCGAGCCCTTCGCGGTGACCGTCGACCTCGCCGTCCTCACCGTGCGCGGCGGAGCCCTGCACGTCCTGCTGATCCGGCGCGGCCGGGAACCGTACGCGGGAGCCTGGGCGCTCCCCGGCGGCTTCGTCCTGCCCCGGGAGTCCGCCGAGACGGCCGCCCGCCGCGAGCTGGCCGAGGAGACCGGCCTGCCGCCGGAGGTCGTCGCCGCCCTTCACCTGGAACAGCTGCGCACCTACAGCGAGCCGGACCGGGACCCCCGCATGCGGGTGGTGTCGGTGGCCTTCACCGCCCTGGTCCCCGACATGCCGGAACCGGCCGAGGAGGGCGGCGGGGACGCCGACCGGGCCCGGTGGGTGCCGGTGGGCGGGGCCGAGGGGCTCGCCTTCGACCACGGGCTGATCCTGGCGGACGCCCGGCGGCGGGTCGGCTCGAAGCTGGAGTACACCTGCCTGGCCACCGCCTTCTGCCCGCCCGAGTTCACCCTCGGGGAGCTCCAGGCCGTCTACGAGACCGTCTGGGGCACTTCCCTGGACCGCCCGAACTTCCGCCGCAAGGTGCTCGCCACGCCCGGCTTCGTCGAGGCCGTGCCGGGAGCCGCCCGGCTGACCGGGGGCCGCGGCAAACCCGCCGCCCTGTACCGGGCCGGACCGGCGACCACCCTGCACCCGCCCCTGCTCCGCCCCTCGGAAGGACCCACCCTGTGACCGCCACCAAGCGTGCCGCGACGGGCGCCCTCATCGGCCTGGCCCTCGGCGACGCCCTCGGCTTCCCGACGGAGTTCCACGACGTTCCGTCGATCCTCGCCAAGACCGGTCCGTGGCGCGAGATGCGGCTGCCCCGCCCCGCGCTCGTCACCGACGACACCCAGATGACCCTGGCGCTGGCGCGCGGCATACGCACCGCCGCCGACCGGGGCCGGGTGGGCCCGCTGCGGCTGGCGCGGCCGGTCCGCGAGGAGTTCGTCGACTGGTACCACTCCCCGGAGAACAACCGGGCCCCCGGCCGGACCTGCCTGGTCGCCTGCGGCCTGCTGAACGATCCGGAGCGCGACTGGCGCGACGCCAGCCAGATCGGCTCCAAGGGCTGCGGCGCCAACATGCGCGTGGTCCCGGTCGGGCTGGTCCCCGGCTGGACCGACGAGGAGCGGGCGGGCGCCGCCCAGCTCCAGTCGGCCCTCACCCACGGCCACCCCACCGCCCTGGCCGCCTCCGACCTGACCGCGCGCGCCGTGCACCTCCTCGCCCGGGGAGCCGAGGTCACCGGCCTGGTCGGGCAGCTGCGCTCGTACGCCCTGGAGAACCGCACCCGCTACCACGAGCGCTGGCTCGGGGACCTGTGGACGCGGACGGCCTGCGACGCCTCCCCGGAGTCCTTCATGGCCCGGGGCTGGGACGAGTGCCTGGCCGTGCTGGACCGCCTCGCCGCCGCCCTGCGCACGCCGTCCCCCGAGACCGACCCCTGCCTGACCACCGGCGAGGGGTGGATCGCGGAGGAGGCCCTGGCCACCGCCCTCCAGTGCTTCCTGCTCTTCCCGGAGGAGCCCCTGACGGCCCTGCGCCGCGCGGCCTGCACGGCCGGGGACTCCGACTCGATCGCCTGCCTGGCCGGTGCCTTCGCCGGCGCCCACCTCGGCGCGGACGTCTGGCCCCGGGACTGGGAGGGCCGCATCGAGTACCGCGAGGAACTGCTCGCCTTCGGCGCGCTCTGGGACGCCTGAGCCCTTCCCGGCGGCGTCCGGCGGTGCCCGGTGGTCAGACCGCCGAGGCGCGGCGGGCGCGGTGGAGGAAGTCGGCGACGCGGGCCCGGTCCGGTTCGGCGGGCAGCGGGGTGGAGGCGAGGGCGGCCTCGGACTCCTCGGCGAGGCGGGTCATCCAGGCGTCGACCTCGTCCCAGCCCAGCTCGCCCCGCCGGACCGCGAGGAGGCGCTCGCGGTCCGGGCCCGCGTCGACCGTGAGCCGGCCGGTGCGCAGCAGGTCCCGGCAGGAGGCCAGCAGGCGCAGCAGGTGCATGGCGTGCTTCCAGCGGGGGGCGCCGTGGAGGCGGACGTCCGCGAGGAGCCTGCCGTGCTGGGAGACCGCGTAGCGGCTGAAGCTGGTGTGGGCCCGGCGGGAGAGGAAGGCCCCGCGCAGGGAGAGCAGTTCCTCGCCGACCGGGCTGATCCGCTCCACCAGCGGGGAGTGCAGGCACTCCAGGACGTTCGGGTTGGCGCGCAGCGCCAGCTCGCAGAAGCGCTCCAGCTCCCAGGAGAACTCCTCCTCCCGGGGCCCCTCGACGTGCGTCGGGGGCTTCTCGAACCGCCAGAAGAGCGGCGTGGGGGCGAGGAAGACACCGCGCCGGTCGGTGTCGCTCGCCTCCGTGGCCAGTCCGAAGGCGCGGGAGCCCATCACACAGGCGTAGATCGTGTGGTCCCGGACCAGGGTGAGGTCGTCCATCCCGGGAGGGTAGGCGGCGCGGCGCCCGCTACGCGAGCGAGATTTCCCCCTGCGGGGACACGCTGATCTTCTTCTCCTCGAGCGGCTTGGTCGCCGGCCCCTGCGCCACCGCGCCGTCGGCCACCTTGAACCTGCTGCCGTGGCAGGGGCAGTCGATCGTGCCGTTCTCGACCTTGTTCACCAGGCAGCCCTGGTGCGGGCACACCGCCGTGAAGCAGCGGAAGGAGCCCGCCGTCGGCTGGGTGACCACCAGCTTCTCCTCCTTGAGCACCGTGCCGCCGCCCACCGGTACCGCCGAGGACTTCAGGAGCGGCTCCGGGGCCGTGCCCGGGGCCGAGGTGCCCGTCGGAGGCTTCTCCGTGCCGGAGCCGCAGGCGGCGAGGGTGCCGCCCGCCAGGGCGGCGGCTCCGGCCGCCAGTACGGTGCGCCGGGCGGTGGGGGATTCGGTCATGCGGGGCTCCTTGCTGGGTGGCCGGGCTGGCGAGGTGCATCCTGGCGCGCGGCGGGCCCGAGGAGAAGCCCGCCACACCGTCCGTCTCACTCCGGCTGACGGGGGACCAGGTCCGCCCGGCCGCCGGGTGTGCGTACGACCTCCCACACGCGGAGCACGGCGTCGCGGTTCAACGGCCCGTGGACGTGGGGGTACCGGTCCCCGGGGCCCGTCCGGCGGACTTCGGAGGTCAGGGCGGCCTCGTCGAGTTCCACGGCGAGCAGGGGCCCGGGCGTCTCCCGGTAGCGGGACTCCACGAGGGCGAGCACGGTGTCCCGGTCCGCCGAGCAGTGCACGAACCCCTCGGAGGCGAGCGAGGCGGGGGCGTACGGGGACCCGGGAGCGGCACTCCACGCGGCGAGCGGAACGATGTGGAAGATCATGCGGGTGGTTCTACCGCACCGGACCGGGCCGCCGGGCGCCGAGTGGCGGTACCGGGCGACCCGGGTGACCTCGTCCGGGTCCCGGAGCCCCGGCCCGGAGCCAGGTCCGAGGCCCGGCCCGCAGCACGGTCCCGGATCGGTACCGGCGACGCCGGGCCCGTCGGCGACGCCCCGACCCCCGCGAGCACCCGGCACCGTCCACAGGGCGGACCGCCGGGTCCTCGCGCGGTACGGAGTGGCTACCCTGAGTCAGGCCCCGCCGTTACGCATCACCCTTGGAGCGCTCCGTGAGAACCGCCGTCGTCATCGGAACCGGACTGATCGGCACCTCGGCGGCGCTCGCCCTGACCGGCCGCGGGATCAGCGTCCACCTCGTCGACCACGACCCGGCGCAGGCCCGCACGGCCGCCGCCCTGGGCGCCGGTACCGACGACGCCCCCGAGGGCCAGGTCGACCTCGCGATCGTCGCCGTACCGCCGGCCCACGTGGCCGCCGCGCTGGCCGACGCGATCGGCGCCGGCCTGGCCCGCGCCTACGTGGACGTGGCCAGCGTCAAGGGCGGCCCGCGCCGCGAGCTCGCCGCGCTGGGCGCGGACACCTCCGCCTACATCGGCACCCACCCCATGGCCGGCAAGGAGCGCTCCGGCCCGCTGGCGGCGACGGCCGACCTGTTCGAGGGCCGGCCCTGGGTGCTGACCCCCACCCGGGACACCGACCACGAGGTCCTCAACCTCGCCCTGGAGCTGGTCGCCCTGTGCCGGGCCGTCCCCGTGGTGATGGACGCCGACGCCCACGACCGGGCGGTGGCGCTCGTCTCGCACACCCCGCAGCTGGTGTCCAGCATGGTCGCCGCCCGCCTGGAGGAGGCCGACGACACGGCGGTCCGGCTGTGCGGGCAGGGCATCCGGGACGTGACCCGCATCGCGGCCTCCGACCCCCGGATGTGGGTGGAGATCCTCTCGGCCAACCCGGGACCGGTGGCCGACGTCCTGGCCGGCATCGCCGCCGACCTGGAGGAGACCGTGGAGGCGCTGCGCGGCCTCCAGTCCGCCGACGAGGCCGAGCGCAAGGGCGGCGCCGCGGGCATCGAGGACGTCCTCCGGCGCGGCAACGCGGGCCGGGTCCGCGTCCCCGGCAAGCACGGCGCGGCGCCGACGGCGTACGAGACCGTCGGGGTGTTCATCAGCGACAAGCCCGGCGAGCTGGCGCGGATCTTCGCGGACGCCGGCCGGGCCGGGGTCAACATCGAGGACGTGCGGATCGAACACGCGACCGGCCAGCAGGCCGGCCTGGTACAGCTCATGGTCGAGCCGCGGGCCGTGGCCCCGCTCACCGCCGAGCTGCGCGAGCGGGGCTGGGCGCTCAGGCAGCAGTGATGGCGCCCCGCGAGGGGCGGCCGGAACCGGCCGGGAACGGAGGGCGCCCGGGGCCGGTAACCTGGTGCGGGGGCGCTTTTGGCGCGCCCGCACACGTACGCGCAACCAGGAAGGTGCCCGCACCGTGGAAACCGCCGCTCCGTCCGCCGTGATCGTCGCCATCGACGGTCCCTCCGGCACGGGCAAGTCCAGCACCTCCAAGGCCGTGGCCGCCAAGCTCGGGCTGCGCTACCTGGACACCGGTGCCCAGTACCGGGCCATCACCTGGTGGATGATCACCAACGGCGTCGACACCGACGACCCGCAGGCGATCGCCCTCGCCGCCGGCAAGCCGGCCATCGTCTCGGGTACGGACCCGGCCGCCCCCACCATCACGGTGGACGGCCTGGACGCCTCCGGCCCGATCCGCACGCAGGAGGTCACCTCCAAGGTCAGCGCCGTCAGCGCCGTCCCCGAGGTGCGCGCCCTGATCACCGACCTCCAGCGCTCCATCGCCGCCGCGGCGGCCGAGGAGGCCGACGGGATCGTCGTCGAGGGCCGGGACATCGGCACCACCGTCCTGCCCGACGCCGACCTCAAGATCTTCCTGACGGCCTCCGCCGAGGCCCGCGCCGCACGCCGCAGCGGTGAGCTGCGCGGCAAGGAGGCCACGGACCTCGCGGCCACCAAGGCGGCCCTGATCAAGCGTGACGCCGCCGACTCCGGGCGCAAGACCTCCCCGCTGGCCAAGGCCGACGACGCCGTCGAGGTGGACACCACCGACCTCACGCTCGACCGGGTGATCGAATGCGTGGTCACCCTGGTGGAAGAGCGGCGGGGCAAGTGAGCGAAGCGCCCTCCCTCAAGGGGGCGGCGGCCGGCAGGCGCATCGGCATCGGCCTCATGTACGGGCTGTGGAAGCCGCGCGTGCTGGGCGCCTGGAAGGTGCCCGCCTCCGGCCCCGTGATCCTGGCCGTGAACCACGCGCACAACATCGACGGACCCATGGTCATGGGCACCGCGCCGAGGCCGCTGCACTTCCTGATCAAGAAGGAGGCGTACGTCGGCCCGCTCGGCCCCTTCCTGGAAGGGATCGGGCAGGTGAAGGTCGACCGGACCGGCACCGACCGCACCGCGGTCACCCGGGCCCTGGCCGTCCTCGAGAACGGCGGCGCGCTCGGCATATTCCCCGAGGGCACCCGCGGCGACGGCGACTTCGCGTCCCTGCGCGCCGGACTCGCCTACTTCGCGGTCCGCAGCGGCGCCCCGGTCGTGCCGGTCGCCGTCCTCGGCAGCACCGAGGCCAGGGGCAGGCTCGTCAAGGGCCTGCCGCCGCTGCGCAGCCGCATCGACGTGGTCTTCGGCTCGGCCTTCGACGCCGGGGACGGCACGGGCCGTCGTACGCGCACCGCGCTGGACGAGGCCACCGTACGCATCCAGGGACGGCTGACCGCCCACCTGGCCGACGCCAAGCGCCTCACCGGGCGCTGAGCGAGACTTGACCTAGTAGTGGAACCGCGCTGCGCGGGTGCCACCGATCACCACGAACGACGAGGAACGGACTTCATGAACGACCAGTACGACCACGGAGCACTTGGCGATGCCGAGTACGCGGAGTTCATGGAGCTCGCCGCGGAGGAAGGCTTCGACCTCGAGGAGGTCGAAGGCGCGATCGAGGAGGCCGGCCACGGCCCGCTCCCGGTCCTCGCCGTCGTCGGCCGCCCGAACGTGGGCAAGTCGACCCTGGTGAACCGCATCATCGGCCGCCGCGAGGCCGTCGTCGAGGACAAGCCGGGCGTCACCCGCGACCGCGTCACGTACGAGGCCGAGTGGGCCGGCCGCCGCTTCAAGGTCGTCGACACCGGCGGCTGGGAGCAGGACGTCCTCGGCATCGACGCCTCCGTCGCCGCCCAGGCCGAGTACGCCATCGAGGCCGCCGACGCGGTCGTCTTCGTCGTGGACGCCAAGGTCGGCGCCACCGACACCGACGAGGCCGTCGTCAAGCTGCTGCGCCGCTCCGGCAAGCCGGTGGTCCTGTGCGCCAACAAGGTCGACGGCCAGAGCGGCGAGGCCGACGCGGCCGCGCTGTGGTCCCTGGGCCTCGGCCACCCGCACCCGGTCTCCTCGCTGCACGGCCGCGGTACGGGCGACATGCTCGACGCCGTCCTGGAGGCCCTCCCGGAGGCCCCCGAGCAGAGCTTCGGCGGCACGGCCCTCGGCGGCCCGCGCCGCATCGCCCTGATCGGCCGCCCGAACGTCGGCAAGTCCTCCCTCCTGAACAAGGTCGCCCGCGAGGACCGCGTCGTCGTCAACGAGCTGGCCGGCACCACCCGCGACCCGGTCGACGAGCTGATCGAACTCGGTGGCGTCACCTGGAAGTTCGTGGACACCGCGGGCATCCGCAAGAAGGTCCACCTCCAGCAGGGCGCCGACTACTACGCCTCGCTGCGCACGGCCGCCGCCGTGGAGAAGGCGGAGGTGGCGGTCATCCTGATCGACACCACCGAGAACATCAGCGTCCAGGACCAGCGCATCATCACCATGGCCGTCGAGGCCGGCCGCGCGATCGTCATCGCCTACAACAAGTGGGACGAGCTGGACGAGGAGCGCCGCTACTACCTCGAGCGCGAGATCGAGACGGAGATGCAGCAGGTCTCCTGGGCGCCCCGCGTCAACGTCTCCGCGAAGACCGGCCGCCACATGGAGAAGCTGGTCCCGGCGATCGAGGCCGCCCTCGCGGGCTGGGAGACGCGCGTCCCGACCGGCCGGCTGAACGCCTTCCTCGGCGAGATCGTCGCGGCCCACCCGCACCCGATCCGCGGCGGCAAGCAGCCCCGCATCCTGTTCGGTACCCAGGCGGGCAGCAAGCCGCCGCGGTTCGTCCTCTTCGCCTCCGGCTTCCTGGAGCACGGCTACCGTCGCTTCATCGAGCGCCGCCTGCGCGAGGAGTTCGGCTTCGAGGGCACCCCGCTCCACATCTCGGTGCGGGTGCGCGAGAAGCGCGGCGCGCAGTACAAGAAGAAGAAGTAGCGGCGGTCCGGGATCAGTAGCCCCGGCGCGGAGCGGGCGGCAGGGCCGCCGGGACGTGTTGCATCCCGGTCTGGTGCTGCCGCCCGCCGCCGTGTCCGGAGCCGCCCGCGTACGAGTACGCCGGCTGGGCCTGCTGCGGGACGTACGAGGGCTGCCAGGTATCGGCCTGCTGCCACGAGGAACCGTTCCAGCCGCTGCCGTACGAGCTGCCCGTGCCGGCGCCGTACGAGGTGCCGGTGTACCCGCTGCCGTACGAGAACGCGGTGAAGCCGAGGTCCTCCTCGCCGGTACGGTCGCCCGGCAGCGCCCGGAAGGCGCGCAGGTACTCCGAGTACAGGCTGTCGTAGATCGGGGTGTGCGAGGCGCTGCTCGCACGGAACGGGGCGCGGGAGGGGTCGTATGAATGCACGTATCAGCCAACGAAACCGGCGCCCTGCGGATGCGGGGTGAAGGGGCGGAAAAAACGCAGATCGCCGGGGGTGCGCGGGACGGACCGCGCACCCCCGGCGCATGCCGCCCGGCCCCCTCGGCGGGGGCGAGACGGCCGTTTCCGGGCGGGGAGGGGAGGAACTCAGGCGCCGGGCGTGCCCGCCAGGGGCATGGAGGCGCCGACCAGCTTGCCATTGCTCGCGGCCTTGTCGAGGGCGTCGCGGAGCAGGTCCTCGCGCGGCTGCTGGCCGATGGAGCCGACCGGGGCGGCGTAGAGGAGCACCCGCTGCGTCTTGTTGACGGCGGCCCGCCAGCCGTCGGTCACGCTCAGCGCCTGGTGCGCCTGCCACCACGCCACCTGCTGCCCGCCCTCGGGGCCGGGCTGGAGCACGGCGTGCAGCTGCCCGCCGGCCAGCAGGACCGACCAGCCGGCGAGGGCGGACGGGACCTCGTTGGTGTCGGTGACCGGGATGAAGCCCTGCTCGATGAGGAGCGGGAGGAAGTCGTCGCCGGGGCCGGTGGTGCCGGGCCGGGCGATGGGAGCGGTCGGCTCGACGACCAGCGCCGGGTGCAGCTCCCCGGCGATCAGGACCAGGCCGCTGGTGATGCCGAGGACCGCCTGGCCGCCGGGGACCGACTGCGGAGCCGTGCCGCCGGCCTGCTCCTGGGCGGGGGCCGGGCTGTCGCCGGTGATGCTGCGGACCGCGCCCTGGAGCTGCTCCTCGGAGACGGCGACGACCTGCGAGGGGATGCAGGCGGCGTGGGCGAAGGCGAGGACGGCGGTCTCCTCGCCCACGAAGAGCACGGTGCTCGTGGGGTCGGTCTCGGGGTCGCCGGGAGTGCGGCAGGAGGTGCAGTCGTAACTGCCCGGGGCGTCGTCGCCGGTGAGCAGCCTGTCGGCTTCTTCGTCACCGATCTCGGCACGTACCTCAAGACTGACGTCGAGCATGCGCGGCACGGGGTGGCTCCTCATTCGTGCGGAGGCCGGGGGGTTCCCGGCTCGCCGGGATCAACGGAGGAGCGGTGGCCGGGGTCACGCCGTTTGAGGGAACGGAATCGAACCGGCCACCCGGAAGAGTGAACCGTCCGACCGGGAGTTCTGCTTGATGCCAACTGTTGCCCGTTCGTGCCCAGTTGGCGCCTGTTTTCTGTCGTGCGGGGGGTGCGGTCCGTATCGGCCGTCCGGGTGGGGCGGGGACGGGTGCCGCGTGGCGCGGCGGGCGGGGAGCCGGGGCTCCGTAGCGTGAGCCGATGCCCGATCTCTGTATGCGGCGCGCGGCGGCCGCCGCCGTGGCCGCGGCGGTCGCCGCGCTGGTGCTCGTCCTGCCGCCGGGAGCCGGCGCGGTCGCCGCCCCGCCGCCACCGGTGTCCGGCCCGGCGGGTGCCGCGCACCCGGGTTCGCCGGGCGTGATCGGCACCGGGCCGGGGGACTGCGGTCCGGGCGGGCAGTGGCCGTGGGACTGCGTCGCGGACTGCGAGAGCCGCGGGCGGTGGGCGGTGAACACGGGCAACGGCTTCTACGGGGGCCTGCAGTTCTCGCAGCCGACGTGGGAGGCGTACGGGGGGCCGGTGTACGCCGCGCGGGCCGACCTGGCGAGCCGTGAGCAGCAGATCCGGGTCGCGGAGGAGGTGCTGGCGGCGCAGGGCTGGGAGGCGTGGCCGGTGTGCGCGCAGCGGTACGGGCTGGCGGGGCGGATGCACGTGGTGCGGGCGGGGGAGACGCTGGACGGCATCGCCCGCCGCCGCCGGGTGCCCGGCGGCTGGCGTCCCCTCTACGAAGCGAACCGCCCGCTGATCGGGCCGGCCCCGACGCGGCTGAAGGTGGGCCTCTTCCTCACCCTCCCCCCGGTGAAGCCGCCCGCCGAGCCCCCGGCGGAGCCGGTCCCCGCGGGGCCCGCCACCCCGGCTCCGGCGAAGCCGGCCCCGGCGCAGTCGGCCTCCCCGGGTCCCGTGGCGCCGGCTCCGGCGAGCCCGGCCCCGGCGAGCCCGGCCCCCGTGAGTTCCGCCGCCCCGGCTCCCGCGGTGCCGGCCGTGAAGCCGGCGCCCGCGAGTTCCGCCGCCCCCGCTCCGGCGGAGCCCGTCCCGTCCGCGGCGTTCCCGGGCCCCGCGGCCCCGTCCCCCGCCCCGGCGCCCTGACGGGAGTCCGCCGCCCGCCGGGTGCGGGGGGAGGCGGCACACTGGGGGCGTGCTCGAGACCTCCGCGCGATTGCTTCGCCTGCTCTCCCTCCTCCAGGCCCACCGGGAATGGACCGGTGCCGACCTCGCCGCCCGGCTCGGAGTCACGTCCCGCACCGTGCGCCGGGACGTCGACCGGCTGCGCGAGCTCGGCTACCCCGTGAACGCCAGCCCCGGCACCGGCGGCGGCTACCAGCTCGGGGCCGGGGCGGAGCTGCCGCCGCTGCTGCTGGACGACGACGAGGCCGTCGCGGTCGCCGTCGGGCTGCGCACGGCCGCCGGCCACGGCGTCGAGGGGATCGGGGAGGCCTCCGTACGGGCCCTGGCGAAGCTGGAGCAGGTGCTGCCGTCCCGGCTGCGCCGACGGGTCTCGGCGCTCAACGAGTTCACCGTGCCCATGCTGCGCGGCCCCGGTCCGGCCACCGTCGACCCCTCGGTGCTCACGGAGCTCGCCGCCGCCTGCCGGGACAGCGAGCGGCTCCGGTTCGGCTACCGGGACCACGGCGGCGACGTCAGCCGGCGCGTCGTGGAGCCGCACCGGCTGGTGTGCACCGAGCGGCGCTGGTACCTCGTCGCCTGGGACCTCGACCGGGAGGACTGGCGGACCTTCCGCGCGGACCGGATCGAGCCCCGCCCGCCGCACGGTCCGCGCTTCGTACCGCGCCCGGCACCGGCCGATGACCTCGCCGCCTACGTGTCCCGGGGCGTGTCGCACGGCGCGTACGCGGCACGGGCGCTGCTGCGGCTGCGCGTCCCCGCCGAGGAGGCGGCGGGGATCGTCGGGCCCGCCGACGGGGTGCTGGAACCGGTCGACGCGGAGAGCTGCCTGCTGCGCACCGGGGCGGTCAGCCTCGACGTCCTGGTGATTCACGTGATGATGCTCGGCTGTGAGTTCGAGGTGGTGGAGCCGCCCGAGCTGTCGGACCGGATCCGGGCTCTGAGGGACCTGCTGGGCCGGGCGGTGGACAGGACCGCGGAAGTCCGGCAGGAGTAAGTCCGGGCCCCGGATTTCCGTTTAGCGGGCGGAATTCGAAAGGTGCCGCGCCGCGCCGGGATTACCGCGGTGGTTGTCGACAACCCGTGACACAAGTGTGACCCGGCACGGAGGAACATCCGCTCACCGGGCTGACGTGTCCGGACATATGAACGCCGACGGCGGGCCGGTCCGAGGGACCGGCCCGCCGTTTCTCGCGGTGCGGGGTGGGGCTGTGCGTACCGGCCCCGCGCGGGTCAGCCGCCGGTGGCCGGGCGGGCCGAGGCCCCCCGGGCGGAGGCCCGCTCGGTGTGGGCCGGGCGGCGGCTGCCCCCCGGCGTGAGCGGCGTCCGCTCCGAGCGGATGACGTGCTGGCGGGAGAGCTGGTGCGCCGCGGGGCGCAGCGCGGGGGAGTGCGCGGTGGGAGCCTGGGCGGCGGGCGCCGGGGCCCCTTCCTCCCCGTCGGCGCCGGCGCGTCCGGGCTGCCACTTGCCGCCCGCGGAGAGCAGCGGGGTGATCGCGGCGGCGACGGGTTCGGAGATCCGGCCCTCCTCCAGCCGGCGGCGCCACTGCTCGCGCAGCTCGAAGACGTAGGCTTCGGCGCGGCTGATGAGCGGCTCGAACCAGGGCAGCGCCAGCATGATGAGCAGTCCGGCGGTCCAGCCGAGGAGCACGTCGCTCACCCAGTGGGTGCCGAGGTACACGGTGGTGGCGCCGACGCTCAGCGAGACGACGGCGGAGAGCACGGACAGCACCCGGCGGGTGACGGTGGTGGAGGCCAGGTAGGCCAGGATCCCCCAGGTCACCACGGCGTTGGCGGTGTGGCCCGAAGGGAATATATCGCCGCCGGCGAAGAGTTCGGCCGAACCGATCTGGGTGGCGTAGTGCGGGCCGAGCCGGCCGAGGCCGAGCTTCACGGAGCCCACGGTGATGTTGAGCAGCAGCAGTGCCACGCCGAGCGCGATCAGCGGGCGCAGGGTGTGCTGGCGCCAGGAGCGCCAGCCGAGCCAGGCCGCGACCATCACGGCGGTGGGCCCGCGCTGGCCGAGCACGACGAGGTAGTCGAGGAAGGCGTGCACCTGCGGCCACTGCTCGTAGGGCCGGAAGAACATGATCTGCCAGTCCAGGCGGACGAGCCAGGAGGTCGTCAGCACGGCCACGACGGTCACCAGGTAGAAGGCGAGCGTCGCGGAGAGGAGCACGACGCGATGCCGGCTCATCTGCGGAGTTTGCAGATGAGCCGGTCGCTCTGGTTCCCGGTCGAGCCGGGCGAACACCGGCTCCAGACGGGCAAGCATTTGGTCGGTACGCACTCAATCGACGTTACCGCGCGTTGAAGCGCAGCCCGGGCGAATCGCGCGCTTTGTGATGACCATGTGATGTGGAGTGCGTCTCACGGGGGACTTAATTCCCCTTCTTCCGACACTTGTTGGAACTCGCCGCATTCAACTCCGGCAGTCCCGCCACCGCAATTATCGGCATACTTACACGCGATGTATTGCCGCCGGCCAATTCTTTTGCGCAATCATGGATAGGAATGATCCATTCCGTGATCGGTTCCCCGTCCCCGCGCGCCCGCCGCCACCGGTCTACGGAGGTCCCGAACCGTTGAGCCAGAAGGCCCCGTACGCCGCCGAGGCCAGCGCCAGCGCACCCACTACGGCCGCCGCCCGCCCGGTCCGCCACCGCGCCAGCGCCACCGCCGGGGGCAGCAGCAGCGGGAAGGCCGGCAGCAGCAGCCGGGGCTTGGAGCCGAAGTACCCGGAGGCGCACAGGGCCAGCGCCACCACGATCCCGCAGTACACGAGCAGCGCGGCCGGCTGCCGGTCGCGCACGCACAGCCGGTACAGCCACAGCACCAGCAGCACCCCCGCGACCAGGCCCGCGCCGGCGAGGAAGGCGGGGGAGCCCAGCTTCGACCCGATGAACCGGGCGAAGGCCCAGCCCCCGTCGAAGCCGTTGCCCCAGCCCGCCTGCACGTCCAGGTAGCCCGTCGGCCCGCCACCGGTCCGGGCGCCCACCCACAGCACGTACGCCGCCGCCCCCAGCGGAGCGAGCAGCGCCCCGGCCACCGTCCGCCACGAGCGGGCCCCGCGCCGCCAGGCCAGGGCGGCCGCCACCCACACCGCCGCGACCACCGCCGCCCCGACCGGCCGGGTCAGCCCCGCTCCCGCCGCGAGCAGGCCCGCCGCGATCCACCGCCCGCGCTGCGCCGCGTACAGCGCCCAGGCGGCCAGGGCGGTGAACAGCGACTCGCTGTACGCCATGGACTGCACGATCCCCACCGGCAGCGCGGCCCACAGCGCCGCCGCGAGCACCCCGGCACGCCGCCCGTACCGCAGGCCGGTGACGGCGAAGATCCCCCAGGCGGCGGCCGGTCCCGCCACGGCGGAGACCACCAGGCCCGCCGAGCCGTACGAAAGCCCCGTGGGCGCCGCCACCAGCCGCTCCAGCCACGGCAGCAGCGGGAAGAAGGCCAGGTCGGAATGGACGGCCCCGCGCGGCAGCACCACCTCGTACCCGTACCCCCCTGCGGCGATCCGCGCGTACCAGAGCGAGTCCCAGCGGGCCGAGAGCAGGGTGTGCGGGCTGCTGCCGGCCGCCGCGCACCACAAGGCGATCACCGCCAGCCCCAGCAGCCGCACCGCGGCGAAGGCGGCGAGCGCGGGCGCGGCACGGCGCGGTCCGGGATGCTTCGCGGGGACGTCGTCGACGGGCACAGTGGTCACGGGGACGAGTATCGACGCCGCGACCGGCGGGAACGCAATCGCGGGCACCCACCGTGAGGGCCCGCGCACACGGGGGAGGAACGTCCCGGGGCGAGTGGCGCACACCACACGCGGGCCCCCGCCGGGATGAGAGCTTGACCACGTGTGGGACACGCGAACTCGCGTACGCTGACCCTTCACTCGCGTGTCGATGCCGGACCCGTAGGACGCCGCACAGCGCACCACCCGCGGCGCCCACGACGCTGTCCGCCGAGTGCGAGGGACCACCTGGGAGGTACATGCATGTCGGGGACGAACACGGCCGGCGACAGGAGGACCTCCCTCGGGCAGCGGCTCGCCGCGGTCTCCGGCGGCGCCAACCGCTGGGCGGTCCTGGCGGTCCTGTGCGTCAGCCTCGTGCTCGTCGCGCTCGACGCGACGATCCTGCACGTGGCCGTCCCCTCCGTCACCGAGGACCTGCGCCCCGGCTCGATGGAGCTCCTGTGGATCGTCGACGCGTACCCGCTGGTCTGCGCCGCGCTCCTGATCCTCTTCGGCACGCTCGGCGACCGGGTCGGCCGCCGCCGGATCCTGCTCCTCGGCTACACCCTCTTCGGCGTCGCCTCCGCCGTCGCCGCCCTCGCCGACAACGCCCAGGTGCTGATCGCCGCGCGCGCCCTGCTCGGCATCGGCGGGGCGATGATCATGCCGGCCACCCTGTCGATCCTGCGCCAGGTCTTCCCCGACCGGCGGGAGCGGGCGCTGGCCATCGGCATCTGGACCGCCGTCGCCGCCATCGGCGCGGCCGGCGGCCCGGTCCTCGGCGGCTTCCTCGTCCAGCACTTCTGGTGGGGCTCGGTCTTCCTCATCAACATCCCGCTGATGGCCCTGATCCTGCCGGTCGGACGCTGGCTGCTGCCCGAGTCCAGGGGCGCGGCCGACGGTCCCTGGGACGTGCTCGGCGCGCTGACGGCCGCCGCGGGCGTCCTCGGCGCGGTGCTCGGCATCAAGCGCATCGGCGCGGAACGCCAGCTCACCGACCCCGGGGCGCTGGTTCCGCTGGTGCTCGGCGTGCTGCTGCTGGTCCTCTTCGTACGCCGCCAGAAGCGGCGCGAGCACCCGCTGATCGACATGCGGATGTTCTCCCGGGCCGCCTTCTCCACCTCCGTCGGCTGCATCGTCCTCGCCATGCTGGCCCTGGTCGGCCTGGAACTGCTCGCCGTCCAGTACCTCCAGCTGGTGCTGGACCTCAGCCCGCTGGAGACCGGCCTGCGGCTGCTGCCGCTCACCTTCGCCGCCATGGCCGCGGGCGCCACCGGTTCCCACACCCTCCAGCGGGTCGGCCCGCGCACCATGGTCTCGCTGGGCTTCGTCGTCACCGCCGGCGCGGTGCTGCTGCTGACGCTGATGGGCCAGCACGACCGGCCCGCACTGCTGACCGTGGGCTTCGTCCTGCTCGGCTTCGGGCTCCAGACCACCCTCTTCGCCGCCTACGAGTCCATGCTGAGCGAGGCCCCGGCGGAAACCGCCGGCGGCGCCGCCTCCATAGGCGAGACCTCGTACCAGCTCGGCGCCGGCATGGGCATCGCCCTGCTCGGCAGTGTGATGAACGCCGCCTACCGGCCCGGCCTGCTGGACGTCCCCGGCGTCCCCGCCAAGGACGCGGCGGGCGCCGCGAACTCCCTCGGGCAGGCCTACCAGATCGCGGCCCACCTCGGCGGCCCGGCGGGGGAGTCCCTCTACACGGCCGCCCGCGACTCCTTCGTGCACGGGCTGCACGTCACCCTCGTGGTCAGCGCGTGCCTGCTGCTGGCGGGCGCCGTGATGGCGCTCAAGCTGCCGCGCACCATGGACACCACCGAGGCCGCCGACCGCGGCGAGGCCGGCGCCGCGGAGACCGGGGCCGCCGTACGCCTGCCCGCGCAGCCCGACGGCCCGTCCCGGCCGTCCGCCGGCGCCGGGATCCCCGGCCCGGGCCGGGCCGAGCGCGATCCGGCGCTGGGCGGCAGCTCCGGCCGCCAGGGCTGAGCGGACCAGCCTCCCGCCCGGCCGGGGGTGGACCGGGAGCCGGGTCGGCGACAAACTTGCACCGCTAGGTTCCGAACCACGTGGCCGCCGGGAGGCCCCTTTGTCCGCGCCGAAGACCCCGTTCGCCCCCACCGACCCGCTCGGACTCGACGAGCTGCTCGGCCCCGAGGACCTCGCCGTCCGCGACACCGTCCGTTCCTGGGCCGCCGACCGGATCCTGCCGCACATCGCCCAGTGGTACGAGGACGGGGAGCTCCCCCCGATCCGGGAGCTGGCCCGCGAGCTCGGCTCGATCGGAGCCCTCGGCATGTCCCTGACCGGCTACGGCTGCGCGGGCGCGAGCGCCGTCCAGTACGGCCTGGCCTGCCTGGAGCTGGAGGCCGCGGACTCCGGGATCCGCTCGCTGGTCTCCGTACAGGGCTCCCTCGCCATGTACGCGATCTGGAAGTACGGCTCCGAGGAGCAGAAGCAGCGCTGGCTGCCCGGCATGGCCGCCGGCGAGCTGATCGGCTGCTTCGCGCTGACCGAGCCCGACATCGGCTCCGACCCGGCCGCGATGCGCACGTACGCCAAGCGCGACGGCTCCGACTGGGTGCTGAACGGCCGCAAGATGTGGATCACCAACGGCTCGGTGGCCGCCGTCGCCGTCGTCTGGGCGCAGACGGACGAGGGGATCCGCGGCTTCGCCGTACCGACCGACAGCGCCGGCTTCTCGGCGCCCGAGATCAAGCACAAGTGGTCGCTGCGCGCGTCGGTGACGAGCGAGCTGGTGCTGGACGACGTACGCCTGCCCGCGGACGCGGTGCTTCCGGACGTCACGGGGCTCAAGGGACCGCTGGGCTGCCTGAGCCACGCGCGGTACGGGATCATCTGGGGGTCCATGGGCGCGGCGCGCGCCAGCTTCGAGGCGGCGCTCGACTACGCCAGGACGCGGGAGCAGTTCGGCAGGCCGATCGGCGGCTTCCAGCTCACCCAGGCCAAGCTCTCCGACATGGCGCTGGAACTCCACAAGGGCATCCTGCTCGCCCACCACCTGGGCCGCCGCATGGACGCGGGAACCCTGCGGCCGGAGCAGATCAGCTTCGGCAAACTCAACAACGTCCGCGAGGCCATCGACATCTGCCGCACCGCGCGGACCATCCTCGGGGCCAACGGGATCTCCCTGGAGTACCCCGTCATGCGGCACGCCACCAACCTGGAGTCGGTGCTCACCTACGAGGGCACCGTCGAGATGCACCAGTTGGTGCTGGGCAAGGCGCTCACCGGGCTCGACGCCTTCCGGTAGACCGGCGGGGTCCCCGGCCGCCGCGTCCGGGGGACGCCCGGAGGTGTCCCCCGGACTCAGCTCTGGTTGAAGAAGTCGCGGGCGCGGCCGCCCGCCTCGCCGCTGACGATCTGCGTGTCGGCCGGGGTCAGCAGGAAGACCCTGGTCGCCACCCGCTCGATCGACCCGCGCAGTCCGAAGGTCAGGCCGGCCGCGAAGTCGACCACGCGCTTGGCGTCGGCCGGGTCCATCGACGACAGGTTGACGATGACCGGGACGCCCTCGCGGAACAGCTCGCCGATGCCGCGCGCGTCGCGGAAGCCGTCCGGGGTCACGGTCGCGATCCGCCGGCCGCGCTCGACCGCGGAATCCGAGGCCACCTTCACCCGCGGGTCGGTGACCCACTGGTCACCGGGGCCGGAGACCGAGCCCTGCTGGCGCTCCACCGCCTCCGCGTAGTCGTCGTCGTAGTACCGCTCGTCGTCGCTGTCCTCTACGAGACCCAACCAGGCACTCGCCTTGCGTACCGAACCCATGGACGCCTCCTTTCACCGTGGCCAGTCGTCTTCTTCTCCGCTGCCCCTATCGTCGTCCATGATGCTGACAACGCGCCAAGTGGATAGCCGCCGCGCAGATGTTTCGTGACGGGACTGGTGCAGAACATCCGTTGCACTGACGAGGCTCCCGGACGCTCCCGCTGCTGACTGAGTGAAAATACGACCGCCGCTGCCGTCCGGGTGAGCCGCTGGGGCGTAAGAGTGATCCGCCAGGCTGGATACGATGCCCCGGAAATACGCGTATGACACACGGGGGAAGCGGTTGTTCGGCATAGTCAGACCTTGCGCGCACCGGCTGGGCGAGCGCTTCAAGACCGAGTGGACGGCTCATCTCTGCGGGCTCTGCCTGGCACTTCGCGGTGACCACGGGCAGTTCGCCAGGATCGTCACCAACTACGACGGGCTGCTCGTCTCCGTTCTGACGGAGGCTCAGTCCGGACCGCTGCCCGGTGCCCGGCACACCGCCGGGCCGTGCCCGCTGCGCGGCATGCGCACCGCGCCCGTGGCCAACGGCGAGGGCGCCCGGCTCGCGGCGGCCGTCTCGCTGGTGCTCGCCTCGGCGAAGGTGCGGGACCACGTGGCCGACCGGGACGGGCTGTTGGCCCGCGCCCCGATCGCCGCCGCCGCGCGCAGGGTGGCCCGGGGCTGGGACCGGGCCGGCGCCCGCACCGGAGCCTCGCTCGGCTTCGACACGGCGGTGCTGGTGGACGCCGTGGACCGCCAGGGCGGCATCGAGACCCTGGCCGGTCCGGGCACGCCCGTGCTGGTGGTCACCGAGCCGACGGAGACCGCGACCGCGGCCGCCTTCGCCCATACCGCGGTCCTCGCGGGCCGGCCGGGCAACGGCCCCGCCCTCGCCGAGGCCGGCCGGTACTTCGGGCGGCTCGCGCACCTGCTGGACGCCGTCGAGGACCAGCGCGCCGACGCCGAGGCGGGCGCCTGGAACCCGCTCACCGCCACCGGCACCTCCCTCGCCGAGGCCCGCCGGCTGTGTGACGACGCGCTGCGCGGGATACGGCTGGCGCTGCGGGAGGTGGAGTTCGCCGACGCGGGGCTCGCCCACCGGCTGCTGGTGCACGAGCTGCGCACCTCCGTGGACCGGGCGTTCGGCACCTCCTCGTGCGGGCACACCGCCGCGCACCCCGCGGGCCAGGGCCACGGGCAGCCCCCGCAGGGGTACGGGCCGCCCCCGCAGGGCCCGGCCGCGGGCGCGCCGCACGCCGCGTACGGCCAGGGCGGCCCGTACGGCGCGGGCCCGTACGGCGGGGGCCAGGGCGGCCCGTACGCCCCGTACGCCCCGGGCGGGCCCGGGACGCCGCCGATGGGGCCGGGCGGCCCCGGCGGCGGCTTCGGCGGGCCGCCCCCGCAGAAGCCGCGCCGCGGACTGCTGCACGGCTGCGCGGTGGCGATCGGCCTCTTCTGCACCTGCCAGCTCTGCTGCACCGAACACGAAGGCCCCTGGTCGCGGCAGAAGCGTGATGCCTGGTGCGACAACTGTGACGGGTGCGACTGCTGCGACTGCTGCAACTGTGACGGCTGCTGCTGTGACGGGTGCGGCTGCGACTGCTGATCCGCCGTCAGCCGCCCAGGTCCGGACGGGTTACCCGGAGGTTCCCGTCCGCCCGGCGGGGGAAGGGCTGAGCGGCATGAGCGCCGAAGAAGCGAGCACGGCCTGGCGGGAGTGGCACGAGCACCGGGTGACCACCGTCTCCGCCCCCTACGGTCCCCTCGCCCTGACGGGAACCCGCTGGATCGCCGACTACCCGGAAGGTCGAATTCCCGCCGTTCCGGGACACTGGCGCGTCCAGGGCGGGGCGGTGGTGCTGACCGCCACCGCCGGGGACGGCCTCGCGCTCGACGGACGGCCCCTCACAGGACGGACCGTCCTCACCGCGGACGAGGGCGGGCCCGCGCAGGCCCGGCTGACCGCCGGGGAGGTGCGGCTCCCGGTGATCCGCCGCGAGGGGCAGTGGGCGGTGCGCGTCTACGACCCGGGAGCGGCGGCCCGGCGCGCCTTCGAAGGCATCGAGGCCACCCCGTACGACCCGGCCTTCGTGCTGCCGGGACGCTTCCGTCCCTACCCCGCGCCGCGGACGGTCCAGGTCGCGAACGCCGACGGCCGCGCCCGCGGTCTCGGCCTCGGCGGCGAGCTGGGCTTCACCCGCGACGGCGTCGCGCACACCCTCCAGGTGGCCGTGGACGCGGACGACGGCAGTCTCCGGGCCGTCTTCGGCGATGCCACGAGCGGCACTTCCAGCTACCGCTTCCGCTTCCTGTACCCAAGCACCCCCGGCCCGGACGGATCCGTCACCGTGGACCTCAACCGGGCCCAGCTCCCGCCCTGCGCCTTCGCCGACCACTTCGTCTGCCCGTTCCCGCCCCCCGGCAACACCCTGCCCTTCGAGGTGACCGCCGGGGAGCGACGGCTGAAAGGCGCCCTTGCCGCCGGATACTGACGCCCGCACACTCCCGTTCAGCGTCACCCGGCGGACTTGTCAGGGTCACGTCGAGAGTGCGGCTTCCCGGCCGTGCCCCCGCCGTGTCCCCCCACCGCCGCTCACGGGCTCCGGCACCCCCACCATCCGAGCCGGGCCCCCGATCCCCACCCGGGAGGACGTGAAGTGAGGACCAACAGCACCACCCGACTGCGGCTGCTCGCCCTGGCCGCCGGCCTGGCCGCCACGGCGGCCCTCGCCGCCCCCACCGCCGCCAGCGCCGACGACAACGGCACCGGCTTCAGCGCCGACCGGCTCGCCGCCGCCGGGGCCTCCGTCCTGCGCGCCGACGTCGCCGGCACCGCCTGGCACACCGATCCCGCCACCGGAACCCTCGTGGTCACCGCCGACTCCACCGTCACCAGCGCCGACATCGCCAGAATCCGCCGCGAGGCCGGCCCGGACGCCGCCGCCCTGCGCATCGAACGCACCCCCGGCAAACTGACCAAGCTGCTCTCCGGCGGCGACGCCATCTACGCCAACAGCTGGCGCTGCTCGCTCGGCTTCAACGTCCGCAACGGAACCAACTACTACGCCCTGACCGCCGGCCACTGCACCGAGGGCGCGGGCACCTGGTGGGCCAACTCCGCGCGCACCACCGTCCTCGGCTCCACCGCGGGCAGCAGCTTCCCGACCAACGACTACGGGCTGATCAAGTACGCCAGCAACAGCCCGGTCCCGCCCGGTACCGTCGGCGGCCAGGACATCACCAGCGCCGTCAACGCCAGCACCGGCATGTCCGTCACCCGGCGCGGCTCCACCACCGGCACCCACAGCGGCTCCGTGACCGGCCTCAACGCCACCGTGAACTACGGCGGCGGCGACATCGTCTACGGCATGATCAAGACCAACGTCTGCGCCGAACCCGGCGACAGCGGCGGCCCCCTCTACTCCGGCAGCCGCGCCGTCGGCCTCACCTCCGGCGGCAGCGGCAACTGCTCCTCGGGCGGGACCACCTACTTCCAGCCCGTCGTCGAAGCCCTGAACGCCTACGGCGTCAGCGTCTACTGATCCGCCGGCCCCCGGCACAGGCACCCTGGACGTCCTCCCCGCTTCTGGGAGGATGTCCAGGGCGTCCCGGGGGAGGAGCTCCTATGAAGCGCATCGGCGTGACCGGCCACCGGTCGATTCCCGACGAGGTGCTCGGCCACGTGGAGGACGGCCTGCGGGCCGTCCTCGCGGGCCACCGGGGCCCCCTGGAGGCCTACTCCAGCCTCGCCGACGGAGCCGACCAGCTCTTCGCCGGCATCGCCCTGGAACACGGCGCGGACCTCACCGTCGTGATCCCCAGCGGGGACTACGAGGACACCTTCGATGACCCGGACGCCCTCGCCCGCTACCGGCGGCTCCGGCGCCGGGCCGCCCAGGAAGTCCGCATGGCCTTCGCCCGCTCCACCGACGAGGCCTATTACGCCGCCGGCACCTACATCGCCGACCGATGCGACCGGCTCGTCGCCGTCTGGGACGGCCTCCCCGCGCGCGGCCACGGCGGCACCGGCGAGATCGTCGCCTACGCCCGGGCCCTCGGCAAACCCGTCACCGTCATCTGGCGCGAGGGCGTGGCCCGCGACTGACCCACGCCCCCTCCGCCCGGCTCAACTGCTGTGCCGGGCCAGCCAGTCGGTGTGCTGCGGGGACACGTACCGCTCCGTCTCGTAGACGGCGGACGGCCACTGGGACTCCGTGATGGTCGTCTGCATCACCACCATCATCGCCGACAGGTCCTGCTCGATCAGGGCGTGCGCCTCGATCAGCGGATGGTGGCGGCGCACCTCGTTCCAGGCGATCCCCGCCGCCGCGGCCGCGCTCAGCAGCCCCGCCGCACCCGCCCCCGGACCCGAGCCGAACGCACCCAGCAGCGCCAGCAGCAGCGCCAGGCACGTCAGCAGCACGATCGTCCACGACCACAGCGCGGTCGTCCGCCGCGACCCCTCCGTCCGGCGCCGGTACCAGTCGCGCTGCTCGATCAGCCGGTCCCGGACGTACGTCTCCCTGCGCACCTGGTAGTCCAGCCCGCGCAGCCGCTGCATGGCCCCCGTGATCTCCCCTCCCTCCGGCACCAGGCCCGCCGCCCGCGGATCCTGCCAGCCCATCTTGCGCAGCTCGTCCAGCCCCTTCTCCAGCCGCGCCCGGTACACCCCCTCCGGCCCGGCGACCTCCGACCCGAAGGGCGCCCCGTGCACGGCGTAGCGCCACGCCAGGGACTTGATGAACTCCGCCGCGCTGCGGTTGAGCTGCCACTGCGGACGGGCCCGGCGCCCGGCCGCCCGTACGCCCACGGCCAGCACCCCGGCGTACGCCAGCGCGCTCACCGCCGCGAACACGTGCAGCCCGCCCACCGCCGGCCCGGCCGGCAGGGCCGCGGCCCCCGCCGCCGCGACCAGCAGCAGCAACTGCGCGCGCGTCGCCAGCGTGGACTCCCGCTGCCGGGAGACCGCCGCCTGGTCGGTGTGGTGGAAGAGGACCGGCAGGTCCTCGTTGCGAAAGGTCATGCTGTCGGGCACAGCGCCCCCCCCACTCTCGGGTGGCGGACGCCGGGGACCCCGCGGCCACGGGGCCCGCCGTCCGCCGTCGGATCACACCGCGAGCGGCTCCAGGTCCCGGTGGACCCGCCGCTCGTCACGGGCGTACCGGGTCAGACCGTGGTCCTCCCCGAGCAGCCGCGTCAGCTCGGACACCGTCTCCGCCCGCACCCGCGCCGCCTCCTTCTTGCGGCCCATCATGTCCAGGCTGACCGCCATGTTCGACGCGCTCGCCAGGGTCTCCGGATGGTGCGCCCCCAGCGCCCCGCGCAACCGCACCACCGCGGCCCGCTCCAGCTCCAGGGCCCCCTCGGGATCCCCCAGATCGGCCCGGACGTTCGCCAGGTTCAGATGCGCGAAGATCGTGTGCGGGTGGTCGTCGCCCAGCACCTCGCGCATGCCGCGGATCGCCTGCCGCAGCATCGGCTCCGCCGTCTCCGCCGCGCCCGTCCCCCAGTGGAAGACCGCCAGGTTGTTGACCGCCGCCAGGGTGTACGGGTGCTTCTCGCCCGGCACCTTCATGTACTCGTCCACGACCTCCTGCGCCAGGTCCCGCGCCGCGCCCGCGTCACCCGTCGCGAACAGGTCCGACGCCAGGTTCAGCTCACAGGCCAGCAGGTCGGGATTGACCGAGGTGTACTTGGCCCGGTACCGGTTGCGGGTCGCCGTCGTCAGCCGCAGCGCGTTCTCCAGCTCCCCGGCCCGCCGCAGCGACACCGCCAGGTTCTTCGCCGCCGACAGCGTGCCCGGGAAGGCCCGGCCCAGCTGCCGCTTGTAGATCTCGTACGTCCGGCTCAGCAACTGCACCGAATCGTCGTACCGGCCCACCTCGCGCAGGTCCCGGGCCAGGTTCTGCGCCGAGGACAGGGTGTACGGGTGGTCCGGGCCCAGCACCTCGGTGCGCCGGTCGAAGACCTCCTGGTCGATCTCCCGGGCCCGCGCGTACTGCCCCACCATCCGCAGGTTCAGCGCCAGGTTGTTCGCCGCGGCCAGGGTGCGCGGGTGCGCCTCGTGGAAGATCTGCCCGAAGCCCTCGTGGGCGGCCGTGGCCAGTTCCATCGCCTCCCCGTACCGGCCGAGCGCGCCCAGGTCCATCGCCAGGCCGCTGGTGGTCATGTACGTGTGCGGGTGCGAGGGGCCCAGCGCGGCCCGCTGCCGGTCCAGCGTGACCTCGTCCAGCTCCTTCGCCTCCACGAACCGGCCCTGCGAACGCAGGATGTTCGAGAGGTGGAACCGCAGGTACAGGTACTGGAGGTCGTCGCTGCCCAGCATCTCGCGCCAGACCTCGCGCAGTTCCTCGCCCAGCGCGTACGCCGCCTTGAAGTCACCGCGCTTCCACAGGTAGCGCACCCGGTCGATCAGGAGCCTGCGGGTCTCCGGCTCCGTGCAGAACCGGGCCTCGGACGGGTTCAGGTGCGGCCAGATCGTGTTGAACCTCGGCCACGTCTCCGGGTTGTCTATCGGCTCGTCGTCGTCCGGGCGGGCGCCCGCCAGGATCCGGTGCACCGCGTGCCGCGCCTCGCGCTGCTCCTCCTCCGACAGCTGCGCGCGGATCACGGCCTGGACCAGCCGGTGCACCTGGATGCTGTTGCCGACCTGGTCGACCTTGGCCATCGCGAACCGGCCGATCTCCCGGATCACCCGGCCCAGCACCAGCTTCTCCTGGAGGGAGGCGTCGTACGGCTTGAGCGCGTCGATCATCTCCTTGCTGTAGAGGAGGTTCGCCGATATCGGCTCCGGCGCGAAGAAGGCGCACAGCTGGAGCAGCCGCACGGCGGCGGGGGAGCGGGACTGGAGCCGTTCGATCGACACGTTCCACGTCGCCGCCACCGGCTGCGGGTAGCCGGCCGGCTGGTTCAGGCCCAGCACCCGTGCCGTCTGCTCGGCGAGCTGCTCGAGGTATGCGGACACCGGCGTGGCGGTCTCCGCGATCCAGGCGCCCGCCTGCTCCACGGCCAGCGGCAGGTCGCCCACGGCCACGGCCACCTGCTCGGCGTCCTGCTCGGCCAGCCCGGGCGCCCGCCGCTGGAGGTGCTCGATGGACTCCTCGCGCAGGAACACGTCCACCGGCAGCGCGTCCCCGTACTGGGACCACGACTGGTTGCGCGAGGTCACCAGCACGTGCCCCGGGCCGCCGGGCGGGAAGAACCGCTTGAGCGTCTCCGGGTCGTCGGCGTTGTCGAAGACCAGCAGCCAGCGCGACGAGGGCACCCCGCGCCGCAGCAGGTCGATCGCCTCCTGGGACGCGGCCGACATGTCCTCGCCGGTCTGCGCGCCCAGCCGTACGGCCAGCTCGGCGAGGGCCGCGACCACGCCGTCCGTCTGCTCCGCGGAGATCCACCAGACCAGGTCGTAGTCGGCCATGAACCGGTGCACGTACTCCAGCGCCACCTGGGTCTTGCCGACACCGCCGAGTCCGTACAGGGTCTGCGGCTGCGGCAGCACCACGGCCATGCCGCCGCCGAGCTGGTCGCGCATCCGCTCCAGCACGATGGACCGGCCGGTGAACCCGGGGTTGCGGGGCGGCGCGTTCCAGATCTTCGGGACCGTGCCCGGGAAGCGGGGACCGGGCTGGGAGGCGCCGGCGACGGTGTCCGGCAGCGCCGCCGGCCGTTCCACCGCGCGCAGCAGGGCGGCGGTCGCGTGGATCTCGTCGAGCCGGAACAGGTCCACCGGGTTGCGGTCGATGTAGGGCGTGGCCAGGCGTACGTCGCCCACCCGCAGCGGCACCAGGTGGCGACGGCCCCCGGTCGGGTCCTCGGCGGCGGCCCGGTTCCACACGTCCACCGCGCGCGCGGACTTCAGGTAGGCGCTGGAGAGCAGCACCACGGTCCGGGCGGCGGTGTCCACGCTGAGCCCCGACCCGCCCAGGGTGTCGCCGGGGGAGGCGTCGGGAGCGCGCTCGGCGGAGACGTCCTTGGGGACGACCCGGAACCCGGCCCGGGTGAGCACCGACTCGATCCAGTCCGCCCACATCCGGTTCTCGGCGACGTAGGAGAGGAACAGGTCGGCGGGCAGCGCCGGGCGGCGCCGCGTGAAGGCGTCCCGGATCCGCAGCCGCACCTCCTCGCCGATGGCCGGCATGGAGGTGATCTCCCCGCCGGTGATGACCGTGGTGAGCCGTTCGAAGGCGGAGAGGAGGGAGTTGGTGAGCCCGGCCTCGTCGCCGAAGGTGGCCAGGGTCTCCTCGTAGGCGTAGTAGGGGCGGTACGGGATCTCCACCGCGCCCCAGTACGAGGTCAGCTCCTCGCCGGCGAGCCCGTTGGGGAAGCGGTCGAACTTGAGCCGGGCCAGGGCGCGGCCCGCGTCGGCCTTCTCCTTCTCGCCCTCGTCGATGCGCATGGGCACCGGGTAGATCGTGATCCCGCGGTCGTTGAAGCGCTCGTCGATCTGCCGGGCCACCGAGGCCGCTCCGTCGATGGACTGGTCGGACAGGGTGAAGCAGTCGACCAGGACGTCGGGGAGGTGGACGGTGCAGATGTCGGCGATGTCGGAGAGGCCGGTGCGGCTGTCGATGAGGACGTAGTCGTAGTTCGCCTTCATGTCGGCCCGCAGGGCGTCGAAGAAGAGGCCGCCGCCGAGCCGGTCGTAGAAGTTGTCCCAGTCGAAGGTGGACACGGTCGCGGAGTACTCGCGGTTCTGCCGGCCCGCCGAGACGAAGTCGAGGGTGCCGCCGTCCGGGAACTCCCAGCCGTGGTTCTCGGGGGTGAGGGAGACGGCGTGCGGCTGGACGCGCGCGTAGTCCTTGTGCCAGTCGGCCGGGCGCTGCACCGGGCTGGTGGCGGCCCAGGCGTACTCGCTGATCAGGTCGATGACGCCGGTGGTCGCCCCCAGGGTGGAGGGGTCGAGGAAGGGGTGGAAGAAGCGGTGCAGGCCCGGCGCCTCCAGGTCCCAGTCCACGGCGAGGACCCGCTTGCCGTTGGCCGCGAGGATCCAGGCGGTGTTGGCCAGGGCCATCGTGCGGCCCGTACCGCCCTTGTACGAGTAGAAGGTGACGATGCGTCCGTCTCGGCTGTCACGACTGGCTGTCATCCGCGTCCCCCCGGGTCTGTGTCGGTGTCCTCGCCGTACTCGCCGTGCTCGTCGGTGCCGCCGGGCGGGTCGTCCGTGCCGTCGTGCCGCCGGGCGGAGGGGAAGGGGGCCGGCGGTGGCGGCGCCGGTAACCCGCCCATTCCCATCGGCCCCAGCAGCCTCGGCCGTTCGGTGGAGGTGTTCCCCGCCGGCAGGTACACCTGGGCGTGTCTGAGGTACTGCTGGGCGGCCGCCTCGACCACCTGGGGAAGGATCTGCCCGAGCGTCTCCAGGCTGGCCACGCCGTTGGCCGCGGCCCGGCAGGCGGCCCGGCCCTGGCCCATCTTGACCGGCAGGGTCTCCTCCAGCCGGCGCGCCAGCTCGGCCTCCCTGACCCGGCTCTGGTGGTCGTACCGGTTCCACGGCACGACCACGTTGATCCACGGGCGGTGCTCCTGGTCGAACGCGGCCAGCCGCCGGCGGCGCTGCTCGTCCTCCACCGCCCACCGGTCGACGATCAGGATCTCGGGGCGGGTCGGCGGCTGCTTGCTGTCGAAGTGCCCCGCCTCGTCGTCGAAGGAGGACATCGTCGTCTGGTAGTTGAGGTTCCTGACCAGTTCCTCGGCGACGTAGGCGACGGGCCGCTGGGAGACGGGGTGGTACGGGTTCCAGTCCGTCGCGCTCTCCCCGTAGTACTCGGGGCTGCGGCCGTCCGGCAGGTCGTGCCGGGAGGCGGCGGCCACGGTCACGTGGAGGGTGCGGGCGGGCCCGGAGCCGGGACCGCCGCCCTGACCGCCGCCGTTCCCGAAGGCGCTGGGCACCACCCGGTAGTCCAGGGGGCGCACCGGGTGCAGGCGCACGGTCTCCGCGACCCGGACGATCCGCCGGGCCAGTTCGTACACGGCCTGCTCGTACTGGTCGGCGTACCCGCGCAGTTTGATCAGCCCGTACAGCCCGTCGGTGACGTAGCGCTCGCCGAAGGTGTTGTGGTTGAACTGCAACCGCTCCGCCGGGCCCGGCAGCTGGGAGGGGGGCACCGGCACCCACAGGGCCGGGACGATGGCCTCCGCGGCCGGCTGGTTGCTGACCGCCCCGTGCTGGATGGTGCGCTGGGCGAAGGCGAACCACTCCTTCCCGCACATCTCGCTGGCGAAGTAGCGCGGCGAGAACAGGGGGACGAAGACCCGGCAGGTGGCGAGCGCCGCCCCGAGCCGCTCCGACCAGCCCTCGCCGCTGCGTATCTCCCGGTCCATGAAGCCCGCCTCGGATCCGGCGGGCAGGTCCGTGAGGGCCATGATGTGACCGCACAGGTCGCGGAAGAGTCGCTCCACCCACATGTCGGGATCGGGTCCTCCCGGCCCGAACCTCGGTGTATGCGCATAACTGAGAAAAAAGTACGGCTGCACTGATGCGGGCACACGACCCCCGTCCCGAAGCTGCGAGCGAAGAAACATCATTCCGGAGCTGCTTCGCCACATCCCCTCATCGTTCAGTCAATCAGCGTCTGTTTTCGGTCATCCAGGCCTGGGCGTGGTCCACGGCACGCGGAATCGAGAAGGACACGGCGGATGTCCCTCCCACCCGCCCCCTGCGCACCAGCGAATCCGGAAACGCCCGGCCGATCTCCTCGAAATCGCCGTCGTCCAGCGCGACGTCCTCGTACGTCGTCCACTCCCCTTCCCGGGAGGGCCCTCGCCGCCCCTCCGGATGGTTCACCTTCACCACGCAGTCGTACATGCGCAAGGGGGGTTTCGGAATTCGGTACTCCGCGAGATGGAATGCCGTACAGGCCGAAAACCCCACGTTGATCATGAGTACCCGCCCCCCCTCCCCGCACAGTTTTCCCAGGGGGGACTCCTCGCCCAGGTGGCTTTCGGTGCGGTGACCGGCGCACAGCCGGTGCGCGTCCGCGCCGAGCGCGGCGAAGGAGGTCTGCGGGTGGCCGCTGCGGGCGCCGCCGGGGGTGGTGCGGACCACCTCGGCGAAGGCGCCCACGCCCTGGCTCGGGGTGAGCTCCGGGTCGAAGGGCGGCATCCGCGCCCGGAAGGCCGCCACCTCCGCCTCGTCCAGGCCGGCGATACGGGCCAGGTGGGCGGTGGAGGTGAGGGAGTTCTCCGCGGTGAAGGCGGGGACCAGCAGCGTGCCCCGGGGGCCGAGGGCCGCGAGGAGGGCGTCGCGCAGGGCCTCGGCGCGCAGCCCGGTGCCGCCGAGGGCGGCGTGCACCAGCAGGCGCTGTCCGGGCCGGACGCCGAGCTGCCGCAGCTGGGAGGCCAGCCGGTGGGGTGCGGGTGGGGTGGGCGTGCCGGGTGGGGCTGGCGTGCCGGGTGGGGCGGCGGGGGTCATGCGTCGACCGCCTTCAGTTCCCAGCGCAGTTCCTCCACCAGCCGCTTGCCCGTCACCGTCAGCTCCGCCGCCTCCGTCAGCCGGTCCAGCGCCCGGTGGATCCGGTCCGTGCCGCCCGGCTCCTGCGTGCCCGTGGCCCGGCGGTACGCCTCCACCGCGACCCGCTCGTGCACGTCGGCCAGCAGCCGCGACACCGGCACCGGGCGGGTCCGCCAGGGCGAGGGGTGCTGCCAGGCCCCGTCCAGCGCGTACAGGTCCGCCACCTCGGTCAGCTCGCGCAGCCGGGCCCGTCGCCGGCCGGTCAGCAGGGCCAGGGCCGTCTCCCTGACCCCGGCGCCGTACGGCACCCCGAGCGCGCCCGGCCCGTGCCGCCCGGCCTCGCCCCAGCCCCCGGCCCGCGGGCCGCCGGCGAGCGGCGTCAGGGTGCCCAGCCCGGCGGCGGCCGCCCGCGCGAACCCGGGAACGGTGCGGTGCAGCAGCGCCAGGGCCGCGTCGAGGCGGCCCCGCCACGCGTCGGCCTCCCCGGCGCCGAGCCGCAGCCGGGGCGGACGGGCGAAGCAGTTGCGGTACGGGTCCAGGTCCTCCAGCGCCACCGCCGGCCCTCCGGGACGGGGCGACCAGGACCGTACGGGCAGCCAGCGCGCGTCCCCCGCCGCCGGGCCGAAGCGGTGCTCGGTGCGCCCCGCCCGGACGACGGCGTACCCCTCGCCGGTGGTGTGCAGCACGGCCCGCCCCCGGGTGCCGGGCTCCCCGAGCCGCAGCAGCCCCAGCGTCGGCAGGTACACCTCCCCGTCCCGGTAGGACACCTCGGCCGGCAGCTCCAGCCCGCCCCGCAGCACGGCCGCGGCCGCCAGCGCGGCGAGCCTGCGGGCCGTGCCCGGGCCGTCCGGGCGCCCCTCCCGCACCGCGTCCAGGGCCTCCAGCACCCAGGTCCGGGTGAAGGGGTGGCCCAGAACGGCGTCCAGTGCCCCCGCGCCCGCCTCCCCGGCACCCTCCACCCCGGCCAGCAGCTCCCAGGCCCGCGCCCAGCCGGGATCCCCCGCGAGGTCACCGTGCAGCCGGGCCAGCAGGATCCGGGTCAGCTCTTCCTGGGACCGGGCCAGTTCGGCCGGGTCGGCGAGCTCGGGGGCGGTCTCGCGGGCGGCGCTGCGCCCCTCGACCCCGTCCACCAGCTCGCGCAGGTCGGAGCAGTAGACGGAGGGGTTGTCGAAGCCGTTGTCCTCGCGGTAGCGGTGCGTGTAGAGGCCGCCTCCGCACGAACGTACGACAGGGCAGCGGCGGCACGTGCCGCTGACCCCCGCCAGCCCCAGCTGCCGGGCCCGGACCCCGGGATGCGCGGCGACCTCGTCGAAGGCGTGGTCGAAGACGTTGAACCCGGTGGCCGCGGCCCCGTCGAAGGCGCTCTTGAGGGAGTCGGCCTGTTCCAGCGTCCCGTCGGTCTCCACCACGACGAGGTCGGCGGGGGCCAGCCCCAGGGACTCCGTCAGGCTGGGCCCGCCGCGCAGCGTGGACAGCAGGGACTCGAAGAGCCGTACGGGCACCGGCCGTTCCAGGGCCTCCCAGCGGTCGAAGGCCCGCAGCAGCCAGCGCGCGTACGCGTCCGGTGCGCCGCCGGGCCGCTCAGGCGGGGCCGCCCAGGTGGCGTGCGGGAGCAGGAAGTCCACCCGGGGCGGCTCCAGCGCCACGAGCGCGTCCAGCACGGCGACGGGGTCGTTGGCCACGTCCACGGTGCACAGCAGACCCAGGTAGAGGTGCCGGTAGGGCGCCGAACGCAGCAGGTCCAGGGCGGCCAGCACCAGCGGGTGGCTGGAGCGGCCGTCGGCGAAGCGGCGGTGGCGGTCGTTGGCCGCGCGGTCCCCGTCGAGGGAGACGCCGACCCGGACGCCGTACTCGGCGAAGAGGTCCAGGTAACGGCGGCTGAGCTGGAGCCCGTTGGTGTGGATCCGCAGATCGAGGTCGGCGGTGCCGGCGAGCGCGTGGGTGAACTCCTCGCACACGAGGCGCAGTCGGTCCGGGCCGGCCAGGAGGGGTTCCCCTCCGTGGAAGATCACCGTGACGGAGGGGAGCGCATGGTCACGGGCATGTTCGGCGAGCCGCGACGCGGTCCGGGAAACGACCCCGGGGGAGATCACCTTGGGCCGGGCTCGCCAGCTCTGATCTGCGTGTTCGTAGACGTAGCAATGATCACAAGCGAGATCGCATCTGCTGTGAACCTTCAGGACGATCTCGCGGAAAGCGATCGTGCGGGTCATTCCACCAGTCTAGAGCTCAACTCGTGTTCAGAGCGCGGAGTTGAAGATCGGTGCCTGGACGCGACGACCGGATTCCGAGGGAAGTACCCGCTCGAGCGCCGCGGCCGCGGAAGCGGCGCGGACGTCGATCTTCGCGAGCGGGACGCGACGGTCCTTGACCGCGCTGGTCGGGGGGGTTGCGGAAGTGTTCACGACACCGTCCTCGGGGAGGCCATCTGAAAGGGGCGGAAAGACGCCGGCGCGCTGCCGGCCGTCAAGCGTGGACTTTACTCGCCCCCACCCCATTGGCAACCGAGGCATGACGCCTGGCCACGCGTTCTATAGAAAGGGTGGCGCATTTATCGAGGACCGCATTCGGCCGTTTGCCGCAAGCCGGTTTTCCCCGGGCGCGGCGGGCTGGAGGGCCTAGGCGGGCTGCTGTTCCCCCAGGGGTTCGCGCAGGAGCCAGTTGAGTACGCCGGGCAGGGCGCGCAGGGCCGCGAAGTGGGCGGCGGACGGGTCGATGGCGGTGGTGGCGCCGGGGATGCGGCGGGCCAGCCAGCGGGAGTGGCCCACGGGGGAGAAGACGTCGAGCTCCCCGTGCCAGAGCAGTACGGGGCAGCGGATGCCGGCCGGGTCGAAGCCCCAGGGGCTGCTGAAGGCGAGGATGTCGTCGATCCAGCCGTACGCCGAAGTGCGCACGCCTTCGCGGTAGTTGCGCAGCAGCATCGACCGCAGACCGGCGTCCGAGACGATCATGCGGTCGCTGGCGGTCAGGTCCCGGCGCAGTTCGTCCAGGAGCCGGCCGGGGTCCCGGGCGATACCGGCGGCGCGCGGGATCAGCCGGGCCGCCAGCTCCTCGGGGTCGTCGGTGGCGGTGGTGTACTCGCGTACGTTCGAGGCGGCCATGCCGGCGAACCAGTCCAGGTCCTCCGCGTCCCTGGGGGCGATCGGGACCAGGGCGGCGGTCCGCGTGACCCGCTCCGGCAGCAGGGCGGCGCAGGCCAGGGCGCCGGGGGCGCCGCCCGAGCGGCCGGCCACGGCGAAGGTGTCCAGCCCGAAGGCGTCGGCGACGGCGGCCACGTCCTGGGCCACGTCGGCGACGCTGCGGCCCGGGTGCCGTTCGGATCCGCCGTAGCCGGGCCGGTCGTAGGCGATGAGCTGCATCCGCCGCTGGTAGAGCACCATGCCGCGGGGTGCCGGGCCGAGCCTGCTGCCGGGCATGCCGTGGAGCAGGAGGACGGGCTTGCCGTCCGGGTCGCCCCAGCGTTCCGCCATCAGGGCGCGGCCGTCCGCGGTGCGCACCACTTTGCGCACGCGCTCCCTCCCTCACGTCCGACGCGGGTGGTCAGGCCGATTGTGCTCCCCGGTGGGGGAGTGCGGTAGGGCGCACTCGGAGGGGAATTCCCGTGCGAGCCGTCGAGGAGGGCTCGCGGCGTCGCGGCGAGGGGCGGGCGGTCAGGGCCGGGGGCGTTCGGCGGGCTCCGCGGCCCCGCCCGCGAAGCGGGGGACGGACGGGGAGTCGTCGGGCAGACCGCTGCCCACGGCGGCTCCCGGGCGGCCGCGGCGCATGACCGCGCAGGCCATGGTGATCACGGAGCCGGCCACCGCCCACGCGGCCAGCACCAGCATGGGGGCGGCCGCGCCGTTGCCCCTGAAGTACGCGAAGGAGCGCGCGGCGTACGTACCGGCACCCGGCGGCAGGGCCGGGCCGATGGCCCGCCAGAACGGCGGCAGCAGCGGATACGGGTAGGCGCCGCCCGCGCTCGGGTTGCCGAGGACCACGACCACCAGGATGGCCAGGCCGATGCCGATCACGCCGGCCACCCCCTGGAGGGCCAGGGTGAGCGCACCGACCGCGAGGACGACCAGGGTGCCCAGCCCCCACAGGGCCGGGAGCGAGCCGGGCAGGGCGCCCAGCACCGGGCCCGCGATCACCGCGCCGAGCAGCCCGGCGGCGACCGCGTACAGGAGCAGCGCCCCGAGCCGGATGACCGCGCGGTGGAGGTTGGCGGGCCGGGCGCCGGCGCTGATCGCGAGGATCGCGGCGCACAGATAGCCGCCCACGCACCAGCCGACGACGAGGTAGAAGGAGCTCAGGCCGCGGCTGTCGCCCCGGTCGGCGGGGGCCACGTCGACGATCCGGAGGGCGCGGCCCCGGGCCTTCTCGGCCCGGCCGACGATCTCTTCCAGGGCCTGGGAGAGCGAGGCCCCGGAGCCGCTCGCGACCAGCAGCCGGTCGGTGGTGCCGGACGGGTCGACGACCAGCGCGCCGTCCACGTCCCGGTTCCGGATCTGTGCGAGCGCCGTCGCCTCGTCCTTGACGGCGCGGGGGTCGAGCGGCCCGCCCGGCAGCGCGTCGAGCCGTTTCGCGGTCTGCTCGGCGACCGGCCCGGCGGGGGCGGCCACCGCGATCGGGATCCGGCTGGGCTCGGGGTGGTGGAAGGCCCCGACGTACGAGGTGATGAAGGCCAGCTGGAGGACCAGCACCCCCACGACCAGCAGGGCTGCCCGGACGCTCACGGCGTCCTTGATCTCGGCGAGGAAGCCGGCGGACGGTCCTTCGGGGCTGCTCTTGGCGGGCTGGGTCATGGCTCCCACGCTGGTCGCGCACGGGGTTCCGCGCAGCAGGGGAGGCCCCGAATGGATGATCGAACAACTGTTTCGCACAGATATTCGAATTGCTCTATGGTGGAGAAGGGGGAGGTCGAAGGTCGAGCGAAGCAGGAGGCCGCGGGTGCCCGGGTTCACGCATCTGCACACCGTTTCGGGGTTCTCCATGCGGTACGGAGCTTCGCACCCGGAGCAGTTGGCGGAACGCGCCGTCGAGCGGGGCATGGACGCCCTCGCCCTCACCGACCGCGACACCCTCGCGGGCGCGGTGCGGTTCGCGAAGGCGGCCGCCGGGGCCGGGATCCGCCCGGTCTTCGGGGTGGACCTGGCCGTGTCCCCCGCGGGGGCGCCCGGCGGGCCGCCGGCCGGCGCCGCCGGGGAGATCTCGTACCGCAGGCGCACGCCCGTCAGGGGCGGGGCCTTCGTGGACGAGTCCGCCCCGCGCGCGCTCTTCCTGGCCCGGGACGGGGCCGCCGGATGGGCGGAGCTGTGCCGGATGGTCACCGCCGCCCATGCCACCGCCCCGGGCGGGCGGGAGGAGGGGGCCGGGGCCGCCGGCCCGGGCCCCGGTTCCGGTCCCGCGCCGGGCACCGGTTCCGGCGCGGACGCCGCCGGCTCCGTGGCGGGCGGGCTCACCGGCGCGGACACCACCGCCGGTGCCTCCGGCCTCTCCGTGCCCGCCCCGGCCGGGCGCCCGCAGCCCCTGCTGCCCTGGGAGGCCCTGCGCGGCGACGGGGTGTTCGTCCTGCTCGGCCCCGGCTCCGAGGTGGGCCGGGCGCTCGCCGCCGGACGCCCCGACCGGGCCGCACGGCTGCTCGCGCCGTGGCGGGAGGTCTACGGCGACGCCCTGCGCCTGGAGGCCGTCCACCACGGCCGCACCGGCACCGGCCCCGGCTCGCTGCGCCTGGCCGCCCGTACCGTCGGCTTCGCCGCCGAGCAGGGTGTCACGGCCGTGCTGACCAACGCCGTCCGGTACGCCGACCGGGGCCAGGGCCCCGTCGCGGACGTCCTCGACGCGGCCCGCCGGCTCGTCCCCCTCGGCCCCCGCACCACCCTCGACAGCGGCGAGCGGTGGCTCAAGGACCCCGCCGCCATGGCCGTGACCGCCGAACGGATCGCCGAGGCGGCCGGGCTGCGCCCCGCCGACGCCCGCCGGCTGCTCGCCCGGACCCGGGAGACCGCCGAGGCCTGCTCCGTGGACCCCGAGGACGACCTCGGCATCGGCTCCGTGCACTTCCCCGAGGCCCGCCTCGTCGGCGCCGCCCGCCGCACCGCCCAGCGGGTGCTCGCCTCCCGCGCCTCGGCCGGCATGGTGCTGCGCGGTTACGCCGGCCGGCGGGAGTACTGGGACCGGATGGAGGAGGAACTCGACATCATCGCCCACCACGGCTACGCCTCGTACTTCCTGACGGTCGCCCAGGTCGTCGACGACGTACGCGGCATGGGCATCCGGGTGGCCGCACGCGGCTCCGGCGCGGGCTCCCTTGTCAACCACCTCCTCGGCATCGCGCACGCCGACCCCGTCGAGCACGGGCTGCTGATGGAGCGCTTCCTGTCCAAGCGCCGGCGCGTGCTGCCCGACATCGACATCGACGTGGAGTCCGCCCGCCGGCTGGAGGTCTACCGCCGGATCATCGGCCGCTTCGGGGCCGAGCGCGTCGCCACCGTCGCGATGCCCGAGACCTACCGGGTCCGCCACGCCATCCGCGACGTCGGCGCCGCCCTGTCCATGGACCCGGCCGCCGTCGACCGGCTCGCCAAGGCCTTCCCGCACATCCGGGCCCGCGACGCCCGGGCCGCCCTGGCCGAACTGCCCGAACTGCGCGAGGTGCGGGAGGAGGAGCACGGGCGGCTGTGGGACCTCGTCGAGGCGCTGGACGCGCTGCCGCGCGGGATCGCCATGCACCCGTGCGGGGTGCTGCTCTCCGACGCCTCGCTGCTCGCCCGCACCCCGGTGGTGCCCACCAGCGGCGAGGGCTTCCCCATGTCCCCGTTCGACAAGGACGACGTGGAGGACCTCGGGCTGCTCAAACTCGACGTGCTGGGCGTGCGCATGCAGTCCGCGATGGCGCACGCGGTCACGGAGCTGCGGCGGGCGACGGGCCTCGAGCTCGACCTCGACGACCCCGCGCAGGTCCCCCCGGGCGACGGGCCGACGTACGAACTGATCCGCTCCGCCGAGACGCTGGGCTGCTTCCAGATCGAGTCCCCCGGACAGCGCGACCTGGTGGGCCGGCTCCAGCCGGCCGCCTTCCACGACCTGGTCGTCGACATCTCCCTCTTCCGGCCCGGCCCGGTCGCCGCCGACATGGTGCGGCCCTTCATCGAGGCCCGGCACGGGCGGGCCCCGGTCCGTTTCCCGCACCCGGACCTGGCCGACGCGCTGCGCGAGACGTACGGGGTGGTGGTCTTCCACGAGCAGGTCATCGAGATCGTGCACGTCATGACCGGCTGCGGGCGGGACGAGGCCGACCGGGTGCGGCGCGGGCTCTCCGACCCGGACTCCCAGGGCCGGATCAGGGCCTGGTTCGCGGCGGCGGCCGCCGGGCGGGGCTACGCGCCCGAGGTGATCGCCCGGACCTGGGAGATCGTCGAGGCCTTCGGCAGTTACGGCTTCTGCAAGGCGCACGCCGTGGCCTTCGCCGTGCCCACCTACCAGTCGGCGTGGCTCAAGGCCCACCACCCGGCGGCCTTCTACGCCGGGCTGCTCACCCACGACCCCGGGATGTACCCGAAGCGGCTGCTGCTGGCGGACGCCCGGCGGCGGGGCGTGCCGGTGCTGCCGCTGGACGTGAACCGCTCGGCGGTCGCCCACCGCATCGAACTGGTGTCCGATGAGCCGGGTCGGCCGGAGCGGGAACGGTGGGGGCTGCGGCTCGCCCTGGCCGACGTCCACGGCATCAGCGAGGCCGAGGCCCGCCGGATCGAGGCCGGACAGCCGTACGCCTCCCTGCGCGACTTCTGGGACCGCGCCCACCCCGGCCGCCCGGTCGCCGAACGGCTGGCGCAGGTCGGGGCGTTGGACGCGTTCGGCAGCAACCGCCGTGACCTGCTGCTGCACCTGACGGAACTGCACGGTGCCCAGCGTGCGGCCGGAGCCCGGGGCGGGATCCGCGGCGCTGCCCAACTGCCCCTCGGCGGCGGCCGGTCCACGGCCTCCGTCGGGCTGCCCGACCTGACCGACGCCGAACGGCTCAGCGCCGAACTCGGCGTCCTCGGCATGGACGCCTCCCGCCACCTGATGGCCGACCACCACGCCTTCCTCGCCGAGCTGGGCGTGACCCCGGCCGCCCGCCTGAGGGACACCGGGCACGGGCGGACCGTACTGGTCGCGGGCGCCAAGGCGGCCACCCAGACGCCGCCGGTCCGCTCCGGCCGCCGCGTCATCTTCACCACCCTCGACGACGGCACCGGCCTGGTCGACCTGGCCTTCTTCGACGACAGCCAGGAGGCCTGCGCGCACACCGTCTTCCACTCCTTCCTGCTGCTCGTACGGGGAGTCGTGCAGCGGCGCGGCCCGCAGAGCCTGAGCGTGGTCGGCGCCGCCGCGTGGGACCTCGCCGAGCTGGTGGACCTGCGCGGCCGCAGCGGCCTGGAGGCGGTCACCGCCCGGCTCGCCGAACCCCTGGCCGCGGCGGGCGCCGCGGGCGGCGCGGGGAGTGCGGGCACCACGGGGACCGCGGGAACCGCCCGCCGGATCCACCTCCCGACCGGCTACGAGATGAACCCCTGGGCCGACCTCCAGCCGCCCGGGGACGGCGCCGCGACGGGCCGCAAGCTGTGGCACTCCAGCCCGGGGAGCGCGGGATGACCGGCACCGGCGCCACCGCCGGCGTCCTCCACGTCCGCTGCGCCCCCGCCCTGTCCGGGGAGGGCTACCGCGAGGTGCTGGAGCTGCTGCGCGAGTTCTCCCCGCTGGTCCAGGCCCTGCCGCCGCGGGCCGCGCTGGTCCAGGTCCGGGGCGCGCAGCGGTACTTCGGCGCCGGCCCCGCCCGCATCGCCGAGGTGATCCGGCTGCGCGCGGTGGCCCGGCTGGGCACGGACGTCCGGATCGGGGCCGCCGCCACCTGGGCGGTGGCGGCCATGGCCTCCGCCCGCGTCCCCGGACCGGGCGGGATCCTGGCCGTGCCCGAGGAGGCGGTGGCCGGCTTCCTGGACCCCCTCCCGGTGGAGGCCCTCCACGGGATCGGCCCCCGGCAGGCCGAGGCGCTGCGCCGGTACGGGCTGCACACCGTCGGGGCGCTCACCCACGTCCCGCCCGGGGTCGTCGAGCGGATCCTCGGCAAACGGGCCGGGCGGCTCGCCGCCGAGCGCGCCCGCGGCATCGACCCGCGCCCGGTCACCCCGCGCGACCTGCCCTCCTCGGCCGCAGTCCGGACCGGCTTCAGCCGCCAGGAGCTGGACGGCCCGCACGCCCGGGCCGCGCTCCTCGGCCTCGTGGTCCGGCTCGGCGCCACCCTGCGCGGACGCCGCCAGGCGGCCCGGTCCCTGTCCCTGACCCTGCAGTTCGCGGGCGGCACCCGGTGGGAGAAGTCCCGGCGGCTGGCGGAACCCTCCGCCCACGACGAGGACCTGCGCACCCTCGCGTACCGCCTGATGGACGCGGCCGGCCTGCAACGGGCCCGGCTGACCGGCATGGTGCTGCGCGCGGAGGACCTCACGGGCGCCGAGGACGTGACCCGCCAGCTCACGCTGGACCCGGTCCGTGAATCCCGGCTGACGGTGGAGGCCGCCATCGACCGCGCCAACGCCCGCTTCGGCCCGGGCACGGTCCGGCCCGCCTCGGTCCCGTCCCGCGCTCCGTCAGAAGCCGCCCGGCACCGGCCGGGCCGTCTGCGCGCGCGGCCGGGCGGCGCGCTCGGCGAGGCGCAGGACCGGCCCCTCGTACGAGGGTGACCGGAGGAGGAGGCCGCCGCCGGCGCGCGGGCGGCCGTGCGGGGCGAGCGCGGGCCCGCCGGACGGGCCGGCGGCGCCGGGAGCGGCCGGCACGGCCGCGATCACCTCAGGTCCAGGTCAGGGGCGTCCCTCGTCCCTGAGCGGTACTGGAGGAGGGCTCGACGCGCCAGTTTTTACCGACGCGTAACTTCCAAGTCCCGCTACTGGACCGTAATTTGGCCACAGCAGCCCCCCTTGTGATCCGGATCACGGGACGAATCCCCACGTCTTTCCCCTTGACCCGCCCCCAGTCACCGCTGGGCGGTCCCCCACGGAGGTCACACGATGCTGCCCTGGAGACGCCTGCTCCGCCCGCTGGCCGTCCTCACCCTCACCGCCGCCGCCCTCGTCGCCCCCACCGGCGCGGCCCAGGCCGCTTCCGCCCCCAGCAGCGGCTGGAACAACTGGTCCTGCAAGCCGTCCGCGGCCCATCCCCGCCCCATCGTCCTCGTCCACGGCACCTTCGGGAACTCCGTCGACAACTGGCTCGGCTTCGCCCCCTACCTGGTCCACCGCGGCTACTGCGTCTACTCCCTCGACTACGGCCAGCTGCCCGGCGTGCCCCTCTTCAACGGGCTCGGCCCCATCGAGGAGTCCGCCGGGCAGCTCGACGCCTTCGTCGACAAGGTCCTGGCCTCCACCGGCGCGGCCGAGGCCGACCTGGTCGGCCACTCCCAGGGCGGCATGATGCCCCGCTACTACCTCAAGTTCCTCGGCGGCGCCGCCAAGGTCAACGCCCTCGTCGGTCTCGCCCCCGACAACCACGGCACCACCCTGTCCGGGCTCACCCAGCTCCTGCCGTACTTCCCCGGGGCCGAACACCTGATCAGCACCGCCACCCCCGGGCTCGCCGACCAGATCGCCGGCTCCGCCTTCCAGCAGAAGCTGAACGAGGGCGGCGACACCGTCCCCGGTGTGAAGTACACCGTCATCGCCACCCGGTACGACCAAGTGGTCACCCCGTACCGGAGCGCCTTCCTCGACGGTCCGGACGTACGCAACGTGGTGCTCCAGGACCTGTGCGCCCTGGACCTCTCGGAGCACGTGACCATCGGCCTGACGGACCGGATCGCCTGGCACGAGGCGCTCAACGCCCTCGACCCCGCCCACGCCGAACCGACCACCTGCGCCTCGGTCTTCGACTGAGCCCGAGGCGCGGGCGGCCGGCCCGGCACCCGTCGGCGGCTCGCCCGGCACCCGTCGGGCGGCCGCACCGGCGCCCTCGCGGCTACCGCCGGGAGGCGCCCCCGGCCGCCCGGCGGCGGGCCAGACCGAACAGCACGGCCGCACCGACGGCCAGCACCCCGGCCCCGGCGACCGCGATCACCGGGGTCGCGGCGCTGCCACCGGTCTCGGCGAGGTCCCCGCCGGTGCCGCCGGCCGGTGAGGGCGCCGCGGCGGCCGGGGAGGCGGTGACCGGGGACGGGGCGCTCCGGCCGTTCGTGGCCGGGTCGTCGTCGCCGTGGCCGTGGTGCTCGACCGTGGACTTCCCCGCGCCGTCGGAGATCTGCCGGTCCGTCGGCGCCTTGGGCGGCTCGGCCGGGCCGGCCGGCCCGGTGGCGGTGGGGGTGGCGGTCGCGGTGCCGGTGCCGGCTCCCGCCGAACCGCCGGGCCGGGTGCCGGGGGCGGGGTCTGCCGTACCGCCGCCGTCCTTGCCGAAGACCACGTCCGAGCAGGTGTAGAAGGCCTCCGGGCTGTCCGAACGCTGCCAGACGCTGTAGATCAGGTGGCGGCCGGTCTTCTTCGGGACCGTGCCGCTGAAGACGTAGTCGCCGTTCTGCATGCCGGGATCGGTGGCCTTCGCGAACGGCGCGGGCTCCAGGTCGGACCACTTCAGCGGCTTGGACGGGTCGTAGCCGTCCTTCGTCACGTACAGCTCGAAGGAGCCCTTGTGGGGGGCGGTCCCCTTGTAGCGGAAGGTGTGCGCCCCGGACGCCATCGGGGTGGCCGGCCAGTCCGCCCGCGCCAGGTCCAGCCCCTTGTACTTGGCGTTGCCCGCCGAGCACAGCTGTCCGTCCGGGATCAGCGACCTGCTCCGGCCGCCCGCATGGGCGATGTTCACCCCGTTCCAGTCGTAGAACGCCTGCGGCCCGGCCACCGCGACGGCCGCCCCGCACGCCGCCGACTTCGGGGCCTCCGGGCCCTCCGCGTAGCACGCCGCCACCCGGCTGACCGGGTCCGTCATCGAACCGTGGGCCGCCGCGGGCGCGGCGGCGTACGCGGCCACCGCGAGCGGGGCCAGTCCGGCGGCGACGGTACGGACGGCGGTACGGGCGGTCGTACGGGCGGGGCGTGCGGGCATGGGCGGGATCTCCTTCGGACGCGGGGCGGGGAGCGCGGGAGGAACCGGAATCGGGCTTCTGTGCGCCGCCCCCCGGCGGCGCACAGCGGCCCTTCCTGTCCTGGCCCGGCCAAGCTAGCCCTCCGGACCACGGGTTCCGCCGGGTTCGGGCCGCCGGAAGGGATCCTTAGGATCCGCTTAAGGCAGGGGTAAGAAGCCCCTCAGGAAACGGCCTCAGGGCAGCCTCAGGGGAGCCTCAGGGGAACGCCCCGCGGTCAGACGAGGAGCCCGGACAGACCCTCCGGCGTCCTGGCCTGCTCCTCCAGCGCGTCCAGCGCCCGCACGGCCCGGGCCGCCGCCTCCGGGTCGCTCGTGGCGAGCCCGCTGTCCGCGAACTCGTCCTCGTCCAGGCGCAGCACGTCCGAGCCGTCCGCCGGCACCCACAGGTCCAGGTCCAGGTCCTCGACCACGATCTCGCCCCCGCGGACCAGGGCCGGGCGGGTGACGTCGCAGTACCAGCCCTTGAGGACGCCCTCCCCGGTCCACACCTCCTTGACGGCGTACCACCGCGTCCGCCAGAAGTGCTCCACGAACACGTCACCGGGCTCGAAGCGGACGAACCCGAAGTCCTTCACCCCCTCGGCCGCCCAGGGGGCGCGCACCGATATCCGGTCCCCGTCGTCGGCCACCTGCGCCGCCGGATAGCTGATCTTGGTGCGGCCGGCCTTGGTGAGGGTCACGGTCCAGGACGTGGTCATCGCGGCGCTCCCAGTGTCTTCGTGTGGCGCGTCTCGGTCGCGCAGATCTCGTACCCGAGCCGCGAGTTGACCGCGAGCATCGGGTCGTTCCCGGCGTCGTTGCCGGTGAAGGCCTCGGTGTACCCGGCCGCCCTGGCCCGGTGCAGCGAGTCGGTCTTGGCCAGCCTGGCCAGCCCGCGGCCGCGGAAGGCCCGCAGGGTGCCGGTCATCGCCGAGGAGTAGCGGGTCGCGCCGTCCGTCCGCGCGGCGGTGAAGGCCGCCACCGCTCCGTCGACGAGGACGACCGTCGTCAGCTCGTGGTCGAGGGTCGGCCGGCGCCAGACGCCGTCCAGCCAGTCCCCATAGTCGTCCAGATCCGCCGGTACGTCACCCGGCTCGTCGGCGCTGGCCTCGACGTCGGCCTCGTACAGCGGGCGGGGGTCGGCGGCGAAGGCCGAACCGGGCCGCAGCTCCACCCCGGCGGGCAGTTCCCGGGGCAGCGGGGGAAGGGAACCGGCCGTCAGGTCGAGGCGCAGGAAGTGCGCGGAGCGGCCTGGGCGGTAGCCGCGGCGCTCGGCGAAACCCCGGTGGGCGGGCTCGTCCAGCACCCAGGCGTACGCGGCCTCCGCGCCCAGCCCCGCCAGGTGCTCCTCGGCCGTACGCAGCAGCGCGGACCCGGCGCCGAGCCCCCGGTGCGCGGGGTCGACGTAGACGTTCGCGTACGACGGCCCCGGACCGGGGCCGTCGTACGCGAGGCCGGTCTCGGCCGTACCCACGGGACGGCCGTCCGGGGTCTCGGCGAGCAGCAGGCGGCAGTGCTTCCCCGGGGGCGCGGACGCCACTTCGTGGGCCACGCCGGCCGCGGTGGTGATCAGGTAGGGCAGGGCCGCGCGGCGGATCCGTACGACGGCCTCGGCGTCGCGCACGTCGTCGGGGCGGATGTCACGGACGTGGATGGTCATGGGGCGGACGTTACGGGCGGTGCGCCCGCGGCGCCGCCGATTTTTCCGGTGGGCGCCGGGCGTGGGGGACAATCGGCGGCGTGACCTCGACCAACCTCAGGATCAGGATCGACGGCTCGGCCGGCTCGGCCGCCCCGTACGAACAGCTGCGCGCGCAGATCGCCGACCGGGCGCGGTCGGGGGAACTGCCGGCGGGCTACAAACTGCCGACCGTGCGGGGGCTGGCGGAGGAGCTGGGGCTGGCCGCGAACACCGTGGCGAAGGCCTACCGTGCGCTGGAGTCCGACGGGGTGATCGAGACGCGGGGCCGCAACGGGACGTTCGTCGCGGCGGCGGAGGGTTCCTCCCGGGAGGCGGCCGCCGCCGCGCAGGCCTTCGCGGACCGGGCCCACCGTCTGGGGCTCACCGAGACCGAGGCCCTCGCCGCCGCCACCGAAGCCCTCCGCGCCCGCTACGGCGCTTCCTGACCCGCCGGCCCCCCGGGATCAGAGGTAGAGGCCGGCCTCCGAGGAGGGCTGCGCCGGCAGTACGGCGGCGGGGCCCGTTCCCCGCCGCAGGGCGAAGAGTTCGGCCAGGGTGGCGCCCTCGCGGGAGACGCCCTCGTCCGTACCGAGCCAGTCGACCGCCTCCCCGTGGGTCAGCCGGCCGACCTCGATGCGGGCCAGGCACCGCCCCGGGCGGACCACCGCCGGGTGCAGGCGTTCGAGGTCCTCGTTCGTCGTGACGCCGACCAGGACGTTGCGGCCCTGTCCCAGCAGACCGTCCGTCAGGTTCAGCAGCCGGGACAGCGCCTGCCCCGCCGTGTGCCGGGCCTCGCCGCGGATCAGCTCGTCGCAGTCCTCCAGCAGCAGCAGCCGCCACCGGCCCTTCGCCGTGCCCTCGTCCTCGCCGATGGCGATGTCCATGAGGTAGCCGACGTCGTTGAACAGCCGCTCCGGGTCCAGCACGCAGTCGACCTGGCACCAGTCCCGCCACGACCGCGCCAGCGTGCGCAGCGCCGAGGTCTTGCCGGTCCCCGGCGGGCCGTGGAGCAGGAGCAGCCGGCCCGCGATGTCGTCCGGGGTGACCTTCATCAGCCGGTCCATCGCCGTGGCCACCGGTGCCGTGTAGTTCGGCCGCACCTCGTCCCAGGTGCCCGCGGAGATCTGCCGGGTCGTGCGGTACGGGCCGCGGCGCGGGGAGACGTACCAGAAGCCCATCGTGACGTTCTCCGGCTGGGGTTCGGGCTCGTCCCGGGCCCCCTCCGTGGCCTCGCCGAGGACCTTCTCCGCGAGCTCGTCGCTCACCGCCGTCACCGTCACGTCGGCACCCCGGCTCCAGCGCGAGACCAGTACGGTCCAGCCCTCGCCCTCGGCGAGGGTGGCGCTGCGGTCGGTGTCGCGCGCCGCGCGGAGCACGGTGGCGCGCGGGGGCAGCAGGGTGGCTTCCGGCCTCACCCGCTCGATCGTCACGCTCCGCGCGTACGGCTGCTCGCCGGTCGCGAACCGGCCGAGGAACAGTGCGTCGACGACGTCCGACGGCGAGTCGCTGTCGTCGACATGGAGCCGGATCGGCAGCGCGTCATGCGGGTCTGCTGGCATGGCGCCCATGATCCGGCACGAACTGCCCCCACGCACCCGTGTTTCGCCGGATCGGGTGCTCGGGTTCCCTCTTCAAACCCGTTCGCGCGTGAAGATTCCGGCCACGCGCCCACGCGAATCCCACCCCGAACATTCTTGGCATGGACACTTCCAGACAGCGTCGGCTCCTAGTACCACGGACTCAGGAGTAACCCCCCACAAGGAGCCGCACCCACATGAGCAAGAGAATGCCGCGTTTCGCTGCCCTGACCTCCTCCCTGTTACTCGCCGCGGGCGCCGCCCTGTTCGGCGCCGGCCAGGCGGCCGCCGCCGAGGCCGACTTCGGCTACGTCGCCCTCGGCGACTCGTACTCCTCCGGCGTCGGCGCCGGCAACTACGACAGCTCCAGCGGCAGCTGCAAACGCACCACCCGCGCCTACCCGGCCCTGTGGGCCGCCGCCCACTCCCCGCAGACCTTCGCCTTCACCGCGTGCTCCGGCGCTCGCACGGGTGACGTCCTCGCCAACCAGCTCGCACCGCTCAACTCCGGCACCGACCTGGTCAGCATCACCGTCGGCGGCAACGACGCCGGTTTCTCCGACGTGATGACGACCTGTGTCCTGCAGTCCGAGTCCACCTGCGTCAGCCGGGTCAACGAGGCCAAGCGGTACGTCGACACCACCCTCCCCGGCCAGCTCGACCAGGTCTACGGCGCCATCCGCGGCCGCGCCCCCGCCGCCAGGGTCGTCGTCCTCGGCTACCCCCGCTTCTACAAGCTGAACGGCACTTGCGTCGCCGGTCTCACCGAGGTCGAACGCACCGCCATCAACGGCGCGGCCGACCACCTCAACGCCGCCATCGCCAAACGCGCCGCCGACCACGGCTACGCCTTCGCCTCGGTCGTCGGAGCCTTCACCGGGCACGAGATCTGCTCCGGAAGCCCCTGGCTGCACAGCGTCAACTGGACCAACATCGGCGAGTCGTACCACCCGACCGCCGCCGGGCAGTCCGGCGGCTACCTGCCCGTCTTCTCGGGCACCGTCTGAGGATCCACGCCTGACGGCCCGTAGGCCGGGCCGTCAGGGCGTGGGTCCCGGGCCCCGGGCCCGCGGCCTACGGGCCCACGCCCGTGCCCGGCGCCGGAGTCGGCGTCGGCGTCGGCGTCGGGCCGGGTGTCACGGCCGGTGAACCCGGCGAGCCGGGGGAGGAGGCCCCGCCCGTCGGGGTCTCCTCCTCGCACGTCAGGGCGTACTCCAGCCAGGCCGACACCGTCCGCGCCGGTGCCCGCACCTCCAGCCGGACCGCGTCGCGGACGCTCGCGCCGGCCGGGTCGCCCGGCTCGGTGTGGTTCAGCTGGCGGGTGCGCGCCCCGCCCTCCTCGTACGTGATGCTCCGCCAGCCGTCGTCCGGTGCCCCGCCCCCCTCGCGCCTGACCCAGCGGTACTCCACCACCGCCGGGGTCCGGGCCACCTCGATGGTGCCGGTGAAGGCGGGTGCGACCACCTCGGGGGGCGGGCAGCTCCCGCTGTACGAGGGGCGCAGGGTGTGGACGTACAGGGTGACGCCCTGCGCGGGAGTGGCGGACGCGGACGCGGAGGCCGACGCGGAGGCGGGGGCCGAGGGGGACGCCGAGGACGGCGCCGGGGGCGGAGGGGTGGCGCCGGAGTCCTTCCCGCTCCCGGTGTTCCGCAGCAGCAGCCACCCCAGCAGGACCAGCACCGCCAGCAGCACCACGATCCCGAGGGCCAGGACCAGCCCGGCGCGCCCCCGGCGTTCCGGCTCCCGTTCCCGCGGACCGCGCCCCGTCTCGGGAACCGGCATCGGCATCGGCGGGGTCGGCCCGTACCCCGCGCCGTGACCCGCCCGCGCGGCGGCCGTCGGCGCGCCCGGCCCCGACACCGGCCCGCCGGAGTCCCGTACGGCCCCGCCCGCGCCGACGATCCGCAGCATCCGGGCGGCCTCCGCGGCGGGCAGCCGCGCGGCCGGGTCCTTGCGCAGCAGCCCCTCGAGCACCGGCTCCAGCGGCCCGGCCCGGCGGGGCGGGGGCAACTCCGAGTCCACCACCGCCCGCAGCGTGGCCAGCGGGGTGTCCTTCCGGAAGGGCGACACCCCCTCCACGGCCGCGTAGAGCATCACCCCGAGCGACCACAGGTCCGACTCCGGCCCCGGCTCGTTCCCCAGTGCCCGCTCGGGAGCCAGGAATTCGGGCGACCCGACCACCTCGCCGGTCATCGTGAGCGCGGCGGAGCCCTCCAGCCGGGCGATACCGAAGTCGGTCAGCACCACCCGGCCGTCATTGGCGACCAGGACGTTGGCGGGCTTCACGTCCCGGTGCAGCACCCCGGCGTCGTGGGCGGAGCGCAGCGCGGCCAGCACCTGCTCGCCGATGTGCGCGGCGCGCTGCGGGCTCATCGGGCCCTCGCCCTCCAGCACCTCCGCCAGCGAGAGCCCGCGCACCAGCTCCATCACGATCCACGGACGGCCGTCCTCGCCCACCACGTCGTAGACCATGACCACCCCGCGGTGCGAGACGCGGGCGGCGGCCCAGGCCTCCCGTTCCAGCCGCCGGTACATGCGCTCGCCCTCGGCCCCGTCCAGCCCGGCGGGCGCGCGCACCTCCTTGACGGCGACCTCGCGGCCCAGCACCTCGTCGCGCGCCCGCCAGACCACGCCCATGCCGCCGCGCCCCAGCACGTCGAGCAGCCGGTACCGGCCGGCGATGACACGCCCGGCGTCCCCGCTTCCGTTCTCCACCACGCGAACCCCCCTGCGTCACCGGGTGATCACTCCAAGTTAGCGCAGGACGCGCCGTGCGGCCCCCGTCGTGACGGCACCGTCACCGAGTGCCGAGCATCGCCCCGCACAGCGGCCCGTCGGCACGGAGAGTGACCGGCAACTCCGCTGAGTAACCGTCAACTACCCGTAATTACAGGGGTAATTCACACCACCGGGATACCCGCGGGCGTTACGGGGGCGATAGGGTTACCCTGCCCGGGCCGGGTGCCCTCGTACGGGTGGGGAGAGACATGGAACAGATAGCAATGCGCAGCAGGCCGCCCCGCGTGCCTGCCATCACCTGCGGCGGCAGCGCGGTCAGCTCGCGCCTCGACCGCCACCTCGCCGTGCTGGGCGGTCCCGCCGCCCCGCACCACGAGGTGGCCGAGGCGACCCTGCTGATGCGCGAGCTGACCTCGCGGGACCACACCCACGTCCAGCGGAGCCGGAGCGCGCGCGTCGCGCTCTTCGCCCCGCTGCGCAGGCTGCGGCGCACGCTCTTCGGCAGCCGCCGCTCCTGACCGTCCGCGCAGCCGGTCCCCCGTCCGGCCGCACCCCGGCCCCGTCCCCGCGTCCGGTGTTTTCCGGGAATCCCCGGCGCCACCCCGGCCTCAGGCGATCACACCGTCCCGGCGCAGTGCCGTGATCTGCGCGTCCGTCATCCCCAGGGCGCGCAGCAGGGCGTCGGTGTGTTCGCCGAGCGCGGGGACCGCCCCCATGGGCGGTTCCGCACCACCCGGCAGCCCGATCGGCGGCAGCAGTGCCCGCAGCGGGCCCGTCGGCGAACCCACCTCCCGCCAGCGGTCGCGCGCCGCGAGCTGCGGGTGCGCGGCGAGCCGCTCCACCGAGCTGAGCCGCGCGCAGGCGATCCCGGCCGCCTCCAGCCGTGCGACGGCCTCGTCCGCCCCGAGCACGGCGAGCGCCCCGGCCACCACCGCGTCGGTCTTCTCCCGCCCCCGCGTGCGGGCCGCGTTCGTCGCGTACGCCGGATCCTCGGCCAGGTCCGGCCGGTGCAGGACCCGGACGGCGAGGCGCCGCCACTCCCGGTCGTTCTGCACGGACAGCAGCACCCGGTCCCCGTCGGCCGTCGCGTAGGCGTCGTACGGCGCGATCACCGCGTGCGCGAGGCCCGTCCGCGCGGGCTGCTCCCCGCCGTGCATCGTGTGGTGCAGCGGGTGTCCCATCCACTCCGCGAGCGCGTCCAGCATCGACACCTCCACGGGCCCGCCGCGCCCGGTGGTGCCACGGCGCAGCAGGGCGGCGAGCACCCCCGAGAAGGCGTACATGGCGGCCGCGATGTCCGCCGCCGGGATCCCCGCCTTCACCGGCCGCTCCGGGGTGCCGGTCACCGAGACCAGCCCCGCCTCGCACTGCACGAGCATGTCGTAGGCCCGCTTGTGGGCGTACGGGCCCTGCGCGCCGTAGCCGGAGATGTCCACGGCGACCAGGCGCGGGTAGCGGGCGCACAGCGCGGCCGCGTCGATCCCGAGCCGGGCGGCGGCCCCGTGGGCGAGGTTCTGCACGAACACGTCCGCGCCGTCGAGCAGGCCGTGCAGCACCTCCAGCCCCCGCGGGTCCTTCAGGTCCAGCGTCAGGGACTCCTTGCCGCGGTTGGCCCAGACGAAGTGGGAGGCCAGGCCCTGCGCGGCGGTGTCGTAGCCGCGGGCGAAGTCACCGCCGTCGGGCCGCTCGACCTTGATCACCCGGGCTCCGAGGTCGGCGAGCTGGCGGGTGGCGAAGGGGGCCGAGACGGCCTGTTCGACGGCGACGACGGTGAGGCCCGCGAGGGGGAGGGGTTCGGTAGCCATGGGGTCTGCCTACCGGGTGGAAGCCGGTTCTGTCACCGTGCCCGGACCGGGAGCCCGGCGCGATGCCCGGGTTGTGAGCAATGCCCGCCCCCGTCGGCCCCGTGACGCCCTCCCCGCACCCCGGCCCGACCGCTCCTCAGTCGCGGCCGCGCGCGAACCGGCGCGTGGCCGGCGGTACGAAGAGGGCCAGCAGCAGCAGCGACCACAGCACCGCGGCCGCCACCGGATGCGCGGCCGGCCAGGCCGAGTCCGCGGCGGCGGCCGCGCCGCCCGTGTTCCCGCACAGCTCCCGCACGGCGGTGGCGACCGCGCTGATCGGGTTCCATTCCGCGACCGCCCGCAGCCAGCCGGGCAGTCCGCCGGTCGGCAGGTAGGCGCTGGACAGCATCGGCAGGACGAAGGTGGCGCTGCCCAGCTGGCCCGCGGCCTCCTCGCTGCGGCTCGCCAGGCCGATGTACGTGCCCACCCAGGCGGTGGCGAAGCGGAACAGCAGCAGCACCCCGAGCGCCCCCAGCGCACCCGGCAGCCCCGTCTCCACCCGCCAGCCCATCGCCAGCCCCACCAGCATCAGCGGCACCATCGACACCGCCGTGGTCAGCAGGTCGGCGGCGGTCTGCCCCAGCGGGACCGCGGTCCGGCTCATCGGCAGGGTCCGGAAGCGGTCCATGACCCCCCGGTGGGCGTCCTGCGCGGCGGTGAACATGCCGGTCATCAGGCCGTTCGCGGCGGTCGCGGCGAGCATCCCGGGCACCAGGAACTCCCGGTAGTCCGCCCCGGGCAGGGCGAGCGCGCTGCCGAACACGTAGCCGAAGAAGAGCAGCATCACGATCGGCATGGTCTGGGTCAGGACCAGCAGGGCCGGTGCGTGCCGGGCCTTCTGGAGCTGGCGGGTGAGGACGGCGCCGCCGTCCGAGAGCAGGGTGGTCATGCCGCGCGCTCCTTGTCGTCGGCGGGGGCGGACGTCCGGGTGAGGCGCAGGAACACCTCGTCGAGGGTGGGCGGGCGCAGGCTCGCGTCGGTCACCGGGATCCCGGCGGCGTCGAGCTCCCGGATGATCCGGGGCAGGGTGAGTCCGCCGTCCAGCACGGTCACCCCGACCGTGAGGCGCTCCCCGTCCAGGACCGGCCGGCCGCCGGTGAGCTGGTCGAGGACGACGGCCGCGCCCGCGAGGGCGGGAGCCGCGGCGACGGTGACCTCGGCGTGGGCGCCGATCCGGGCCTTGAGGGCGGCCGGGGTGCCGGTGGCGACGGCGCGTCCCCGGTCCACGACCACGATGCCGTCGGCGAGCCGGTCGGCCTCCTCCAGGTACTGGGTGGTCAGCAGCACGGTGGTGCCGCCGTCGGCGAGGTCGCGTACCGCCGTCCAGATCTGCTCGCGGGCGGCCGGGTCCAGGCCGGTGGTGGGCTCGTCCAGGAACAGCACCCGGGGACGGGTGACCAGTCCGGCGGCCAGGTCCAGGCGCCGCCTCATGCCGCCCGACCAGGTGGAGGCCACCCGGTCGGCGGCCTCGCCCAGGGCGAAGCGCTCGAGCAGCTCGTCGGCGCGCTCCCGCGCGGCCCGCCCCCGCAGTCCGGCGAGGCGGGCGAAGAGCCGGAGGTTCTCACGGCCGGTCAGGTCGCCGTCCACCGAGGCGTACTGGCCGGTGGCCCCGATGGCGCGGCGTACGGAGGCCGGGTCGGCGGTGACGTCGTGGCCCGCCACCAGGGCGCGCCCGGCGGTGGGTGCGGTGAGGGTGGTGAGGATCCGCACGGCGGTGGTCTTCCCCGCCCCGTTGGGACCCAGCACTCCGCAGACGGTGCCCTCCGGTACGGCGAGGTCCAGGCCGCGCAGGGCGCGCACTTCGCCGTAGTGCTTCTCCAGACCCTCACTCAGTACAGCGTACGTAGTTGTCATGCGGCGCACCCTACCGCACTACGTACGCCGTACGTAACTAAGATGGTGGCCGAGACGACGACGAGGTGATGTGACGGATGACAGCCGGCCGGAGCCCCGCTGAACCCGAAGTGATCTGGGCCCGCCCGCAACGGGCCGGCCGCGGACCCCGGCCCGCGCACAGCCGCGACTCGATCGCGGCCGAAGCCGTGCGGATCGCCGACGCGGAGGGGATCGAGGCCGTTTCCATGCGGCGGGTGGCGTCCGGGATCGGTGCCGGGACGATGTCCCTGTACAACTACGTCCCCCGCAAGGAGGACCTGTACGAGCTGATGGTCGACGCGGTCAGCGGGGAGTACGACCTCACCCCGCCGAGCGGCGACTGGCGGACCGACCTGCTCGCCCTCGCCCGCCAGACCCGGGACGTGATGCGCCGCCACCCCTGGGTGCCCCGGCTGCTGAGCCCGGTCTACGGCTTCAGCCCCAACGCCCTGCGGTACCTGGAGCACAGCATGGCCTGCCTGGAGCCCCTGGAGGTGCCCGGGAGCGAGAAGCTGGAGCTGATCGCGGCCATCAACGGCTCGGTGGCCACCTTCGTGGCGGGGGAGCTGGCCCTGGCCGAACGGGCCCGCTCACTGCCCTGGAGCGAGGCCGCCGAAGCGGGCGCACGCGCGGCCTGGCTCGGCTCGCGGCTGGCGACGGGGGAGTACCCCCGGCTCGCGGCGGCCCTCACCGAGGGCACGCCGGTGACGGCCGCCGGGACGGACATGGCGGAGGTGTTCGACCGCATGGTGTCCCGTCTGCTGACGGCGTGGGACGCGCGCTGACGGATCGGATGCGGGGCCGGGCGGCCCGGAGCGCCGGGCGGCCGGGCGGCCGGGGCGGGCCGGATGCGCCCGGGCGGCCGGAGCCGGCGTGTCCGTCCGGGCCCCGGCCGGCTGGGGGCGGGCGGCGCCCGGCGGGCCGCCGCGCTCCCGGCCCCGGTGTCCCGTGGATGCACACTCGTAGGGGTGCGGAGGAGTTGCCGTGCGGCAGGCGCCTGCCGTGCGGCGGGCTGCTCCGGGGGCGCGCGCAGGTGGGCGCCGCGGGTGCCGTCCGCCTGCGACGCCCGTCCTGTTCCCCGGCCCGACGCCCACCCGGCGGGGCCGAGCGAACCGCCCGCCCCGGCCCCGGCCGGCCCGACGCCCGTCCGGCCCCGGCGCCCGCCCGTCACAGCAGCGCGAACTGCCCGCCCGGGCCCTCCTCCTGGTGGTCCAGCACCGAGGCCGGCCGCCGGGACCAGCGCGGCGGCGGCAGCACCCCGGCGGCCTCCAGCGCCGAGGCCGGCAGCAGCGGCCCGGGCGTGAACGCCTCCCGCTCCGGCGTCAGGTCCGCCAGCAGCGCCAGGGTCGTCACCAGGGCGAGCAGCTCCGAGGTCCAGGCCCGCGGCCACTCGGACGGCCCCAGCCCCTCCAGCCCCCGCGCCTGCGGATCGCGGTGCGCGCAGCGGGCGGCGAACCACGCCTCGAGCACCCGGACGCCCTGGACCTCGTACTCCCAGGCCCCCGCCGGGACGGGGGAGACGGCACCGTCGCCGAGCGTCAGCACCTCGGTCCCCGGGTCGTAGCCCAGCCCCGCCGGCCAGCCGGTGACCGCCGCCCGGACGTAGGGCCGCCGGCCGCCGGGCAGCCGGGGCGCCTCCCCGCCGCGCGCCCCGCGCAGCTGGACGGACAGCAGCCGCCGGCCCAGCTCCAGACCGGCCCGCCAGTGCTCCGGATCGGCCGCGAGCGGGACCTCGCAGGCCCGGGGGCCCGGCCGGCCCGCGGCCAGGATCCAGCACAGCACGTCCTCCGCCGTGACCCGGCCGCCGAGGCGCGCGCCCAGCAGTGGCAGCAGGCCCGGCGCGAGGTTCGGCTCGGCCCCGCCGGGGCGCCGGTGCAGCGGGCGGATCCGGCCGAGCCGGCCCGCCGGGAGGTGCGCGGTGGCCAGCAGGCCGGGGGCCTCCAGCAGGAACACCTGCCGGCCGTCCCGGACCCGCCACAGCTCGGGGCGCGCGGAGTCGATGAGCCGCTGGTCGGGCAGCAGCCACTGCTCGTCGAAGGGCGCGCGGAGCACCCGTACCGGATCGGGGAAGGGGCCGGGCGCCTCGGCGAAGCGGGCGGTGACCGAGCGCTGCCCGGGCAGGGCGGCCGCCCCGGCGGACGGCGTACGGGCCCGGCTCGGGCGGAAGAGCCGCTCCCGCTCCGCCCCCTCGGCACCGGTCAGGGCCGTCCAGCGGGCGCGGAGCGTGCCGGGGTCGGGTGCCGCCACCCAGTCCCGGCCCAGGCGCAGGCCCCCCACGGCCCAGGGCATCAGATCGTCCAGCAGCGGTACGTCAGCGCTCACCCGGCAGATGGTAGCGACGGGCCGCGGGGGCCGGGCCGTGTCCCGGCCGAAGCGTTACGCTCCTTGTGTACGCATCCGCCCCGGTATGTGATAGGCGGCCCGCACCTCGCGGCCCGGCCACGGCACGGGTCCCGGGCGCGGTCGCACGGAGGAGTCCGCCATGAGCATGTACGACGAGTACTCGACGCCCTCGCAGGCCGAGGGCGAGCGGCTCGACGAGGACATGGACGAGCGGGAGAAGACCCAGCGGCACCCGCAGACGACGCGCACCACCCCCTCCCAGGCGGAGGGCGAGCGCACCGCGGACGAGCAGGACGACAAGGGACAGTGACGGCCGTGCCGCGCCGCCCGCTCCGGGGGCGCCGGGCCCGGAGCCCGCGCCGGGCCCGGATCCCGGAGCGGGCGGCGCGGCACCCCCGCCCGTCAGGGCGCCTCACGACGTGCCTCGCACCGTCAGGGCGCCACGGCCGTCAGGGCACCCCGCCCGTCAGGGCGCCTCGACCGTCACCGTGAAGGAGAACCGGTCGCCCCGGTAGCGGATCCGGGCCACGTCGACGACCCGCCCGTCCTCGTCGTAGCTCACGCCCGTGCAGTGCAGGATCGGGCTCAGCAGCGGGACCTCCAGCAGCTCGGCGGTGACGGGGTCGGCGAGCCGCGCCTCGACGGTGTCCGTGATCCGGCTGATCCGCACGCCGACCACGTCGCGCAGCACCTTCGTCATCGGCCACCGCTCGAGGTCGGCCAGGTCCACGGCCCCGGCCAGCTCGGGGCGCACCGCGTTCTCCACCCAGTTCGTCGGTTCCCCGCTCTCGCCGTCGCGCCGGAGCCTGCGGTACGTGACCACCTCCGGCGTGTCCGGGAAGTGCTCCAGCAGCTCCCCGGACACCGGCGTCCGCTCATGGCCGAGCACCGTCGTCCGGCCCCCCGACTGCTGCGCCACGATCGCGTCCACCGAGCCGAGCAGCCGCACCGGGGCACCGCGCGTCGCACCCGGCTCGATGAAGGTGCCGCGCCGCCGGTGCCGGCTGATGAGGCCCTCGCCCTCCAGCTCCTTGAGCGCCTGGCGCATGGTCAGCACGCTCACCCCGTAGTGCTCGGCGAGCCGCTCCTCGGTCGGCAGCCGCAGCGAGGCATCCGGCGTGCGCCCCAGTATCGACGCGCGCAGGGACTGGGACACCTGGTACCAGAGCGGCAGCTTCCGGTTCAGCACCAGGGAGTCGGGGGCGAAGGCGGTCACGGGTGGTTCTCCGTAGGGGCTGGCTGTCCTCGGCCGCCGGGGCGGTGCGGAGGGCGGGGCAGGTGCATGTTAGGCACGGAAGTGCCGCTGGAGACCCTCCCATACGCCGTCGTATCCGCGCTGGAGGTGCTCCGCCCCCGCCGCCTGCGGGGTGGCGGTGATCGGCCAGCGGGTCTCGAACATGAACGCCAGGCCGTCGTCGATCTTCTGCGGCTTCAGCTCGGCGGCGCTGGCCCTGTCGAAGGTCTCCCGGTCCGGGCCGTGCGCGGACATCATGTTGTGCAGCGAGCCGCCGCCCGGCACGAACCCTTCGGCCTTGGCGTCGTAGGCGCCCTCGATCAGGCCCATGTACTCGCTCATCACGTTGCGGTGGAAGTACGGCGGGCGGAAGGTGTCCTCGCCGACCAGCCAGCGCGGGGCGAACACCACGAAGTCCACGCCCGCCAGGCCCGGCGTGTCGGAGGGCGAGGTGAGCACCGTGAAGATCGAAGGGTCGGGGTGGTCGTAGCTGATGGACCCGAGCACGTTGAAGCGGCGCAGGTCGTAGACGTACGGGACGTGCGTGCCGTGCCAGGCCACCACGTCGAGCGGGGAGTGGTCGTACGTCGCGGCCCAGAGGTTGCCGCAGAACTTGTTGACGACCTCGGTGGGGCGCTCGCTGTCCTCGTACGCGGCGACCGGGGCCCGGAAGTCCCGGGCGGCGGCCAGGCCGTTGGCGCCGATCGGCCCCAGGTCCGGCAGCTCGAAGGGCTGCCCGTAGTTCTCGCACACGTAACCGCGGGCGTCGCCGTCCAGCAGCTCGACGCGGAAGCGGACGCCGCGCGGGACCAGCGCCACCTCGCCGGGGCCGGCGCTCAGCAGGCCGAACTCGGTGCGCAGCAGCAGGCCGCCGCGCTCGGGGACGATCAGCAGCTCGCCGTCCGAGTCGCTGAAGACCCGGTCGGTCATGGAGGCGTTGGCGGAGTACAGGTGGACGGCCATGCCGGTGCGCTGGCTGGCGTCGCCGTTGCCGCCCAGGGTCCACAGGCCGGACAGGAAGTCGGTGCCGGGGGCCGGGTCGGGCAGCGGGTTCCAGCGCAGCCGGTTGGGGTCCGGGACGGCGTCGGTGAAGGGCGCGGTGCGCAGGGCGCCGTTGTCCACCCGGGTGAAGGCCGGGTGCGCGGCGGAAGGGCGGATCCGGTAGAGCCACGACCGGCGGTTGCGGCGGCGCGGCTCGGTGAAGGCACTGCCGCTGAGCTGCTCGGCGTAGAGGCCGAGGGCGGCGCGCTGGGGGGAGTTCCGGCCGAGCGGGAGTGCGCCGGGCACGGCCTCCGAGCTGTGCTCGTTGCCGAAGCCGGTGAGGTACTCCAGCGCCTCCGCCGTCTTCCTGGCCTGCTCACTCATGGGCTGCTCCCGCTCCGTCGAAGGAATCCTATGGCCGACAGTAGGATTCGCGGCGCCCCACGTCAACGCCGTCTTGCCGCCGGCGGCCGGAATCCCCTCCGGGAAGGGGTGCGCGGGGCCCGCGCCACGGGATCGTGCGCGGGGGGATCCCAAAAGATGAACATTGCTCTACTCTCTCGCGCATGTCGTGGACCCGCAGGTTCCCTGCCGTGCCGGCGGCGCTCCTCGCCGCCCTCCTCGCCCTCCTGTCACTCCTCGCCGCCGCGCCCGCCCGCGCGCACGAGGAGCGCCCCGTCGCCTTCCCCGACGGCACCGGATCCGTCCCCGTCCACCGCGCGGCCGAGCCCGACCTGCTCGTCTGCAAGACCGGCCGGCCCGACTTCGAACGCCGCGTGGCCGGCTTCCCGCAGGAACTCCGGCAGCGCAACCTCGACCTCTACGAACGCTGCGAGAAGAGCGGCTACCGCCACCTCCAGGAGGCCGTCGACGCCGTCGACCGGCCGGGCATGAACATCGCGATCCTGCCCGGCCTCTACGAGGAGGAGCCGTCACTGCCCGGGCCGACGGGGGAGTGCGCGCAGCTGAAGGCCCCCAACTCCTCCTTCGGCTACCAGATCCTGTCGTACGAGCAGCAGGAGAAGTGCCGGCACAACCAGAACCTCGTCGCCATCCTCGGCAAGACGAACCTCCAGATCGAGGGCACGGGTGCCGCCCGCACGGACGTCGTCATCGACGCCAAGTACCGGAAGCTGAACGCCATCCGCGCCGACCGGTCCAACGGGATCTACTTCCGCAACTTCACCGCGCAGCGCACCACCTTCAACGCCCTGTACGTACTCGCCGGCGACGGCTTCGTCATCGACGACGTCCTGACCCGCTGGAACGACGAGTACGGCTTCCTGACCTTCGCCAGCGACCACGGCCTCTACAAGAACTGCGAGTCCTACGGCAACGGCGACTCGGGCATCTACCCCGGCAGCGCCTCCGACATCAACGACGGCCGCGGCTACGACGTGCCCCGCTACTCCATCGAGATCACCGGCTGCCGCAGCCACCACAACATGGTCGGCTACTCCGGCACCGCCGGGGACTCGGTGTGGGTCCACGACAACGAGTTCGACCAGAACATGGGCGGCGCCTCGATGGACAGCGCCTTCCCCGGACACCCCGGCCTCCCCCAGAACCACGCCCGCTTCGAACGCAACCTCATCCACGACAACAACGCCGACTACTACCGCCACGTCGCCGACGGCACCTGCGCCAAACCACCCGCCGAACGCGGCTACGAACAGGGGGTCGTCTGCCCGCAGATCTCCATGCCGCCCGGCACGGGCGTCATCACCGCCGGGGGCAACTGGAACCTCTACGAGGGCAACTGGGTGTACGGGCACCGGCGCGCCGGCTTCTTCCTCAGCGCCGTACCTGCCTTCATCCGCGGCGAGGAGCGGTGGTCCAAGCAGACCGACACCTCCCACCACAACCGGTACGCGGGCAACGTCCTCGGCAAGGACCGGTCCGGGGCCTCCCGCCCCAACGGCGCCGACGTGTGGTGGGACGGCCAGGGCCGGGGGAACTGCTGGCAGGACGGCCCGGACGGCTCCACCCCCGGCACGCTCCCGCAGTGCGGGAAGGAACGCGGACGGGTCAGCGGCTCCGCGGCCCGGCTGGTGGGCGAACCGGTGAAGCTCACCCAGCTGATGGTCTGCGCCGACTACGACGTCCAGGCCCGCAAGCTCCCGGCGGGCTGCGACTGGTACGGCGCCCGTGGTCTGGAACGGGTCGAGACCCAGATCGCCGTGGCGGTGGCGGCGGTGCTCTTGCTGGTCGGCGGCACCCTGTGGTGGCGCAGGCTGCGCGGCTCCCGGACGGGCACGGTGGCCTCGCTGCTGGGACTGGCCGGCCTGGCCCTGGACGTGGCCGGCTCCACGATGCCCCTGACGGCCACCCCCGTCCCGGCGCTGGCCCTGCTCCTGCTCGGCCTGTGGTGGACCGGTGCCGGCCTGGCGCTGCTCCCCCAACGCCCCTGGCTGGCGCGGCTCACCCTGCTCCTGGGCGCCCTGACCCTGCTGGACGCCTTCGACAAGGCCGTACTGATGATCCCGTGGATCCCGCTCAGTCCCGCCTGGGTGCGGGCCCTGGTCGCGGTGGTGTGGGTGCTGTGGGCGGTCGTCGCATCGGCCCGCCCGGGCCCGCCGGAGCCCGCCAGGCCCGCCGGCCCCGGTGACGGCCCGGCGGGCGACCGCACCCCCGTCCCGGCGGGCCCCGCACCGGCCCCGAGCACCACCGCCGACCTCCCCGCCCCCTCCTCCCGCCCCGACGGCGGCACCGCGTAACCACCCCGCACCCGCCCAGGCCGGCCCGCCCCATGCCCGGAGGCCCGCAATGACCGTCCCCGCACGGACCCGCACCCGGTGCGACACGTGCCCGACGCCCGTCCCCCGTACCCGCCCGCACCGGCGCTCCGCCCGCACGGCGGCGCTGGCGGCCCTGCTCCTGCTGCTCGCGGGCGGTGCGGCGACGAGCTGCGGAGGCCGGGCCACCACCCACCACAGACCCGGCACCACCCACGAACAGGCCTCCGGAAGCGCCGGCACCCTGCTCGACGCCCAGGACGGCGGCGGCCACCGGCTGCGCGAGGTCCCGGCCCAGGGCGCACCCGAGGTGAGGCTCACCGCCCGCCCCGACCCGGAGGACGGCTGGAACCTCCAACTGGCCGTCACACGCTTCCGCTTCACCCCAGACAGCGTCGGCGGCGCCGCGCTGACCGGCGCCGGCCACGCCCACCTGGAGCTCGACGGCCGCAAACTGGCCCGGGTGTACGGCCCCTGGTTCCACCTGCCCGCGGCGCAGGTGCCCGAGGGCGCGCACACCCTGACCGTCCGCCTGTACGCCGACGACCACACCGCCTGGGCCGTGGCCGGTAAACCGGTGGAGGCGGCGGTGCCGCTGACCGCGGGCCCCCCGGGCCAGGGAACCCACGGCCACCCCGCGTCCCCGCCGGCCGGCGCACCGGCGACCCGGCCGGCCCCACCGGCCGACCGGACCGTCACCCTCGCCGTCCGGGACGGGAAGGTGGTACCCGCCCCCGGCCGCACCGAGCTGAAACGAGGAGAGCGCCTCGCCCTGCGCGTCACCAGCGACCGCGCCGACACCCTGCACGTCCACGGCTACGACGCGGAACTCGCCCTGCCCGCCGGCCAGGAGGCCACCCTGGTCCTGACGGCCGACCGCACGGGCCTCTTCGAGGTCGAGACCCACGAGTCCCGGCTCGTCCTGACCCAGCTCCTCGTGCGATGAGCCCCATGGCCGCACTGGTCCCGCTCGGCGCGGCCACCGCCGGAGCCGGACCGGCTCTCACCACCGCCCTCCCGGCCCGCGCCGCAGCTTCGGGATGGCCCGCCGGAGCCCCCGGATGGCCCGCCGGGGCCCCGGGATGGCCGGCGGGAGTCCCGGCCTGGTCCGCCGCGCGGCCGGGCCCCGGGCCGGGCCGGGGCGTGGTCCTCCACCCGGCCGACCCGTCGGCCCTGCTCGCGCACGGGATCGGATCCCAGCACGATCTGCCGATCTCCCCCTTCTACGCCTTCGCCGGAGCCTTCGCGGCGCTCTTCGTCTCCTTCCTCGCACTCGGCCTCCTGTGGTCCTCCTCCCGCTTCCGCGGCGACCGCTCCGGCCTCGCCCTGCCCGCCGGGCTCCAGCGGGTGGCCGACGCGCCGGCCACCCGCACCGCCCTGCGCGGGCTCGGTCTCGCCGCGGCCCTCGCCGTACTCCTCCACCTCCTCCTCGGTCCCGACGACCCCGCCCGCAACCCCGCTCCCGGCGCCGTCTACGTCCTGCTGTGGGTCGGGATCGTGCCCGCCTCCCTTCTCCTCGGCCCCGTCTGGCGCCTCCTCAACCCGCTGCGCACCCTGCACCTCCTGCTCTCCCGGGCCCGGCGCCGGCCGACCGGGGCCGGCCGTCCCCTGCCGCCCCGGGTCGGCCAATGGCCTGCCGCCGCAGGACTGTTCGGCTTCACCTGGCTCGAACTCGTCGCTCCCGATCCCGCGTCCACCACCACCCTCCTGGGCGCCCTCACCACCTACACCGCCGCCCACCTGCTGCTCGCCGCCCGCTTCGGCGAGAGCTGGTTCGCCGAGGCCGACGCCTTCGAGGTCTACTCCGGCCTCCTGGCCCGCCTCTCTCCCCTCGGCCGTCGCTGCGACGGCCGCCTGGTCCTGCGCAACCCCTTCCACGGACTCGACGCGACACCCGAGCGGCCCGGACTCGTCGCCACCGTCTGCGTCCTGCTCGGTTCCACCGCCTACGACGGCTCCTCCGACCACCCGTCCTGGATCAACACCCTCCAGACCTCCCCCCTCGGCCGCACCCCCACGGCCACGCTCGGACTCCTCGCCTCCATCGCCCTCGTCGCCACCCTGTACTGCCTGTGCGCCGGGGCCACCCGCCTCGTCAGCGGTCCTCACCCGCGGCCGCTGACCGCCTTCGCGCACTCACTCGTGCCGATCGCCCTCGGCTATCTCACCGCCCATTACTTCTCCCTCCTCGTCACCGAAGGACCACGCACGGTAAGCATGGCACTCGGCACTGACAACGCCCCCGATCCCGGTCCGCCCTTGGGTCCGGGCGGACTCGCCACCCTCCAGGTGATCGCCGTCGTCGTGGGCCACGTACTCGGTGTCATCGCCGCCCACGACCGTTCCGTACGCCTCTTCCCGCCGGACAGGGCGGTGGCGGGCCAACTACCGCTGCTCGCGCTGATGATCACCTACACGATCGGCGGACTGACCCTCCTGCTGAACTGACGGCCGCGCCCGGACCGCTGGACCCACGAGCCAGGAGCGGCATGATGGACCCCGTGCCTCCCGCCCACCCCCTGCGCAGGACCCCGGTCCAGCAGCGCAGCGCCGACCGCCTCGCCCGGATCCTCGACGCCTGCGCGGAACTCCTCGACGAGACCGGCTACGAGAACCTCAGCACCCGCGCCGTCGCCCTGCGCGCCGGCGTGCCCATCGGCTCGGTCTACCGCTTCTTCGGGAACAAGAGGGCCATGGCCGTCGCCCTGGCCCAGCGCAACCTCGAGCAGTACGCCGAGGGCATCGAGCGGCGGCTCGCCCTGCTCCCGGCCTCCCACTGGCGGCCCGTCGTGGACGCCGTGCTGGACGAGTACCTCGCCATGAAGCGGAGCGTCCCCGGCTTCGCCCTCGTCGACTTCGGGGTGCCCGCCCCGCCCGCCGAAGGCCCCGCCTCCGATCCGAACGACCTGGTCGCCGCACGCCTGACCGGGCTCCTGTGCGCCCACCTCGGGCTCACCCCCGGCCCCGAACTGGCGCGGGCGGTCCTGGTGGCCGTCGAGGCGACGGACGCGCTGGTCCAGCTGGCCTTCCGGGCCGATCCGGCCGGGGACGCCGGCATCGTCGCCGAGACCCGCGCCATGATGCACGCCTACCTGGCACGGGTCCTGGACTGACGCCCCGCCGTACGGGCCCCCGAGGGACGGGACCCCGCGACGGGCGTGAAACGCGTGCCCCGACCCCCTCCCCGCCATGCCTACCGGTCGGTATGCTCGGTGTGCCGCCCGCCCGCGGCCGTCGAACACGTACCGCCCCGGGCAGCAGCCGCACGCTCCGCTCCACGCGTCCGCGCCGCACGGAGGGCCACCGGTCCGCGCCCGCGCCGCGGCCCGCCGCCCCGAGGAGGGCCCATGCCCCGCACCGCCCCGCGCATCTGCCCCCTCTGCGAAGCCACCTGCGGCCTCACCCTCACCATCGAGGGCACCACCGTCACCGGAGCCCGCGGTGACCGCGACGACGTGTTCAGCCGCGGCTTCGTCTGCCCCAAGGGCGCCGCCTTCGGAGCCCTCGACGCCGACCCCGACCGGCTGCGCACCCCCCTCGTCCGCCGCGACGGGCAGCTGCGGGAGGCCACCTGGGAAGAGGCCTACGAGGCCATCGCCGCGGCCGTCCCCGCCCTCGTCCGCGAGCACGGCGCCCAGGCCGTCGGCATCGTCCTCGGCAACCCCAACGTCCACACCATGGCCGGCGCCCTCTACCCGCCGCTCCTCGTCAAGGCTCTCGGCACCCGCAACCTCTTCACCGCCAGCACCCTCGACCAGATGCCCAAGCACGTCTCCAGCGGGCTGCTGTTCGGCGACCCCTTCGCCATCCCCGTGCCCGACCTCGACCGCACCGACTTCCTCCTGCTGATCGGCGCCAACCCGGTCGAGTCCAACGGCTCCCTGTGCACCGCCCCCGACTTCCCCGGCAGGCTCAAGGCCCTGCGGGCCCGCGGCGGCACGCTGGTCGTCGTCGACCCGCGCCGGACGCGCACCGCCCGGCTCGCCGACCGCCACCTCGCACCCCGCCCGGGAAGCGACGCGCTGCTCCTCGCCGCACTCGCCCACACCCTGCTCACCGAGAAGCTCGCGGATCCCGGAACGCTGACGGAACACACCGAAGGGCTCCGGGAACTCGCCGACGCCCTCACGAGTTTCACTCCTGAGGCGGTCGCCCCCGCCTGCGATCTGCCCGCCGACACGATCCGCGCCCTCGCCCGGGAGCTGGCGGCCGCGCCGATCGCCGCCGTCTACGGGCGGATCGGCAGCTGCACCGTCGAGTACGGGACGCTCGCCAGCTGGCTGGTGGACGTACTGAACATCCTCACCGGCAACCTCGACCGCCCGGGCGGGGCCCTCTTCCCGCTCCCGGCGGCCGGTCCCCGGCCCCGTCCCGCCGGGCCCGGCAGGGGGTTCGCCCTCGGCCGCTGGCGCAGCCGGGTCAGCGGGCACCCCGAGGCCAAGAGCGAACTGCCCACCGCCGCCCTGGCCGAGGAGATCGACACGCCGGGGGAGGGCCGCATCCGCGCCGTGATCGCCATCGCGGCCAATCCGGTGCTGTCCGCCCCCGACGGGCGGCGGCTCGACGCGGCCCTCGCCGGCCTCGACTTCATGGTCAGCGTCGACCCGTACCTCAACGAGACCTCGCGCCACGCCGACGTCGTCCTGCCCCCGCCGCCGCCCTCGCAGAGCGCGCACCACGACTTCGCCTTCAACGGGTTCGCCGTCCGCAACCAGGTCCGCTACACCCGGCCCGCCGTCCCCCTCGAAGCGGACCGGCTCGACGAGTGCGAGATCCACGCCCGCCTCGTGCTGGCCGTCTCGGGCATGCACGGCTCCGCCGAGCCGTCCGCCGTCGACGACATGGCGATCCGGGGCGCCCTCGCCAAGGAGACGGCCGACCGGCGGTCGCCCCTGTTCGGCGAGGACCCGGAGCGCCTGTCCGCTCTCCTCACCGGCGAAACCGGGCCGGAGCGCAGGCTCGACCTGATGCTCCGGCTGGGCCCGTACGGCGACCTGTTCGGCGCCGCCGGCCGCCCCGCCGCCCCCAACGACGCCGGCAGCGGTACGCGGGCCCGTGCGGGCGAGCCCGAGGAGACGGCCGGGCTCACCCTGGAGCGGCTGCTGGCCCACCCGCACGGCATCGACCTGGGACCGCTGCGCCCCCGGCTCCCGGGCCTGCTCCGGACCCGCAGCGGCAGGATCGAGCTGTTGCCGGAGCCGATCGCGGCCGAGCTCCCCAGGCTGCGCGGGGCGCTCGCCGCCCGCCCCGCCGCCCTGGTGCTCGTGGGCCGCCGCCACCTGCGGTCCAACAACAGCTGGTTGCACAACGTCCCGGTCCTCGTCGGAGGTTCCAACCGCTGCACCCTCCACGTCCATCCCCTGGACGCGGACCGGCTCGGCCTGGCCGACGGCGGCCGGGCCCGGATCACCGCGGACGGAGGCGGCCTGGAGGTGCCGGTGGAGGTGACCGACGCCGTCCGCCCGGGTGTGGTCAGCCTCCCGCACGGCTGGGGCCACGACCGGCCGGGCACCCGGCTCACGGTGGCCGGGGCCGACCCGGGGGTCAACGTGAACCAGCTGCTCGACGGCTCCCGCCTCGACCCGCTGTCGGGCACCGCGGTGCTCAACGGCTTCCCCGTCACCCTGACACCCCTGCTCTGAGCTGGGGTTTTGCTCGTATTGCTCACGCGTGGACGTCTTGTTGGGGCAGGGAGGCGGCACCTACCTTCCCTGCATGCTGACCTTCCTCGGCTTCGCCATGATCGCGACCTTCCTGGTCCTGATCATGCTGAAGAAAATGTCGCCCATCGCGGCGCTCGTCCTCATCCCCGCGCTCTTCTGCGTGTTCGCCGGAAAGGGCGCGCACCTGGGGGACTACGTCATCGACGGCGTCGGCAAGCTCGCCCCCACCGCCGCCATGCTGATGTTCGCCATCGTCTACTTCGGCGTGATGATCGACGTCGGCCTCTTCGACCCGATCGTCCGGGGCATCCTGCGCTTCTGCAAGGCCGACCCCGTGCGGGTGGTGGTCGGTACGGCCGTCCTCGCCGCGATCGTCTCCCTCGACGGCGACGGATCGACCACCTTCATGATCACGGTTTCGGCCATGTACCCGCTCTACAAGCGGCTCGGCCTGAGCCTGGTCGTCATGACCGGCGTCGCCGCGACCGCCAACGGCGTGATGAACACCCTGCCCTGGGGCGGCCCCACCGCCCGCGCGGCCACCGCGCTCAAGCTCGACGCCGCGGACGTCTTCGTCCCGATGATCCCGGCGCTCGCCGTGGGCCTGCTGTTCGTCTTCGTCCTGTCCTACGTCCTCGGCGTCAGGGAACGCCGCCGGATCGGCACCCTGGTGATGCCGGGCGCCGAGACGGTGGAGGAGGACCTGGTGACGGCCGGCACCGGCGCCGGGGAGTCCGCCGCGGGCACCCGTACCGCCGGCTCCGCCCCGGACTCCGGCGCGGGCCCCCGTACCGCCGGCGTGAGCCCCGGGGCCTCCGGTGCGGGCCCCCGTACCTCCGGTGCGGCGGCCCCCGGCGCGGGCGCCGCCCTGCCCGGAGGCGACGGCTTCCAGGGCCTGGACCCGCGCCGCCCGACCCTGCGCCCCCGCCTCTACTGGTTCAACGCGGGTCTCACCGTCGCCCTGCTCACCGCGATGATCATGGAGTTGCTGCCCATCCCGGTCCTCTTCCTGCTCGGCGCGGCCCTCGCCCTCACGGTGAACTTCCCCCACATGCCGGACCAGAAGGCCCGGATCGCCGCCCACGCGGACAACGTCCTCAACGTCGCCGGCATGGTCTTCGCCGCCGCCGTCTTCACCGGCGTCCTCACCGGAACCGGCATGGTCAAGCACATGGCCGACTGGCTCGTCGGCGCCATCCCCGAGGGCATGGGCCCGCACATGGCCCTGGTCACCGGTCTGCTGAGCCTGCCCCTCACCTACTTCATGTCGAACGACGGCTTCTACTTCGGCGTCCTGCCGGTGCTGGCCGAGGCGGGCGCCGCCCACGGCGTCTCCCCGCTCGAGATCGCCCGGGCCTCCCTGGTCGGCCAGGCCCTGCACATGTCCAGTCCGCTGGTTCCGGCCGTCTACGTCCTCGTCGGCATGGCCAGGGTCGAGTTCGGCGACCACACCCGGTTCACGGTGAAATGGGCGGCCCTCACCTCCCTCGTGGTCCTGGGCGCGGGGATGCTTTTCGGCATCATCTGACCTCCGGCCCCCCGGCGGACCGAAAACTACCGGCGCTAGTTTGTAGGGTGTGCTGGCGAAGTCGGTCCACGCGTTCGGACGTGCTCGGGAGGAATGCCATGAAGGCCCATGACGGGATGTACATCGGCGGGGAATGGCGCCCCGCCGCCGGAACCGGCCGGATCGAGGTCATCAACCCGGCCGACGAGCAGGTCATCGCCGCCGTCCCGGCCGGTACCGCCGAAGACGTGGACGCGGCCGTGCGCGCGGCCCGCGCGGCCTTCCCCGGCTGGGCGGCCACGGCTCCGGCGGAGCGGGCCGCCCTGATAGGCGCCCTGCGCGACGTGCTCGCCGCCCGCAAGGGCGAGTTCGCCGAGACCATCACGGCCGAACTCGGCTCCCCCCTGGGCTTCGCGGAGGCCGTCCACGTCGGCGCGCCGATCGCGGTGGCCTCCTCGTACGCCGAACTCGGCGCCTCCCACCCCTTCGAGGAGCGCGTGGGCAACTCCACCGTCTTCCTCGAGCCGGTCGGCGTGGTCGGGGCCATCACGCCCTGGAACTATCCCCTGCACCAGGTCGTTGCGAAGGTGGCACCCGCTCTCGCCGCCGGCTGCACCCTCGTCCTCAAGCCGGCCGAGGACACCCCGCTGACCGCACAGCTCTTCGCCGAAGCCGTGCACGAGGCGGGCGTCCCGGCCGGAGTGTTCAACCTGGTCACCGGCACCGGCCCGGTCGCCGGCCAGGCGCTGGCCGAGCACGAGGGAGTCGACCTCGTCTCCTTCACCGGCTCGACCGCCGTCGGCAGGAAGATCGGCGCCATCGCCGGCGCGGCCGTCAAACGGGTCGCCCTCGAGCTCGGCGGCAAGTCGGCGAACGTCATCCTGCCCGGGGCCGATCTGGCCAAGGCGGTCACGGCGGGTGTCGGGCACGTCATGAACAACTCCGGCCAGAGCTGCAACGCCCTCACCCGCATGCTCGTCCACCGGGACCAGTACGAGGAGGCCGTCGCCCTCGCGGGCGCCGCCGTCGCCGCGTACCCCTCGGGCGACCCCCGCGACCGGGCCACCCGCCTCGGGCCGGTCGTCAACGCCACGCAGCGCGACCGCGTCCGCTCCTACATCGCCAAGGGCGTCGCGGAAGGCGCGCGCCTCGTCGCGGGCGGACTCGACGCGCCCCACGAGCGCGGGTACTTCATCGCGCCGACCGTCTTCGCGGACGTCACCCCCGAAATGACCATCGCCCAGGAGGAGATCTTCGGCCCGGTGCTGGCGATCCTCCCCTACGAGGACCAGGACGACGCCCTGCGCATCGCCAACGGCACGGTCTACGGCCTGGGCGGCGCGGTGTGGGCGGCGGACGAGGAGACGGCCGTGGCGTTCGCCCGCCGGATGGACACCGGTCAGGTGGACATCAACGGCGGCCGCTTCAACGTGCTCGCGCCCTTCGGTGGCTACAAGCAGTCGGGCGTCGGCCGCGAGCTGGGCGCGCACGGCCTGGGGGAGTATCTCCAGACCAAGTCCCTCCAGTTCTGACCCCCGGCCCCCTGGCCCCGGCCCCCTGACCCACCCCAACAGCCCCAGAAGCCCCGACACCCCTAGCCGCCTCACCACACGGAGACGACGACCATGGTCCGCGCCGCCATCCTGCCCGCCGTCGGAGCCCCGCTGGAGATACGGGAGATCGTGCTGCCCGATCCCGGACCCGGGCAGGTCCGGGTCCGGCTCGCCGCGGCCGGGGTCTGCCACTCCGACCTCTCCCTCACCGACGGCACCATGCGGGTGCCCGTACCCGCCGTCCTCGGCCACGAGGGCGCGGGGACGGTCCTCGCCGTCGGCGACGGGGTCACCCACGTCTCCCCGGGCGACGGAGTGGTGCTCAACTGGGCACCCTCCTGCGGAGAGTGCCACCACTGCCGGATCGGCGAGGTCTGGCTCTGCGCCGAGGCCCTGGCCGGGGTCGGCGCGGTGTACGCCCATGACGCCGAGGGCACCGAGCTGCACCCCGGGCTCAACGTCGCCGCCTTCGCCGAGGAGACCGTCGTCGCGGCGAACTGCGTACTGCCCGCACCCGCCGGGATCCCGCTCGCCGAGGCCGCCCTGCTCGGCTGCGCCGTCCTGACCGGCTACGGCGCCGTGCACCACAGCGCCCAGGTCCGCCCGGGCGAGTCGGTGGCGGTGTTCGGCGTCGGCGGGGTCGGCCTCGCGGCCCTCCAGGCCGCCCGGATCGCCCAGGCCGGGCCGATCGTGGCCGTGGACGTCTCCCCGGCGAAGGAGGAACTGGCCCGCGCCGCCGGGGCCACCGACTTCGTCCTCGCCTCCGACACCACCGCCAAGCAGATCCGCGGCCTCACGGGCGGGCAGGGCGCGGACGTCGCGGTCGAATGCGTGGGCCGCGCCGGGACCATCCGCACCGCCTGGGAGTCCACCCGCCGGGGCGGCCGCACCACCGTCGTCGGCATCGGCGGCAAGGACCAGCAGGTGAGCTTCCACGCCCTGGAGATCTTCCACTTCGCGCGCACCCTCAGCGGCTGCGTGTACGGCAACAGCGATCCGGCCCGCGACCTCCCGGTCATCGCCGAGCACGTCCGGGCGGGCCGCCTCGACCTGGGCTCCATGGTCACCGACCGCATCACCCTCGACGGCATCCCGGCCGCCTTCGAGGCGATGACCCAGGGCAAGGGCGGCCGCTCGCTCGTGGTCTTCTAGCCGGCCGCCCGGGGACCGCGCCGACGCGCGGCCCCGGGCGGACCCGCGCGGTACCGGCCGCCAGGGCCCGGTGGCCGCGGCCCGGCCGCCGGGCCCCCGCCGCCGGGCCCCCTACGACTGCGGCGGCCCCGCCCGCAGTCCCTCGTACTGGACGGCCAGTCCGTCCAGCAGGGCCGTCAGGCCCGTCTCGAAGGCGCCCTCGTCCACCTCCCGCTGCCGTTCCGCCAGCAGGTGGGCCTGGCCCAGGTGCGGGTAGTCCGCCGGGTCGTACGCCGCCTCGTCGTCCACGAAACCCCGGGCGAAGGAGGCCATCGCCGAGCCCAGGATGAAGTACCGCATCAGCGCGCCGATGCGGGTCGCGTGGGCCGGGGGCCATCCCGCCGCCGTCATGGCGCCGAACACCGCGTCCGCCAGCCGCAGCCCCGCCGGGCGCCGGCCCGGCCCGCGCGCCAGCACCGGCACGATGTTCGGATGGTCCGCCAGGGCCTCCCGGTACGAGTGCGCCCAGTCGTACAGCGCGCCCCGCCAGTCCTTGCCGCCGTCGAACATCGACAGGTCGACCTTCGCGCTCACCGCGTCCGCGACCGCGTCCAGAATCGCGTCCTTGGTGCGGAAGTGGTTGTACAGGGAGGGGCCGCTCACCCCGAGGGCGGCCGCCAGCCGGCGCGTGGAGACCGCGTCCAGCCCCTCCGCGTCCACGAGCGCGCCGGCCGCCTCGACGATGCGGTCTCTGCTGAGGAGGGGCTTGCGCGGTCTGGCCATGCGCCACATAGTAGGCCCTGCCCCGACATAAACTACCGCTGCTAGTTTAAGAGCCGCGAGCGGCCGGCAGGCCCCGGAGGGACCCGTGAACCTGGAGCTCAGCGAGGAGCAGGAGGCCGTGCGCCGCCTCGCCCGCGCCTTCACCGACCGCGAGATCGTCCCGTACGCCGCCGAGTGGGACCGCGCGGAGAGCGTGGACCGCTCGATCGTGGGGAAACTCGGCGGCCTCGGCTTCCTCGGCCTCACCGTGCCCGAGGAGTACGGAGGGTCCGGCGGTGACCACCTCTCCTACGTACTGGTCACCGAGGAACTCGGCCGCGGGGACTCCGCCGTGCGCGGCATCGTCTCCGTCTCCCTCGGCCTCGTCGCCAAGACCCTCGCCGCCTGGGGCACCGAGGAGCAGAAGCGGGCCTGGCTGCCCCGGCTGTGCTCCGGCGACGCGCTCGGCTGCTTCGGCCTGACCGAGCCCGGCACCGGCTCCGACGCCGCCGCGCTCACCACCCGGGCCGTGCGCGAGGGCGACGCGTACGTCATCACCGGCAGCAAGATGTTCATCACCAACGGCACCTGGGCCGATCTCGTCCTCCTCTTCGCCCGCACCGACGCCGGCGCGCCCGGCCACCGGGGGATCTCCGCCTTCCTCGTCCCCGCCGACAGCCCCGGGCTGACCCGCCGCGAGGTCCACGGCAAGCTCGGCCTGCGCGGCCAGGCCACCGCCGAACTCACCCTCGACGGCGTCCGCGTGCCCGCCTCCGCGATGCTCGGCCCCGAGGGCAAGGGCTTTTCCGTGGCCATGTCGGCCCTGGCCAAGGGCAGGATGTCGGTGGCCGCCGGCTGCGTCGGCATCGCCCAGGCCGCGCTGGACGCGGCGGTCTCGTACGCGGGCCGGCGCGAGCAGTTCGGCAAGCCGATCGCCCAGCACCAGCTGGTCCAGGAGCTGATCGCCGACATCTCGGTCGACGTGGACGCGGCCCGGCTGCTGACCTGGCGGGTCGCCGACCTGATCGACCGCGGGCAGCCGTTCGCCACCGAGGCCTCCACCGCGAAGCTCTTCGCCTCCGAAGCCGCCGTGCGGGCCGCGGGCAACGCCCTCCAGGTGCACGGCGGCTACGGCTACGTCGACGAGTACCCGGCGGGGAAGCTGCTGCGCGACGCCCGCGTCATGACCCTCTACGAGGGCACCAGCCAGATCCAGAAGCTGCTCATCGGCCGCGCCCGCACCGGGGTCTCCGCCTTCTGACCCCCGGTCGCGGGGGCCCCGGAGGCTGTCTGAGTACCCGTCTGAGTAGCCGCACGGATGTGGGCCGGGTCACGGCGTCCGATGCTGGGCGCATGAACGAGACACCGGTCAAGCAGCAGCACACGGGTGCGTACTACGGCCAGGCCGTCGCCTCCTTCGGCATCGCCCTCGCGGCGGTGGCCGTCGGGATCTACACCATGGACGTCGACGGCTGGGTCCGGGCCTTCCTCGGCATCGCCGTCCTCTACCTGACCACCTCGGCCTTCACCCTCGCCAAGGTCGTCCGCGACCGCCAGGAGGCGACGCGGATCGTCAGCCGGGTCGACCAGGCCCGGATGGAGAAGATCATGGCGGAGTACGACCCGTTCTCGCCCAAATAGCCGGGAGCGGCCCCGAACCAGCCCCGGAGCCGCCCCGCAGCGGCCCCCGAACCCGCCCCGCGGCGGCCCCCGGACCGGCCCCGCGGTGCCCGGCGGCGGCCACTGCCCTAAGCGCTTGCTCACCCTCCGGTAAGCTGGCGTCTTCCCGGTGGACGACGAGGGTGGGCGAGCGATGGACAGCGCGGCGGAGACGACCGGCGGCTACCAGCCGTGGTCGGAGGTCACCCCGGACGCCGCGCGGCGGCTGCTCGTGGCCGCCGTCGAAGCCTTCGCGGAGCGCGGGTACCACGCGACGACCACCCGCGACATCGCCGGCCGCGCCGGCATGAGCCCCGCAGCCCTCTACATCCACTACAAGACCAAGGAAGAGCTGCTCCACCGGATCAGCCGGATAGGCCATGACAAGGCCCTGGAGATCCTGGAGACCGCCGCCTCCGGTCCCGGGTCGGCCGCCGACCGGCTGGACGCGGCCGTACGGTCCTTCGTGCGCTGGCACGCCGCCCACCACACCACCGCCCGCGTGGTCCAGTACGAGCTCGACGCGCTCGCCCCGGAGCACCGTTCCGAGATCGTCGCCCTGCGCCGGCTGAGCGACGCGGCCGTGCGCCGGATCCTGGCGGACGGCGTGCGGGCGGGGGAGTTCGACGTCCCCGACGTCCCGGGCACCACGCTCGCCGTGCTGTCGCTGTGCATCGACGTGGCCCGCTGGTTCAGCACCGCCGGAGCGCGCACGCCCGACGAGGTCGGCGCGCTGTACGCCGACCTCGTGCTCCGGATGGTGGGTGCCCGGCCGGCCGCCGGGGCCGCTCAGGCCGCTCAGAAGTAGTAGCGGGACACCGATTCCGCGACGCACACCGGCTTCTCGCCGCCCTCGCGCTCGACGGTCACGGTCGCCGCGACCTGTACGCCCTCGCCCGCCTCGGTGACCGCCGTGATGACGGCGGTGGCGCGCAGCCGCGAGCCGACCGGCACCGGGGCCGGGAAACGCACCTTGTCCGTGCCGTAGTTGATGCCCATCCGCATGCCCTCGACCCGCATGACCTGCGGCACCAGGCTCGGCAGCAGCGACAGCGTCAGATAGCCGTGAGCGATGGTGGAACCGAAGGGGCCGGTGGCGGCGCGCTCCGGGTCCACGTGGATCCACTGGTGGTCCCCGGTCGCGTCCGCGAAGAGGTCGATCCGCTTCTGGTCCACCTCCAGCCAGCCGCTCGGGCCGAGCGGTTCGCCGATGCCGGCGCGCAGCTCCTCGGCGGATGTGAAGATCCTCGGTCCGGCCATGCCCTGCCCCTGTCTTCCGCTTCCGCGCGCTCAGGCGAACAAGCGCTTGCTCAGCATGCTGGGGCCTGGTGCGTCTGTCAACGGACCTCCGGCTAGGCTCGGGCGCGTGCCGCAGATTCCCGAGAAAGTCCACGAACTGACCGTCGGCCAGCTGTCCGCGCGCAGCGGGGCGGCCGTCTCCGCCCTGCACTTCTACGAGACCAAGGGCCTGATCAGCAGCCGCCGCACGGCCGGCAACCAGCGCCGCTACAGCCGTGAGGCGCTGCGCCGGGTCGCCTTCGTACGCGCCGCCCAGCGCGTCGGCATACCGCTCGCCAGCATCCGCGAGGCCCTCGCCGAACTGCCGGAGGAGCGCACGCCCACGCCGGCGGACTGGGCGCGGCTGTCCGAGAACTGGCGCACGGAGCTGGACCAGCGGATCGAACAACTCAGCCGCCTGCGCGACCACTTGTCCGACTGCATCGGCTGCGGCTGCCTCTCGCTGAAGAACTGCGCCCTGTCCAACCCGGACGACGTCTTCGGCGGGCGCCTCACCGGCTCCCGGCTGTCCCAGTAGCGGCCCGGCCCCGGAACTCCAGGGCGGCCGCCACCAGTTCGGCGTTCGAGCGCGCCGGCCGCCCGTCCGGCAGGTGCAGCACCTGCGCCACGCCGATCCGCGCCCCCGCGCCGCACCGCGCGGCCAGCCGCAGCACGGGCCAGGCGGCGGCCTCCCGCCCGTACAGCACCACCGGCACCGGCGGCAGCCAGCGCAGCCCCGCCACCAGCGCCGGGTCGGCCTCCGCCAGCTCCGCCACCAGCCGGACCCGCCCCGGCTCCGGCGCGGCCCACTCCAGGAACCGGGCCAGCGGCTCCGGCCCGGCCCCGCCCCCGAGCGGAACCACCGCGTCCACCGCCACCCCCCGCTCCAGCAGGGCCCCCGCCAGCTCCCGCGCCCCGGGCTCCGCGAACGGCACCGCCGCCCGGTCCGGCAGCACCGTCCAGGACCGCACCCGCTCCAGCCGCCCCGCGGCGTCCGGCTCGGCCGCGACCGCCGCCGGAACCGTCAGGGGTACGCGGACCCCCGCGCCGCGCACCTCCTCCAGCAGGGGCCCGACCACCCGGGGCGAGAGGCTCTCCCGCCCGCACGGGGTCCTCGGGTGCACCAGCACCTCGCCGGCCCCGGCGGCTACCGCCTCCCGCGCGGACCGGGCCAGGTCCGCCGGGGACAGCGGCACCGCCGCCCCGTCGGACGCGTCCCGCGAGCCGTTCAACGCGGCCTGGAGCACCGCCGCACCGGCGCCGCGCGGCCCGCTCACGCCGCGTCCGCCACCTGGTGCACCACGGCCGGGCCCGCCAGCGCCGGCCGGGGCACCACGATGCCGCAGCCCCCGCACACCGGCCCGTCCCACGCCCACGCGCCGGCCCACGACCCCGGCCCCGCCGTCCCGGCGGGCCAGAACAACTCCTCCTCGCCGCAGACCGGGCACCCCGTCCCCGGCTCCGACTCCAGCGCCGAGACCAGCCGCCGCAGCACCTCGCCCAGCGTCCCCTCCGGCCGCACTCCGGGATCGGCGCAGCGCACCACGGCGTCCCCGCTGCCGCCCCAGGCCCACTCCGGCCGCCGCACCCCGTCGTGCTTCTCGCGTCTGCGCCGCTCCGCGAACTGCCGCTCGTACTCCAGCCAGACCGCCCGCGCCTCCTCCAGCTCCTCCAGCGCCGCGACGAGCCGCAGGGGATCCGCGCCGCGGTCCTCCGGGGCTATCCCGTGCCGGTCGCACAGGTGCCACCACGTCGCCCGGTGCCCGTAGGGCGCGAACCGCTCCAGACAGCGCCGCAGCGAGTGGCGCCGCAGGGCCCGGTCGTTGCGCGCGTCGCGCACCTGATAGGCCAGACTCCGAAAACCTGCCAACGTACCTTCACCTCCGCCGTGCCATGCCCATACCCGTGACCGCGCCACTCCGTCGAACGAAGCGACCCCCCGCGACGTGCCCAACATGCCCGGCGACATGTGGGCGCATGCGGGGGCGGTCGAGGCGTACGGGTGGCACATGGCCGGAAATCATCGCCCCATGCGTCCCGCGGCGACCACGATCCGGGCCAGTTCCGCATGGCAGATGTCGCTGTGCGCCCCCGACGGAGCCCCGCCCCGCCGGACCACGGCGCCCGCGTCCACACTGACGCAACCGGCCTCCGGCAGCCCGTCGCGCAGGGCGGCCTCCAGGCTCAGCCGCCGCGCGCCCGGCACCGCCCGCACCCCGTCGTGCCCGACCGCGCCCCACCGCTCGTCGAGACCGAGCAGACCGGCCGAATCGCCCGCCATCCGCGAGGCCAGCGGATAGAACACCCGCAGCGCCGAGTCGTGGACGGAGTGGCAGGCCACCACGGGCCCGTCCACCCTGCGCTGGAGTCCGCCCAGGGCGCCGCCGCGATCCCGGTCGTGGGGCAGGCGCTCGCTGAACGCGTAGTGGGAAAAAGCCCCCTGGAGCAGCGTCAGCGACTTCACGTGCCGGGCGCCGTCCGGTACGGCCCGCAGGGAGAAGGACACCACCCGGGCGCCGAAGCTGTGGCCGATCAGATGGACGCGCAGGGCCGGCCGGCGTCCCGCGAGGTCGGTGAGGACCGGTCCGAGCCCGTGTTCGCCGACCACCCCGGCCCGCTTCTTCATCTCGTAGTACGTGGCCTGGCGCAGCAACTCCTTGGCCCCGCGCCACAGGGAAGGCGGCCCGCCGCCGACGGCGGATCCGGGTACGGATTCCGCCTCGGCCAGCGCCTCGGCCAGCCTCCCGCACACCTCCACGGTGTCCCGTACGAAAACGGCGGGAACCCCCGGCGCGGCGGCCGGAACCCCCGGCGCGGCGGCCGGCCGCGCGGGGTCGGCCGCCGGGACCGCCAGGTCGGCGTGCACCAGCTGCCGTACCAGCGAACCGAACTCGGCGAACGCCGCCGGTGACTGCGGCCGCTCCGCGAGCAGCGCGGCGACCCGGTCCAGCTCCGCCTCCCGTCCCGGCCAGAACGCCGCGAGGGCCGCGCGCGCGGCAGCGTCCAGGGCCGTACCGGACTCGGGCCCCGGCGGGGCGCCGTGCGGTTCGAAGTCCGGTATCGGCTCGTCGGGGAAGCGGATCGAGGGCCACACCACCCCCACGTACCCCAGCCGCACCCCCGTTCCCACCAGCCCCGGGAAGGGGGCGAAGAAGCGGTCGAAGAGCCTGGTCGAGGTGGACCGGTCACTGTTCCAGCCGTGGGCGAAGACCAGCAGGTCCGTCGCCTCGATCCGGGCCACCGCCGCCCTCGCGGCCGGATCCACGTCGCCCTGGGCGTCGAAGGTCAGCTCCCGGTACGGGTCCACCCCGATCGCCGTTCCGGCCGCACCACCGCTGTCCACCATGGCCTCCCCCTCACGCGCGCAGCCTCCGGTGCTCGCAGCATCCCGCCGCGGGGCCGAGTCGGCCAGACCCGTGACGTCACCGGTGCGCCCGGACGCGCCCCGCCGCGTCAGGGGTAGAGCAGGTACCGCTCCCGCACCGCCGAGAACCGCGCCAGCCCGGCCTCCCAGGCGCCCGCGACCTCCTCCACCCCGGCGCCCGCGTCCACCATCGTCCGCACCCGGTCCGAGCCGGTCAGCCGGTCGATCCAGTGGTCCGCCCGCCAGCCGAACCCGCTCCACACCCGCCGCGCCGTCACCAGCAGCCCGATCCCCGCCCGCACCGGGTCGAAGGCCTCCCGGTCGTGCACCACCAGCCGGACCCCGCCGCAGGGCCGTCCGGCGTGCTTCGAGAACGCGGGCGTGAACCAGGTCTCCCGGAACCACACCCCGGGCAGCCCCAGGCCGTTCGCGGCCTCCGCCCACCGCCGGTCCACGCCCTCCGCGCCGACCACCTCGAAGGGCGTGGTCGTACCCCGGCCCTCGGACAGGTTGGTCCCCTCGAAGAGGCACGTCCCCGCGTACACGAGCGCCGTGTCCGGCGTCGGCATGTTCGGGCTCGGCGGCACCCACGGCAGCCCCGTCTCCCCGAAGAACGACTCCCGCCGCCACCCCGACATCGGCACCGTCCGCAGCCGCACCCGTCCGACGCCCGGGAACGCGCCGTCGAACAGCAGGGCCAGCTCCGCCACCGTCATCCCGTGCGCCAGCGCGATCGGCTCCCGGCCCACGAAACTCGCGTACGCCCGCTCGAGCACCGGCCCGGCCGCCCGCCGGCCGCCCACCGGATTGGGCCGGTCCAGCACCACCACCGCCTTCCCCGCCAGCGCGGCCGCGCGCATGCAGTCGTACAGGGTCCAGATGTAGGTGTAGAAGCGCGCCCCGACGTCCTGGATGTCGAACACGACCGTGTCGATCCCCGCCGCCGTGAACACGTCCGCGAGCCCCTGCCCGCTCTTGCCGTACGTGTCATACACCGGCAGCCCGGTGGCCGGGTCCCGGGTGGCCGCCTCGGACCCGCCCGCCTGCGCCGTCCCCCGGAAGCCGTGCTCCGGCCCGAACACCGCGACCAGGTCCACCCGCTCGTCGGCGTGCAGTACGTCGACCAGGTGGCGGGCGTCGGCGGTGATCCCGGTGGGGTTGGTGACCACCCCGATCCGCTGCCCGGCGAGTTCCGCGTACCCGTCGGCGGCGAGCCGCTCGAAACCGGTCCGGACCCGCCCGGCGGCGGCTCCCGAGGCCGCGCCCGCGGGGGCGAGCGCCCCCGCCGCCCCCACGGCCCCCGCCAGTCCCAGTACCCCGCGTCGCGACAGAGTCATCCCGCCACGCTAGGCCCCGCACCCCTTCCGCCCTCACATACCGACTGGTTAGTCTGCCGGGATCCGGCCGGTCCGGCAGGCAGCGACGAAAGGTGATCCCCGTGAGCGCGTACCAGGACCAGCGAGTCGTCGTCACCGGCGCCGGCGGCGGCATCGGCGCGGCACTCGCCCACCGCTTCGCCGCCGAAGGGGCCATCGTGGCCGTCAACGACCTCGACCCCGCCAAGGCCGCCGCCGTGGCGGACGCCATCGGCCCCCGGGCGGTCGCCGTCCCCGGCGACGCCTCCACGGTCGCCGACCGGGCCCGGGATGCCCTCGGCGGCACGGTGGACGTGTACTGCGCCAACGCCGGACTCGCCTCCGGCGGCGACGCCTTCGCCGACGAGGCCGTCTGGGAGGCGGCCTGGGACACCAACGTGATGGCGCACGTGCGCGCCGCCCGGACCCTGCTGCCCGACTGGCTGGAGCGGGGCGGCGGCCGCTTCGTGTCCACCGTCTCCGCCGCCGGACTGCTGACCATGATCGGAGCGGCCCCGTACAGTGTCACCAAACACGGTGCCCTCGCCTTCGCGGAATGGCTCTCGCTGACCTACCGCCACCGCGGCGTCCAGGTCCACGCCATCTGCCCGCAGGGGGTGCGCACCGACATGCTGACCGCCTCCGGTTCGGCGGGGGAGCTCGTCCTGGCACCGACCGCCATCGAGCCGGAGACGGTCGCCGACGCACTGTTCGACGGCATGGAGAAGGGCCGGTTCTTGATCCTCCCGCACCCCGAGGTGGCGGACTTCTACGCCGCCCGCGCGACCGGCCCCGACCGGTGGCTGCACTCCATGAACCGCCTCCAGCAGAAGTGGGAGGGCGCGTGACGCCCCCCGTCGCCGGGTCCCCCTACGCCGCCCGGCCCTGGCTGCGCCGGCTCAGTCCCGCCCAGCTGGCCCCCGTGGCACCGCCGCCGAGCGTCCTGCACGCGTTCCGCGCCGCCGCGGCCCGCGCCCCCGGGCGCACGGCCCTCGCGTACTTCGACGGCCGGATCTCCTACGCCGAGGCCGACGCGCTGTCCGACTCCCTCGCCGGACACCTGGCCGGGCGGGGGATCGGGCGGGGCGACCGGGTGGCGGTCATGCTGCAGAACACCCCGCACTTCGTGCTCGCGGTGCTCGCCGCGTGGAAGGCCGGGGCGGTGGTCGTCCCGCTCAACCCGATGTACAAGGCCGCGGAGGCCGGGCACGTCCTGCGGGACTCCGGTGCCGCGGCTCTGGTGTGCGGGGGCGGCACGTGGCGGGCGCACCTGCGCGCGGCGGTGCCGGGCAGCCGGGTACGGGTCGTCCTGACCGCGCGGGACACGGACTTCCAGACCCGCGACGACCCCCGGGTCTTCCCGCCGTCCGACGCGGCCGCCGCCCCCGACGCGGCCGCCGCCCCCGACGCGTTCGCCGCCCCCGACGCGTTCGCCGCCCCCGGAGCCCCCGCCGGTGACCCCGACGCTCCCGCCGATCTGCTCGCCGTCGCCCGGCAGGGCCTCCCCGCGCCGCCCGATCCCGGCCTCGGCACCGCCGACGCCGCCCTCATCAGCTACACCTCCGGCACCTCCGGCACCCCCAAGGGCGCCGTGAACCCGCACGGCGCGGTGACCTACAACGCCACCCGGCAGGTCACCGGCCACCCCCTCGCCGAGGGCGCCGGCTACTTCGCCCTCGCCCCGCTCTTCCACATCACCGGCATGGTCTGCGAACTCGCCGCCTGCTTCGTCAACGCCGGCACCCTCGTCCTCGCGCACCGCTTCCACCCCGGGGCCGTCCTCGACGCCTTCCTCGAACACCGCCCCGCCTACACCATCGGCCCGGCCACCGCCTTCACGGCCCTCGCCGCCCACCCCGACGCCACCCGGGACCACTTCGCCTCCTTCCAGGTGATCTCCTCCGGCGGCGCCCCGCTCCCGCCCGCCCTCGTCGAGCGCCTCCGCGCCTCCTTCGGGTTCTATCTGCGCAACGGCTACGGCCTCACCGAGTGCACCGCCCCCTGCGCCTCGGTCCCCGCGCACCTCGAAGCGCCCGTCGACCCCGCCACCGGCACCCTCTCCGTCGGGGTCCCCGGCGCGCAGACCCTCGTACGGATCCTCGACGAGCGGGGCCGCGAGGTGCCCCTCGGCCGGACGGGGGAGATCGCCGTACGCGGGCCGCAGGTCGTGCCCGGTTACTGGGGACTGCCCGAAGCCACCGCCGAAACCTTCCCGGACGGCGAACTGCGGACCGGGGACGTCGGGTTCATGGACCAGGACGGCTGGCTCTACGTGGTCGACCGGAAGAAGGACGTGATCATCGCCTCCGGGTTCAAGGTCTGGCCGCGGGAGGTGGAGGACGTCCTCCACACCCACCCCGCCGTACGGGAGGCGGCCGTGGTAGGCGTCCCCGACGCCTACCGGGGGGAGAGCGTCAAGGCGTACGTGACCCTGCGCCCGGGGGCCTCGGCCGGGCCGGCGGAACTCGCCGCGTACTGCGCCGAGCGCCTGGCCGCGTACAAGTACCCGCGCGAGGTCGAGATCCTGCCTGTTCTTCCGCAGACCACCAGTGGCAAGATCCTGCGACGAGAACTGCGCGAGCGCGGCTGAAAATCGTCGGACGGTCGTACGGCGCGGAACAGGTCAGGATCAGGAGAGGAAGGCGAGCACCATGGCCGCCAGGACCACCGAGGGCCCCGAGGACGGACACCGGGAGACCCCGGTGCCGCAGCGGCTGCTGGCCGTCGCCACCAGGCTCTTCGCCGAACGCGGCTACGACCGCACCTCCGTCCAGGAGATCGTCGAGGCGGCCGGGGTGACCAAGGGCGCGCTGTACCACTACTTCGGCTCCAAGGACGACCTGCTGCACGAGGTGTACGCGCGCATGCTGCGCCTCCAGCAGCAGCGGCTCGACGCCGTGGCCGGATCCGACGCCCCCGTCGCCGAGCGGCTGCGGGCCGCCGCCGCCGACGTCGTGGTCACCACGATCGAGAACCTCGACGACGCGATGATCTTCTTCCGGTCGATGCACCAGCTCAGCCCGGAGAAGTACAAGCAGGTACGGGCGGAGCGCCGGCGCTACCACGAACGCTTCCGCGCGCTGGTCGAGGAGGGGCAGCGCACCGGGGTGTTCTCCACGGCCACGCCGGCCGACCTGGTGGTGGACTACTACTTCGGCTCCGTCCACCACCTGTCCACCTGGTACCGCACGGACGGCCCGCTGACCCCCCACCAGGTAGCCGACCACCTCGCCGACCTCCTGCTGCGCTCCCTGCGCCCTTAGGGTCCCGTTGCGCACGCTGACGGTCCCTGGGAACGCCGCCGGGCCGCTGCCGGCGCGGCCTGGACGGCGTCATCGTCCTCCCCGGGCGACTGCCACCGGTCTGCCGGCACGTCCGCCCGCCCCCGCCCGCGGCGTCATCCGCCTCCGGCGGCTCCGGCAGGCGGTCAGAGTCCAGTCATAAGCTCAGGCGCATGACCCACCCCCCGCACGACACCCCCGTGACGCGTTGCCGCGAGCCCCTCCCCGAGCCCAGCGCTGGGGAGGGGGACGACACCCTGCTGATCGAGAGGCTGCGGGCGCGCGCGTGGGACCCGGGCCGGCGCTTCGACGCCGCAGACGTCCCTGCCGCCTGGATCACCGAGCGCTACGGCAGGGAGCGGTTGGACCAGGAGCGGGACGACATCGTGTCGTACGGCAGCGACGGAACGGTCCAGCTCAAGGCGGAAGCCGAGGAGGTGGCCGCCTACTACGCCGACGCGTCCCGTGGACCGCTGTTCCCGCCGATCACCCTGGCCGAGGTGGAGCAGGCGGAGCGACGCATCGGACGCCCTCTCCCCGAACTGCTGCGGCGCGTCTACACCGAAGTCGCCGACGGCGGCTTCGGCCCCGACAGCGGGCTCGCCTCCCTGACCGAGGGCAACCGTCCACCCGGGCACCTCCACGACTGGCCGTGCGCGGTCAGCGTCCACGAACGGAACCGGACACAGGGTGTGCCGGCGTCGTGGCTCCACCTCGCGTACGGCGGCTGCACGATGGAGTGGCACCTCTCGTTGACCGCGATCGACAACCCGGTGCTCCTCTACGACGCTGACGGCTGGGAGCCCGCGCGGGGCGAAGACCCGCATGAGGGCCTGCGGCATTCGTCATCACTGCGACGTTGGCTCTGGATCTGGGCCGAAGGCGGCGACGTATGGAACGAGGTCCTCGACCACCCCGCCGGCTACGCGTGACGTCTCGCCGTACGCCCGTCCCGACGGACGCCGATGAGACCCGGGCGGTCGTGCGCCGGGGCAACCGCTCCGGTCAGGGCGACCACGGTAGGCGGCCGCACGCGCGGCCAGGCGGCTAGGTGTATTGATCACGAGCGTTGTTGACACTCGGCTGGTCTTGAACATGGCGAAGACCTCCGGTGTGGTGGGAGCTGTCTAGGAACTCACC
>NZ_JBVISM010000016.1:0-138787 GCF_055575515.1 Streptomyces sp. NPDC034086 | reverse complement strand
GCGCCGGCCGGTCGGGGGGCGTCGCCTGGAGCCCAGTACACACAGGTCCCGGGTCGGTTCAAGATCGTGACGAAACCACGTCGCCCGCTCGGCGGAAAGACCGACCCGGCCTCCGAGTCCAGCCCAGGCGCGAGGGAAGCCGACGGGCCACTGGTGTTCTTCTTCATCGTCGGCAACGAGCTGCAGCAGGAACTCGTCCACGGCGAGCTCCGCGACCCGAAGCGGGCCGGGGTGCCGATCACCGCGCCCTCAGCGGCGTTCACTCCGAACGCCACCGAGCTGCTGCCGGGCCTCGCATCAGCGCAGGGAGAAACGTGGTTTTCGGGGTGGTGCCGCCCCGATCACCTAGCTCGGGCGGACGAAGCCAGGGCACGGCGCATCAGGGGCCGCCTCCGTGGAACACGTACGGAGTACGACCGGCACCCCCCAGGGAGGCATTCCGTGCCCGACCACCTCGACCGTTCCGCCCCCGGCCACCCCGGCCCGGTGTCAACCGCCGCCCACCAGGAGGACGACGGTCTGGGCGCGGTGTACGACCGGATCCACCAGGAGGTCGCGGCCCGCGCCGACCGCCTGTGGGACACCGCCTTGGCCCTCCACCGCGACCCCGAGCCGGCGTACGAGGAACACCGGGCGGCCGGGCTGCTCACGTCGGAGCTGGCACGGGAGGGCTTCCGCGTCGACCGCGGGACGGCCGGCCTGCCCACCGCGTTCACCGCGTCCGTCGGCAGCGGCTCGGGACCCCGGGTGGCACTGCTCATGGAGTACGACGCGCTGCCGGGGCTCGGGCACGCCTGCGGGCACAACCTGATCGCCGCCGCCGGCCTGGGGGCGGCCCTCGCCCTGCGGGCCGCTGTCGGCGAGCCGCAGGGCTCCCTGCTGGCCGTGGGCACCCCGGCGGAGGAGCGGGGCGGCGGCAAGGTCACGCTGGTGGAAGCCGGCGTGTTCGACGGCGTGGACGCGGCCTTGATGGTGCATCCCGGCGTGTACAGCTGGTCCTCGGCGCCGCTGACGGCCAGCGCGCAGGTGCGCGTGGGCTTCCACGGTCGCGCCGCCCACCCCACGGGCAACCCGACCGAGGGCATCGACGCGCTGGGCGCCCTGATCCAGCTGTTCAACACCCTCGGTGTGCTGCACCCCCGGCTCCCGTCCGGGTCCCACATCCAGGGCATCATCACCGACGGCGGACGGGCCACCAACATCGTGCCCGACTACGCCGAGGGGCTGTTCGGGCTCCGCGGGGCGACCACGGCCGCACTCGAGGAGCTCGCGGGCGAGTTGGAGCGGTGCGCCGCGGGGACGGCCACGGCCACCGGGACCGAGGCCACCGTGGAGCGGGTGGGCGGTCGCTACGAGCACTTCCGCGACAACCCCGAACTCTCGGGCCGGTTCGCCGGGCACCTGGCGCGAGCCGGGATCCAGCTGACCGAACCGGAGCCGGGCGTGTACCTGGGGTCGTCCGACATCGGCAACGTGAGCACGTACGTACCGGCCATCCACCCGTTCATCGCCATCATGGACGCCACCGAGGGCTCCGACCACACGCCTCTCTTCGCCGCCGCGGCCGCGTCACCGCGCGGGCGCCACGTCCTGCTCGGCGCAGCGGAAGCGCTCGCCTGCACAGCGGCGGACGTGCTGCTGCGCCCCGAGGTGAGCGCGCGGGCCCGGGCGGCGCTACGGGAGAAGGCCGCGGCCGGCCTGTGAGCGCCCTGGGCGCCGTCCGCGCCCGCCCGCAGCAGCTCGTCCAGCACCTGAGCGCTCCCGCGGAGCCAGTACGAGCCCGCATGCGACCTCGGCACGTCCGAGCCGGCGTGCCCTCGCACAGATGCACGGGGGCACGTGTCGAGGACCGTCTCGGCAGGGGTGCCCCTCTCCGATCCCTGGCGGCCGACCGTGGGCGGGCGGGTGCCTCTACTCGGCGGCGGCCTTGGCGCAGGTCACCTTCGCGAACCTCGAGGTGACGGTGTACGTGTCGTTGGGGACGCCGGTGAACTCGAAGAACCCGTCCTGGATGGTTTGGGTGGTGTTCACGACGGCGCCGGAGGAGTTCTTCAACGTGACCGTCTCGGCCTCCGGGAATCCCCTGCCGGACACGCCGTAGGTCGTTCCAGGGCCCTTGGTCACGGTGCACTTGATCGCGGCCTCCTCATCCGACACCCACTTCGGGCAGATCGCCTTGGCCCGGCGTCCCGTGGCGCTGTAGGTGTCGTTCGGCAGCCCGGTGACCTCGAAGAAGCCTCCTGTGATGGCTGTGGTCGTGCGCACCGTGGTGCCCTGCGAGTTCTTCACGGTGACGCGCTCGCCGGATCTGAACCCTTCGCCCGACACGCCGAACGTGTTGTTCGGGCCTTCCGAGAGGAAGCAGGTGGCGCCGGGCACGGCCCGTTCCGCTGCTCCGGCCGTCGTCACGGTGACGGCGGTCCACCCGCTGAACGCCACAGCGGCCACGACCGCGGTGGAGAGGGTCTTCCTTCGCATGAGATGTCCCTTCCTTCGACTGACGGCAGTCGCTTCGCTCGAGTAGTACCCGCGCCTTGCGGAGGAGTGTGGGCGGTGAGCGTGGCTTGTCAGGGAGCTTTCCCCTGATCTGCGGGCCTCGGAGCCGACGAGTGATGCGGCCACCGGTTGTTGGCGACGGCAGTTGAGGTGTCGGCGTCTTCGGCCTCGACAGGAGGAGGGCGTCCCCGTCTCGTTGGAGGGGCCTCATCACGGCGGGGGTCTGGCGGGGGTCCACCCCACCCCTCGGAGAATCCGTGATCACCAGCCGTGTGCGCCGTGGCACGGGCATCCCCGTCGAACTCCTGGAAGAAGACGAGCCTGCGCTGCCCCTCCGGGGCGAGCTGTCAAAAACCTTCCGGTCAGGTGCCGGCTTCGCAGAACAGCGTCACTGTGAACACGGCCGACGCCACACCCCCTTCGGATCCCTGCCGGGGCACCAGGAGTTGCACCTTAACCGTGGGTCGCGGCTCTGTCGGGTTCGCGCGGGCAGGGGCATTGACGACGAACTGGGTCTTGGAACTCGGGCCGGTGAACTTCACCGTGCGCTCTGACCGCTTACCCGAGTCCGGGATCAACCACACGACCCTGATGTCACCGGTCCCCGTGCCTTCGAGCGTACCCTCGAACGTCACAGGAGTCGGCTGGTTGCACTTGACCGTAGGGGTGTCCGGTTTGGTCGCGACCACGTCGGCATCAGTGATGTTGATGTTTGCGGGGGCGGGGACCTCTGTGCACGGGACGCTGGAGCCGCGACCACCACCGAGTGGCTTCACGTGGTAGGTCCCATCGCGCACGTTCTTCACATTGAGGTTGCCCTGTGCGTTGACGCGCGTGTCCGTCGCTCTTCGTGCGCCGACTCGGGTGATCGTGATCTTCTGGTTCGCCCGGAAGCCGGTGATCTCCACGTTGACGTTGGTCGAGGAGCCGCCCACGGCTTTCACCTGGCATGCCGGGGCAGCAGGGACCTGCACGGCCGAAGGGGCTGCCTGGGCCGCCGCCGTAGGTGGCAGGGCAACGGCGGAAGCCAAGAGTGGTGCGAGCAGTGCACAGCGGCGTTGCCGATTCATGAGCTTCCCTCCATGGCAGAGTGGCTGCCAGGGTGCGTACGGAAACCGGGAGCGGGCCCACCATGGCGTGGGGGTGACGCGCAGCGAGTCGCGGCAGCGCTCGACACCGGCTGTCCGAACGTTGCGGACAGGGTGAGGGCTGAAAGGGCCGTCATCGCGGCCTGCGGTCAGCCCGTACCACGGGGCTCCTCTTCGAGAATACCCGCCACCGCCTGAGGCGGCCCGCCAGAGCCCGAGGGCCAAGCCGAGCGGTGCTCAGTCGCCGAACCCCTTACGCGCGGGCTGCCCGGGCTGGCCCTGCGATCGTGGTCCACGTGGGGCTCGGGGTGGAGCCGCGCGGTGGCCCGGCTGAAGCCGCCGTTGGTGTCCCGGGGTGGGTGGCGGCGCCGAGGTTCTTGGCCATGGTGGTGGCTTCGCTGGTCAGCTCCGTGAGCTTGCCGCGGTCGCCTGACGACTGCCGGGTTGGCCGCGGCTGACGCTCACCGGTGCCCCGAACGTGGGTGGTTGCGGTGCAGGAAGTGCCGCTGAGATCGATCTTGCCGGCGCTGGGGCTCGTGCGCGGGGGCTCGGAACCCGCGGGGTACGGCGGCGGCTCGTAGTTCCCACAGGACGGGGATGCGTTGGTAGGGGGTGGGCGTTTGCAGCCGGAGAGGCTTCGCTCGTTCCGTGGCCCGCCGGCGGTCGATGTGGCCTCATGAGGCTGCCCCCGCACCTGGCCGGTGCGGGGGCAGCCGGGGATCAACGAGGGGTCCTGCGGGAGTTCACTGGGTGGAGATGCTGATCTTCTCCAGGACTACGTCCTTCACGGGACGGTCGTTGTGCCCGGTCTCCGTCCTGGCGATGGCATCGACGACGCGCTGGCCGTTGGCGACTTCGCCGAAGATGGTGTGCTTGCCGTTGAGGTGCGGAGCGGGCCCAGGGTGATGAAGAACTGGGACCCGTCGGTGTCCGGTCCGTTGTTGGCCATCGCCACCAGTTAGTGCCGGCTGAACTTCGGCTCCGGGTGGATCTCGTTGGTGAACGTGTAGCCGGCGCCGCCGGTCCCCTTGCCCAGCGGGTCACGCCCTGGATCACGAAGTCGAGCACGACCCTGTGGAACATCGTCCCGTTGTCGCGCGTCACCCCACCCGGCACTGTTGGGGCGCGGACCGGAAACGATCAACCTTCCGCTCCGTCAGGGCGCGGCCTACGGATGGGTAGGTGGCGTTGATCGTGGAGTCGGTCTCCGGTTGCCCGCTGTTGTGGTTGGGGAGCGGGTGTCAAGGGCTGTGGTCGCGGCCGTCCCGTGGGGCGAAGGCGGTGAGGGCGTCGGCGTCGCTCGCGCGAGCGTGGAGGAAGTAGTCGGCCCATTCGGTGATGTCGGGGTAGGACGATTCCTGGCTGAGCCGGGTGGCTGCGGCCTGGAGGTCGAAGTGCGTGGTGCGGAGGTCGACGCCTGGGCCCAGGAGGGCCCAGTGTGCTCCTGTTCGTCCGTAGGGCATGCCGATGCTGCCGGGGTTGATCACGAGTCGGCCGTGGGCGAGGCGGACGAACGGCATGTGGGTGTGGCCGCAGACCACGGTGCGAATGTCGGCATCGAGTCCGTCAAAGACTTCCTCCCAGCGGTCGAGGCGGGAGTCGACCAGGACGACCTCCTCGTCGTCGCGAGGGGTGGCATGGCAGAACAGCACCCTTCCCAGGCCGTTCACGGACAGGGAGAGCGATCGTGGAAGCGAGCTGAGAAGGTCGAGATGGTCCTCGCGGAGCTGTTCGGCGGCCCAGGGGGCGATCGGATCGGGGATCGTGTCGCGTTGCCCCCGGCGGTATTCGAGGAGTTCACGGTCGGCGTTGCCGCTGATCCAGATCACGCGGTCGCCGAGGCTGGTCAGCAGGTCGAGAACCTGGGCCGGTTGCGGGCCGGCGGTGATGTCGCCGGTCAGCACAATGTGATCTGCGGTGCTGACATCTGGTTCGGCGAGCACCGCCTCCAGGGCCGGCAGGACTCCGTGAATGTCGGACAGGACCGCTACTCGGTTCAGCATGGTCACCACTGTGGGGCGAAGGCAGCCGAGTGGTGTGATCTTTCGCCGGGCGCGTACTTCGAGGGGGCCGTTCAGCGCGTGTGTTCGCCGGTTGCGTAGCTCTTCCAGGGGGCTGCGGCCTCAGTGGCGATGCGGGTGGTGCTCTTGTCGTGGGAGCCCAGTGCCTGGGCGGTGGCGGGCGCCCGGGCCTGGAGGACGGGCTGACGGATGGCGGAGGTGCGGCCCTTCTCGGCCGGGACGCCGAGTTGCGGAAGCACGTCGTGCGAAGTGCCGGGATTCAAGGACCGCGTCGCGTACCAGGCCGTCGGGCATCGTCGCCTTCAGCAGGCGGCCCAGCGGTGTGCCCTCCGCCTTCGTCCGCGCGCTGCTCGCCCTCACCGCCCGGTGGACTCCGGCGGTCATGCGGCCCGTCTGCGGCAGGGAGGCGCCGAGGTCGACTCCGGCCTGCTGGAGGCCGACGAGCTGGCGGGCCAGCCGCGCCAGTCCGCCCCGTCCTCGCCCAGGACGCCGCGCAACTGGTCGGCCGACCAGCGCGGCGCCGTCTCGGCAGCGTCCTCGCTGAGTTCCTCCTCGCTGCCCGTGAGGCGTTCATGGGCGGCGCGGAGTACGGCGTCGGTGATGGGGGTCATCAGCCGGTAGGCCAGCGCGGGACTCTGCGCGGCCTCCCCGAGGGCTTCGGCGAACGGCTCGCGCTGGGGCGGATACGTGATCGGCAGGAGTTCCCTTTCGGTCGAGGTCAGCGCGTACGGGGCGGGCCCGGCCGGCCGGGATCCGGGCGCGGCCGGACCGCCTGGAAGAAGACCGGGCCGGGGCGGTTCGAGCGGGGTGTCCTTCGCCTCCACATGGACCGCGTGGAGGAGAATCCGGAAAATCTGCGGGGCTGCCCGCGGGCTGCCGGCGGACTACGAGGACACCACAGGCTCCGGCGCAAGGACTCCCCCGGGCAGCCGGTCTACGCCGACAGCTCGCGCAGCTCGCCGGCTTCCAGCCGTTCCAGGTCGAGGTCGGCTCCACGAGATCTGCCACGTCAACGAGATCGAGGACGAGCCGCTCGGCAAGGGCTTCATGTTCGTTCTCGCCCCGGGCCACGGCCCGCTGCTCACGGAGATGTTCCTCCAGACCGAGGACAAGGCCAGCGAACTCTCGGAGAGGTACGGGGCGTGCTCCGATGCCGAGGTGACCCCGGCGTTGCACGCGCTCAAGCCCACCGTGCCCAGGCCGGTGCCACCACCACGGCAAGGTCAGTAGCCGCCACCGAAGCCACAGCTGAAGCCACCGCCGCTGTGCCCGCCGCCGGAGTCCCCGCCGAAGCCGCCGTAATCGCTGCCCGAGTGGCCGTGTCGGTGACCGGGGCCGGAGGGGGGTGAGGAGGGCTGGGGAAGCTCGCCCGGCGACCGCCAGCGGCCGCGGGTGACCAGCGTCCACCACTGCCCGAACTGCACCGGGTCGTCCGGCGCCGAGCATTCGCGGACCGCCATCTCGCAGGCCGCCTCCTCCCACCCGACGGAGGTGACCCCTTCCTCGTGACCCAGCTTCTCCAGTGCGCTCGCCAGCGCGTACGCGTTCAGAGGATCCGAAGACCGTCTCGAGGCGGCCGGCAGCGGCTGCGCGGGATCCACATCGAAACGGTGGACGAGAACGGTCGTGCCACCCTCGCCGACCAGCGACCAACCCCATACGGCTCGGCTCGCCAGCGCGTGGCAGCGCCCCGAGCGCGCCAGCCTCATCCGCTCCCGCTCCTGCCTCTGGGCCTCCTCCGCCGCCCAGCGGCGCTCGAGCTCCTCCTGCTCCCGGCGCGCCTCTTCGGTGGCGAGGGCGAGACGGCGCCTGATCTCCGCTCGCACCGGCCCGTACCGCGCCTCAGCAGCTCCCAGGGCCTCCTGGAAGCGTTGCGCAGCGCGCTCTTCCCGCCGCCGCGTCCCGGGCATGTATCGGCGCACGCCCTGCCGGATGACGGCGTAATACGTTTCCTCCACCCCACGTACGGAGCGGTCGAACAGCTCGCTCGCCGCCTGCCACTCGTCGCGTTCGGCTGCGGTACCCCGCACGGCGTGCCGGCCGAGCATGCCGCCCGGCCGGGATCCGAGCACGTGGTAGACCGAGCATGCGAGCCCTCCCAGTGGCTTCGGGTAGAACCTGCTTTCCCCCACTTCGATCACGAGCTGCCGTGCCTCGTCACCGGTCATGGCGCGACCACCCCCGATGTTCAGCATCCTCCACCCCGCGCGCTGGGGGAACCACGCGAACTGTGCGGGCATCCGGGGCGGTGGCGCCCACCGGGTGGCATACCGGCCCGGGGCAGCCGGCTCCCGCCCGGTGTGCGCCCGCAGCCGGCACCGAGCGCCCCCTGCAGCGTGCTCCGGCCGCCTGGACCAGGCGTGACCGTTCACTCTGCCGTCCAGACGGGGCTGGTGGCAGGCCTGGTGAGCCACCGCCGGGTTTCAGGCTCAGCCGGCTGTTCCGCCCGCGGTGAACAACGGCCCGACAAGAGCTCGGTGATCACTACCGTCCGGTCTCATGACGACGGTTACCACACGGACGGTCGAGTACCCGGCCGACGGTTTGACGATGACCGGACACCTCGCGCTCCCGGCCGGTGTCGACCGCCGGCCCGCGGTGCTGCTCGGACCCGAGGGCATGGGGCTCAGCGACGTCGAGCGCCGGCGGGCCGATGCCCTCGCCGAGCTGGGATACGTAGCGCTGGCCTTCGACCTTCATGGCGGGCGCTATGTGGGTGACCCCGAGGAGATGCTCGCCCGTTGCATGCCGCTGCTCGCTGATCCCGGGCGGATGCGGGGCATCGGCCATGCGGCGCTCGACGTGCTGCGTGCCGAACCGCGGACCGACCCCGACCGGATCGCCGCCGTCGGCTACGGCACCGGGGGCGCCATCGCGCTGGAACTCGGGCGGGACGGTGTCGACCTGCGCGCGATCGGGACGGTCAACGCGACTACCACGGGCCGACCGGGCGAGGCGGCGCGCATCCGCTGCCCGGTGTGGGCCGGGGTCGGGTCGGAAGACCCGATCATGCCGCCCGCACAACGGGACGCGTTCGCCTCCGAGATGCAGGCCGCGGGCGTCGACTGGCGCATCACGGTCTACGGCGGCGCCCTGCACGCCTTCCACCACCCACCGGTCGACCACCCCACGGTCCCCGGCGTCGGCTACCACCCACAGCACGCGCAGCGAGCCTGGCGCGACGTCCTCGACCTCCTCGCCGAATGCCTGCCCGTGGCGCAGTGATCGCGCTTCTGACGGCGCGCCTACGCGTTCTGCGCGGACGACGGACAAGCCGAAACCGTGTCCATGACTTCTGCTCATGGGCCCACCCCCGCCCGCGGCACGGCAGGGTCCGGCGGCCGCTCGCCGGCCTGCGCCGGCTGATGACGCTGCCGGTGGGGACGGTGTGGGTGTGCAGGCCTGTCCGCATGCAGAGGAACACGGTCCACCCGAGCGTGGACGCGGCCCGGCACGACGCCCGCCGCCACGCCCTCGGCGTCCACCAGGACACCTCCGCGCTCGCCGACCTCGACCTGCGCCTGTTCGACGCCCACGATGTCGACGTGACGACAGCTCCTGGAGCGGTCCCCGCTCACGCCGCGGCTGTTGGATTTGCCGACTCGGCGGCGCGGCGGTATCCGGCGTTCAGGCGCTCGGCTTCTTCGAGCTGGTCTTCGAGGATGACGATGCGGCAGGCGGCCTCGATGGGAGTGCCCTGGTCGACGAGTTCGCGGGCGCGGGCTGCGATGCGCAGTTGGTAGCGGGAGTAGCGGCGGTGGCCGCCGGCGGAGCGGAGCGGGGTGATGAGGCGGGCCTCGCCGATGGCGCGGAGGAAGCCCTGGGTGGTGCCGAGCATCTCGGCGGCCCGGCCCATGGTGTAGGCGGGGTAGTCGTCGTCATCGAGACGGCCGTACGTGTCGTCTACCGCCATTGCACCTCTCTGTGGGACGCGTGGAGGGGCCCGGGTGCCGTACTGGCACCCGGGCCCCGAAGGAACTGCTACACCATCTGCCGGCCCTGATGCTGCGCCGGCCTGTTGTTTCCGCAGACCCGACCGAGACGCTGTCGGGGGTGCGGGGATCGCGGATGCGTGACCGGAGACCACCTCACTATCGATGTCCTGCGGTACCCGGGCTTGCCACTGCTCACCCGGGCGATCCTGATGGCGTTCGGCTCCTCCGTCCTTCCCTCTGGATCAATCACTTGCCACACGGGAACTGCGTACTGCCCGTACTGCCGGTGTTGCGTACTGCTGGTGGCCTCTCACAGCGCCACTTCGGCAGCCAGCCCCGTCGCCCGTCCTGCATCCGCTCTGGCTTGGAACCCCACTGCCGAACCTCCCGGTGCGCGCGCCCGCAGCCGACGCCTTCACCGAGGTACCACTGATCGATCTCGCTGCTGGTACTGCCAACCGCACTTACTACGGGTACTGCTCACGGCGGCCCCTGATCACTGCGGGCCGCCCGGTCCGGTCACCAGTCCCGTCGCCGTCCTGCAACAAACCTGGCTTCGACACTCCGTCACCGCACCGTCCTGCGCACTGCGACTGCGTGTACTGCTGCCCGGCAGTTCGTCTCTGCCGGGCCCTGCGGTCCTTCTTGGTTACGTGAGAAACCATAACCACGCTGACGCCCAATGTCTACTCCGGCCGACATAGATTTCCGCGTGTTCACCGAGCAGGTAATCTGCCTCGAACAACGACACGGGCAGGCGCCGACCGCCTCGTACGCCCGCTCGCAGCCGAGACTGCCGACGTGAAGGCATAGCGGCGCCGCGACCGGTCCGCGCGACTCCGGCCGAGACGGTGACGGCCGTCGGTCACGAGTCGTCGGTCAGCGGGATGCGCCGGTCAGCAACTCCTGGGCGGCGCGGGCGATGAAGCGGCGGCTGTTCTCCGGGTTCAGCGCCTGGGCTTGGAGGTGGTCGTACATGACGCTGTAGTGCTGCACGTCGGATCGTTTCTCCAGATAGAGGTCATTGGTGAACCGCTCCAGATAGACCGTCCCCGCCGCGCTGTCCGGGAAGCGGAGGATCGAGAACTGCCCCGAGACGCCCGGGTGGGCTCCCGCCTCGTGCGGCAGGACCTGCACGGTGATGTGCGGCTGCGTGCCGAGGTGGTTGAGGTACTCCAGCTGTTCGCGCATGACCGCGGGACCGCCGACCATGCGGCGCAGTACGGACTCGTCCAGCACGGCCCATAAGCGGAACGGCCGGGCCGGGTGGTGGGCGCGGGCCTGGCGGCGCAGCCGGATCTCATGGCGCACGGCGATCTGTTGCGCGGTGGCCAGAGGGATCGTTTCCTCGATGACGGCTCGGGCGTAGGCCGGGGTCTGCAGCAGGCCGGGGACCACCAGGGGCTCGTAGGAGTGGATCGAGGAGGCTGCCGTCTCCAGGCCGATGTAGACGGCGTACGGGACTTCGCCGCAGGCCACCCACCAGCCCTGCCGGTCCGATTCGGCGGCCATCCGCATCAACGAGTCGACGACCTGGGGGTCTGTCACTCCGTAGAGGCCGCACAGGTCCCGCACGTCACGAGGCTTGATGGCACGGCGGCCGTTCTCCAAGTGGCTGATCTTGGGCTGGGAGATCAACAGGCGTTCGGCCACCTCCGTACTGGTCAGACCACTGGCGTGCCGGAGCCGGCGCAGCTCCGCTCCCAGCCGACGTCTCCTGACGGTCGGATTTTCATTCCCCGCCACAGCGGTCTACCTCCGGCTCGGGACTGTCCACCAGCCACAAGAACAACGGGCCGGGCCGGGCGGGCTCACCGTGCGGTGATCTTCAACGGCCCCTGCCGGTGAGTGTCACCTCGTGTGAACGCCGACGCGTGCACAGCCCGAGCAGGATTCACCCAGACGCCACGACCTTTCACCTGTCCGCTGGAGGAGTCCGCTCACCTGTCCCATTCCGTGTGGAGCCGGCACCGTTGCAAGCGCCAAGGGTCGAAGTCTCGGGAGCGCAGCGGCGGGAGCAGTAGCGGCGTTCCGGGGCCGCTGCGTCCGTGCCGCGCTGGGGCGAATCGTCGCCGAGTCCGGCCTGGAGCTCCAGCAGACCCATGAGGAGTTCGAACAGCCCGGGAACGCCACCCCCTCTCCCCGCTCGGCGTCGACGCGTACGCCGGTGACCACACCCCCCAGGGGGCCACATGGCCCGGGCCGCCGGTGCCACGGCAACACCCTGGTCGGGCGGCTGGAATCCGCCTGGCCCGGCTAGGGGACAAGGACGACCTTGCCGAGGTTTCGGCGCTGCTCAATGAGCATGTGGGCCCGAGCGGCCTCAACGAGGGGAATCTCCTCGTGTACGGCGGTGCGCAGGGTGCCCACGTCATGCATGTGCCAGAGCTCGCGCAGCCAGCGGTCGTACAGTTCCGGCTTGCCGACGGCGATGGCCCGCATCTGGAAGCCGATCATCGAGGCGCCGCGGACCAGGAGTTCGTACGCCTCCACCGTGCCCCCGCCGGAACTGAAGGCCACCAGCCGGCCGCCCGTCGCCAGGGCCCGTACGGCGGGGCCGAGCAAATCACCACCGACGCCGTCGAGGATCACGTCGTACGGGGCGCCCCAGTGGGTGTCCTCGTACAGGACGACCTCGTCGGCGCCCATGCCACGCACGAAGTCGGCCTTCTCGGCACTGCTGACTGCAGCAACGACGCGCGCCGCCCCGCCGGCCTTGGCGTACTGGAGGGCGAGTGTGCCGACCGCGCTCGCGGCTGCCGTGACCAGGACCGACTCGCCCGGCTCCATGCGAGCGGCCTCGTAGGCGCCGCGTGCCACCAACCCGCTGCGGACCAGCGCGACCGCCTCCACGGCACTCGAGCCGTCCGGGATCCGGGACGTCATCGCGGTGTTCAGGAGCGCGTACTCGGCATAGGCGTGGCGGAAGCACAGCCCCGTCACGCGCTCTCCGATGGCGAAGGCGGTGACTCCCGCCCCCAGGGCGACGACCTCCCCGGCGACCTCGCCGCCGAACGAGACCGGCTCGCCGCCCTCCCGGACCTTGCGCACGGTGGGCAGTGTGACCCCGATCGCCTCGACCCGGATCAGCACCTCTCCGGCTCCGGCCACCGGTGCCTCGACCACCTCGGTGAACAGCACCTCGGGCCCACCGTTGACTTCATGGCGCACGCGCAGCACAGGACCTCCCCGATCCGCTTTCATTGGATAACCCAACGATAGGCGGAGGTCGTTGGGGAGGCCAATGAATTTGGGTAGGCTGAACTCATGACCTCAGCCCTCCAGCGCATCCAGTCCATGCCGACCTGGCTCGTCGGCCGCGTCGCGGCGCGCGGCAGGAGCCTGGTCGCCGACGCGATCGCCGCAGAGGGGTTGAAGCTCATGCACCACGCAGTGCTGGCCGCGACCGCCGAGTACGGCCCCGTGACCCAGGCCGACCTGGGCCGGCGACTGGGCGTCGACCCCAAGGACATGGTCGGGATCCTCAACCACCTCCAGCACACGGGCCTCGTCCTGCGCTCCCCGGACCCCGCCGACCGGCGCAAGAACGCCGTCACCGTCACTCCGGAGGGCACAGCCGCCCTCGCTCGCTGCGGTGCCTTGGCGGAGGCCGCCAACGCCAGACTGCTGGCGCCGCTCACCCAGGACGAGCAGAACCAGCTGACGGTCCTACTGACCCGGGTCCACGAGGCGCCGTAACGGTGAAAGCCCGCAGCGGTCGCCCGCGCGCGGTCCAGCCTGTGTGCCCGTCACACTGTGCGGGGGTTCGTGGGGGTGGCGCGATCTCCAGCACGCCCAGCCGTCTCCCCTGCTCGGCCCGGGTTACCGGTTGTCGGGACGACGGCCAGGGTGGGCGCGTGGTCAGGGCCGTGGAGTTCGACGACCCGGTGGTCGAGGCTGCCTGTGATCATCACCGCGAGCAGGGCGAGGTACTCGCGCTGCAGGTCCGGGCTGAAACCTTCCTCCCCCGGCATCGCCACCAGCGCCTGGTGGCCCTGGGCGAGAAGCCCGCAGGTGTCCTGCACCGCCCGGACAACCGCCTCCAACCGCGCCGGGGACAGCCGGGCACGCGCCATCTCCAGGTACAAGTCCAGTACGTCGGCTCCGCCGGCCTCATCACGGCCGCCGCCCGCATCGCGCTCGATCACGAACACCAGCGTTCCCGGCCCCCGGCCACCCACACCCCTCTTTGCCGTGCGGCGGAGGGCCCGGGGCGCGTGGCGGTTCCGGCCGGACAGCGGGCGGCGTGCAGGGGCCAGGCCCGGGTGCTGACCAGCAGGGTCTTCTGCAGGCCAGAGCCGACGTAGTTCCTGGTGATGGTCACCAGTCGGCCGCCGCGCCTGACTCCGAACCGAACGGCCTGGGCCTGTCGGGCCGGCTCGCGGCCCTGGAGCAATGCGCGGGCGTCCGCGCTCATCACCGCGAGGACGAGGGCACCGTCCGGGCCGTCATGGCCGCCCTGGAGGAGCGCTGGGCTTCGGGCATCGGCCCGGTACGCCGGGATCCCGGCGAGCCCGGTGTCCGGCCTCCGGCCCCGGGTCACACCGACCCCCTGCGCCCGGGACGCGACGGCCTGTCACCGCAGTGCCTGGGCAAGCCCTTCTCGCGGTACGGCCTTGCCCAGGCTGCCCGAGCCTGTCCTGGGCGCTCAGGGCCTGCCGTTACTTCAGCAGGGTGCGGAACTCTTCGAAGTCGAGGACTCCGTCGTGGTTCGCGTCGGCCGCCATGGCCTTTCTGACCTCTTCAGCCAGGTGCCCCCGGGCACCTTCGGCCTTGAACCCCTCCGCCAGTTCGACGACGTTGATCTGCCCGTCGCCGTCCGTGTCTATCTCGTCGAACAGCGCCCTGAGCTCGGCCTCGTTCATGACATATCCCTCTCGCGTTCACGGGCCCCGAAGGCCCACATGCCTCACCACCCTGCCACACCACCCATTCCGAGCAGGCGCCCTGGTCCCCGTAGAGGGCGTCACCGTCGGGGTGCCGAGTGCGGCCGCCAACGCCTGCTCGTCCGTCCGTCCGCGCGCAGCTGCTGGACCAGGTCGCGGGTCCTCGGTGCGGCGGCCGATCTCCAGCAGGATCAGGGACGCCTCCGCCGCCGACCGCCCGCACCACCAAGGCGTCGGCCGAGATGGCCACTTCATGGAGAACGACATCGCCGTCCGAGAACGGGAGGATACTGTCCGGTGGGAGGGCGATATGAGCTGGGTGGGACCCGGTACGGCGGACGAGGTGACCGTTCCTGACCTCGTCGGGTTGATCGTGACGGACGCACGGAAGGTCGCGTGGGAGGCGGGTCTGGTGATCGCGGCCGCTGATCCGGACGGACCGCCGGTGGGAGCCCTTACCTGGCCCGGCGTCTGGAGGGTCACGGCCCAGACCCCCGCCCCCGGATCCCGGATGCGCCGTATGGGCTCGTTGGTGATCGAGTTCTGCAAGGCTTCTGGGACCGATGACCCGGAACGGCCTTCCCTGGCCTGATGCAGAGTCGGCGTACGGAGCCGCATGCGGATAGGTGCAGCTGCTTCTCCGCCGTCTCGTGGACCGCGAGCAGGCGCACGAGGGCGGTGGAGGGGGGCGCGGCGCTCGACCCGGAAGAGGCTGACGTCCTACTCCTGAACCTTCTGCTGCAGGGCGCTGTAGGCCAGCTGGAGTACGTCCGCCCCGGTGAGCGCCGTGAGCGCGCCGGTGACCATCCTCACCTGGTGCGGCCAGAGCATCTGAGCACCGGTCAAGGTGGTCACCACCCAGACGGCGACGCAGAACGGACAGGTGGCGAGGGCGCCCACTGCGCCACCCACCCCGGAGTCGGTCCGGGGCTCCTCCGTGACCTCCGACGGCCCGGCCGTCTCCTTGAACCGGGTGAACGGTGCACGTAGCGGGCTCGTCACCACGCCCTTGCTCAGCAGCCGACTGAGGCGAAAGGTAGCCACCGCCGTGAGGGCCAGGTCCCCGGCACGGAGCGCGTCCGGCGCGCTACGACCGTACCGGCGCAGCACAGCCGTCCACGCGGTGGCGTACAGCCCGAAGGCCGCCATCGACCCCGCGTACCCGGGCAGTTTGGCCTCCTGGTCCCCGCCATAACCCTGAATCAGCCCGTCAGGCACCTGTGGATCCGGGACTGGTCAAGGACCTCCTCCGGAGCGCCGGACAGGCGGCCAGACGCGCCGAGAGGGTCGGCAGGGAACGTGCGATCACTGTTCACTACGTGCCTTTCGGAAGGACCTGGCTCCAGCTCAAGGGGAACTCTGCCACCGGGTGCCCCGTGGGGAACCTGGTGAATCGCTCGTGGGCGTGAGGAACCACCAATGAGGCAGTGGAGTGGCCCCGTCCGGGCAGTGAGGGCGCGAGCAACGTGGGGGCAACCGGGGCAAGGACGGTTGCGATCCGAGCCCGTTCCAGGCCGGCTGGGTGCGCTCCACCCGGCGCCGCTCGCTCCGACCGCTCTACGTCCGCGGCACCGTAGGCTCACGGCGGTGTGCTCGGCCAGGAGGGCGGTGCGGGACGTGCCGGACGGGGGCGTGGATCTACGCTCGGAGGGCCTTCCGGAGGAGTTCGCCGAACTCGGCGGGATGCGTCGTCAGGCCGGTGTGGCCGCCGGGGAAGTGCCAGAGTTCCGTGCTGAGACGCTCGGCCAGGAAAGCGGACGAACGGTAGGGCAGTTCGCCGCGTGAGTCCTCGCCGCCGACGAGTACGAGCCGGTCCGACAGTTCCTCCAGCCGTTGGATGTCCGGGGCGTACGACATGAAGCTGGGCACGATGTGCCCAACGAAGTGGGGAAGATTGGCCATCGTCCGCTCGGCCCGCGCCGCTGCCTGCGGCGGAAGCTCGATCTCGGCCTTCGGCTCGATGGTGACGCCGTCCTTCTGCAAACCCGCGGCGAACACGGCCATCGCCGGCATGAGCCCCTCTGCGTGGAACGTCGCCTGTACGCGCGCGAGGAGCGCGCGATGTTCGGGGGCGTCCGGCAGGATCTCCACTACCGGCGGCTCGTGCGCCACGAGGCGTTCGACGCGCTCGGGACGGGCGGTGAGCAGGTGCAGGGCGGTGATCGCGCCGGAGCTGGAACCGAACACACGGGCGGGCTCACCGGGCGACAGCAGTTCCAGTACCCGGAAGGCGTCGTCGGCGTGCTCGGCCACGCGTTGGCCGGCCTCGGGGTCGTCCAGCGTGCTTCGGGACATGCCGCGCGGGTCGTAGGTCGCGACGGTGTATTCGGCGGCCAGGTCCTCGGCGATGCCGTCGAAGGACGCCGCCCCGCCCGTCCCTCCAGGGATCAGCAGCAGAAGCGGGCCCTGGCCGCGCACCTCGTAGTGCAGGTTCGCGCCGTTCACGCGCAGGCTGCCGATGGTCGGGTCGGTCATGAAGAGTCTCCTTCTCGGGAGGGGGGCCAGTGCTCCAGGAGGGTGTGGAGGGCGTCGAGGGCGCGGATCCAGGACTGCTGCGGTGAGCGCTCGTGGGCGAACCCGCCCGCAGCCTCCAAGGCGACGAATCCGTGGAACGTGCTGCGCAGCAACCGGACCGCGTCGGTCAGGTCGGGTTCGGTCAGTCCGTAGCCGCGCAGCATGCCGTAGGTCAGCTCGACCGCGCGCCGTGGTCCGGGCGCCTTCGCGGCCAGCTCGGGGTCGATCTGGATCGGGATCTGCGTGGCCGTGTAGCGGCCGGGATGCGTGTGGGCGTACTCCCGCCAGGCGCCGGCAAACGCGACCAGCGCGTCCTTGCCCGCCAGCCCGGAGGTCGCCTCCGCGATACGGATGGTCTTCTCGTCCGCCGCCAGCAGCGCGATCCGTCCTCGCAGGTCCTCCAGGCCGCGGACGTGCGAGTAGAGGCTCGCGTCCTTGACGCCGAGCCGCCGCGCCACCTGCGCCATGGTCACCTGGTCGAGCCCGACCTCATCCGCCAGCTCCGCGCCCGCGAGGGTCACCCGCTCCGCCGTCAGCCCTGCCCTCGCCATGCACCCTCTCCATTCCTAGGGCCCCTAGTTTGAACCTAGAGCCCCTAGGAATGCAAGCGGGAAGAGGGTGGCTCACGCCGTTTGCCGGGGTTGCGGATGACCGCGCTCCCAGTCCCCGCTCACGGCGGACAACTGGCCCCGGGCGGCGGCCTCTTCCAGATCCAGACGCTCGATCGGTGACGCCGCGCAACCCGCCCTCAGGCTGCCGACTCCGCGACTCCGACGGCGCTCGAAGCCCCAGCCGAACCCGGGGCACCGGCAGTCCTCGTGCCACCGGCGGCCTGGCGGTGGACGCGGCGGAAGGTGACCGGCGGAACGTGACCGGCTCTTCGTCCTCGGCGGGATGTGGCGACAGGAGGTGGAGGTCACCCTGCCCCCGAGGCGGGGGAAGTCGGGCCCGTGTGCGAGACCACCGCACCGTGCTGACGATCACCGGCCCGTTCACCAGCGCCCTCATGGGCCAGATGAAGCGCTCCGTCACACCGCCCCGGTGAGGCGGCTCGCGGCGCACTCGAGCCCCGTGATGCGACCGGGTGCGCCAGTGGGCGGATGAGCGCTGTACGTGGGGCGGGGCTGAGCATGCGGCCGGCGAGCCGGGTGGCGGTCCGCCTGGTCACCGGGACCAGCACGCCGCCCCGGAGCAGGGAGGGATCGCGGCATCAATCGGCCTCCCGTTCCACCGGCAGCCACAGCTCGGCATCGGCCTCGCTGCCGTCCGCCGACATGCGCGTGCGGAGGATCTCCGGCCCCGGGCGGCTCCGGTACGGGTTCGATGGGAACCACTCGGTGAACACGTCCCGCCACAGCGTCTGGACCGCCTGCGGCGATGGCCCCGAGGCGGTGAAGACCGCCCAGGTTCCGGCCGGCACGGGCAGCGTGGCCATGCCCTCCGGCGCGAACGCCGAGGTGACGACCCCGTGGTAGTAGTCGAGGTCGGTGCCCTCCGCCCGGCTGGGATCGAGGTCGTCACAGACGGCCAGAATGCCGTGCGGCTCCTGGTCGGACAGCCCCTCCAGCAGCTCCCGTACCGCGTCGCCGGTCCCGCGGACGAAATCGATGATCGCCTGGTTCGGCCCCGAGTGCACGAGCGGCACCCGGGCCTTCGCCCCGACGACGTTGAACTTCGGCTTGCGCACGACGCGGTAACGCATGCTGCTCCTTCCGTCGACGATGAGGCGGAAGGTCATCCGGGGCTGGGAGCTGAGCGCCGCGCCGGTGCGCCGCGCCTCGCCGGGCCCGACACCGTGCACCGCGCGGAACGCCCGCGCGAACGCCTCTCCCGAGCCGTATCCGTACCGCACCGCGATCTCCAGCAGCGTCCGCTCACCGGCCAGTACCTCCGCGCCCGCGACCGTCAGCCGTCGGCGCCTGATGTACTCCGACAGCGGCATCCCCGCGAGCGCCGAGAACATCCGCCGCAGGTGGTACTCCGAGGTGGCCGCGACCCGCGCCAGCTCGCCCACGTCGACGGAGCTGTCGAGCTGCCGCTCGATGTGCTCCATGGCCTGATTGAGCCGCTCCAGCACACTCGCCTCCTAGATCCACGACCATCGATTCAATCAGCCGCGGCCCTGAACGCCGCACCCGATAAAGGCGGTGCGGCGAGTGTCGGGTGAAAGGGACGGACGGCGCCGCACGATGGGCGCATGGACGACACGACCTTGGTATCTCGCTTCCTCCGCGACGGCTTCGTCAAGCTGGAGGGCGCCGTCGCGCCCCGCGTCGCCGCGAGCTGCGCGCGGCTGCTGTGGCGGGAGACGGGCTGCGACCCGGACGACCCGAAGACGTGGACGCAGCCAGTGCACTGGGTCGGCGGGATGGCACAGGGACCGTTCGCCGCCGCACCCAACTCCCCGGCGCTGCACCACGCGTACGACCTGCTGGTAGGCGCCGGGCGCTGGGAGCCGCGCTACTCGCTCGGCACGTTCCCGCTGCGCTTTCCGCACGAGGAGGAGCCCGATGACGCGGGCTGGCACATCGAGGGCGGCTATGCGGTGGAGGGCGAGACGTGGCCCTTCACCAATCTCCGCTCACGCGGGCGGGCCCTGCTGATGCTCTTTCTGTTCAGTGAGGTGGGGGAAGAGGACGCCCCGACCCGGATCCGAGTGGGCTCCCACCTCGACGTGCCGAAGGTGTTGGAGCCGTACGGGGAGGCGGGCGCGAGCGGCCTGGCCATCGCGCCAGACCTCGTAGCGGCATCCGCCGACCGGCCGCTCGCCCTCGCCACCGGTTCCCCGGGGGACGTCTTCCTGTGCCATCCGTTCCTGGTGCACGCGGCACAGCCGCACCACGGGACGCGACCGCGCTTCATGGCCCAGCCGCCCCTGGTGCCGGCCGCGCCGTACGAACTGGAGCGGGCCGACGGCGCGTACTCGCCGGTGGAGATCGCGATCCGCCGGGGCCTGGGACAGGCCGCCTCCGGTCCCGACGGGGAGGACGCCGGACCCGCCGACGAGAATCCTCGACTCCACCGAGCGGCGCGCTCCTCCGTCAACCAGCGCCCTCCCGTGGTGGCCTGTGGCCAGGGAGCGGTTCAGCGGGAGGGCGCGGTCACGGGTGGCACGGACTGCACGGTCAGGACTCCGGGCCGGTCAGGACACGTACCGAATCGCGCCGCGTAGGCCTCGTCGGACATCACGACGAGCTGCTCCCCCGTCGTCGTCGGCGGATGGGGGGCGGCCCGCGCGTCCGCCGCGGCCGACAGAAGCACGGCAGCCGCCGCGGCGGAGCACGCAGCGGTACGAATCTGAAGGCGCACGTCGCTCTCCTCGGACATGCCCGGTCCCCCGAAGGACACGGGTTCGATCAAAGGATGGCGCGGCCCCCGCGTGCGGGGGCGTAGATGGTCCGGAAGTTCACCCGTGTTGCCCACGATGTCCGTGCGCCGTGCTGTCGCCGGCCGACGGTGCCCCGATCTGATGTCCGGTGAGGTCGGACCCGCACCATGCGAGAGCCACTCCCCCGGCCGGGCACGCGGCATCAGCCGGCGCCGCGGTCTGCGTCGTCCGCGACATCGACGGCGAGGTCCAGGTCACGCACACGGCCGTCGGCCCGGTGCACCCCGGCGTCAACGAACGGGGCGACTGCGAGTCCGCCGCACACGGCAGCGCGACCGGCGACAGCCGGACGGGGGCGTCCTCCCGCGACCGTGGCCGGTTCGTGCTGCTGCCGTGGTTGCAGGGACCGGCGTGGCGGGCTCATGCCGTGGTTGCACGGTCCGGGGGGACCGGTGTGCAAGGTGGAGGCGGGGGATCAACCCGTCGGGCGACGAGCGGACGCCGGGAGCGCACGTAGCGTTCCTGTCTGTCGCCCCCGGCGCCCGGGACGGGAGCGGCAGCTTCCTGCAAGGGAGGGACCCTCGGTGCGGTTGGGCGGGTCCCGGTCGATGGGCGTTGAAGGGGAGAACCGTGATCAACACCAGGAAGTCCGCTGTGCTGCTGTCCGGTGGTGCTCTGGCCGCCGCCGTCCTGATGGGTACGGCCGGTGTCGCCTCGGCGGCCCCGGCGGGGGCCGGGGCGCCCGTGACGGCGGCCGCGACGGCCTCCGGCTGGTACTGCGGCTGGGAGGACGGCACGCCGTACACCGACCGGGGCGATCGCGGTAACAAGGTGCGCGAGGTGCAGTGCCTCCTGAGGGACGTCTGGCGCATCGACATCGGCAGGTACGGGGTCGATGGCGACTTCGGCAAGGACACCGAGGACGCGGTGAAGGCTTTCCAGCGCAGCCGGGGGATCGCCGTCGACGGCAAGGTCGGCCCCAACACCTGGCGCAAGCTCCGGGGGCAGTGACGGCGGCCCGTCGGTCGGTGAGCTGATACGACGGGGGATCACCGATCGGTGCCGGCCCGCCCTGGCGGGCCGGCACCACCGACAGCGGGACCGGCCGGGCGTCCGGGGCGCGGCGGGCGTCCCGGCCACGGCGTGCTAGGACGAGGACCGTTGCGTCCGCTGCCCGCCGGGGGACAGCAGGCCGCTCTCGTAGGCGACGACCACGGCCTGTGCGCGGCTCTGCAGGCCGAGTTTGGACATGACGCGGTTGAGGTGGGTCTTGACGGTGGCGATGCTCACCACCAGCCGCTGGGCGATCTGCTCGTTGGTGAGGCCCTGCCCCACGAGGTGCAGCACCTCCGTTTCGCGTTCCGTGAGGTCCCCGAGACTGGCGGGCTGTGCCCGCGGAGCCTCCGGACGGTGGGCGAAGGCTTCGACGAGCCGACGGGTGACGGTGGGGGCGAACAGCATCTCGCCTTCGGCGATCAGGGCGACAGCCGCCAGGAGACGCTCGGGCGGGGTGTCCTTGAGGAGGAATCCGCTGGCCCCGGCCCGCAGGGCCGCGTACACGTACTCGTCGAGATCGAACACCGTGAGCATGACGATCTTCGGCTTGGGGTGGGGTGCCTGGTCGAGGATGTACTCAAGGGCGGTGATGCCGCTCATGCCCGGCAGCCGGATGTCCATCAGGATCACGTCCGGCCGCAGCGAGGCGGCGAGTTCGACCGCCTCTTCACCGGTCGCCGCCTGCCCCACGGCCTCTAAGCCGGGTGCCGCCGCGGCGAGCGCTGCCAGCCCGGCCCGGATGAGCACCTGGTCGTCCACGATCAGCAGCCGTGTCATCGCTGCCGTCTCCCCCCGTGTGTGCGGGGGATGGTCACGTGCCCCCGGTGGTGTCCAGCGGGGCCAGCGGGATGGTGAAGACGACCTCGAACCCTCCCTCGGCTCTCGGCCCGGCCCGCAGTGACCCGCCGTAAAGTCTCGCCCGTTCCCGCATGCCGGGCAACCCGAGCCCGCTCGACGGCAGACCGGCGGCGGGCGCGCCGCCACCCTGGCTGGTCACCTCGCAGCTCAGCAGGTCGGCGTGGTAACCGAGGCTCAGGCGGACCCGGGCGCCACGGCCGGCGTGCTTCACGCTGTTGGTCAGCGCCTCCTGGATGATGCGGTACGCGCACAGCTCCACCCCTGACGGCAGCGGGCGCTGGTGTCCCGAGACCGTCCAGGTGACGTCCAGGCCGGAGGCGCGGGCCCGCTCCACCAGATCGTCCAGTGCGTCCAGACCCGGCGCCGCACGGTACGGCGCGTCCTCCTCGGCGGTCTCGGTACCGGTGCGCAGTACGCCGAGCAGGCCGCGCATCTCCTCCAGCGCCTGCCGGCTGCTGGAGCCGATGGACGCCACCGCCTGCCGGGCCGCTTCGGGGTCGGAGGTGAACACGAATTCGGCCAGGCCCGCCTGGACGGCGAGCGCGGAGAGGTGGTGGGCGACGACGTCGTGGAGTTCGCGGGCGATGCGCAGTCTCTCCTCCGCGATGGCGTGCCGCGCACGGAGTTCCTGCTCGCGCCGCAACTGTGCGGTGAGGTCCGCGAGTTGGATGTTGCGCTGTGCCAGGCGGCGGCTGCCGGAGGCCCAGAGCCAGACGACTGCGACCCCGATGGCGGCCTGCGCCAGGGACAGTTCCACCGACAGACGGGCCCTCAGGCCGGCCGCCGCCCACGCCCCGGCGGTCACGGCCGCCGCCCACGCCGACCACCGGACCGGACTGCGCACGATCACCGTGTAGCAGGCCAGCAACGGGGCCCACATGTTCGTCGACGGCTGGAAACCGGCCGCCGTGTACGCGGCGAGCGCGCCGCACGAGACGCCGAACGCCACCCACGGCGCCCGCCCGCGCAGCGCCAGGGGAAGGTTCACGGCCAGGCTGAGGGCGATGGCGAGCGGGCCGAAGGGCGGCCAGCCCTCGCTCTGGTACTGGGCGGCGTGCGCCTGCCGTCCGTAGACGACCGTCACGATGCCCATGACACACGCGAGCAGGGTGTCGGTCACCAGCGGGTCGACGTGTATCCGGCGTCTGCCTGACTGCATCCCCGCAGCGTAGAGGCGCTCGCCCGCGACGTCGTCCACCCCAGGGTTGACCGCTCGGAGGGCGCCGGGCGGGCGCCGGGGACCGGCCGGAGGCGGCGTCCCCGGGGCGGACGAGGCGGTGTCGTCCACCAGCGAGCCGAGCTGAACGCGTTCAGGAATTTGGCTGAACATGTTCAATTCTGCGGGTACTCTTCCTTTCATGAGCGAGAGAAGCGCCCTGCAGCGGCGGATCCGAGCCTGGCTGACCCTGTTCCTCGTCTGCCTGGTGTTGAGCGGTCTCACCGCCTTCCCCCTGGTCAGCGAGCTTCGCTGGGCCAACGCGCTGGTGGACAACGAGTGGCTCCGGCGGGTTGGTGACGGACTGGAGCGGGCCGACGCCGACTACCCCTTCCTCCTCTACGGGACCGACTGGCTCGCCTTCGCCCACCTCGTCATCGCCGTCTTCTTCTACGGCGTCCACCGCGACCCGGTGCGCAACATCTGGATCGTCGAAGCCGGCATGATCGCCTGTGCCGGCATCATCCCGCTGGCCCTCGTATGTGGCCCGATCCGCGGGATCCCGTTCGGGTGGAGCGTGATCGACATGTCGTTCGGCGTCTTCGGCGTGATTCCTCTGCTGGTGCTCCACCGCATGATCAAGCGCCTCGAGGCGATGCCCGCCCAGCCGGACGCGGAGAGGACGGGTGCGTGCGCGAAGTGAAGCTTTCCGACGCGACCATCACTCCGGCGCCGCTGCGTCTGGACGATGCCGAGGCGCACCTCACGGGCGAGGACGAGCTGCCGGCCCGCCGGCTCAACGGCGGTCCGGGCACTCGCGGGGACGATCGACCTGCGGTGCGCACAAGAGGGCCTGGCTCCCGGTCAGGTGAGTTCACCCCCGTCAGGCAACCGCACGGCCACGACGCCGTCCGGTTCCACTGGTACATCCGGGACGTGCGCGGTGCACTCCCGTGACGACGGCGCGGGAGAAGCGGGTTCAGGCGCACAGTTCGGCGATCAGTCGTTCGAGGTGGGCGTCGTCGAGGCGGCAGCGGTGGGAGAGGAGGTTGCGGGAGCGCCACAGGACGCGCAGGCGGTCGGCCTCCTGACGGGTGAGGTGGAGGTCGCGTTGGCAGTGGGCGGCCCACATGTCGCCGAGCTCGATCGCGGCGAGCGACCCGGCGTCACCCTGGCCGGGCGGGTGTTCCGGGCGGCGGGGGCCGTACTGGAGCAGCAGGTCCCTGAGTTTCAGGCGGGAGCGGTGCCGGAGGACTTCGGTGAAGGCTTCCCGTGCGTCGTCGAGCAGGGGCAGCAGTACGTGGTTCTGCGCCAGCCAGATCCGCTTGTTCAGGGCCTGCTCGTCGTGTGCCTCACGGCTCGGATGGTGCCGCAGCCGTCCGTCCCACCGGTCAAGCTGCCCTTGGGCCCATTCCTGTCGCAGCGATCTGCCCGGGTAGGTCGGCGCGGATCCGCTCCAGGCGGTGCGGGGCCGCGGGATTCCGGAGGTGCCGGGGAGGTCGTGCAGGGCGGCGCGGAGCTGTGCGGGCAGGCTGTCCGGGAGGCCGTCCCATGCGGCGGCGAGGCGGGTGGCCAGCTCCAGGAAGGGACCGCAGACCTCGACGACGGTGGCCTGGGCCACGGCCTCCAGCAGTTGGTGGCGGGCGGCTGGACCTTGGAGGTCGGGGCGGGCCACAGCGACGACGGTGGCGGTGTCGAGCCGGCCGAGGGCGCCCCACCACCAGTGGACGGTCACGTCCTCGCGGGTGATCTGCTCGGGCAGTTCCGCCGGGAGGTCGGCGGGGGTGAGGAAGACCAGCATGCGGGGTCGGCCGTCGGGCGGCAGGCCCGAGGCCTTGACCGTCGAGGAGACCCTTCTGAGCAGTTCGGCCGCGGCTGCGGGGACGGGCTCGTGCCAGCCGCGGATCACCATCACGCGGGTCTCGACGGCGCCGGCCGAGGCGTCGGTCAGCTGCTGGAGCAGCCCCTCCACTCCCGTGTCGGTGGGCGGGGCGGGGGAACCGAGTACACGGGGCGGCAGTTCCTTGGCGAGCCGGTCGGCGAGGTCGTGGACGGCACCGGCGGAACCCCCCGGCGCGGCGCCCGGGGGGCGCTCCAGCGGCCCGGTGGCGGAGGCTTCGGGGAACGCGGACCGGTCCACGGCGGTGGGGTGCAGCGCGTCGAAGCCGGACAGGCCGTCGTCGAAGTAGAGGACCGGCTCGGGTTCCGGGCCGCCCCACGCCTCGGCCGGCGCCGGGCTGGGGGCGGGTACCGCGGCAGTCGCCGGGAGGGGGTCGCGGCCGGCCGGAAGGAGCACGAAGTCCGACAGTTCGTGCAGCAGTTCGGCCAGCAGTGCCTCCGCGGCGGCCCCGCGCCCGGCCACGCCCGTCTCGGGCAGCAGGCACAGTACGCACCGTCCGCGCCGGAGGTCGCGCAGCACCCGGCGCACCCACTGCCGTGTCCCGGGCAGGTCGCCCAGGGCCGGCTCACGGCTGAAGGTCACGTCTCCCTCTCCAGCGTGCGCAGGGCTGCGAACGTCACCCGGTCCAGGGAGTAGCCGGAGGAGTCGTCGTCGAGCACGCCGTGTGCGCCGAGCAGCGTCATGAGGTCCCGTACCTCGTGCAGTTCCTTCTCGGTGACGGCGGCGATGTCGGCCAGGCTGGAGCCCTCACCGGCTTCCACGTAGAGGCTCCACAGCGTGAGGGTGCCGCGCAGCTCTCCGGGCAGTCCCACGTCGTGCAGGTGCTGCGTGGCGGCTTCCTCCCTGCGGAGGTAGCCCCGCATCGACTCCAGTGCCGCCTCCAGCGTCGCTCCCTCGCGGGAGACCTGGTGGACCGTGCGCTCGACGAGGCGGGGCCAGCCGCCGGTCAGCTCGATCAGCCGGCGCCGCTTGTCCGGGGTGTCGAAGGGGCACTCCGGCCACGCGCGCAGGCTGTCGGCGTTCCACCGTTCCGGGAAGACCACCGGCACCTGCTGGGTCTGACCGAGCACCCAGGAAGCGGGGTCCGTCAGCACCACGGCCGAGCGGTTCGGCGATTGCGTGGTGTGGGCGTGCAGGGCGTCGAGGCAGTCCTGGAGCGCTCGGCTGTCGCAGCCGCGCAGGTCGGCCAGGACCAGGCTGGGTGTGGACCGGCCGTCCTGCGCCGAGGTGGCCGTCCGGACGTCCTGCGCCAAGGTGGCGGTCAGGGCTGCCGCGTCGGTCGGCCACACCTTGAGCCCGCGGGCGTCGGCGTACGAGCGGACGGCCAGCTCCACCAGTGGCGGGCTGTGCGCGGCGGTCAGGCAGACCGCTGTGACTCCCGGTCCGGTGATCTGGTGGAGCTGGTGCTCGGTCAGCGGGCTGTAGCGGGTGATGTTCCCGGGCCGGAACGTGCCGAGGTGCCGGCGGGAGAACCTCGGGTTGTAGTCGTACGGCAGGTCGAACTCGGTCTGCCGCAGTTCGAGTTGGAGATCCTCGCGGGTGCCGAGCATGTGCACCACGTTGGGGCTGCGGACCGCGTACAGGCGGGGGTCCGCCTGCTGGATGAGCAGCCCCAGCCCCACCATCTCGTCCAGGTATATCCGCACGTCGCTGGCCGTGAGGGAGCTGAAGCCCTCCGGCCAGCTCTCCTTGGCCGCGCTCAGGAGCTCGTCCGCGTCGTAGCCGCGGCGGAAGCGGTCCGCCTGGCTGCGCAGCGCGATCACCAGGGCGAGTACGCGGTAGCGGTCTTCGAGGTTGATGGTGATCCTCAGCCGTTCGGCTATGTGCCGGTGGACCAGGGCGGAACCGGCCACCGACCGGACGTCCTCCTCGGTGACCGTGACGGGCCACTGGGCGGACCCGAGCGGTTTCTCGCGCAGGGCCGCGACCAGCCGCTCGCAGAAGATCTGGACCAGGCACGCCTGGTAGTTCGTCGCGGCGAGGACCCGCCAGACCAGCTCGGGCCGTTCGAACTTGTACCCGAAGGCTGCCATCGGCTCCGCGACCAGCCGCTGTGCCTCGGCCGGCTTCAGGGTGCTGATGAGCACGTCCGGGCCGCCGTGGGTCAGGGGGACGTTCGACAGGTGGCTGAAGCGCTGTACCTGGTGCAGGCCGGCGAACACGATCTTGAAGCGGCGGGTGGTGCGGTCCATCAGTCCCTTGAGCCGTGCGACGTTGGCGAAGGTGCCTTCCCCGCCCCGCCCGTGCACCGCCTTGGAGTCGGCGGTCAGGAACGCGTCGGCCTCGTCGGCCAGGACCAGCACGCGCCGGTCCTCGTCCTTCGCCAGCCAGTTCTCGACCTGTTCGAGCAAGGCGTCGGGGGCCGGCCCGGCGTCGTCGTCCCCCGCCGGCTGCAGGACGTGGACCCTGCGCAGTTCGGATTCCAGCACCGACCAGATCCGCTCGGCGGGCTCTGCCTCACCGACGCCGCGTGCCTTGAGGTCGATGTAGACGGCCTTGCGGTCCGGGGTGCTGGGGAACGTGGTCTGCACGCGGCGCAGCAGCGCGGACTTGCCGAGCTGGCGGCCGCCGTAGAGGAACAGGGCACCCATCGGGTCGGTGACCTTGGCCATTTCCTCGTCGCGGCCGTAGAAGACCTCAGGCGGGACCAGCCCCGCCACGAACGGCGTGTAGGGGTTGTACGCCGTCCAGGGCAGCGTGACGCGCTGGGTGGCGCGGAAGGAACGCGGGGAGCGCGCGGCCACCCAGCCGAACACCGCCGGGTCCACCACCAGCGCCTGCTGGGAGGAGGACGTGCGGGCGCGGGTGGCCATGTCGCGCCGGCCGCCGAGTCCGAGCGGGTAGAGGTAGATGATCAGACAGGCGCCGCCGTCTCCGCTGTCCAGCAGTTCCAGGGGGCTCCGGCCGCGCTGCTCGTCGGAGACCACGAGGACGGTGTACGACGAGGCGGCCGACCCCAGTGCCGCCACGTATCCGGGAGCGGTCTCGGCGGAGCGGGCCCGCGCGGTGAGCCGCAGCACGCCGCGCACCGGCTGCCGTTCCTTGCGCACGGGTGTCTGCTCGCATTCCAGACCGAGGACGCGCAGGACCGACGGCAGGTGCCGCTGCCACTGCGAGCCGCGTGTCGCGGGGTGGCAGAGGGCGTCCCAGGAGTCCAGGCCGCTGCGGGATCCCTCGGTCAGGGGCTGGCCGTCGAGGTAGTGCTCCGCCCACAGGCGCGCGGAGTGGCCCTGTTGGCCCGCCTTGCGGCTGGACGGCAGTTCGAGACCCTCGGTGAACCGGGCCAGCTCCGCGCCCCAGTCCATGCCGCTGAGGTCGGGCAGCGGCTCGCCCTTGCGCAGGAGGGCCAGGCACTCCTCGGCGGTGACCGTGTCACCGGCGTCCAGCAGGGCGGTGAGCCGCTGCCACTCCTCCGCGGGCAGGTTCAGGTCGGCCAGGCTCTCGCGGAGCCGCTCGACGTACTGCTGGACGTTTGCGCGGAGCTCCGCCTCCAACGCGGCCAGCCCGGTGGCCGCCCACCCGAAGGCGCCCTCGGGGACCGGCCGCCGCAGCTCCTCCAGGCGCCCGACCAGGTCGCGTTCGCTGGGCAGGTCGAGGCTCTGCTGGGTACGCAGCTCCGCGAGGAGGGCCGCGGCCCGCCCGTGCGCCGTGCGATGCACCGCGGCCCAGCGGGCCCACTCCGACTCCCGCAGCTGCCGCCAGTCGGCCGGCACCGCGTCCAGCCCCGCCGGTACGGCGGGCACCAGGTCCTGCTCCAGCGCGGCGACGAACCAGTCGGCCAGGTGCAGATCGCCCCGGTCGCAGTAACGCCGCAGCACCCGGCGGGCGTCGACCGGCTCCAGGGCGCTGAGCAGGGCTTCCCCGAACCCCTCGTCGTGAGGCAGCGGCGAGCCCGCCGGCGTGCGGGGCAGGTCCGGCACGGCCAGCAGCGCCTCGTGACCGGGCTGGTCCTCCGCCCGGCCGTGCTCGGCGAACGGCGGCGACAGGGCCGGTACGGCCGTACCGGTGTCCGGATCACCGCCGAGCAGCCAGGTCCGCAGCCGCAGCAAGGCCGCGCCGTCGACGCCGGCCGGCGGCTCGGCGTTGCGCACCCGGTCAAGGGCGTGCCGGAGTCCGGTGGTGGTGTCCTTCTGCTCGTCGCCCAGTGGGGCGGCGAGCACGCGGGCGCGGGTCAACAGGCGGGACACCTGCTGGATGCTGCGCAGCAGGGAGCGTTTGGCAGCGGCCTCGATGGGCTCTTTGGCCTGCTTCGGCGTACGGATCGCGGCATCGGCTTCCTCGATCATGCGCTCCGCCGCACCGCGCTTGCGGAAGAGCTCCCAGATCTTGTCCAGGTCGCTCGCGGTGGCCCGGCCTTCGGCCCAGGCGCTGATGCCCTCCAGGGCCCGGCCGAGCGGCTGCTCCGGCCCGAGCAGGCGGGACCTGACCTGGGTCGCCCGCGTGTAGCCGATCCGCTGGCGCGGCAGGTCGGCCAGCAGCTCGGCGGCTTCTGCGGCCACACCCTCGGGAGTGAGGACGGGAGAGTCGTCGTCGCTCTCAGTGGTGAGCTGGATGGCGGAGAGGTCCACGCGCTGGTAGCGGCGCAGCGTGTCCGCGCCCCGTTCCAGCAGCTTCACCCACGGGTCGGGCAGGGCGGCGGAGGACAGCTCGGCCTGCAGCAGCACGTCGTTGGGCCAGCCGCCGAGGAGGCACGCGCGCAAGGAGGCCACGACGGCCAGGACCAGCGCGGTCCGGTCCCCCTGGAGCGCGGTGATGTCCGGATCGAAGCCCGAGACCACGGCAGCGGCCTCTTCCTGGTCGCCGCAGGCGAAGGCGGCCGCGGTGAAGGCGAGGATGTCCGCGCGGTGGGTGCGCTCGTCGGAGCTGACCGTGAGCCAGTACGCCTCCTGGAAGCGGCCGTCGCGGACCAGCCTGGCCACCGGGGAGTCGTCGGCGCCGTCGGCCTGCGGCTGCCACGGCAGCCATACCGGACCGGAGTCGTCGGGGCCGTCTGCCTCTGCGGCGTCGGGCCCCGCGGGCACCGAATCGGATGGGGCGCCGGTGGCCGGGGCGGCGTCGGTCGGGGCGGTGTCGGTCGGGTGGCCCGTAGGGCGATGCGGGAGGGTCGGCCGGACGGGCTCCGCCGTCTCGGCCTGGTCGGCGACGGACGGTTCCCCCTGTGGACGCATGTCCCGCGGCGCCTCCGGGTCCACCTGCAGCTCCAGGCCCGAAGGCGGCTGGGGTTCCGGCTTCGGCTGCCCGGGCTTCCCCTCCTGCTGAACGGAGGCGTCGTCGCCGTCGGCCCCCGTCGCCTCAGGAGAGACGGGTGACGGCTCCGTCGCGGCCTGTACGGCGGGTGACGGCATGGCGGCGGTGGGGGCGACCGGGCGTCCAGCGACGGCCACGGGCGGGGCGTTCTGTTCCGGTGGCGGCCCTGCCGGCCGCGGCGGCTGTGCCGGTTCGGTGTCCCCACGTGCGGGCTCGCGCTGCTCCGGTACGGCTGCTGGGCTGGGCGCGGACCCCGCCAGCGTCTCCATCCGCTGCTCCAGCAGGGTCAGCGACTCGCGCAGGGGCCCCAGGTGCGGTGCGTCGGGAGCGGCCCGCGCAAGCAGCGACTTCAGGTCGTCCCTCTGCTCCCGCAGCCGGTCCAGCTCCGCAGCCCGCAGTTCGCCGGCCAGTGCCTCCAGTTCCGCGAAGCCGGCGGAGCCGGGCCACGGCCGTCCGGCCGCGGTGAGCTGGTCGGCCACCTCGCTCCGTGCCGCCGACCAGGCGGACAGGGACGCGGCGAGCCCGACGGGAACCTCCCGCCCCGCCCTGACGGCTTCGCCGGCCGCGAGGAGCGCCTCGGTCAGCTCATCGGCCAGGCTGCGCAGCGCGTCGATGTCCTGGTCGAGCCGGTCCGGGGTAACGGCCTGTGTCACGCGGTGCTCCTCCTCGGGATGTGCCTGGGCTTCCACGCGCTCGCCAGCCTCGCCGTCGGGCTCGGCCTCTATGGCAAGGCGCCTCTGTTCGGACCCGCAGCCACCGGTCTCGATCCCGCAGCCGCACGGTGTGCCGGGACCACCGGCGACGCTCCACAGCTCGGCCCAGTGCGCACGTACGAGGTCGGCGGCCGGGTAGCCGCCCTCGACGAGGCTGAGCATGCTGATCCGCGCGAGGCCCGGTTCAAGGTCGCCGAGCATCGACGCCAGCTGGGCCCGGTCCGGCCTGGCGACGGACCCCCGAGGATATCCGTGGCAGTGCAGAAGCCGGTGAACGGCGAGATGGCGCGCGCGGTCCGCGAGTTCGGCCAGCTCACGTCCGGTGGCCCTGACCAGCCAGGCACGTGTGGCCAGGAGTTCACGCCGCCGGAGGCGGGGCGCAGGCCCTTTGGGGCCGCCTCCGACCCCGGGCACCAGGGCTGAGATGCCGGGGACCGCGACGAGGCGGCGCAGTTCCTCGTCGCCCAGACCCGCCAGCCAGGACCGCAGGCGGTCGTTCTCGCTCCCCATGGGCAGATCTTGCCAGAGGCTTGTCCGGCGGTAGGGGGATTCGGACAAAGTTGCCGGGCGGGAGGCGCCGGAACTGCCGAGCGGAGCCCGGGTCGGGCGGGGGTGCTGCCACCGGTGCCTGCTCGCCGTCCGTCGTCCGCGGTGCGCCGCCCACCACCCGCGGTCGTGCGGGTTCGAGCCAGTAGGTCCCGCGGTGCTGCCCGTTGCTGCGGCGTGTCTGTGGACCGCGCCGGTGCGTGGTTCGAGGCGGTCGTAGAAGGCGCGCAGGCTCTGCGACGGGCGGGCCGGCATGGTCGGCGGATCGCTGGGTGGCGCATCCCGCGGGGACCGCCGGGCCATTCGTATGACCCGGCGGTGTGCCGTTCCGGGATGGGCGCGCGCGTGGGGGCAGGCTCGGGGCTCGTCGTACGCGATCCCCGGACGGATGTCTGATGAGTGCCTTGGATACGGCAGTCCCGCGCGACCGGGAGAGCCGCCACGCCGCCTGGCTGGAGCTGTTCTTCGACCTCGTCTTCGTGGCCTTCGCGGCGCAGCTCTCGCACGGGTTGCACGGCGATCCGGGGCTGCTGGAGTTCGCTGTCTTCCTCGGGCTGTACTTCCCGCCGTGGTGGATGTGGAGCAACCTCATGGCCTCCGCGAACCTCTTCGAGGACGACAGCGCGCGCCGCCGGTTCCTGATGCTCTTCGCGATGCTCTGCCTGGCCGGGATGGCCGCCGCGGTGCCCGAGGCCGACAGCACCCGCGGCGCGGTGTACGCCCTCGGGTACGCCGGCACGCGGCTGGTCCTGCTCGGGCTTTGGTGGCCCGCCACCCGCTTCCCGGAGCCGCACCGGATCCCGCGCTGGCGGCCGCTGAGCTACTGCCTCGCGTCCGGGCTGCTGTGGGCGGCGTCGGCGGCTGTCCCGTCCCCCTGGCAGTACGTCGTCTGGGCCGCACTGATCGCCGCGGAGATGGCACTGCTGCTCACCGCCCGCGGCCGCGGCATTCCCGGCCGGCTGAACACCGGGCACCTCGTGGAGCGGATCGGGCTGTTCGTGATCATCGTGTTCGGCGAGTCCGTGCTGGCCCTGATCACCTCGACGGACCACACGTGGACGGCCGGGTCCGGGGTCGTGGCGGTGCTGGGGTTCGTCCTGCTGGCCGCGCTCTGGTGGTCGTACTTCGACTTCGGCTCGGCGGCGGCCGAGCAGATGCTCGGCCGGGTCGAAGCGGTGCGGGCGTACCTGATGGCCCGGGACATCGGGGGCTTCCTGCACTACTTCGTGACCGCCGGCATCCTGTGCATGGCGGCCGGACTGGCGACCGCCGTCGAGGAGTCGGGCCATGCCCACCTGGCCCGGGGCGCGGCCTGGTCCCTGGCCGGGGGCCTGGCGATGTATCACGCGGCCCACGCCGCCATCGCGCTGCGCTTCGGCCGGGGCGCGGGCGCCGTGGCGGTCTGGGCGGTGCCGGGCGTCGTCGTACCGGTGGCGGTGGCCCTCGCGCACGAGGTCCTCGCACCCTGGCTGGTGGTCCTGCTGCTCGCGGCGGAGGCCGTCACCCACCTGCTGTACGCCCGCGCCAGGGCGACCCGCCTCCGGCCTCCGGCCGCCCCGTAGGCGGCGACGGGGAGGTCCCCCTGCCTGGCACCCGCGAGCCTGACTGCGCACCGCCGGCTGCTGCGCGAGCGGAATCCCTCGCCGACGACGCCCGGAAGTCCGGGCGGCCCCTCGGCGGCACCGGCCCTGCGCCGCCTCGGGCCTCGACGGCCGCCTCGTCGTCGCCCTGCCCGAAACCCTGCGACCGTCACTGACCCGAGGCGTGTACCGGACCATCCGGCGCAGCCCGCCCTGGGTGCGGCAGGGTCCGCGCCCGGCAAAAGACGTTGCACACGCGGGGGCCGTCCTCCAGGCTCGGAACATGCGGGTCACCAGCGGTGACGGACTGACGATCGGGTTCGAGGCGGTGGGCCGTGAACATCCGCTGGTACTGCTGCACGGCTTCTTCGGCGACCGCACCACGTGGCACTCCGCCGGTTACGTCGACGCACTCGCCGCGGACTTCCGGCTCGTCCTGATCGATGCCCGTGGCCACGGTGAAAGCGAAGCGCCCCATGACGCGGGCGGCTACGCGATCAGCCGTCAGGCCGACGACGTCCTCGCCGTGCTCGACGCTCTCGGCATTGACCGGGCGGCCATGTGGGGCGCCTCGATGGGCCGCATCATCGGCCTGCATCTCCTCGCCCGTCACCCTGAGCGGCTGACGGCGCTCGTCGCGGGCGGCGCCCACGCCGGCCCGGTCACCGTCGGCCCGGCTGAGTCGGAGGCGGAAGCCGCCGTGTTCCGGACTCAGGGCACCGCACCGTTCATCGAGACGCTGGAACGCCAGGGACCGCTACCCGCATGGATGCGGACCGTGGTCCAAGCCGCCGACCCCCTTGCCCTGGCAGCCTTGAGCCTCGCTCTCGACCACCGCCACGGCGTTCTGGAAGCGCTGGCTTCCTCCGCCGTTCCGGTGCTCCTGCTCGCAGGAGATCGCGACCCCCGACTGCGTGCGATCCGGGAGACCGCCCACCGGATACACAGCGCCACCCTTGCGGAACTGTCCGGCTGCGGGCATCTCGACACCTTTCTGAGAACGGACCTCACCGTGCCCCTGGTCCGGGCGTTCCTCACCGGCCACGACGCTGCCGGAGCTTCGCTTCGATGAGACCCTGCCCAAGTGCAAGGGCGGGATGAGCCGCCGGCCGGCGGGGAGGGGAAGAGCCCGACGACCTCGCCGCACGCTTGACGGTCAGTGTCGGACACCGCCGGCCCGATGCAGACGGGCGCTACGTTGACCGCGCGTGGTTGCCGCCGGTGTGCTCTGCGGGCGACCGTAGGCGGGCCAGAGGAAGGACCTCGCGCCCAGCCGTAACGCACCCCTGACCAAGACCGGACGCCAGCGGCCCGCCCACTGCGCCGCTACCGCGTCCTCGGCGAGGACGGCATGGCTGCCCGTCCCCCGGCCGCGCCACCGAAGCACCCCGGGCGGCTACCGCTGGCGGAGGTCCTCCGCCGTCCCGGCCGCCCAGACGCCGTCGGTCATCAGACGGCGGTCCGGGAACTCGGGGTACTCGTGCCACGCCTCCACCGTCACCGGCCGGATCCGGAACCAGCGGTAGGCGGGTCCGGCGGCACGGGCGTCCCAGCCGGTCTTCGCGCGGAAGCCCTCGGCGACCGGAGCCGGAACGTCGTCCTGGGGGTAGGCGACCGCCTCGCCGTCGACGAGGACGACGTCCCGGGTGGTCCCGAGGGCGAGCCGGGTCCGGCCGCCGGAGGCGAGGTTGCGGCCGGTGGGGTTGGAGAGCCGGGTGACGACCCAGACGGCGTTCCCGTCCCAGACGAACGAGAGCGGCACGAGGTACGGCCGTCCGTCGGCGTCGGCGGACGCGACCCACAGGTCCATGTCGGCCGCGAGCCGCGCCCGTACGTCCCGCGCACGCTGGGCGGGGTCACGGGACAGCATGTCAGTGTCGGTGATCATTCCCCGAGCGTACGAGCCCGGCGCAGCGGAGGGAGCGCGACCAGGCGGCCGGAGCCCGCGGCCCGTTCCCGCCACGGGTGGTCGCCGCGGTACTCGCCGGATCAGCAGTGCGGTGAGAGCGTTGGGAGCCCCGGGCTCTGGTGCGGTCGGGCTGCTCAGGCCAGTGCGTACCGTGTGCCGTCGGCGACGGCGACGGCGACGGCGTGGAGCTTGTCGGGGTCGGCCACGTTGTGGATGGTCGAGACGCGGCCTTCGGAGTCGAAGTCGAAGGTCAGCGTCGCGATCACGCGGTCCGGCCTGCGGAAGACCACGCCCGGGCCGCCGTTGATCCAGGTGAACTCCGCCCGCATCTGGTCGGGGACGGCGGCTTCCGGCAGGGCCGACCCTCCGATGCGCGGCGAGGAGACCGGGGGCGCCCTGGCCGCGCATCTGGTCCATTCGTGGCTGGCTCCCGCCAATGGCCCCTGTCGGCTCACCGCATCCTGCTGCTCGGGGAGGACGTCCTTGACGGCACCGACGATCGCGGACGCGCGCCTACAGGTCGGCGGTCTTCCGCACCGGCGCAGCAGCGGGGACGGGCGGGAGCGCGTCCAGAGCCCGGGCCGGCAGCGCGGCAGCAACAGCGGCCGGGGCGCCGCCGGGTCCTTGGCGGCGGGCCGCGGAGATGACAGGGGCGACGGCCTGGTCGATGCCCGCTCCGGTCGCGTGCGCGTCGAGGAGGATCCGGGCGACGTCGCCCTTCGCGTCGAGCCGGACATCGCGGCCGCGATGTCCGGCAGGCCGGGGAGGACAGGATCGCATCGCGCACCAGTTCGTCAGACATCGCGGACTTCAGCAGGCCGGCCCGCAGCAGGTGGCCCACCGCCGAGGCAGTCACGCGTGGCCAGCACCGCAGCGGCTCCCCCAGGGCCTTCGTCATCCAGTCCGGCCTCGACCTCGCGGACACGGAACGGGCCTGGGCGCGGCCGGAGTCGGGGGGCGTCCGGTTCCTGGCCTGACCGGGTCCGCCGCCCGGCCTCCGTCTGCAAGGCAGAGCCTCTTTCCCCGGCTATCGAGGAGAAAGGCGCCTCATGCGCTTAAGCCGTCAAACCGGGGACGGCGACCGCAGCCCGTTCCGTACCCGGAATCGAGGCCGCATCGGCTCCGGTCACCGCCCCCAGGCGGGGGGCCCTCTACGGTGCGGGCGCGGACGAGCTCAGCTTCCCCGGCCTTCATCCTGAGGCGAACGAGACGACGTCTCGGCGGTCCGCGTCGCGAGACCGCACCCCTCCGGTGGGCGGCGGGCGGGGGCGTACCGGGGGCCGGCTCAGGCCATGGCGTCCAGCAGGAGCGCCATCACGCCCACCAGCGTCGCGCTGCTGACGATCTCCCGGCGGGCGATCATGCCGGGGATGTCGGCCAGAGGGATCCATTCCACCCGGTCCGACTCGTTGCGTTCGGTGGGCTCACCGACGCGCCGGGCGTCGTCCGTGCGGAACACGAAGTGCCGTGCGTCGGTGATCCCGGCCGCCGGTTCCGCGTAGATCAGCTCCCGCAGGTTCTGCGGCCGCCACCCCGTCTCCTCCTCGAGCTCCCGGCCGGCGGCGGTGGCGGGGCTCTCGCCGTCCTCGACCAGCCCCATCGGCAGCTCCCACGCCCAGGTGTCCGTGACGAAGCGGTGGCGCCACATCATCAGCACCCGCTGCCGCTCGTCGACCGCCGCCGTCACAGCGAGGTCCCGCAGCCGTACGACGTGGTAGTCGACCCGCGCGCCATCCGGCTGCTCCACGTCCAGCGAACGCAACCGCACCCAGGGCGTGTCGTGCACCGTGCGCTCGCCGTGGATGGTCCATCGCATGTCGTCGTACCTGCTCTCGAAGAGGGATGGCGCGACCAAGTGGTCCCGCGGGCCAGCCTTTCACGGGTCGCGCCTCGGTCCGGCCATGGGGCCCTTCTCGTAGACCGGGGCCGCCTGCTCGTGCCGGGTGCGGGCCGTGCCGTCCGGTCAAGGGAGTCTGGTCTGGCCTCCGGCCACCCGGGACAGTCCGTCCAGCCCGGCTGTGCAAGAGCGTGAGCCGGCGGGGCGTGCCCGCGGAGCGTACCGGTCGCAGCGGGATCACCGCCTGGCAGCGACTTCGGGGCTGCGTCGAGGCCGGGCGTATGGCCGCGGCTGCACGAGGCCCTTCCCGCCGGCTACGGAGAGCGGAGCTGTTGCGGATGGACAGACAGGCCGGCAGCAGCGCCACGATCGTCGCGCGCGGGCCCGGGCCCGGGACGTCGGCGGCCAGGCGCGCGTGGGCGGTCATCGCTCCGGCGACGACTCGAGGAGGCCGCGGGCGCGTCGGAGCCGTGGCCGCTGGCGGACCGTGGCAACGGAAGAGAGGTGACGCCGCTACCAGTCGAGCTCCCACAGTCGCAGGGTGCCGTCCGAGCTGCCCGAGAGCAGGAACCGGTCGTCCGGGGTCAGCGCGATGCCGTAGACGTCGTCGTCGTGGCCGTCCAGGGTCCGGACGCAACGGCCTGTTGCCGTGTCCCAGATCCGTATCCGGCCGTCGTCCTCGCCCGAGAGCACGAACCTTCCGTCGGAGGTGAACCGGGCCGTCAGGACCTCCTCGGAGCGGTCATCGGAATGCCTCGGCAAGCCGCGGTACCGGTCCCGTACGTCCTCGAAGGTGCGTACGAGGTCACCGGTGCCGGCGTCCGTGAGCCAGAGCGTTCGGCCCGGGCGCCTGCGGCCCCAGAGCGTACGGCCCCGGTGTGGAAGGCCGCGGTGGTCGCCGGCGGCGAGCACGAGGCGGCCGTCCGGGCTCAGGCACACCGAGGAGATCCACGAGCCCGGGTGCGGGAACAGGGCGCACTCACCGCTGTCCACGTCCCAGACCCGGATCTCGCCGTCGGCGCAGGCCGACACCGCCCGGCGTGCGTCCGGGGCGAGCCACACCGCGGACGGCGGGGCAGCGTGTCCGACCAGCGTCTGCGTGCACGTTCCGTCCCGGAGATCCCACATACGCACGGCGTGGTCCATGCACATGCCCAGTGCGAAGCGGCCGGAGGCGCTGAACGCGACCGAGCCCACCACGCCCGTGCCGAGGTCGGGGTGGGGGCCCCTGGGCGAGGTGCGCCGGCCCAGGGGGTTGCGGGGGTCGAACCGGCTCACCGCGCCGGTCAAAGTGCACCGCATGAACGTCCCGCCGCCGTACGCCAGCACCCGGTTCCCGGGAACGGCGACGCCGTCGGAGCCGGCGCCCCGGGTTCCCAGGCCCCGCAGGAGCGTTCCGGTGGTGAGCTCCCACAGCCGCACCGGTTCGTTCCTTCCTCCGCATACGCCGTGTCGCCCGTCAGGGGAAATCGCGACCGTGCCCCGTTGGAAGGATCCCAGCAGGGTACGGGTGGGGGTCGCTCTGCGGAGCCTGCCCGGCCGCGGGGCACGCACCCCCCGGTGGTCCGCGCCGCTGGTGTCGTCCTCGTCCGTCGTTTCCACCCCGCGCCTCCCGTCGAACCGTCACGGCCAGTGTGCCCGAACCGCTGACGGGCCCCCTGGCACGAGCGGCGTTCGGGGCGAGGCGAAGGGGCCGGCCCCTCACCGGCCAACGGCGGCCCGCAGCCGCTGCTGGACTCCCTCGGCCACGCCGGCCGGCCCGCTTCGTCGCGTGACGCTTACGAAGTGGCTACCCGAGCCAGACGATGCTGAGGACGGACAAGCCCCGGGTGAGGTGGTTGGCCACGTAAACGACGGACAGCTGTCCGACGGACGCGGCCCGGACGTCCTCGCCCTCAGGATCGCCGGCGTTCCACTGCGGCCAGCCCCACGGGGAGCGCACCGCGATGTCCAGGACATCGCGGACCATCTCCCGGGCCGGTTCGGGAAGCCCGGCCAGCGTCTTCGCGGCTTCCGGGGACAGGCGCACCACCCACCGCCGGCCGGTCACCCGCGGGCTCCGAGAACGTCGTCCAGGTCCACGAAGCCGGACTCGTCACGGCCCGAGTCCGTGAAGGCGTCGACCGCCGGGGCCGCGGCGACGCGCAACTGCCAGCTGCGCACCACGTCGTGCAAGGGGGTGAGGCTGAAGGAGTCACGGGCGTCCTCCAGGGCCTTGGCCCAGTCCCGCTCGAACGCCGGCACCCATATCTGCGCGCGGCGGTCGGCGCGCAGCTGTGCGCGCAGTTCGGCCGCGGCGCCCGGCGCGGGCGCGTACGGCGGTACGGGTACGTGGTCGACGGGTTGAGCGCTCACGGGCTCCTCCAGGCAGGTTGTACCGCCACGGTAGCCGCCGCGGTGGTGGAGGGTGGAGGGTTCGGTCCTCACGGCTGGCGAGGCAGCTCTGGACGTGCTGCCGGTACGCGGCCCCGCTCGTGCCCAACCCTGCCGTGGCGGGCTCCATCGGAATGCCGACGGCCGGCGTTCTTCTGGAGCGGGCGGTCCTGAGGGGTGTGGCTTCCGCTTTCGACGGCACGTCCCTCCGTGCCTCGGCGCTTCCGGGATGCCGTGGGTGTGGTAACGGGTCAGCGTTGGCGCGGGGTTGGCAAGAAATGTGCGGTCTTTGATCAGGTCGATGCGATGAGTGATAGCAGTGGATCCATGTCGAGGTTCCCTGAAGGCAATTTCACCATCGTCAACAACGAGACCGGCCGGGCCGTGCGCGTGCGTCTGGGGCGCACCCACGACGTGAGCCAGCACAAGGAGGGCACCAAGTACCTCCAGTACGTCACGGAGAAGCCCACGCTGGAGCTGGGCCAGGCCGACAACACCCCCGCCACCGTCTGGTGGCACGACGCCCGCCAGGAATACCAGCAGATCGTCAGCCATGCCGTCCGCGAATACCAGAACATCGGTGATTACTGCGTATGGATGCACGAAGACTGGGCGAACAGGTCGGAGGACCTCTTCAACACCCGGCAGGCGTTCGAAAACCGGCTGAACGACATGCCCGCGGACCTGCAAGCCCGTCTCGCGCCGCTGATCCCCGCCGAGTGGACGACCATCCAAGCCCGCCAGCGCGCCCAGCAGGCCGAGAGCCTGACATTCAGGGAGCAGGAAGAAGCCCGCGCGGAGGCGGACGCGGAGGTGGAGGCATGGGCAGCCGAGGAGCACCCTCCCAGCGACCAGGACCTCACCCTGCTGCGCGCCTACCGGCTGGGCATCATCGAGGGCACCATCCGCAGCCCGGAGGAGGTTGACGAATTCGGTGACCTGCCCGGGGAGATGACGGAGTGGCTGATGGACCTCTCCCCGGAGGAGCAGCAGGCGCTCCGGGCGGGGGCCGACGAGCAGATGAGGGAAGTGGTCCAGCGCCTGGAGCGCGATCCGCGCGCCGAACAGGTCCTCGAGCGCGCCGCGAAGCTGCTGCCCGAAGTGAAGGAGCGCCGCGCCGCCGCCGCCCTGGCCGCCGTTCCGCTGGACGACCTGCACGAGTGGCACTCCTACTGCGCCGTCCGCAGGGTCAGCCCGGACGTGGGCATCCGGTTCACCAGCCTTCACTACAGCACCAGCGAGGACGAGCGCATCATCGCCGCGCTGGACACCTATCTGAGGGCCGCGGCCAAGGAAGGCATCGTCCCCCCGGTGATCGCCTCCGACTCCCGCACCACCCTGTACGGCTGTGGAGCCAGCGGCGGCGAGGGCAGCACCTACGGCTGGACCTACGACGGCACCTACATCTACGCCTCCGACAAGACCTACTGGACCGACGCGGGCGGATACCTGGTAGGCCGCCCCAAGGGCGGCGACGGCCAGACCTGGTCCATCGTGAAATGGACACCCACCGAGCCCAAGCCCGGCATCAACCTCTCCGACGCCGCCCTCACCGGCCTCTTCGGACCCCTCAGCAGCATCTTCGGCATCTGATCCCGACCGCAGAGGCACCACCGGTCGTCACCGAGGCTTCCGGGTGGCCGGCGTGCATCTGTCCGGGCCCTGGCGGAGCCCTTTCGACTCCGCCAGGGCCCGCTCCACGCCGACGCACCGGCCGGCGCGGTTCCCCCGCGTGCCCGGACACCGACCAGGACCAGGTGCGGGCCGTCGGGCCGGTCGAACCGCGGAGCCGGCCTGGTCGAAGGCGGCTCGGCGCAGGCGCCGGCGGCGCGCGAAGGCCGCGGCCCGGTCCGAGGGTCGTCATCCCGCGGGCTCGAACGCTCCCGCCGGCCGCCCGCCGGGCCGACTGTCAGCGCCGTGACGCAGGATGAAGGCATGATCCAGACTCTTCCCCTGGCCCTGCCGGGCACGCTGGTGGACCACCACGGCCTCGATCTGACCGCGCTCTACTCAACGGGCTGGGGCCTGACCCTCTTCGACATCGCCGGAGCCCCGAACGGCGAGGTGTACGCCCTGTACGGCGTGTACCGCTACACCTACGGCGTCGCCGACGAGGAACAGGACCCGCAGGTCGCGAACTTCGGGTACCGGATCATCACCCGGTACTCCGCTGAGGGCGAGGTCCTGGCGAGCGCGCGGTTCCGTACCGGCGGCGCGCGCAAGGGTGACTCGGACGTCGCTGACGGAGTCGACATCAGCCTGTGCGTACTGCCCGACGGGGTGCTCGCCATCACCGGGACGCCGGACATGACCACGCTCGTCGCGCCTGACCTGAGCCGCGTCCTGGCCGTGTACGACTCGAAGGACGGCCGCCCTTACCGGGAGTTCACGCCAGGTGAGGGCAACCCCTTCGCCGGTTCCCTCAGCGTCACTCCCTCGGGCCGGCTGCTGTGCACTCTCGCCGAGTACGGCGTGTGGCGGTACGGCAACGTCATCACCAACCTCGTGGGCATCGCCGAGGGAGCCCTGACCGCCGACTCCAAGCCGGCCATCCGCGTACTCGCCTCGCTCGACCCCACACCCGCACACCAGACCGAGGTGGACCTCCGGGCGCACGCCACGTACCGGGGCGCTCCCGTCGGTCTGGCGAACCGCCCCCGCCCGGCCCTGACCGAGCTCGTCGCCGCCGAGGACAGCCTCTCCGGCTGGGAGCGGTCCCGTCTCGGCCGGCCGGTCCCGCTCTCCGACGGCCTCTTCGTCGTCCCCTTCTACGCCCGGACCTTCCGAGGCGGCAGCCGCGGCCAGCCCTTCGTCTTCGCCCTCGTCAACGACCAGGGCGAAATGACCGGACGACTTCACGGGCTGCATGAGTGGCGCGACTCGCCCTTCACCGGCTTCTGCTTCAACCTCGCCGCGGACCCGCACCGGGGCCATGCCTTCCACCTCAACCGCTACGGCCTCTACGCCTGGAACCGGCAAGGAGTGCTCCGCGCCAAACTGGACACCGGCAACAAGACGTTCAAGCCGCTGACCCACTTCACCCTCGGATCCTGCGCCCCCAACGGCGACCTGTTGCTGGCCCACACCAAGCAGCACCTGGTGCTGCGCGTCCCGGCCCCCGCTGACCTCACCGACCTCGCAGCGACCGTCGAGGAGGCACTGCGGGCGTACGGCCGACAGCGCACGGCCCTGAAGAAGCAGTGGGGCCCGGTCAACTGGCACTGGACGCACTCGGCACCACTCCACCGCATCTGAGCCCCCCCCCCCCGGCCGCCTCCGCGGCCGGGGCCGAATCTGCCGCGCGGGCAGCGCGGCCTCATGGCGATGGCCCACGCCCACGCCGTCGCGAAGGCGACGGCCATCGCCGCCGGACGCCAGGCGGGCACGGTGGTCACCGCCCTCACCTGCCGGCGGCGGCCGGCGGCGGCCGGCGGCGGCCGGCCGGCGAGTTTTCCCCGAATCTCTCGTCTTAACCCCGTGACCAGCCCACATAAAGCGACAAGATCTGGGGACGAGTTCTAGCGGATACGACCCTTCCACCCATCAACAATCTGTTCAAAGATCATGGGCGGTCCGGAAGCATTTCATCCGCTTCTATGACCAGGCGCGCCCCTACCCGATGAGGACTCATGCTCTCCCGACACGACATCGCCCCTTCCGCCCCGAGACGGAGATCCGTCCGGACAAGGAGCGGAGGAGCGCTCGTCCCTTGAGATTCCGGATCGGCCGCCCCAGCAATCCGCCCGCTCACCAGCCCACGGAAGAACCGGCGCACGACCGCGCCCCCGCCACCGCGCCGCCCCCGGCTCCCGAAGCGCCCTTGTCGGAGCACGAGATACACCTGGTCAGGACTTCGGCGTCGTTGGTCGCTCCCGTGGCCGAAGAGATGACGGTCTACTTCTACGCCATCCTGTTCGCCCGCTATCCGCAGGTACGTCCGCTGTTCCCGCCCGGGATGGACGCCCAGCGCGGCCGCCTCCTGCGCGCGCTCCTGCACATCGTGGACGTGGTCGACGACCCGGCGAACCTCGTCCGCTTCTGCGGGCACCTCGGCCGCGACCACCGCAAGTTCGGTACCCTTGCCGCGCACTTCCCGGCGGTCGGCGAGTGCCTCCTGGCCTCTCTCGCCCGCTACGCGGGCCCGGCCTGGACGCAGGAGATCGCCGACGCGTGGACGAAGGCGTACGGCGTGGTCTCCCAGGTCATGATCAGCGCCGCGGAGGAGGACGCGGCGGAGCGGCCCGCCGTCTGGCCCGCCACGGTGGTGCACCACCTCCCCCGCGGGCACGGCATCGCCGAGATCACCGTGCGCCCCCACCTGCCCTACGCGTACCAGGCCGGACAGTACGTGAGCATGGAGACGCCGTGGTGGCCGAAGCTGTGGCGCTACTACTCCCCCGCCAACGCGCCCCGCGCCGACGGCACCCTGACCTTCCACGTCCGCGCGGTGCCCGGCGGCTCCGTCAGCGAGGCGCTGGTACACCGGGCAGCGGTGGGCGACGTGCTGCGGCTGGGTCCTCCGATGGGCGACATGGTCCTGGACGCGGCCGTGCACACGGACCTGCTCTGCGTCGCCGGCGGTACGGGGCTCGCCCCGATGCGCGCCCTCATCGAGGAGGTCGCCCGCCGCGGGGGACGCCACCAGGTGAACCTGTTCCTCGGTGCCCGCACCGGCGACGAACTGTACGGGGTGGACGACATGCTGCGGATGGTCCAGCGGCACCACTGGCTGACCCTGCGGGGCGCGGTCTCCCACGAACACATTCCCGGCATCCGGGGGTCACTGCCGCAGGTGCTGGCCGAGTACGGGCCGTGGTACCAGCACGACGTGTTCCTCAGCGGGCCGGCGGCAATGGTCGTATCCGCCAGCGAAACGCTGACCCGCCACGGTACGTTGCCCGACCGTATCCATCACGACCCGTTCGAGACTCCCGTCCTGTCCACCCGCTGAGCCGGATCCCCGTTCACTCTCCCAGGAGCAGCCCCCGTGATCTTCCCTCCACCGTCGTCCGGTTCGGCCGGTGAGCGCCGGTTGCAGCAGCAGCTGGGTACGGCCGAGCGCGCCGCCCGCTTCTACGACCAGCAGGTGCGCTCCCACCTGACGGACGAGATGCGGGAGTTCATCGGCTGCCAGAGCATGGTGTTCCTGGCGACCGCCGACTCCCACGGCGAGTGCGACGCCAGTTTCCGCGCCGGGCCGCCGGGGTTCGTCCACGTCATCGACTACCGGACGCTCGCCTACCCCGAGTTCCGCGGGAACGGAGTGCTCGCCAGCGCCGGCAACATGACCGAGAACCCGCACCTGGGCATGCTGTTCGTGGACTTCACCCACCACCACGTGGGACTGCACGTCAACGGCGTCGCCCGCCTCTACGACGACGCGGAGCTGCGCCGGGTCCATCCCGGCCTGCCCACCGACGTCGCGCCGGGGCGGGGGCCCCAGCTGTGGGTCCACCTCACGGTCCAGGAGGCGTACATCCACTGTTCGAAGTACATACCCCACCTGGAACCGGCTCCCCGTCCCGCGGGCCACGACCCGGCCCGGCCCAAGGACGCGGACTACTTCACCAAGCGCCGCACCGCGGTGTGGTCGGGTCTGTCCTGACGCGGCGCCGACGGGCGTGAGGGCGCCCGGGCACAGGACGGCAGCGCTGCCCGCACGGGTGCGGCCGGACCGTTCCGGCCGGCCGGACCCGTTCGTCCGGCCCCTGCCCGTACCGTGCCGGCTCTGCGGCTACGACTCCTCGAGCTCTTCAGCCGGGCCGCGCGGCCCGAACCCCTCGTTGCGCTGCTCGTCGGGTACGGGCGTCACGACAGACGGGCGACCCGAGGGCCCGCTTTGGGGCTCAGCGGCGAGCGCTCAACGGGCCAGAGCCGCCAGGATCGGGAACCGGGTGCGCTCCGAGCGGGCACGATGGGCTTGGCGACGCGCAGTGTGCACACTGCGCCGGGCCAGGCAAAGCTCGCCGGCGGGAACGTGGCAGGTCGGACATGCTTCGGCGAAGGCACCATGCCGGAACCGGCGATGTGTCTCGTACGCGGCGTCCAAAGCGGCATCGAACGCGGAACCCGGTATCAGCGCTGGGGCAGCACTCAAGGAGATCTCCTCACACAGGGGGCGCGGCGGCGTCAGCCCTCACACTCCACACGTCGGACAAGCGGTTTACCTTCCAATTCCCCGCAAAGGCAGTTCAACGCGGTGGAGTGTCGTCCGACCGCCGAACCGGGCCACTCGCCGGACCGGCACCCAGGCACCGTCCACCACCTCGCCGGCCTCCGGGAACGCAAGGCCAGCACCTGCACCGCATGGGCCGATGCCACCTGCGAAGGTGCTCCGCGGGGCGAGGGGCCGGAGCGGTTCCGCCCGGGCGGGCGACACCGCTCCGGCGACGGCGACGGCGACGTTCTGAGGTGCCCCGACCCCTGTCCAGCCCGCCGGTGTCAGCCGGTGGAGAGGGCCTGGAGCAGGTCGCCGACCTGGGGGTCGGGCAGGGCGCGGGCGACGTCGGCCTGGGCGACGATGCCGACGAGTCGGTGACCGTCGATGACCGGCAGGCGCCGTACCTGGTGCTCGCTCATGGTGCGCAGGATCTCGGCGGCGTCGTCGTCGGCACCGATGGTGACCGCTTCGCCCTGTGCCAGTTCGCCGGCCTTGACCTGGGCCGGGTCCTTGCCCGCGCCGAGGACCTTCACGACGATATCGCGGTCGGTGAGCATGCCCTTGAGCCTGTCGTCCGTCCCGCAGATCGGCAGCGCGCCCACCCCCATCCGCGTCATCTTCTTCGCGGCCTCGAGGACCGTCTCCTCGGCGCCGACGCACTCCGCGCCACCCGTCATGATCTCGCGAGCCTTCGTCATCAACCCGTTCCTTCCGTGCGTGTCACGATGCCCGCCCGTCAGGGTCGTCGGGCGGGCGGGGACATGGAACCGGGTGCCCGCCCCGCGGGATCCGAATCAGGTGCGGAGCGGCTGTTGGGCCCCGCCGGCGGATGGCCGTGTTGCGTCGCGGCACGTGAGGTACTGCAAAAGGCGTCAACCGTGTCCCCCGTGTCACCCCGTGACGCGCATGCGCCGACGTCTCGGTGCGGGGCGGCGACCGACCGCTTCGCGTATCACGACGAGGCCGCGGGCGGCGTTCACGAGCCGGTTCGCCTGCGCGCGGCTGATGCCGGACCCGGAGCCGCCCCGGGCCGCCCGTGAGGCGGACTGCGTCGCGTCACGGGCCGGGCAGCGGGTATCGCCATCGAGCGCGGGACGTCGTCCATCACCTCGCGCAGGCCACCGTCATCGCGCGGGCGCGCGCCGCCATGGGCGGCGGCCGGCGCCGGTTCGGCGACGTGGGCTCCGGTGCGTGGGCCCGGGGCCGGCTCCGGAACCGGTCAGCGGCCGTCCGCACAGCGGAAGTCCCGGCGTGGCGAGGGCCTCGCAGAGCGGGGCGGCGCGCCGGCGTCAGACCGCGTGGTTCACGATGACGTCGAAGCCTTCCAGCGCGCCGGCCGGTTCGGCGCCCGCGGCCTCGCTGCCGTCCTGGGGGTAGAGCGTCACCGCCTCCTGGAGTGTGTAGAGCTGGTTCACCGGCGGGAACTGCTTCACGCCGGTCGCGCCCAGTGTGGCGTGCTGCGCCGGGCCCGTGGAGAACGTCTGGATCGTCTCCCTTGTCGACTTGTCGATGACCTCGGCTTGCAGCGGCAGGCGGAGGAGCATCTCCAGGCCGCCTTGCGTGGCCTGGAGCACGCTGAGCGGCGTGTTCGTCGCGTCCGTCCGGGTCAGGACGACGAGGGTGCCCGAGCCGGGGGTGTCGGGGCTCGTGTCCGCTTCCATTCGGAAGCCCTGGATCTCCAGGGCGAGACCGTCCTCCTTGCTCGTCCTGACGAGGGTGCTCATGCCGCCCTTGAAGTCGAGCGTCAGAACGCCGAGGACGTTCAGCTTCATGGGCACGTTGGCGGCGTACATGCTGCACGGGATGTCCACGCCAACCGGCGGGAGAGGGATCGTGGTGCCGAGATCAGTCATGCGACCGTCCTTTGATTGCTGGTGTGCCAGCTCAACGAGACGGGCGCGAGTCCAGTCACTTGACCGCGGATGCCGGCTCCTCATCCGTCCAGGTCGTGGTGCCGCCCTCCCGCCTCAACGGGCGTGCGGCGGGGTGACCGGGTCAGTCGAAGAGGGCGACGAGGCCGTTCACCCATATCGCGAGGACCACGAGCGCGCCCAGCAGGCAGCCGAGGCCCGACAGCACGTCGCGGACCGTCCAGGGATTGGGCGGTACCTCCCCGGCCTCGTCCTCCAGGCCGTCCTGGTAGGAGTCGGGATCGTCCCAGTCGACGGGGTGCCCCACCTGTGCGGCGCAGGCCGTCCGTACTGCGATCAGCTGCTTCTGCGCGAAGGGGCTGGCGGCCATCGTCTCAGGGCCGCGCCAGGCGAGAGCCTTCATCCGCCGGGCGGAACACCCGTACCGCGCCTCGAAGGCGGTGGTCTCGTCGGCGTCGCGGTCCTCTTCGAGGTACATCCAGCGCCCGGCCTCGGCCGCATCGCCGTACAGCCGGTACACCGCGGCCAGTCGCCGACGGAGCGTCAGGTCGCACGGGAAGGACGAGACGAGGCCGCGCAAACGCTGGCGCGCGACGGGCACCCGGCCGGCGGCCAGGTCCGCATCGACTCGGGCAAGGGTCTCACTCAGGGGCATGGACGCATGATCGGATGCCGCACCGGCCCCCGTCGACCTGTTTGTCCGACGCGCTGCGCGAGTGCGTGGGCACGTCCGGCACGGGCGTCGTGCCCACCTTCACCCCGCAGGTCAGCGACCCGCACCCAGGACTGCGGCCATTCGCCGGCGCCCGCCTGGCGGAACTGCTCGCGCAGGACCGGCAGCGGCTTGAATCAGTGCCGCGCCGGCGGAGCCATCGGCGCGGCGGCCGTCGTCGCAGCCCTTGCCCGTATGTGCTTGCCCGGACCCTGCTGGCGGCGGGGTTGCCGAGCTACTCCATGGGCCGGGGCTGTGAGCCGCGGTGCATGCGCATGAGCTGGCCTGGGTGCCGTTCTCGTCGCGGTGAGCGGCGGTGGACGGCCCCCGGGAGCTGTGGTTGGGCATGCCGGTGTCGGTGCTCCCGGTGGTGCCGTTGTAGCCGGTTCACCGGAGTGGGTATCAGTGCAGGGGGCCCGCGATTGCCGTGAGCGCGGCGATGTGACGCCGGTACGCGGCGGTGCCGGCCTCGGTCAGGAGCAGCCAGGTCCGCGGCCGGCGCCCGACCTGCCCTTTTTCGACCGTCACCCAGCCCGCTTCCTCCAGGCGCGTGATCTGTTTCGACAGTGCGGAGTCGGTGATCTCCACGAGATCGCGCACGTAGGCGAACTCGGCCTTCTCCACGCCGACGAGGGCCGCGACGATCGACAGGCGCACGGCCGACGCCAGAAGGGTTTCGAGCCCGTGTCGCGGGTGGGGGCCCCGCCCCGCGGCCGCTGCGGTTTCCGAGGTCATGCGGAGCGTGCCTCCCGCCAGGCGGTGAAGCCGGCCGGCAGCGCACACGCGAGGGCGGCCGCGGCCGCGAACGGGACACTGTCCACGAAGGCGGTCAGGCCGAGGGCGAGGGTCAGCGCGTAGATGACCGCCCAAGCGCCGATCACTCCGAGGTGCCGGCGGGCGTAGCCACGCGGGACCACGGGCTGCCGCATGGCGAACGCGGAAAGCCCCATGACCACGAGGGCGTTCGCCAGGGTACTGACGAGGGTTGCTCTCGGCCCGTGCCACAACAGCACCGCGGGCACGAGGACCAGCTGCCATGCGGCGAACAGCCACAGGTAGCCGGTGTGCCAGCCGCTCCGCCCCCGTGCTGTCGCCTCGATCCGCGCGATCCCCTTCAACGCCGCGGCCGCTTCGGCCCGTTCATTCATGTCGAATCCCTCCCGTGGTCACCGGGCAGCGCGTACCTGCCCACCCGGCATGCACTTGCCACAGTAGCAACTATTTGCCAGAGGGGTGGTCTCGGTCTGCCTACCGCCAGCCAGCGCGGTGGCTTCGGCGCCGCTCGTCAGCAGCACCTTCGTGGGGTGGGCGGTAAAGCCCGTAGGCCAGGGAACTCCCGGAGAACCGCAGCGGCCGGGCCGCGGCATCCACGCGGTCGCCGGGCCGAGTGTCCCCGTACTTCGTGAGCGCCGCGGCGGTGAAGGTACGCGCGCCCGCGGCCGGCTAACCACTTGGTTGGGCCGGTACGGGCTGTCCCAGCCGATTCCGGGCCGCGCCCGCAACGCCGGAAACCCACCAGAGCCGGCTGCCTACCGGTGCCTGGCGCACCAGGACACCGGAACCAGACCCCGAAGTCGTACGGCGGCACGCGTCCCTGCGCGGGCCCAGCAGCCGGACGCATGTGTCCGCCGGCCCGGCTCGCCTTCCCCGCCACGGGCATCATCGGCCATACGGGCCGCGAGCAGGGGCCAGACGGTGGCTCGGGTGCTGCCCAGCAGGGCAGCCGGCCGTTCGAGAGCGCGCTCACGCCGAACTGCTGGAGAACCGCTGATCGGCCGGAGAGTGACTGGCACCGCCGGCCCCAGGGCCGGGATGAGCGTCAGCGGTGGCCCAGTACGTTGACCACCCGGCCGTTGGGGTCACGGACGAAGAACCGGCGCACGCCCCACTCTTCGTCCTGCAAGGGGTGCACGATCTCCGCACCGCTCGCCTGCACGGCCTCATAGGCCGCGTCCACGTCGTCCACCTCGACACTCATGTCGGGCGTGACCGGCGCGGTCTTGTCACTGGCCATGAAACTGACCTGTGCCGCCGGGCTGGACGGGGAGCCGAGGGTCATGATCCAGCCGTGATTCATGACCTCCTCGAACCCGAGCAGGCCGTAGAACTCCCGGCTCGCCTGCACGGCCTCCGACTGGACATTGGGTACGACGCGGCGAACGGCCATCAACCACTCCAAGTGAAGAGAAAACGTCCTGTGGCTCTCCAGGAGTACTACGCCACAGTCGTCGCCCCATGTGGTGTCGAATCCAGGTTTCCGTCGGCGGCCGCCCGGCGAGGGCGCGCCCCACGGTGCCACGGGCGGGCGGGGGTGGCCGAAACACCGTCGCAGCGGCGGCGGTTGGGGCGCGCGGGTGTTTGGGGAACGTCCGGCCGAGTAGGCGTACGTCTGTGCGTCCGCTGTTTTCCGTCGTGGTCCAGATACCCGGCCCGTACGCGGTGACACCGCCAACGGGTCTTCCCCCGACGACGCCGTCGCGCCGCGCGGCGTCCCCTCGACCCCAGGAGAACCATGACCCCGATCCTGTTCGTCTACGCCAAGGGCGGCCCTCCCCTGGAGTACGCGATTCCGCGCGTCGCCGCCCACGCCGAGGTGCACGTCCTGGCGCTCGCGCCGTTGCCCCGGGCCACCGGGTCGGTGTGGCTGCCCGCCTGCGCGTCGGTCACGACGGCCCCGCCCGGCGAGGGGCTGGAACTGGTCGATCTGATCTGCTCCCACGCCCGCCGCGTCGGCGCCCGGGCGGTGCTGACCCTGTCGGAGTACGCGGTGGTGGCCGTCGCCCGGGCGAGCCTGCGGCTCGGGCTGCGCGGTGCCGGTGAGCGGGTCGCCGGTGCGCGGGACAAGCGTCTGATGCGCCGGATCTGGCGCGACGCCGGGGTGCCCGTACCGGGGTTCGCCGAGGTCCACGCGCCGGAGGACATCACGACCGCCTTCGAGACCCTGAGGCCGCCGCTCCTCCTGAAGGCGGCCTGGAGCGCGGGTTCCACCGCCCACCTGACCGTGTGGAACGAGCGGGAGGCCGAGGCCGCCTGGAAGACCGGGCGCTCCGTCATGGAGGCCTCCTCGGCGCAGGGTTACGCGGAACTCCACGCCGCGGACGCGGGCGTCAGCGACTTCCTGCTGGAGGAGATCGTGACGGGCGAGGCCGGCGACTGGTTCGACGGCGAGGGGTGGGGCGACTACGTCAGCGTGGAGGGGATCGTCACCGGCGGCCGCTACCATCCGCTGTGCATCACCGGGCGGATGCCGACCGTCGCACCCTTCACCGAACGGGCGAGCCTGACTCCGGCCGCCCTCCCGGTCCCGTTGCAGCGCCGGATCGAGGAGCTGTCGCGCGCCGCCGTCGACGCGCTCGGGCTCGACACCTGCGCCACCCACACCGAGATCAAACTCGGCGCGGACGGGGCCATGTGGCTGATCGAGACCGCCGCCCGTTTCGGCGGGGTGATGACCACCCGGCAGGTGGAGACCGTCTTCGGTCTCGACATGATCGGCATGCTGGTGCGCGAGCTGCTCGGCCGGGACGTCGTCTACCCGGAGCGGATGCTGACCGCGGGCGAGGGCGCCGCCGGGTCCCTGGTCGTCCTCGCCGTCGACGCCGAGGGGCGGCCCTGGAGCCGGCTCCCGGTCTGGGACTTCGAGGCGGTCGACTGGCCCTCCCTGGTCGCACCGGGGTCCCGGGTCGAGCCGGTGCGCGAGCACAGTCTCGCGCCGGGCAGCCCGGTCCCGCCGTACGAGGAGGCCGGAGGCGCCAACTCCATGGCCGCGCTGTGCTTCCTCACCGCCGAGTCCGGGCCGCAGCTGCTCGCCGACTGCGGCCGCATCGTCGCGGCCCTGCCGGACGCCCTCGCCGCCCCGCACGCCGCCCCCGGGGCCGCGACCGCCCGCACCCGGCCCTGCGCCCCCTCCGCCGACCGCCCGACGCCCGGGAGCACCGCATGACGAACGCCGGACAGCTCGCCGCCGCGCCGTCCCCCCGGGGCGCCGCCGTGGACGCCCTGCTCACGCTCCCCCTGTTCGAGCAACTGGCCGGGGTGCTGGGCGGGTACCCGTACGTGAAGGTCGTCGTGGACCGCGAGCAGGGCCGCTGGCACGTCCTCGACAGCGCCGTGCACTCCTTCCACGTCAACTACATCGCGACCGAGATCCAGGGGCTGACCCTGGACGAGCTCGACGCCGAACTCGACCGTTTCAACCACGACGTGTACCAGGACCCCGCGCGGCGCTTCCTGCTCGGCGTCCTGTCGCTGCACTCCCGGGGCGGCCCGGAGCGGAAAGAGCTGTTCATGGTCCTGGAGACCACCGAGGCCGACACGATGGGCGCGGACCTGCTGATCGAGTTCCACGCCTTCGTACGGGCCCACCTCGATCCCGCGCTGGAGCTGCTGGTGAAGCCGGCCAACCACGGGCAGGAGAACGCCCTCGCCGCGGTGCCGGAGACGGTGGTGCCCCGTGCGCGGGGCCACGCGCTCATGGAGACCGCGCCCTTCGTGCCGTTGACGCTCGCGTCGGCCACCGGCCGGCTCCGCGCCTTCGCCTCGGGCGAGGAGTACCTGGCCGCCCGTGCGGACCTGACCTGGTACGACATCGTCGCCATGCCGGTGGTCCCCGACGACATCCCGCGGGTCGCCGGTCTGATCAACGCCCTGCCCACCACGCCGCTGTCGCACACCAACATGCTGGCGGCGGGCTGGGGCATCCCCAACGCCATCGTCCGCGGGGTCCTCGACACGGTCGCCGACGAGAAGCTGGACGGGGCCTGGGTCCGCTACGAGGTCACCGCCGACGGGTTCACGATCGAGCGCGCCGAGGAGCCGTCGGACCTCGCCGAACCGACCTGGCACACGCAGCGGGTCCGCCTCGGCACGCCGCACGTGACGGACGTGCCGCTCGTGCCGCTGTCCGCGTTGCGCGCCGGCGACCGCAACCGCTACGGCACCAAGGCGGCGAACCTCGGGGAGCTGCACCACGTACTGCGCCACGGATCCGGGCGGCTGACCGGCTACTACTCCGTGCCCCGGCCGCCCCGGGCGGACCTGCTCGGCCACCTCGCCGCGCGGCTGGGCATGCCCGAGGACGGTGATCTCGCCCAGTGCGCGGGCGAGTTCCTGGCCCGGCACGTCCAGGCGCCCGCGGGCATCGCCGTGCCCTTCGCCGTCCAGCAGCGTTTCCTGGACTCCTCACCGGCCGTGCAGCAGAGCATCGGCAAGCTGAAGATGGCCCTGGAGCTGAACTCCATGGACGTCGTGGACACGGTCTGCCTCCAGTTGCAGCACCTGATCCGCACCCTCCCGGTGCCCGAGGACCTGGTGCGCGCCCTGGACGCGCAGCTGGTCGAGCACCTGGCGGGCACGGGCCGCTTCGCCGTGCGGTCCTCCTCGAACGCCGAGGACCTGCCGGGCTTCTCCGCGGCCGGGATCTACGAGTCCCACACCGAGGTCACCGATCTGCCCGGGCTGCTGGACGCCGTCCGCGGGGTGTGGGCCTCGCTGCTTTCCCCGCGCAGCGTGCGGCTGCGCCATCAGGCCGGCATCTCCCTGGACGACACCTACATGGGGGTGATCGTCCAGCGCTACGAGCCGTCCCCGATCGGAGGCGTCATGGTCACCTGCAACCCGACCAACCGGGCCGACTTCCGCAACGTGTACCTCAACTGCGCGCACGGCTCCACCGCCGATGTCGTCGACGGCCGGACGCTGCCCCTGCAGTACCTGTACAACACCGTCGAGGGCGGCGGGCGCACCCTGTCGCTGGGCGCGGCCGCCGAGGACCTGCCGCAGGAGACGCGCGACCGGCTGGGCCGGCTGGCGCTGGCGGGCCGCCTGCTCCAGTCCCATTTCGCCACGGACTACACCTTCGAGGGGCCGCTCGACATCGAGTGGCTGCTCGGGCCGGACGACGCGCTCCGCATCCTCCAGCTGCGCCCGTACAGCGCCTGACCCGTCCGTGCCTCCCCGTGCCCGTACACCCGAAGGTCGCCCATGCCCATCTCCCTGCGCACGCGGGCGCGAAGCCGCGTGCGTCCGCCCGCCGCGGCACTCCGCGTGATCCGGCTGAACAACGGGTTCCAGCTGCTGTTCAACCTGCTGTGGTGGATGCCGGTCTTCTACCAGTACCAGAAGCAGGCAGGCCTCTCGGACAGCCAGATCTTCGGCATCCAGAGCGTCTACTACGTCGCGTTCTGTCTGCTGGAGATACCCACCGGCTTCATCGCCGACCGCATCGGACAGCGCCGCTGCATGCAGCTCGGGGCGGCCGCGATGACGGCGGCGAACCTCATCCCGGTCGCCTCGCCGTCCTTCGCGGGCTTCATGGCGCACTTCCTGGCCATCGCCGCCGCCCGCTCGCTGGTGTCCGGTGCCTCCAGCGCCTACCTGTACGAGTACCTGCGCGAGCACGGCGCGGACGCGCACTACGTGCAGGCCGAGGGCACCGCCCGGGCCCTCGGGCTCTGGGCGAAGATCGCCTGCTGGCCGCTGGTCGGCGTCCTGATGCACGTCCGGCACGAGGCCCCGTACGTGCTGACCGCGCTCTGCGCACTCGGTGCGCTGGCGTGCGCCGCGGCCCTCCCGGCGGCCGCGGCGCCCCTCGCGGACGGTGATCCGCCCGCGGGGCGCGCAGGCCTCCTCGGCTCGGCCCGCCAGGCCGTCAAGGTGCTCGGCACGTCACGTTCCCTCGGGCCCCTGATGGTGCAGGGCGTGGCCGTGTTCACGCTCGCCCGCATCTGCCAGGTCAACCTCTTCCAACCGCTGTTGCTGGAGAAGGACCTGCCCGTCGCCGACCACGGCGCGGTGCTGTCGGCCATGACGGTCGCGGAGGCCGTGGGGTCGGCCAGGACCGGATGGCTGCGCGGCCGGCTGTCCGACACCACCGCCGTGACCGTCCTCAGCGTGGTCATGGCCCTCACGCTCGCCGCCACCACGCTGTCCGGGGGCCCGGGCACGGTCCTGTGGCTGTGCGCGTTCGCCGCCGCGGCGGGCCTCGCCTACCCGGTGCAACGCAATCTGATCAACGCGGCCATCCCGCCGACCCCCTACCGGGCGACCCTGCTGTCGGTGGAGTCCATCGTCGACCGGGGCGTGTGCGCGCTGGTGGCACTGGCCGTCGGGGCCTACCTGGCGGCGGACCGCCTCGACGCGCTCCTGGTGCACGCGGCCGCGGGCACCTGCCTGCTGCTGCTCGTCGTGGGGTTCGTCCTGCGGCGGCAGCGCCGCCGCGGGGGGCGGCCGGCGGCCGACGGGCCCTGACCCCCGGCGGCCGGACCGGCGCGGCGCGCTGTGCCGTCCTGGGCGATCCGGAGGGATGCCGCACCGCGGCGCACCTGACGGGTTCCCCAGCCGGTACGGGTAGGGTCACCGTGACGGGAGGGCCTGTGCAGAGTGGGAGTCACGCGTGAAGCGGCCGACAATTGCGGACATCGCGCGCCGCGCCGGGGTGTCCAAGGTGGCCGTGTCCTACGCCCTCAACGACCAGCCCGGGGTGTCCGACACGACCCGTGCCGCCATCAAGGCGATCGCGGAGGAGCTCGGCTGGCGGCCCAACAGCGCCGCACGGGCGCTCAGCGGCGCGCGTGCCCAGGCGGTCGGACTGGTCGTGCGGCGGCCCGCGTCCACCCTCGGCACCGAGCCCTTCTTCATGGAGTTCATCAGCGGGATCGAGAGCGTCCTCTCCGACCGCGCGTACGCGCTGATGCTGCAGATGGTCGACAGCGAGGAACGCGAGGTGGAGATCTACGGGCGCTGGTGGGGTGAGCGGCGGGTGGACGGCGTGTTCCTGGTCGACCTGCGCACCGACGACCCGCGCGTGCCGGCGATCGAGGCCCTCGGACTGCCCGCCGTGGTCATCGGGCCGCCGCACACGGCGGGCTCCCTGCCCGCCGTGTGGTCGGACGACGCGAAGAGCGTCCACGAGGCGGTGCGGTACCTGAAGGCGATCGGCCACCGGCGCATCGCGCGGGTGGCCGGTCCCGAGGGCTTCGCACACACCGCCGTCCGGGACGCCGCCCTCCGCGAGAGCTGCGCGGAGGCCGGGCTGCCGGAGCCCGAGATCATCCACACCGACTACACGGGGGACGAAGGGGCGCGTGCCGCCCGCCGGTTGCTCATCGCCGCCGAGCGCCCCACCGCGATGGTCTTCGACAACGACATCATGGCGGTGGCGGCGCTGTCGGTGGCCCAGGAGCTCGGGCTGTCGATCCCCCGCGACCTGTCCGTGGTGGCCTGGGACGAGTCACCGCTCACCCGGGTCGTGCGGCCCGCGCTGTCCGCCCTCGCCCGCGACATCCCGGCGTACGGAGCCCGCGCGGCGCGGACCCTGCTCGCGCTCGTCGCGAACGAGGAGGTCGGCAACGCGGAGGAGGAGTACGCCAGGTTCGTGCCGCGGGGCAGTACCTCAGCCCCTTCGGCCTGAGGCCCTCGGCCTGAGGCGTCCCCTCGGCCTGCCCCGTCGCTCCAGCCCGGTCCCGTGCGCGGACGGCCGCGCCCCCTACTTCGTGGCCCCTTGCGCGAAGCCGTTGTAGATCCACCGCTGGAGCAGCAGGAACACGACGAGCGTCGGCAGGATGACCAGGATCGCGCCCGCCGAGATGGCCTCCCAGTGCGCGCCGAACGGGCCCTTGAAGCGGAACAGCGAGGTGGAGATGGTCCCGAGGTCCTCCGAGTGCATGTACAGGAACGGGATGTAGAAGTCGTTGTAGGTGGTGATGCCCTTGATGATGACGACGGTGGCGATCGCCGGCTTGAGGAGCGGAAGGATGATCTTCCGGTAGATGGTGAACGCGTTGGCCCCGTCGAGGCGGGCGGCCTCGTCCAGCGAGGGGGGGATGGAGCGGATGAACTGGAGGAAGACGTACACCGACACGATGTCGGTGCCCATGTAGAGCAGGACCGGGGCCCAGCGGGTGTCCACCAGGCCGAAGCTGTTGACGACCTGGAAGGTCGCGACCTGCGTGGTGACGCCCGGCACGAGGGTGGCGACCAGGAAGAGCGCCATGACGGGCTTCTTCGCCCGGAAGTCGAAGCGGTCGACCGCGTAGGCCGTCATCGAGCCGATGATCACGGTACCGCCGACCGAGAAGACGAGGATGAAGGCGGTGTTCCCGAAGGCCGTGAGCATGTGACCGTCGGTGAACGCCGTGGCGTAGTTCGAGACGTTCGTCCAGTCGCCCGGCAGCGAGAGCGCTCCGCCCTCCGAGACCTCCTTGGAGGTCTTGAGCGAGGTGAGGAAGACGACGGCCAGTGGAAGCAGGACGACAGCCGTCGCGGCGAGCAGGGACAGATAGGTCAGCGCGGTCCCCACCGGCAGGCGGCGGCGCGCGGTCACGGCGGGGGTCATACGAGGTCCACCTTGTCGTCGGGTACGAGGCGGCGCTGGATCCAGGTGATCAGCAGGATGATCGCGAGCAGCACCACGGCCGCGGCCGAGGCCAGGCCGGTCTTGTTGAACTGGAAGGCGAGCTTGACCGTCTGGATGACGAAGGTCGACGTGCCGGTCGCGCCGCCGGTCATGATGTACGGGATCTCGAAGACGCTCAGGGATCCCGAGACCGCCAGGATGATGCTGAGGCTGAGGACGGGCTTGATGCTCGGGGCGATGATGTGACGGAACTGCTTCCACTTCCCGGCCCCGTCCAGCTGCGCCGCCTCGTACAGCTCGCCGGGGATGGACTGGATGGCGCCGAGGAAGAGGACGAAGTTCAGTCCCGTGAAGCGCCACACCGAGACGCCCGCGAGGGACACGTTGGCGGACGTGGGGTCGCCGAGCCAGGCGTGGTCGGTGGTGACGCCGGCCCAGGCCAGCAGGGAGTCGAGGGTGCCGCCGTCCTGGAAGAAGTAGAGGAAGACGAAGCCGATCGCGACCCCGTTGATCAGGTAGGGGAAGAACAGGATCCCTTTGAAGAAGTCGCGGAACCTGAGGTTGAAGCTCAGCACCGTGGCGAAGTAGAGGGCGACGCCGATCTGGAGGACGGAGGCGGCGAGGTAGTAGCCGCTGACGAAGAAGACCCGGAAGAGCTCGGGGCGGGTGAAGATCTGGACGTAGTTGTCCACTCCCGTGAACTCGCGGTCGGGGCTCACCCCGTCCCAGTCGGTGAAGCTGTAGGAGACCATGCTCACCACGGGCACGTAGGTGAACGTGATCAGCAGCGCCAGCGGCACCGCGAGGAAGAACCACGGGGTGGCGCGCCGGAGCGGGGAGTCACGCCAGGAGCGTCCCCGTGCGCGCGTGCCGCCCGCGAGCTTCCCGGCCGCGACTGCGGCCACCGTTCCGGGTGATGCTCCGGCCGCCGCGGCGTTCGACGCGGCGGCCGTCAGGGCGGGTCCGGTCCGGGAGGAGGAGGAGGGGGGTGTGTCGGTCATGTCGGCCTTTCGTGTCGGCGGCTGCGGGGATCGAGGGCCCCGGCCGACGCCGTACGGCGGCCGGGGGCCCGCTCCGCCGGTGTCAGGAACCGGCGGTCTTCGCCGCCTCGTCCCACCTCTTGTTCAGGCCGGCGAAGAAGTCCTCGAGGTCGCCCCCCTGCACTCCGCGGGCGGTGTCGATGAGCTTCTGCCGGTAGTCGGGCTTGTTCAGACCGATCTCGGCCGCGTTGTCGATGTCGTTGACGGGAGCCGTCCGGGCCTCGGAGCGCTCCACGAACATGACATCGTTGTCAACGAACTCCTTGAGCGTCGCGGGCATGGGAGCGGACTTCCCCGCGGGGACCGCGCCCTCCTGCTCGGAGTAGCCGGACTTCTCGGTGAACCAGTCGATCCAGGCGCGTGCGGCCTGCTTGTTCTCGGAGTGGGCACTGACGGCCTGCTGGTAGTCGGAGACCAAGGTGGCGCAGTACCTGCCGTCCTTCTGGGCGGGGAAGGGCATGAAGCCGATGTCCGCCGCGGCGGCGCCGGACTTCTCCGCCGCGGCCCGCATCTGCGTGATCGACCAGGAGCCCAGCATCATCGCGCCGATCTCGCCACGCGCCAGCATCGCCTTGGAACCCTCCCAGTTCGTGGTGGTCGGGTCCTTCTCGGAGAGCCCCCGCTTCACGATGTCGTGGACCAGGGTGTCGACCGCGTGGAGCTCACCGCCGGCCTTCCAGGGCGACACCGGGCCGGCCAGCCGGTCGGTCGCCTTCGGGTCGCAGGTGACCGAACCGACGTTGGCGGTCCACTGGACCAGCGGCCAGCCGTCCTTGAAGTTCGTGTAGTACGGGACGGCGCCGGTCCTGTCCTCGATGGCCTTCAGGGCCGTGAGGAACTCCTGAGGGGTCTTCGGCCACTGGGTGATCCCCGCCCTGTTCCACACCGCCTTGTTGTAGACGAAGCCGTTGACGGTGCCGAACTGGGCGATGCCGTAGACCTTGCCGGCCACCTCGGTCTTGTCGCTGAAGCGGTACTTCGCCGCGAGCTCGGCGGCCGGCCCGAGGGGAGCGAAGAACTTGGGGTAGTCGCTCTTGGCGACCGCCGCGGGGATCATCAGCACGTCCCCGTACGCCTTGGTGTTCATGCGGATCTTCACCTCCCCCTCGTAGTCGGTGATCCCTTCGAACTTCACCTTCACGTCGGGGTAGACCTTGTTGAACTCCGCCGCGTAGCGCTTGAGCGCGCCGTTCTGGACGAGGTCGGTCCGTTGGGTGAGGACCTTGATCTCTCCGGAGACCTGTTTCGGGTCGGCCGGCACCGCCGCGGTCCCGCCCGACGCCGCACCCCCGCCACTGCATCCCGCCACGGCCATCATCGCGACGGTGAGAAGCACGCCCGTGAGCGTCTTCGTCTTCCCCATGTGCCCAACTCCTTCAGGGTTACGGCTCAGGTCAAAGTGGGATGTCGGCACTATGACAGGACCGCATGAACCGGTAAAGCTACAGATTCCCGCGCGATGCCCAATCGTTATCAGGGACGCCCCTTCTCGTGGCCTTAGCCACCCTCGTTGGCGCCCTGCGTGAACATGTAGTGACCGAAAGCAGCTTTACCGGTTCATGGACAGCTGCCGCACGTGAGGGCTACGTTGTCCGGGTCGTATACGCATCCCGCCGCAGTCGGGCGATTGGAGCCGCACACATGAAGGACGTCACCCAGCTGACCGAGGGCTGGAGCCTGCGCCATGAGGACGCGCTGCTCCCGGCCCGCGTCCCCGGCTGCGTCCACACCGATCTGCTCGCCGCGCAGGTCATACCCGACCCCTTCATCGGCCGGAACGAGACAGAGATCGCGTGGGTCGGCCGGCAAGGGTGGTCCTACCTCGCCGAGTTGAGCCACGGCAGCGCGCACGAGCGCACGGACCTGGTCTTCGACGGACTCGACACCGTCGCGGAGATCGTCCTGGCCGGGGAGGTCCTCGGGACGACGCGCAACATGCACCGCGCGCACCGCTTCGACGTCACGGGCCGCACGGGTCCTCTGGAAGTGCGCTTCGGCTCGGCGTACGAGGAGGCGGACCGGATCCGCGCCCTCACCGGGGAACGGCCGAACGTCTACCCCGAGCCCTTCCAGTACATCCGCAAGATGGCGTGCGGCTTCGGCTGGGACTGGGGCCCCACCGTCGTGACGGCGGGCATGTGGCGCCCGGTGCGCCTGGAGCACTGGTCGACCGCCCGGCTCGCCGAGGTCCGTCCGCTCGTCACGGTCGACGGCGCGACCGGCCGCGTGGAACTCCGGCTGCGGGCCGAGCGCACGGAAGGCGGCACCGGCCGGGCGCTGACCGTCCGGGCCACCGTCCGCGGGGCGCAGGCGCAGGAGCAGGCGCAGGCGCAGGCCGAGGGCCGGGTCTCCTTCACCGGCGACGAGGCGGTGCTGCGACTCGAGGTCCCCGAACCGCGGCTGTGGTGGCCGCGCGGTTACGGTGAGCAGCCGCTGTACGAGCTCGACGTCACCCTTCTCGACGAGGAGCAGGGGCCGCTCGACGTCTGGCGGCGCCGGATCGGCTTCCGCACCGTCGAACTCGACCGCTCCGCCGACGCGCACGGAACCGCCTGCACCTTCGTCGTCAACGGCGTACGGATCTTCGCGCGCGGGGTCAACTGGATCCCGGACGACGTGCTGCCCTCCCGGATGACGCCGGACCGCTACCGGACGCGGCTGCGCCAGGCCGCCGAGGCCCATGTCGACCTGGTGCGCGTCTGGGGCGGCGGCATCTACGAGGACGACGCCTTCTACGACGTCTGCGACGAGCTCGGGCTCATGGTCTGGCAGGACTTCCTGTTCGCCTGTGCCGCCTACCCGGAGGAGCAGCCGCTCCGGGGCGAGGTGGAGGCGGAGGCGCGTGACAACGTTGTCCGCCTGATGCCGCACCCCAGCCTGGTGCTCTGGAACGGCAACAACGAGAACCTCTGGGGTTTCCGCGACTGGGGCTGGGAGGGGCCGCTCGCCGGCGACTCCTGGGGGGAGGGGTACTACCTGGGCGTGCTCCCGCGCACCGTCGCCGAGCTGGACCCGACCCGCCCGTACACGGCGGGCAGCCCGTGGTCGGGCTCCTGGGACCACCACCCCAACGATCCCCGCCACGGCACCCACCACTCCTGGGAGGTGTGGAACCGCCAGGACTACGCCGAGTACCGCGCGAGCGTCCCGCGTTTCGTCGCCGAGTTCGGCTGGCAGGCACCGCCCGCCCTCGCCACCCTGCACCGCGCGCTGCCCGGCGAGCGGCTGGCGCCGGACTCCCCCGGCATGCTCCACCACCAGAAGGCCGAGGACGGCAACGGCAAGCTGAACCGGGGCATCGCACGCCACTTCCCGCTGCCCGAGTCCGACTTCGACCGCTGGCACTATCTGGCGCAGGTGGTGCAGGCGCGGGCCGTTGCGGCGGGCATCGAGCACTGGCGTGCCCACTGGCCGGTGTGTGCCGGCACGGTGGTGTGGCAGCTCAACGACTGCTGGCCGGTGAGCTCGTGGGCGGCGGTCGACGGCGACGGCCGGCTGAAACCGCTGTACCACGAACTGCGCCGGGTGTACGCCGACCGGCTGCTGACGCTGCTGCCCGGCGAGGACGGGCCGGTGCTCGCGGTGGACAACCAGTCGGGCACGGCCTGGCAGGCGGAGGTCAGCCTGCGGCGGGTCGACGCGGACGGCACCGTCCTGGCCCGCTCCGTGCTCGCGGTCGGGGTCCCGCCGCGCTCGGTCCGCCGGCCGGCGCTCCCGTCGGAACTGCTGCCCGCGCCCGGCTCCGTCAAGGAGTTCCTCGTCGCCGACGCGGACGGGCTGCGCGCGGTGCACTTCCCGGTACCCGACCGCGAGTTCGCCTACCGACCCGCCAGGTACGACGTCCGGCTGGAGGCCGTCGCCGGGCAGGGCGGGGCGGCCACCGGGCCGGGCCCGGCGGTCGACGTGGTGGTGACGGCGCACACCCTGGTGAGGGACCTCCTCCTCCAGCCCGACCGGATCGCGGCCGCGGCGAGCGCGGACCGGGGGCTGGTCACGCTGCTGCCCGGTGAGGAGACCCGGATCCGGGTGAGCGGCTGCGGGGATCTCGGCGTCGACGGCGTCGAGCGGGTGCGCGCGGCCCTGTTCAGCGTGGATCCGGCGTGAGCGCACCCGCGCCCCGGGTGACCATCAACGACGTCGCCGCGCGGGCCGGCGTGTCCAAGGGGGCCGTCTCGATGGCGTTCAACGACCGGCCGGGGGTGTCGCGGGCCACCCGGGAGAGGATCTTCGAGGTGGCCCGGGAGCTGGGCTGGGCCCCGCATCAGACCGCGCGGAGCCTGTCCGGCCGCCGGGCGGGCATCGTGGGCCTGGCCATCTGCCGCCCAGCCCGCCTGCTCGGTCTGGAGCCCTTCTACATGGAGTTCGTCTCCGGCATCGAAAGCGTCCTGACGGAGCGTTCCTGCTCTCTGCTGCTGCGTCTGGTGCGGGGCCTCGACGAGGAGGCCGCCCTGTACGGGGAGTGGTGGCGGAGCAAGACGGTCGGCGGGGCGATCCTCGTCGACTTCCTCCAGGACGACCCGCGGATCCCGCCGCTGCGCGCGCTGGGGATGCCCGCGGTGGCCGTCGGGCATCCCTCGCTGACCGGCGGTTTCCCCTCGGTGTGGACGGACGACGCCACGGCGGCGGCCGACGCGGTGCGGTACCTGGCGGCGCTCGGCCACCGGCGCATCGCCCGCGTCGGCGGCCCGGCGGGGCTCGGGCACAGCGCCATCCGCGCGAGGGCCTTCGAGGCCGCGATGGCGGAGCTCGGTCTCGACGGCCGCCGCCAGGTGTCGACGGGGTTCGCCGGTGAGGAGGGCGCCCGGGCGACGCGCGGCCTGCTCCTGACGCGTGACCGGCCGACGGCCATCGTGTACGACAACGACATCATGGCCGTCGCGGGGGCGGCCGTGGCGGCCGAGATGGGGCTCGTGGTGCCGGACGACGTGTCCCTGCTGGCCTGGGACGACTCGCAGCTGTGCCGGCTGACGCACCCGCCGTTGTCGGCCCTGAGCCATGACGTGCACCGCTTCGGCGAGGAGGTCGCACGGGCCCTCTTCGAGGTCATCGCGGGCACCTGGAGCGGGGCCCTCCAGGTGTCGACTCCGTCACTGACGCCCCGGGGCTCGACGGGGCCGCCCCGTTCGCGTCGGAGCACCTGACGAGAGGCCGTACCTCCTGTGCCGGGGTACGGCCTCTCCGGTCCCGGTTCCGGCTTCGCGGATCAGCGCCGGCGACCCGTCCGTCCGCCGTCGGCGGGGGCGAGTCCGTGCGCGCGCAGCCAGCGCAGGTGCTCGACGGCGGTCGCTCCCCGGCCTCCTGCGTGATCGCCGAAGGGCCATTCCCTGATGTCCTTCTCCCCCGCGTAGGCGTCGAAGGCGGCGAGGACGGTGGACGGAGGGCAGACCGGGTCCATCAGTCCGGCGCTGAAGAGTGCGGGAGCCGTGGCCCGGCGGGCGAAGTGCACGCCGTCGAAGTGCCCCAGCGTGGCGAAGACCTGTTCCGTCGCGTACGGGGCGTGGTGGCGGAGGTGGTCGACGAGTTCGGTGTACGGCCCCTCGGTCGCCGTCTCGGCGCCGCGCCGGATGTGGCAGAGGAACGGTACGTCCGGCAGCGCTCCGGCGATGCGGTCGCCGACGAGCCCGGCGACGGCCAGGGCGAGGCCGCCGCCCTGACTGGCACCCTGGACCACGATCCGGTCGGGGTCGACGTGGGGAACGGAGCGGGCGACGTCGACCGCGCGTCGACGGGCTGGCCGGCCCAGCCGGGGAACCGCACGTCGTAGGCGTCGAGGGTGGTCAGGGGGGAGTCCGTCACCGGGCGGGTCTCCGGATCCCCGCCCGCCTGCCGGGCCGTCCGCAGGGTCTCGGTCCAGAAGGCGTCGAAGTCCGCGGGTTCCACCGGGGGTTCGACCGCTCGGGCGGCCGGGTGGTGCGGGGGGAGGTCGGTGTACGGCACGGGGGGGCTCCTGACGGTGCGGGCCGGCCGTGCTCGTCCCGGGAACGGGTGGCGCGGCCGGCCGTGGCGGGTTCGGTACGCGGTGCCCTCCCCCGGCGGGCCGGGGCCGGGGGAGGTCTCGGGGCCCCGGCCGCGCGGGGCGGGGCGGTTACGGTCAGGTCCTGGCGCAGGCGGCGCCGTTGAGGGTGAAGGCGGCGGGGACGCCGTTGCCGCCGGTGGACGTGGCACTCAGGCCGAAGCTCACGCTGCCGCCGGCCGGGACGGTCTCGGTCCACGACTCGGGGGTGGCGTGCACCTGGCTGCCCTCCTGGACGACCTTGGCGTTCCAGGCGGAGGTCACCGTCTGCCCGCCGGGGAAGGCGAAGTCGAGCCGCCAGCCCTGGAGGGGACGGGTGCCGGTGTTGTGGAGGGTGACGTCGGCGTTGAAGCCGGTTCCCCAGTCCTGCAGCCGGTACCCGACGGTGCAGCTTCCGGTGACGGGCCCGGCCGTGGTGGTGACGGCGACGCCCGAGGAGCGCGGTGAACGGTTGCCGGCGGCGTCGCGGGCGTACACGGCGAAGGTGTGGGGCGTGGCGGGGGTGAGCCCCGTGAGCGTGGTGCTCGTGCCGGTGGTGGCCGTGACGGCGGTCTCGGTCGATCCGTCGACGCGGACGACCTCGTACCCGGTGACCCCGGTGTCGTCGGTGGCCGCGGGCCAGGTCAGCCGGGCGCCGGTGGCGGTCACCTCGGACGCGGTGGGCGCGCCGGGGGCCGTCGGAGCCTGGGTGTCGCCGCCTCCGGTGCCGGCGTAGACGCTCGCCTCGCGGGAGGTCTGCCGGATGCCGTCGGTACCGTTGAACAGGCGCTGTCCCCACGGTGTGAGCCGGCCGGCGTCGAAGTCGGTGGCGAGGTCGAGGTATTCCACTCCCCCGCCGTTGCCGCTCCACGACCAGCCCAGGTAGCCGAGGCCCAGCTGCCGGGCGGTGGCCATGATGGCGTCCTCGTCCGGGTTGCCGTCGGAGTTGTCGTTTCCGAACTCGCCTACGACGAGCGGGAGTTTGCGGGTGACGAAGCTGTTCAGGTAGTTCCGGACCTCGACGGCGGTGTCGTAGACGCCGTACATGTGGACGGAGAAGACGGTGTTGCGCTCCGGGTCGGCGGCGAAGACGGCGGGTGCGCCGTCCCGCATGGTGTTCGACCAGTCCTGGCCCCAGTTGGGTGCGTCCGCCATGAGGGTGTGGTGGAAGCCGGCGGCGCGCAGGCGCGTGACGGCGTTCTTGGTGTCCTCGGTCCAGGCGCTGTGACCGGTGTTGCCGTGCGGCTCGTTGCCGAGGTTGACGATGACGTACTTCTCCTGGCCCTTGACCGCTCCGGCGATCTCGAGCCAGTAGTCCACCGCCTTGGCGAGGGACACTGCTCCGCTCTGCTCGCCGTAGCCGGTGGTGTCGTGGGCTTCGAGGACGCAGACCAGCCGGTTGGCCTTGCACTGGGTGACGATGTGCGCGACGTCGGCGGCGTCGTCCTTCGTCCAGCGGTCACCCGTACTGAGCACGATCCTGGCCGAGTTGGCGCCGAGCGCCTTGAGGTCGGCGAGGGCGCGGTCGGTCCTGCCGGGGTACCAGGTGTGGGCGTGGTTGACGCCGCGGAAGACGAAGTCCTTGCCGTTGGCGTCGAGGAGACGGCCGTCGGCGACGTGGAAGCCGGCGGCGGAGGCGTCGGAGGTGCCGGCCGCGTGGGACGGGGCGGGCGCGGTGGTCATCGCGGCGGCGACGGCGAGCAGGGCTCCCGCGGCCGTGGCCAGTGTCCGGTGCATGTGTGGTGCTCCCAACTCGGTCGCGCGCACGCCGTGGTCGGTGCCGTGGCGTGCGGGCTTTCCTGACATGGAGGGTGCGGTGCTTCCGGCCCTGTGGAACGACGTGTCGCCGGAGGCGATGTGCGGGCCGGTGGATTCCCGCTGCCCGGTGTGTTGCTGCGGCTCTCGCCGGACAGCGGGAGGAAGTGCGCCGAACCGGTGGGGTGGGTCGTCCCCGCCCGGTCGTGGCGTGGCGGATGCGCGAGACGCCCGGCGACCGAGGACGAGGCTAGAGGGGAGCGGGGCCGGAAAACAATAGGCATGACCTAACCGGTTAAGTTCTCTTTTCGGCTCGGCGCCGCACAGGCGCGGCCGGCAGACCCGGGTCGCCGCGGTGCGCCCGGGCGACCTCCGTGTACCGGACGAAGTCGGCCGGTACGACGACTGTCTCGCCGGGTCACCGACGGTGTACGGGATCACCCGGGGCGCCGGCCCCCGCACGGAACAGGCCGGCCGACCTGGCGCCGGCCGCGGCCGCCCCGATCAGCCCGGCGTCGAGCGCGTGGGCCGCCGGCGCCACGGGGACGTCTCGGGTGAAGTCGAGGACCGCATAGTCGGCGAGGTGGTGGCGGAGCGGCCCGAAGAGGGTTTCGCCGGCCTGTGCCACTCCGCCGCCCACGACCACGAGGTCGAGTTCGACCAGGGCCGCCGTGGCCGCGATGGCGGCGGCCAGGGCCCGGCCCGCGCGGTCGAAGGCGGCGCGGGCCCTCGGGTCGCCCGCACGGGCGGCGCTCGCCACGGCGGCGGCCGTGGGGGCCACCCCGGGCGGCGGCGTCCAGCCGGACTCCAGGGCGTGGGCGGCGATGGCGGTGCCGCTGGCGAAGCGCTCGACGCAACCGCGCGCGCCGCAGGGGCAGCGGGGACCGTCCTGGTCCACGGTGATGTGGCCGATGTGGCCCGAGTTGCCCGAGCGGCCGGGGTGCGGGGCGCCGTTGAGGATCAGACCTCCGCCGACACCGGTGGAGACGACCATGCACAGCGCGTTGTCCACGCCTCTGGCCGCTCCCGTCCAGTGCTCGGCCGCGGCCATCGCCACGGCGTCCCCGACGAGGACCGGCCGGATCCCGGAGGGCAGCCGCGGGTGCTCCCGCACCCGGTCCACGAGCGGGAAGGAACGCCAGGCGGGGATGTTGACCGGGCTGACCGTGCCGGCCGTGGTGTCGACGGGCCCCGCGCTGCCGATGCCCAGGCAGGAGAGGGCGGACCAGCGGGGGTGGGCGGACAGTTCGTCCAGGACCGCCCGAACCGCCGCCATGAGCTCCACCGCGGAGCCCTGCGCGGGGGTGGCCCGCTGAGCCCGGGCCACCGGCCGGCCGTCGGTGTCGACCAGGGCGCCGGCGATCTTCGTACCCCCGATGTCGAGTGCTCCGTACACCATGGTGAGGAAGCCTTTCGTAAAGCGTGGACAGTGGCGTGCGTGCACACTCTGAAGGCCCGATGACAACGTTGTCCAGTTAACGGGTTCAGTTAAGTCCTCGTTTAGCAAAACGGGCGCTGATCCACCCACTCGGCCTGGACGGCAGGGGCCCGGTTCGCCGGTTGTCCGGACGAGGGAGTTCGGTCACGGCGGGCCGAAATCCCGTGGAGGCCACCTGGGTGGCGTGGAATGATCTTGGCGACTGGCGGCGAAAGGGAGGGCCGAGACGTGTACGTACCGTCATCAGCACGAGTTCTCGATGCTGACGAGCGTGAGCTCGTGGAGCTGGCACGCCGCACCATCGACGCGCATACGGACGCCGGGCCCGACGAAGACGGGATCCACACGATGGGGGCCGCGGTCATGGCCGCCGACTACCGGATGTTCGCCGGCGTGAACCTCTACCACTTCACCGGCGGGCCCTGCGCCGAACTCGTGGCCCTGGCGGCCGCACGAGCCCAGGGCGCCCGCCAGATGCGCTGCATCGTCGCCGTGGGAAACCACGGGCGTGGGGTCATCGGCCCGTGCGGGCGCGACCGGCAGGTCTTCGTGGACCACTACCCCACCATGCGCGTCATCGTGCCCACGCCCGCGGGGCCCAGGTCCGTTCTCGCCGCCGACCTGATGCCGCTGACTCAGCGATGGACCCCGGAAGGCATGAAGGGTCTCGACCCGTCGCTCTACCAAGACCCCGAGACGGCCGGTCCCCCGATCATCCGGTTCCACCCCCGCTACCTCGATGACGTCCGCTCGGGCGCCAAGACCAGGACCACCCGCTTCCGGGACCCGACCCAGCTCGGGCCGGCACGGCTGGTGTTCGAGAGCGACCCCGAAGTCGTCCTGGCGGCAGAGGTGACCGGCATCAGGCACTGCCTGGTCAGCGAACTCACCCACCAGGACGCCCAGGCCGAGGGGCTGACGACCGCGACCGGACTCCGGGAAGTCCTCGAGGCCCACTACCCCGGTCTGGCGGGAACCGACGAAGTCGACGTCATCACCTTCCGGACCGTCGACGGGACAGGCTCCGCCTGAACCGCGGAGGCACCAGCGAGGACCGGGGCGCCGCAGCGGCGGAGAAGGCCGTGACGGCACCCGACCGCCCGGCTCGGCGGCCCGGCGCGGGTGCTGGACGGGCAGACCGTTGACCACGGCGAGCCGGCGGGGGCCGCCCCGCGGCCTGCGTGATCAACGGTCAGTCAGCGGGCAGGCCGAACCAGCGGAGGAGTACGGGGCGGGCGTCGTCCGGGGCGTCCTCGGGCCCGCGGGCATAGCGCGCGAGCAGGGCCAGATAGTCGTCATGGAACGCGTCCAGCTCACCCTTCGTGAGGTGGATGAGGCTGCGTGAACCCCGCATCCAGCCTTCGGACCCCGCCTGTTCGGCGGTGAACCGCCGGGCGAGCTCGAGGTCCTCCTCGAGCCTCATCCTGTCCAGCTCGGCCGACACGGCACGCTCGGCCTCCGTCAGCTCGCCGTGCGGCGGTCTGCGGATGTCGAGCCCGCGCACCCCGCGCCACCAGCGCTCCCGCCCGGCGGAGCGCTCGGGGATGTCCTCGATGAGACCACTGCGCTCCAGCATGCGCAGGTGGTAACTGAGCGTCCCGGTGTTCTCGCCCAGGGCGGTGGCCAGCGTGGTCGAGGTGGCCGGGCCTGACGCGCCGAGGTGGCGCAGGATCCGCAGGCGCAGGGGGTGCGCGAGGGCCTTGAGCGCCTCGGGACTGTCGATCGTGCGCCGCTCCGCGGCTTCCGCTCTCCGCTCTTTCGTCATGGCGGCAGTCTACCCACGGCGCAGATATTTCTCTGCAGAGCTTCCTCTGCAGAGAAACCTCTGCAATGCTTGTGCCCATGACGACGAACCGAGTGACCTCGCACCGCACAATCCGCCGCTTCACGCGTGCCGTTGCCGGAGCCCTGCTGGCGGGGGTCGCCCTGGGCGCCGCACCCGCGCAGGGGGCCGAACGGGCCATGGGCCTGCCCGAGTTCGACTTCTCCGCCTGTCCGGCCGTCGATGAGCTTCCCGCGGGTGCGGACCCCGGCACCTGGCGCTGCGGGGTCATGCACGCCACGGGGCGTCTGCGCATGGGCTCCATGGACGAGCCGCTCACCGAACCCATGAGGATCGCCTTCGCGGAGGGACGTGTGGGCGGCGAATTCCGCCAGGTCTTCGGGGAAATGACCGCGGCGCCCATCCGGGCGGGACGCGCCCCGTTGACCCTGACTCCGCAGTACGGCGGGTACTCGGACTTCCTGTCCGACGACACCCGGCGCGGCGAGTTCGACATCACCTTCGCCATGGGCGCGTCTCACGGGCCGCTGGCCCGGCCGTCGTCGGGCTGCTCGGTGGGCAGCGATGACGACGCGGTCCACCTGGTGCTCAAGGACACCCGTCCCACACAGGTGATATCCAGGGACCCCCTGGTCGTCACCTTCGGCGCCCAGGACGTGGAGTTCGCCGCCCCGGGCACCAGTGGCTGCGGCCCTCTGAGTCCCGTGCTCAACCGGGCCCTGGGGTTGCCGTCCCCGGCGGGGACGAACTCCTTCACCATGGATGTCACGGTCGCCATCCGGCCCTACGCGTAGTCCCTTCGATGAGCGATCGCCGCTGGAGAGCCGCAGCCGGCCGGGCGGGTCCAGGTCGTTCGGCTCGCCCGGGCCGTCGGTCAGCGGCTCCCGACACCGCGCGGGCGTCCTCGTCCCTCACCCCCGGCGTCGCCCACGCCGGGACGGCGGATCCGGGGCGGCCGCCTCTGGTTTTCGCGATCCCCCGGGCGTCCGTCCGTCGTGCGGCCGCGGCCTTGTGACGTACGTCGCACCACTTCTTCGGCCTTCCCGGCAACCCCGGTGGGGGGCGGCGGCAACTGGACGAGGTCAGAGCAGAATTCCGCTCCCACTCCGTACGAGGACCACTTACCGATGCCGACTTCCTCCCACCGCCGTCTCCCCGCCCGCCGCCGTCTCGTCCTGGTCACCACGGGACTCGTCGCCGCGGCGGGACTCGGCGTCCTGCCGTTCGCCACGCGCGCCGACGCCGGAGCCGTCGACCTCGCGCACGACCGCCTGGCCTCCCAGGACGGCTGGGCGTCGAGCGGCTCCGGCACCACCGGCGGGCAGGCCGCCGACGCCGCGCACGACGTCACCGTCACCACACGGGCCGAACTGGTCAAGGCGCTCCGCGCGGGCCCGGCCGGCGCCCCCAGGATCATCCGGGTGAAGGGCCGGATCGACGCCAACACCGACGATCAGGGGCGTCCGTTGACCTGCGCCGACTATGCGAAGGGAACCGGGTACACGCTCGCCGCCTATCTCAAGGCCTACGACCCCGCGGTATGGGGGCGGTCCAAGGTGCCGTCCGGCGCCCAGGAGTCCGCGCGGGCGGCAGCGCAGGCGAAGCAGGCCGAGCGGGTGGGCATCGCCGTGCCGTCGAACACCACCGTGATCGGCGTGCCCGGCACCGACGCGGGCATCAACGGGGGCAGCCTCCAGGTGCAGAAGGCGGACAACGTCATCATCCGCAACCTGACCTTCGCCGACACCCGCGACTGCTTCCCCCAGTGGGACCCCACGGACGGCTCCGAGGGCAACTGGAACTCCGCGTACGACGCCGTCACCCTGCGGGGTGCGACCCATGTGTGGGCCGACCACAACTCGTTCACCGACGGCCCCCGCTACGACGCCTCGAACCCCCGCCACTTCGGCCGCGAGTACCAGGTCCACGACGGCGCCCTCGACATCACCAACGCATCGGACCTGGTCACCGTCTCGTACAACCGGTTCGCCGACCACGACAAGACCATGCTCATCGGCAGCAGCGACAAGGACACGAAGCTGCGGGTCACGCTCCACCACAACGTCTTCCAGGGCATCGTGCAGCGCGCACCGCTCGCCCGGGTCGGACAGATCCACCTCTACAACAACCACTTCGACACCACCCCGCGCAACGGCTACACCCACAGCTACAGCGTGAACGCGCGGGCCGGCGCCCAGATCGTGGCGCAGAACAACCACTGGACCCTCTCCTCCGACCGCAAGGTCTCGCAGCTCCTGTCGGGTGACGGCACGGGCGCGTTCGCGGGCAGCGGGAACATGGTCAACGGCTCGGTCACCGACCTCGTCGCCGCCCACAACGCCGTGAACAAGAAGAAGATCCAGCCCGCCGTCACCTGGAAGCCCGCCCTCGCCAAGGGGCTGGAACCGTCCGCCGCGGAACTGCCCGCGTCCCTCGCCCGCAGTGCCGGCGCGGGCGTCCTGAAGTGATCCACCACACCGGTGCCCGGGCGGGTGCGCTCGCCCCGCCCGGGCACCCCGGCGAGCAGCCGCCGCCGACGCGAGCACCGCTGCGCCCCGCCGGGACCGTGCTGACCGGCCGGTTGGTATGCTCACCGTCCCTCCGACGGGCGGGCACGGACACCGGCACGGACTCGGGCAGCAGCGAGGACAGACCTGAGGGAGACTCCGCCATGACCCTGGACGACACGTCCGCGGAGTTCCACGACTTCTTCGAGCGGCACCACGCCGAACTGGCCCGCCTGGCCTACCTGCTCACCGGTGAGGCGGACAGCGCCGACGACCTGGCCGCCGACGCCTTCGTCGCGCTCTGGCACCGCTGGGACCGCGTGCGGCGGGCCGACCATCCGGTGGCCTACGCCCGGGGCGTGGTCACCAACATGGCCCGGGCCCGCATCCGCGCCCTCACCCGCGAACGGCGCCGCGTCCACCTCTTCTGGACGGCCCTTCCCCTCCGCGCGCAGCATCCCGACGTGGACGCGGTGATGGACGTGCGCCGGGCGCTGGCGCGCCTGCCGTTCCGCAAGCGTGCCTGCGTCGTGCTGCGCCACGCGCTGGACCTGTCGGAGAAGGACACCGCCCTCGCGCTCGGGACGTCCGTCGGTACGGTGAAGAGCCAGACCTCCAAGGCCATGGCCGAACTGCAGCGCCTCCTCGGCGCGCAGGCCGCCGAGGAACTGACCGGAACGAGGAACTGATGGAGGACCTGAAGCGCCGGCTGCGGGACGCGGCGGCGGCCCACACTCCCGACCGCGACCGGATGCTGGAGCGGGTCCGGCTCGGCACGTCCCGTACCGTGCCCGACCGGCGTGCGGACCGGCCCCTGTCCTGGCCGCGCGTCACCCTCGCCACCCTGGCCTCCACGGCAGCGCTCGTGGTGGGCGGATACGCGCTCGCCCCCGCCTTCCCCACGGAGGGCACCGGCCGGGCGGCCGCCACGACGCCCACGGCGCCGGCGCCCGCGTCCCCCTCCTCCGCCCCTTCCACGCCGTCCGCACCGCGGGGTACCCAGGACGGGCCGCTGCGCTCCGAGGGCGCCGTCGATGCGCAGCCCAATCCCTACTGGTCCCAGAGCACCATCACCCTCCACACCGGTGCGCCCCTGGCGGCGCTGACGCTGGAGGTCCGCGTCGCCCAGACGGGAGGCGTGGCCTCCACCGGCGCCTGGCGGACCCTGCCTGAGGGCGACTTCACCCTGACCAGCACGGATGAGGGCGGCGTCCTCCTCTACCGGTGGACGCTCAAGCCCGGCCGGACCGTCCCCGCGGGGCAGCACGTCTTCGCCGTCCAGTACAACCACGCCCCGGGCGCGCGGCCCGTGGCCGGCGATGCCTACGCGGCGACGGCCGCCTCGGCGACGGGACAGCGGTACACCGTCACCGGCACCTTCCGCCCGGCGGCGGGCGCGACGGGCTGACGGGGGGCCGGGGGCCGGGAGCCACGCGGCGGCGTCGCTCCCGGCCCTCTCCTCCCCTGCTACGGGGTCCAGCCGCCCAGCCAGTCCGAGACCTCCTGGGACGCGGCCTGGGCATCGCTCAGGTGTGGCCGGTCGGTGCTCTTGGGGCCGGCGCCCGGGCCGACGTTCATGTACTCGGCGAAGCGGTCGTCCTTCCAGGAGAAGCCGCCCATGTCGGTCCAGGGCGCGTGCTTGATCGCGGCGCTGAGGGTGCAGTCGCGGAAGGTGGCCTGCGGGTCGACGGCGGCGTCGCCGCCCGGGTGCCAGTTCCGGCCGAGATGGAAGGAGGACGCGGCCACGTCACCGTTGACGGTGGACCGGTTGACGAGGATGCCGTTGCGGCCCGCCGGGGTGCTCGGGGCGGTGATGTAACCGGCCGAGGTGCCGTTCCAGCGCTTCTTGAGGGTGATGACCGACTGGTCGATCACCGCGGTGGCGCGGCCGAAGACGAAGTCGACGTTGCCCACGATGGAGGAGTTGGTGACGTAGACGCGGCCGGGCTTGTCCTTGGCCGCGGTTTCCAGTTCCAGGGTGTCCTGGTCGCCGGTGACGATGATCGCGTCCAGCACGATCCTGTCCGCGGCCGTGAGCAGCGCGACCGCCTGGTGGCCGTCCACGGACTGGTGCGCGGCCTCGTCGAAGTCGTTGGAGACGGTGAGGTTGCGGAGCTGGGAGTCGTCCGACCGGATGGCGACCGTGGCGCTGCCCGGAGTGCCGTACGTACCCGAGCCGTCGGGCTTGCGCAGCCCGGACGCGTTGCCGTACACGATCACCGTGTCCTTGCGGCTCGGGCCCGACCCCTGGATGGTGACGTGCGGCTTGTCGGCCGGCACGTTCACCGTCTCGCGGTACGTGCCCGGCTTGACCGAGATGACCACGCGGGAAGCGTTGCCGGCGGGTACGGCGTCCACCGCGGCCTGGACCGTCTTGTACCGGCCGCTGCCGTCCTGCGCGACGGTGAGCGTCCTGGTGGCCGGGGCGGCGGTCGCGGCCGCCGTCCCCAGGGCACTCCTCGGCCCGGAACCGGATTTCACCAGCGCGGGGACCTTGTCGGCGGCGTCCGGGGTGTAGCGGTAGTACGCCGTGGGGTCGAAGGCCGTGCCGCCGCTCTCGTTGCGTCCGCTCGTGCCGGAGAAGATGTTGCCGCGCTGGACGAGGGCGGCGGTGGAGTCCCTGATCACCGGGTTGGCCATGCCCTGGAAGTAGGAGTTCTCCAGCAGCATCCGCGTCCTGCCGCGCGCGTAGTTGCCGTAGGCGGAGGTGACGGCGGTGCCCGGGGTGTCCTCCATGAAGTTGTTGTAGAGGTGCGCGTGGGCGGCGTTGTCGGTGGACGGGTTGCGCTGCTCCGTCTCGCGGATCCAGTTGTGGTGGACCGTGATGTCGGTGACGACGTTGTCGGTCCACCCGATGCCGAAGGCCTTGTTGGCGTTGCTCAGCCTGTTCCAGGACACCGTCACGTACGTGCTGTCCTTGCGGACGTCGATGAGTCCGTCGGCGGTGTGCCGCAGGTCGTTGTGGTCGATCCACACGTGGTGGGCGCCGTCCATCTGGATGGCGTCGAAGTCGTGCTCCTTGTCGTTCCACTGGCCCTGGTAGGAGTCCCTGATCGTCAGGTTCCGGATGATCACGTTGTGGACGCCCTGGCCGAGGAAGAAGCCGCCGCCGACGATGTGCCCCCGGGTGCCGGAGCCGATGACCGTCTTGTGTGAAGCGACCTTGATCTCCTTGCCGACCGGGGCCATGTCGATCGTGCCGGACACGACGATGACGTAGGGCTCGGGGGCGGTGGCGTACCTCTCGAGCTCGGCGAGCGACGTGACGGTAACGGTCCTGCCCCCGCGGCCGCCGTACGTGCCGTTCTGCCCGAGCGCGTCGACAGAGGCGAATCCGTCGGCGGCGGCGGTCGCCCAGGCGGGGGGTTCCGCGGCCGCAGCCTTCTCACCCAGCCCGAACGCGGACCCGTGGGCCACCACGCCCGATACGGCCAGGATCAGCGGCACCCCGAAGGCCAGGACCCTTCTGGGTCTGCGATGACGGGCCGTACGGCGGATCGAACTCATGGGCGGTTCCGTTCCGTGGGGAGGAGTGGTCACCCGTGGGGTTGCCGCCGGGACCCGGAAGGTTGCCACCGCATCGCGAAATCGCCATGGAACCGGATGTCCGGCCGCCGGGCCGGGGTAGGCGCCCGGTACCGGGGTGCGGTCCGGCCATCCCGGCCGCGACGGGGCCGCACTCCGGCCGCGCGCCGGCGAGCGGGCGGCGGCGATCACCAGACGTACGCCCCGTGGGCCGGTCGGGCCGGCATGGGTCGGGCGCCGGACGCCGCCGGGGTGTGCGCGGCGGCGTCCGGCGCCCTGTAGGTCCCGGACCGCCCGCCGCCCGGTGGCACCCCTTCGGGTGAGCGGCATGCGGTGGTCAGCGCGGCGGCGGCCGCGGGGTTCGGCCCGTGGTGCGCGGTCAGGCGATCCGGGATCCGCTCACCGGCGCCGGCGGCTGCGGCTGCGGCGCAGCAGCAGGAGGGCGAGCGCGGCGGCCGCGGCGAGCAGCCGGGTGCGGTTGGCCCGCGCCATCGTCGCGGCGCGGCCGGCCTTCTCGCGGACCGGGTCCGGGGTCTTCTCCCTGGCGAGCTGACCGGCCCGTGCCGCGGTGTCGCGTACCTGGGCGGCCGCGTGGGCGGCCTTGTCGACCACCGGATCGGGGGTCTTGTCCTTGACCAGCTGCGCTGCGTGTGTCGCCTTGTCCCGGAGCTGGTCGGTGACGAGGGCCGCCTTCTGGGCGGCCTGGTCCTTGATCTCGGCCGTCTTCTCCTTCGTCTGGGCCTTGATGTCGGCTTTCGCCGCCAGCGCCTCGACGGTCTGCCCCAGTTCCTCGCGGGTGTGCTCGACCTGTTCGCGCAGCTCCTCGGGAGTGGGCGCTGCTTCCTTGTCGCCGTTGGGGTGGGAGGGGGTGCTCATCGGTGTGCTGCCTCCTTGATCTCGGCCACGTCGGCCTTGACGCTGTCGATGGTCTTCTCGGGCGCGGGGGTGCCGGCCTTGGCGATCTGCTTCTTCCCGGCAGCCGCCATCCCCGCGGCTACGGCTGCCAGCAGGGCGGCGACGATGAGGGCCGACGCCCAGACCGGCAGGGCCAGCGCGAGGGCTGCGATCACGGCGCCGACCAGGGCCTGCGCCGCGAGGACGGCGACCAGGCCGGCGCCGCCGAAGAGGCCGCCGCCCACGCCGAAGCGTTTGCCCTTCTGGGCCATCTCGGCCCGGGCCAGCTGCATTTCCTCACGGACCAGCTCCGAGATCTGCTGTGACGCCCGCGAGACGAGGTCACCCACCGATTCCCCGGTCCTGTCCTGGCCTGCCGGCCGTCCGACGGTGTTCATGGAAGCCCAACCCTTTCTTCCACTCGTGAGGTCCGGATCTCTCCCATTCGGAGCGCGCCTACCCCGCGACGTGCTGGTCACCCGCAGCGATGTCTCGGCTTTGACCCGGCACGTGACGTCCTCGGCACGTGACGACCTCGGTACGCGCCGTCAGCCGTCGCGGGTCGCGCGGACGGGCCCGCCAGAAGACCGCGAGCCCGCGTCGTCCCCAGGGGGTCCCTGCCGAGGGCGGCCTCAAGCGGAGCCGGAGGCGCCGGGGGTGCGGCGCACTTCCTCGGCGGCGTCCTGACCCACCTGGCGCAGCCGCTGTGCCGTCTCCTGACCGGCGCTCCGCGCGTGGTCCCTGGTCGTCTCCGCGGCGACCTGGGCGGTGCTCTTCACGCCTGCACGGCCTGGGCCGCGGGCGCCTGCATCTCCTCCTTCACCTCCTGGACCGCTTCGACGACCGTCTGCCTGAAGGGTTCCAGCAGTTCTTCGGAGTGCTCCCGCAGGTGCCGGCCGGCGCGTTCCTCGGCCTCGGAGGCCGGCAGGAGCGCGGCCGTGAGCATCCCGGCGCCGAAGGCGATCAGCCCGGCGGCCAGGGGGCTGCCCTGGGGCTGCCGCTTCACTTGCGCGGGCGCCTGCTGGAGGGTCTCGCTCACGGTCCCGCCGACGTCGCTCGCGGTCTCCGCGATGACGTCCGTGGCCTGGCCCAGCCCTTCGGAGACGCCGTGCGCCGTGTTCTGTGCCGTGCCCATCACACGCTCCCTCACGCCGCCGACGCGGCGGCGCGCGGAAGTGACCTTGCGCTGCGCCGTCCTGCGGGGGGTCACCCTGTCCGCGAGGGCGTCCACGGTGCGCGCCAGGTGAGCGCGCCGGTACTCCGCGTCGGTCCTCAGCTCGTCGGGTGTCGGGCCCATCGCGCATCCTCCTTCAGCGACTCCACGGTCCGTGCGGGCTTGAGGTGGACCGCGCCAGCCCGCACGTCCGCTCACGTAGAGCGCCGCGCCGACGGCGGCCCGCAATGCGGTGACGATCAGCGCGGCCCAGGCGATGTGGATCACGTTGGCCATCCCGAAGACGACCGTGAGGCCGGCGAACAGCATCGCCATGTGGCCGGCCTAGCCGGCGCCTCCCAGCGGTCCGCTCGCTTTCCCGGCTTGGTGATCTCCTGCGTGGGCTCGGCCTTCGCCATTTCGGTCTCGGTGCGGACCAGCCCGGACACGTCCTGGCCGATCGCCTCGACCACTCACCGACCGACGGCTCGGCGGCCTGGTGGCGAGGCGGGGTGTGGCGCGTGGGCCGTTCCTGGTACGCGGTGGCCACGGTTTCACATCCCTTCCGCCGGGCGTGACGGGCCGCCGTGGGGCGGCGCACCACCGGCCGGCGGGCGGGACGGCGGTGTCGGCACGACATGCGGGGGCTGTGACTGGCCGTAGGTGTCAGTCAGGTCGTCGTAGCCGGCCGGTGGGCCGGCGCGTTCGACCGCAGGAGCACCTCCATCGGTCCCGGCCCTCCTAGGGGCCGCCGGCCCTCTGCCGTTGCCGTGGCCCGTACCGGAGTCGGCGGAGGCGGCCGCGCCGATCCCTTTGCGGGCCCTGCCGGCCACGAACCGGGCCACGGCCCCGCCCGCGAGGAAGGCTCCCGGGCGGCGGCGGGCAAACTCCTGGAGGTCGTCGACCAGCCCGCCGGGCCCGCGCCGCTCGATGCGGTCGGCGGCCCGGCTGCCGCCGTCGGCCAGCTCCCGGGCCATACCGGCCGGGGTGGAGTCGGGCTCGCCGCTCCCGCTCACCTCCCGCAGCTCCTGCGCGAGCCGGCGCACCTGGTCCGCCAGACTCCTGGTCTGCGTCTCCGCCTGTCCCTGGAGTTGATGGCGCAGGTCCGCGGCGAGACCGCGGGCCTGGGAGGAGGCCTCGCCGACGAGGTGGGCCGCCTGCTCCTTCGCCGTGCCGCCCACCTCGGCGGCCTTGCCGCCCACCAGGGTGGCGCCCTCAGCCCCCAACCCTCCCCGTCGCGGCTCGGCGGCTCCGTGTTCGAGGGGGGTTTCCCGGCCGGCCGGGCCCGCCCGGCCGCAGCTCCCGGGTGTCCTTCGGCCGAGCCGCGTTCTACGGTGGAAGAGGCGGCCGGACCTGTGAGCGGCTCGCGGCCGTCGCGGCGGTGGGCACTTGCCCTCCCTCCCCCTTTCCGGCAGGTGCCCACCCGACCCGGCCGCGAGGCGACCAGCCCCGTCCAGTCCGTCGGTGTCTGTCGGTGGAGAGCGGTCTCAGCGGCTCCGGTGGGGGAAAGTGCACTCCATGAGGCTTCCGGCACCGCTGCGAGCGGGCGAGAACACGCTGACCAAGCGCATGGCGTCCTGGGATTCGCCCTGGGCGCGCGGCGTGCTCCCGCCGGTCGAGGACGCGGCCGAGCACACCAAGCTGTGGTGGGCCGCCGCCGCTCTCATGGCCGCCGGGGGCGCACGGAGGGGGCGCAGGGCCGCGGCGGCCGGCGTGGCGGGGATGGCGGTGGCGCAGGTGCTGTCCAACGGAGTCGTGAAGCAACTCGTCGAGCGCCGCCGCCCGCCGAAGGAGTGGTTCCCGCACGAGGACGTCGAGGACCGGCCGGACAGCTCCTCCTTCCCCTCCGGGCACACCGCCGCGGCGGTCGCGTTCGCTGCCGCCGTCGCCCCCGGCTGGCCATGGGCCGCCGCCGCGTGCGCCGTGCCCGCGGTTCTGGTGTCGATCGAGCGGGTCCACAGCGGCGCGCACTACCCCTCCGACGTCGCGGCGGGAGCCGCCGTAGGGCTGGCAGCCGCCGCCGTGGTCCGGGCCGCGCCCCGCCTGCTGCCGCGCCGCCCCGGGTGAGGCATCGGCCGCAGGCCCGGATGCCCCGCCGGCAAGCAGGCCCCAAGGTCGTCGACCCACGGTCGACGGGGTTCTTCCCGGATCCGGCAGGGACGTCCAGGGGTTGCGGCCCTGGCTCCGCCGGGGAGGAGTTGGCCGCGTCCGGGCGCCCCTATCCTGGGCCGGTGTACGACACCTCCGAGGCTCTGGCGACCACCCGCTGGCCGCTCGCCGCGTCCGCCGAGACCGGCTGGCTGCGGGAGCTGGCCGGCGACGACGGGCTCACCGGGTTCATGCCACCGGCGCTGCCCGACGCGGCCTGGGTGCTCCACTCCATGTACGCACACGAACTCGGACCCTTCGACATGCCGTTCGTCGAGTACCAGCGGGCCTTCCTGAACAGCACCGGCACCGGCCTCGAGATCATCCCGGGCCTCGACCCCGCGGAGGTGTTCGACGATCCCTCGGACACCTTCGCCCCGTCCAGGGGCGAGCACCCCGGACCGCGCTACCGCCGGCTGCTCTGGGCAGAGCTCGCCCGGGCGACCGGAGATCCCGTGGCCCCCGAGGGCCACCTGCCCTGCCGCAGCTCCTTCCCTTCGCTCCGCGAGCCGGGCGGATGGCCGGTCGGCATCACCAGTCCGTCCGAGGGCAGCCTGGACCGTGCCGACTGGAACCGGCTGGTCGAGGTCCTCACCGAGCACAGCCCTCAGGGCCCGGACACCCGCTGCCTCGCCTACTACAGCCCGCTGGGCCAAAGGGCGGAGGACTTCGACAACCTCCACGTCCGGGCCGGCCGGCTCTCGGACGCCAAGGCCCTGTACGACCACCCCGAGGAGGAGTTCTGGACCCCGTCCAACCTCTGGGCCCGCGACCGGTCCTGGGTCCTGTGCACGGACTACGACTTGTGGTCCACCAAGGTCGCCGGCCCGGCCGCGCTCGTCGAGGCCCTCCTCGGCGACTCGGAGATCGAGGCCGTACGGCTGCCCTGGGCTCCCTGACGGGCGGGTAGTCCTGCGACGATCACCCACATGAGCGGCGCTGACGATCCGACGAACTCGTCCCCCTCCCCCCGGGTCACCCGCCTGGAGTGGGGCCTGATGGAGGTCGAAGGGCTCACGCCGGGGAAGGACTTCGTCCTCTACCCGGGCGGCGGCCACGCGTGGGACTGGGCCGAGCACGGCACCCGGCACCCCCCGGAATCCAGCCCGGGGACGTACAGACTCGGCCCGTGGGCGGCCTCTTTCACTCCACCTGCTGAGGCCGAGCGCCCGGCACCGTCGCCCGGTCGCGGGGAGCCGGGCAGCCCTCAGGAGGCGTCGGTCTGCTGGGAGGAGCTGCCCGGGTCGCTGTTGGGCAGGGCGCCGAGGAGACCGGGGCGAGCGGCTTCAGGTGCGGGGGTCCAGGGAGCCCAGGCCCAGGGTCCGGAGCGTGTGCTCGGCCATCTGGAGGTGGCCCGCGGCGTTGGGATGGGCCGGGTCGTCGAGCCAGGCGATCGGGTCGGCGCCGTCGAAGTGCGCGTTCCAGTACGCCTCGTGGTCGACCAGCAGTGCGCCGGTCTCCTCCGCGAGTTCCCGTACGGCCTGCGCGTACGCCGGGAGCGTGCCGCGGGCGTCGCGGCCGGCGATGCTGACGAGCACCGGGGTGTGAAGGACGATCTGGGTGTCCGGATCGGTGCGCTCGATGATCCGGCGCATGGCGTCCCGGAACTCGTCCAGTCCGGCCAGGCCGGCGCGTGCGTCGTTCGTTCCGAGCGATATGGACAGGACGTCGGGGGCGAAGCGTCCGATCAGGTGCTCGTAGGAACCGAGGACGTCCACGGCGCGCCAGCCGGAGACCCCGGTGTTGACGACGATGTCGGTCAGCCGGTCCAGCTCCCATCGGACGCGTTCCTGCAGGTGTTCGACCCAGCCCCGCGCGCCGTGGGTGTGCAGTACGGCCTGGGTGATGCTGTCCCCGGTGGCCACCCAGGTCATGGGCGCTGCAGAGAGGCGGATCATGCCGTTTCCTCCAGTGTGCGGTCACGGCCCCGGCGGCTGCCGCGTACGGGCGGCCCGAGGTCCTGCTCAAGATCAGAAACATAGCGCCTGATACCTCGCGTACGCCCGTTCGACAGCGAACCCCGCCGGGAGGGCCGCCCGGCGGCCGGAGAATCGACTCGACCGCGATCAGGGATCCTGGCACTCTGCGCCTCATGCGTGCAGACCCGATCGACCAGGCGCGACGTCTCGTCCGCAGCCGATTCCCCGGTGCGCTCTCCGCGGTCCTCGCCGGCTCCACTGCCACGGGACGAGCCACCGCCAGTAGCGACCTGGACCTCGCGGTGCTCATCGAGGACGGCGGAGTGACCTACCGGGAGACGATCCGGTTCGAGGAGCGCGTCGTAGAACTCTTCGTCCACACCCCCACCGGTCTCCTGGAGCTCTTCGCGGCGGACGTCGCGGCACGGCGGGCGGTCCTGCAGAACATGTACGCGTCCGGTGTCGTTCTGGTCGATTCCCAGGGCGCGGCCGGACGTGCCCGCGCCCTGGCCGAAGCGGACCTGCGCGAGGGCCCGCCCCCGCTGGAACCGGAGGCCGTCGACACGAAACGCTACGGTTTGACGGACGCACTGGACGACCTCGGCGACGCGGGTGACCCCCTCGAGCGGCTGGCCGTGGCCGGGTACGTGGTCAATGCCGCGGCGGAGCTGCTCTGCGACCACCACCACGCGTGGATCGGCGGCGGGAAGTGGTTGCCCCGCCGCCTGCTGGAAGCCGACCCCGAGCGCGGGGCCGCCCTTCTCGGCGGACACCACCACCTGTGCGGGTCAGGCGATCCCGCGGCCCTGATCGGCGCGGCGTCGGAGGTTCTCGACCTCGTCGGTGGCCCTCTGCGCGAGGGCTACCGCAGGACCTGGCACGGCAGCAACGAGTCCCTCTCCGCGGCGCGGCGGGTGCGCGGCTGAGCCCCGGCGCCTCGTGAAGCGGCCGGGGCCCGCTGCCGGAGCGGCCGGTCGGGCGGCCAGTCCAATCCGTTCAGCCGGCTTCGACGCTTTCCGGCGCCGGAGGAATGCGGCTCGGAATGTCGAACTCCGGGTACAGCTGAAAAGTGCCCTGACATGCGGTCAGCAGCCACTTTCCGTCTTCTTTGGACATCACGTAGAGCGGCGAATTGGGGTGCCCGTCGGGCTTTCCTTCCAACGTGTAGTGCTGCCCCTTCAGCTTCACCGCCGCTACGTCCGGGCGGATGAACAACACGTCGATCAGCTCATAGGTGACCGTGGCGTTCTCCATGGCGCCGGGCAGAACGCGACGGGTGAACTCCTCGATCTCCGCTATGCCGGTCAGGATCCTGCCGTGTGGTGCGGTGTAAATCGCGTCCTCACGGAACAGGCTCAGGAATTCGTCGCAGAGTTCGTGCTGCTGAGAATGCTGCACCTTGGCGACCACTTCCCGGATCGCCTCGATGTCCTTTTTCTTCTGCTCGTCAATGAGCGTCGCCTCGTCCATGCCGACAAGTATGGAAGGAAATCCCGATCCTCGGTCAAGCGGTCTCCAACAGAACACGAGCCTCCATGGACGCCACGGCGAGCCCGCGGAAGGAACGGCAGCAGAGGACAGGCCCCGGGTGGCCGCCCACCGCCGCCGCTCCGTTCTACTCCTCCGGCTCCCAGGCGCGGAGCAGGTCGAGCAGTCCCGCGTCTCCGTCAACGCGCAGGGATTCGGCGGCAATACGGTCGTACAGGTAGAGGACCAGCTCACTGGCCGTGCCGTGGACGGAGGCGCCGGCCGGGTCCGGGTCCTCGCCGGCCGCGGCAGTGGGCGCGGGGATGCGGGTGGAGCGTGCGCCGTCGCCGTCGACCGTGAGGCGCCAGGAGCGGCCCTCGGCGGTGTGGAAGTCGAAGGCCGTGGGCTTGTGCGGCCAGGTGCTGGGCGTCGCGACGCAGGTGAACAGGAACTCCTCGACGCCGTCGAGTGCGACCCCGGCCGGCAGCGGCTGGGGGGCGCCCGTGGCGAGCTGGGCGTCATAGGTGTGCACCGCGCTCTCCTGGACCCGGTGCCGGGCGACTCCGCCGGAGGTCCGCGGCGTCTGCAGGCCACTCCACCACGCCCAGCAGCCGGCGTCCGGTCCCGCCTCGCGCAGGGTGCTCAGCAGGAGCCGCGTCGACTCGGCCAGCCAGGCCAGCAGGGCCTCGCGCTCCCGGGGCACCTCCAGGGCGGCGCGCGCCGCGACGGCCTCGGCCGGGGGAGCGTCGGCACGCCCCGCTCCGACGATCGCGGCCCAGTAACGGTCTCCCCCGCCCAGGTGCTTGACCAGATCGAACAGCGTCCATCCGGGGCAGCTCGGCACCGGTGCGTCGAGAACGGGCGCGGCGGCGACCACGGTACGGAAGGCGGTCGACCGTTCGTCGATCAGTCGCAGCAGGTCCGGGAACTCAAGATTGTTTTCCACGCCGGATGTCTATCACCGTGCTCCGGTGGCCGGACAGCGATTTTCGGCGGGGCCGGCCGCCGCCTTCCCGTTCCCGGCCGCGCTCTTTACGGGCCCGTGCCCGCGCGGTTACCTGGAGTGCACGCGTATGAGCACGGGGGGCGGGCATGGCGGGTTGGCACGGGGGATGGGCACGCGGGCTCTGGCGGACCGCGGTGGCGATGGCCGTGCCGCCCTTCGCCGCGGCCCTGGCGTACGGGGTCGCCCGGGCGGCGGCGTACGGGTCGCTGAACGGCTGGGGGTTCGTCCTCGGCGGGCTGTTCCTGCCGCTGGTGCTGCTCGGCTGGCACGCCGCCGTCGCCGCCCGGCGCGGCGCCTCGCTGGTCTCGCTGTCCGCCGTCCCCGCCGGTTTCGGCGCCTTGCTGGCGCTCGTCGCCGTGGGGCACCTCGCGCTGGAGGACCGTGGCGTCGAGATCAGCTGCGTCGTGCTGAAGGTCACCGAGCGCACCGAGACGGAGTCCTCCATGGACGCCCAGGGCCACTGGACCTCCACGACCCGGACCTCGTACGGCCACCGGCTGGACTGCCCCGCGGGTGGTCCGGAGCACCTGAGCAGCCCTTCGCGGCTCGCGGAGGAGGGCGAGTCCCTGGCGGTGGTGCACGACCCGCGGGGCAAGGTCTCCCCGCGGGCCGCCGGGCACGTCCACGGCCGGGGCATGCGCACCGCGGCCGGGGTGGCGGTCGGTGCGGCGATGCTCCTCGGGCTGGCCGGCGGGATCCGGGAGGCGTACGAGAAGCGGCGCCCGAGGCCGCGGCGGCCCGCAAGGCGGTGAAGGCGGTGAAGGCGGTGAGACCGGGGCGACGGCCGCCTCCTCGCCTCCGGGGCCGGCGCTCGGAGAGCGCCGCCGGCCTGCCGAGGGCACGGACGCGGACCGCGGGGTCGCGGCGGATCCGGCGGTCCTCCCGCGTGCGCGTTCCGGCATGTGGAGCGGTTCCTGGCGGCCGGCTGCGGAGCGGTATCGTCGTCCGGTCACGGACGGCAATGGGACGTCCGTTCCACCCCAGGGGAACGAACATGGCCGATCTGAACTCGCTGCGGGCAAGCCTTGCGTCGGGTGAGCACGAGTTCGCCGACACCTTGGCCTTCATCGCCGCGCATTACGCGTACCAGCCGCAGGCGTTCCGCAACGGGGAACTGGAGAACGCCGCGGGTACGAACGAGGGCTCCTGCAAGACGCTGGGACTGGCCCTGCTGGAAGGGCTGACCGACGAAGAGGCGCTGCTGGCGTTCGGCGAGCACTACCGCGATGTGCTGGCGACGCCAAACGGCACCGATCACGGCAACATCCGCAACCTCATGGCCCATGGGCTGAAGGGCGTGAGCTTCGCCGGGCAGCCGTTGGCCCGCAAGAGCTGAGCAGCCCCGTCGACTCGGGCGGGGAGGCCCTGCGCCGGGCGCGGCCCCCAGGGGGCCGGACGCCGACGCGCCGGTCGGGGCAGACCCCGTCCCCGGTCCGGCGTCCGCTCCCGGCCCCGGGAACCGGTTATTCGGGGAAGGAGTAGTAGAGCGCGCGGCTGTAGAAGGACCCGAAGTGTTCCTCCCAGTCGGCGCGGACGGAGGCGAGCCAGTCGTCGTTCCGGCCGGCGATCGCCGCCTCGGCCCGGGCGACGGCAGCGGGAATCTCCTCGGAGACCAGCCGCTCCACTCCCGCCACCGGATCCTCGTCCGTGAGGGAGATCATCTCGCCGGTCTCGAGGAGGAAGTACCCCGCACGCTGGTTTTCCAGGTGGCCCGTGGTCTTCTCCACGCATGCGGCGAACTCGTCGTCGTCCTCGAGTCCTTGGCCGACCGCGTTCAGGAGGTCGCGGAGCAGGGCGGCGCCCCGGTCGTAGTCCGCGGCGATGCCGATGCGGGGGCTCCAGATCATGGAGGGGACGATCGTCGTGCCGTACCCGGCCATGAGTTTGTGGGCGAGCGGGATGCCCCAGTTGTGCTCGGACACGCACCGGACCGGCTTGGGGATGTCGTCCCCGGTCGGCAGGGAATCGGCAGAGTAGAGATAGGAACGGTTTGCCATGGCGGCGACCCTAACACCGGGGTCCGACATCCCTGTTGTGGCGCCGACGCCGTACGGTCGGCCCGGCTGACCGGCCGCCGCCGGCGTCCCCTGCTCGGCTTCGGGCACGGCGCGGACGCCGCGCACCGGTGGGTCTGCGACCGCGCGCCGCTCCCCCGCGGCCGGCGGAGATCCCTGTGCCCTACGGGGCGGGAGGGACGGATGCGGGCGGGACCTGCGGGTGGCACGCGGGGGCGGCGCCGTCGTCCTCGGTGCGTGGCCAGTGCCGTCCTTCCAGGGCCTCCGCGCTCCGGTTGAGCCGGATCAGGACGTCCTCCAGCTCCTGGATCTCCTCGGGGGACCAGCCGGCGACCACCCGGGCCAGGCAGGAGCGGTTGACCTCGCGGTCCGCGGCGAGCCGGCGCCCGCCTTCGGCGGTGATGCGCAGCTTGCGGGCCATGCCGCCGTCCGGGTCCGCGACCCGCTCGGCCAGTCCGCAGCGCAGCAGTGCGGCCGTCTGGCGGTTCACGGTCGAGGTGTCGAGGCCGAACGCCTCCGACAGCTGTCCGATGGACATGGGGCCCTGCGTGTCGATCCTGCTGAGCAGGAGGTACGCGGACCGCTCGAGGCGTTCGGGGTCGCGGTCGCGCCGGGCCAGCACCTGGTGCCGTGAGAGCAGCATCAGCTCCCGCTCCAGTTTCTCCAGCACCGTGCCTCACGCTCCTTCCGGCGCCTCATTATCGCGGACCCGGGGACCCGGACGCGGCACCGGCCCGGCAATATGCATGATACATAGCATGTGTACCATGCACTCCAGGTTGTCACCCCGACGAGCCACCGTCTCAACCCGGAGGACCCGCATGACCGTCACCACGTCCACCGCCTCCCGCGCGGCCGAGATCCTGTCCCGGCCCCTCACGCTGAACGGTCTGACCGTCCCCAACCGCATCGCGATGGCGCCGATGACGCGGATGTTCTCCCCCGGCGGCGTACCCGGCGAGGACGTGCGGGCGTACTACGCCAGCCGCGCCGCCGCCGGCGTGGGCCTGGTCATCACCGAGGGAACGTACGTGGGCCACGAGTCCGCCGGGCAGAGCGACCGGGTGCCGCGGTTCCACGGCGAGGAGCAGCTGGCGGCATGGGCGGACGTCGCCGCGGCCGTGCACGGGGCCGGCGGCACGATCGTGCCCCAGCTGTGGCACATCGGCATGGTGCGCAACCAGGGCGACGCGCCGTACGCGGACGCGCCCGCCGTCGGCCCCTCCGGCATCCGCGTGGACGGCACGGAGGGAACCGGCAAGGCGATGACCCCCGCCGACCTCGACGACGTGATCGGCGCGTTCGCCGAGGCCGCCGCGCAGGCCGTCCGGATCGGCTTCGACGGCGTCGAACTGCACGGCGCCCACGGCTACCTGCTCGACCAGTTCCTGTGGGAGCGGACCAACCGCCGTACCGACGCGTACGGCGGAGACGCGGTCGCCCGTACGAAGTTCGCCGCGGAGATCGTGGCGGCGGTGCGCGAGCGCGTCCCGGCCGACTTCCCGGTGATCTTCCGCTACTCGCAGTGGAAGCAGGAGGCCTACGACGCCCGGCTCGCACGGACCCCCGAGGAGCTGGAGGCGATCCTGACCCCGCTGGCGGCGGCCGGCGTCGACGTGTTCCACGCCTCCACCCGGCGCTACTGGATCCCGGAGTTCGAGGGCTCGGACCTGAACCTGGCGGGCTGGACCAAGAAGCTCACCGGCCGGCCGGCCATCACCGTCGGATCGGTCGGTCTCGACGGGGACTTCATCCGCGCCTTCACGGGCGAGGGCGCGGCACTCGGCGACATCGACAACCTCCTGGACCGCATGGAGCGCGACGAGTTCGACATGGTCGCCGTCGGCCGGGCCCTGCTCCAGGACCCGCAGTGGGCGGCGAAGGTCCTCGGCGACCGCTTCGACGAGCTGAAGCCGTACGACGCCGCGTCGCTCAAGTCGCTCAGCCGGTAACCGGTACGGCACCCGCCGGTACGGCCCGCGGGTACGGCGGCCGTCCGGTACGGGCGGCGGTACGAGGACGCCCCGTGACGTCGGACCGCCGAGGTCACGGGGCGTCGCCGCGCACCGCGACGCGTACGTGGCGCCCCCGCCGGCCGCGCCTGACGCCGCGGCTCACAGCCAGCCGCTGCGCTGCGCCTGAAGGGCCATCTGGAAGCGGTTCTCGGCGCCCAGGCGGGCCATCAGGACCTGGAGCCGGCGGAAGAAGGTGCGGCGGCTGATGCCCAGTTCGCGGGCGATGACCTCGTCGCTCGCGCCGCCGGCGAGGAGGCGGAGCAGCCGGCGGTCGGACGGCGGCAGGCCCGCCGGGCGGGTGGCGCGGCCGTGGAAGGGCAGGGCTTGCCGCCAGGTCTGCTCGAAGAGGGCGAGGAGTGCGGAGAGCAGGCCGCACGGCTGGACCACCAGCATGGTGTTGTGCACGTCCGCCTCCCTGATCGACAGCGACACCAGCGCGTACGCCTCGTCGATGATCACCAGCTTGACGGGGACCGCCGGGGCGACCCGGGCCTGCTCCCCGGCCTCGATGCACGGCTCGATGGCCGTCTCCAGCTGCCCGGGCACCTCCAGCGACGCCTTCGAATAGACGACCCGCTGCGTCACGCCGCGGGCGAGGGTCGCCAGCGCGTCGTCGAGGGCTCCGGCCAGCGGGAAGTAGGGCGGGGAGTCGAGCTGGCGGATCTGCTCGCGGGCGCTGGCCCAGGCGTGGCGCATCCTCGGGCCGATGGCGTCACCGGTCACCACCTCGACGAGGTCGTCGTTGTACGCGGCGAGCCGCTGGCGGCGGAACGACTCGAACGCGCCGCCCACGGTGATGCGTGATCCCTCGAGCTCCGCCGCCCGGTGCCTGGCCAGGATCTCCAGGCCGGCGGCGGGAGGGACCGGCGCCACCACGTCCGCGCCCTCCCCGGCGGCGCTGGCCAGCCCGGCGTCGACCAGCTCGGCGTAGGCCGCGGCGAACTCGGCACCGTCCAGCCCGGCGGCCCGTCCGATCTCGGTGAGCGGGGCGGGAGCCGCTTCGAGCAGTGTCAGGTACACGCGGCCCGCCGCGGGGCCGATGCCCAGCATCCGCAGGGCCTCGCCGAGTTTCGCGTTCGCCATGCACCGCATTATCGACGACGACGGGGCAGGAGTGGCCGATCGGTGCCATTGGCACGGACGGTCCTCTCCGGCGTGCCGTCGCGCAGTACGGTCCGGGGGCCGCCGGGGTTTCCCGGCACGCCGTACCCATCCGGAAGCAGGTGCACGACGTGGCGAAGGGTCGCAAGAACGGCCTCTACTCGGAGGTGTCCGAGGAACTGTCCGCCCTGATGAAGACGGGCTGGGCGGACACCGAACGGCACGGCCTGCCGCTCGACGAGCAGGCCCCGTACGCGGCGCGCCGCCGCGCCGCGCTCTCCGCGCGCTTCCCCGGCGAGCGGCTGGTGATCCCCTCCGGCAACCTGAAGGCCCGCTCGAACGACGACGTCTACCCGTTCCGCCCGTACTCCGGCTACGTCCACATGACCGGGGACCAGGCCCGCGACGGGGCGCTCGTCCTCGAACCCCGCCCGGACGGCGGTCACGACGCGTACTGCTACCAGCTCCCGCGCGACGGCCGGGACACCGACGAGTTCTGGCTGGGCTACACGGCCGAGCTGTGGACGGGCCGCCGCCGCTCCCTGTCCGAGTCGGAGCGGGTGCTCGGGCTGTCCTGCCGCGACGTCCGCACCGCCGCGGGCGACCTGGCCGCCGCCCCCGGCGTTCCCACCCGAATCGTCCGCGGGGTCGACCCGGCGCTGGAGGCCGCCGTCAGCACCGACCCGGAGCGCGACGCCGAGCTGGAGGAGGCGCTGAGCGGGCTCCGCCTCGTCAAGGACGCCTGGGAGATCGGGGAGATGCGCAAGGCGGTGGACTCCACCGTGCGCGGTTTCACCGACTGCGTCGGCGAGCTCTCGCGGGCGGTGGCGTCCTCCGAGCGGTGGATCGAGGGCACCTTCTTCCGCCGCGCCCGGCTGGAGGGCAACTCCGTCGGCTACGGCTCGATCTGCGCCGCGGGCGAGCACGCCACGATCATGCACTGGACCGACAACGACGGCCCGGTACGACCCGGCGACCTGCTCCTGCTCGACGCCGGCGTGGAGACGCACAGCCTCTACACCGCCGACGTCACCCGCACCCTGCCGGTCAGCGGCACGTTCACGCCCGTGCAGCGCACGGTGTACGAGGCGGTGTACGAGGCCCAGGAGGCGGGCATGGCCGCCGTGAAGCCGGGAGCCGCCTACCGCGACTTCCACGTGGCGGCGCAGCGGTACCTGGCGGAGAAGCTCGTCGAGTGGGGCTTCATCGAGGGCCCGGCGGACCGTGCCCACGCGCTGGGCCTGCAGCGCCGCTTCACCATGGCCGGTACCGGGCACATGCTCGGCCTGGACGTCCACGACTGTGCCGAGGCGCGCAACGAGGAGTACGTCGACGGCGTGCTGGAGCCGGGGATGGTGCTCACGGTCGAGCCGGGCCTGTACTTCCAGCCGGACGACCTCACGGTGCCCGAGGAGTGGCGCGGCATCGGCGTCCGGATCGAGGACGACCTGCTGGTGACCGCCGACGGCCACGAGAACCTCTCGGCGGGGCTGCCGCGCTCGGCGGACGAGGTCGAGGCGTGGATGGCCCGCGTCGCGGGCTGACGGCGTACGGGACCCGGGGGCCCGTAGCGCCCGCGGGGCACGCAGTGCCTCGCGGGTCTCCCAGCAGAGCGGAGGCCCCCGCCGGTCCACGGCGGGGGCCTCGTGCCGTCCCGGGGGCGCGAAGCGCTCAGGGCAGGCTGGGCAGCGGCCAGGGGTTCCGGGCGCCGCGCCGGATCGCGGCGCGCACGTGGACCATGGCGAGGACGGCGCTCAGGTGCGTCTTGCCCTCAGTGAACCGGACGTGGTCCTCGCAGAACCAGACGGCGTTCTCGGGATGCCCCTCGTGACCGAGCGGTGGCGCCACGGCACGGAAGTACACGAGCGTGAAGGTGTCGGGGTCGTGGTCCCTGGGGGACGCACGGCAGATCGCGCAGCTCGGGGGCATCACCGCCGGTCAACTCCCTTCCGGTCGAAGAATCATGAGCGTGAGCCTACGCTCGTCAGAGGTCCGTCCGCCGCCGGTCGTGTCCGCGGGCCGGGACGGCGCCGCCGGTGACACCGGGGCCACTGGGGGTTTCGCTGCGTGTTCAACCACCGGAAACTTTCCGGTCGCGGCCATGACAAAGGCTCGAGCGAGCGTCTCCCTCACCAGGGCGAACCCCTATCAAGGAAGAAACATGACGATACGTCTGGCAGCTCGCGCCTCCGCGCTCGTGCTCTGCACGGCACTCGCTGCCTCCTTCGCGCTCCCGGCACAGGCCTCCTCGATCAGCAGCGTCCGGCCGAAGGCCGAGACCGCTCCGCTGTACGACGACGAGGCCGGCGGCGACGCCAACGCGGACGACCCGGCGATCTGGCGCAACGCCGCCGACCCCGGCCGCAGCCTGGTCGTCGCCACCGCCAAGCAGGGCGGTCTGCGGGTCTACGACCTGGACGCGCGCCAGGTGCAGTCGATCCCCGCCCCGGCGGGGCCGGGCACCGACGACGCGCCCGGCCGCTTCAACAACGTCGACCTGGTCCAGGGCCTGCGTCTGGCTTCCGGCCCCGCCGACGTCGCGGTGGTCAGCGACCGCGGCAACGACCGGCTGCGGATCTACCGGATCGACCGCGACCGGCCCGGCGGCCCGCTCACCGACATCACGGACCCCGGCGCGCGCCCGGTCTTCTCCGCCGACCAGGCCGAGATCAACGAGCAGAAGACCGCCTACGGCCTGGCGACCTGGACGGACCGCCGGACGGGCCGCTCCTACGCCATGGTCAGCCAGCGCAACCGCACGCGGATCGCCCAGCTCGAGCTGCTCCCGACCCCGGCCGGCACCGTCGACTACCGGCAGGTCCGGACGCTCGACCTGCCGGCCTCCTTCCGCCTGCCCAACGGCGCCTCCTGGGCGCCCTGCGCCGAGCCGGGCGAGCTGCCGCAGGTCGAGGGCATGGTCGTCGACCCCGCCGACGGCACCCTGTACGCCGGGCAGGAGGACGTGGGCATCTGGCGCATCGACGCCGGTCTGACCGGTACGCCGAAGCTGATCGACAAGGTCCGCGAGTACGGCGTTCCCGGCACCTACGACCCGGAGAGCGAGGAGTGCACCCCGGGTGCCGACCCCGGCTACGGCGGCGAGCGCCTGACGGCCGACGTCGAGGGCCTCACCCTGGTCACCGAGGCGGACGGGGACGGGTACCTGCTGGCCTCCAGCCAGGGCGACAACACCTTCGTCGCCTACGACCGCGAACGCGACGACCACAACGAGTTCGAAGGCGCCTTCCGCGTCACCGGCGCCTCCGCGACGCTCGACGGCTCGGAGGTCTGCGACGGGGCCGCCGCCCTGAACGCACCCCTGGGCGCGCGCTACCCCAACGGTCTGCTGGTCGTCCAGGACGGCCAGGAGACCCCCGGTGACGGCGACCGCGAGGCCACCGGCTTCAAGTTCGTCGACCTGGGCGAGGTCCTGAAGGCCATCGGCTGAACCGCCGCGGCGGGAGCCGGTCCCGGCCGCGCCCCCGCCGTGCGGGGCCCCGGCCGGGGCCGTCCGCCGGGCCCCGACGGGCGCGGGCCGCGCCGGTCAGACCGTCGCGAACTCCTCGGCGACGAACCGTTCCACGAACTCCCCCGCGCGCCGGTCGAGATCGGCGTACTGAGCCTCCCGCTCGGCGCCCGCGACCGCCGCCCCGATCAGGAGGTTGCCTTCGGCGTCGACGCGCTGCGGGCGCTCCTCCGCGCCGGTGAGGAGGCCCACCGTGGAACGCGAGAATCCGCAGTAGGCGGCGATGCCCTCGCTCAGACTGGCCTCGAGGACGGCGTGCATCCCTTCCACGACGGGGTCGTCGGCCGTGGCGCCGGCCAGACCCAGCCACAGGATGCGCTTGCCGGCGAGGCGGGGCTCGCTGCGTCCGTAGGCGAACCCGTAGTTCCACACCCGGTCGATCCACCCCTTGAGGATCGCGGGCACGCTCAGCCAGTACACCGGGAAGACGGCGACGATGACCTCGGCGTCGAGGATGCGCCGCATATGGGCGTGCACTTCGTTGGAGTAGCGCTTCTCCCTGTCGCCCCAGTCCGGCTGGTCCGCGGTGTTCATCCGGGGGTCGAAGCCCTCGGCGTGCAGGTCGAGCAGGTCGATGCGGTACCCGGCGGCTTCGAGCCGGGCGGCGGCACGGCGGGCCGTGTGCGCGGTGAGGGAATCGGTGCGGTGGTGCGCGACGACCACGAGGGCTGTCCTGGCATCGCTGCCGTGCTGCGTCACGGTGTCTCCTGGCTCGGTTCGGTTCGGTTCGTTTTCGGTCCGGTGGGACGGATCCAGTACAGCCGGGGCGGCGTGGATGATCCATGGGAGAAACGCTCCCGAACATAGGAGATCGTCTACGATTCCCGCGTGGATCCCTTGAGTTACTTACTGAGCGGCATCCGGGCCGAGGGCTCGGTCGTCAGCCACGCCGTACTGACCGCGCCCTGGAGCATCCGCTTCGCCGACGGCGCACCGCTCACCATGATCAGCGTGCTGCGCGGCGGGGGCACCCTGCTGCTGCCCGACGGCACCGAGCGGGCGGTCGGGACCGGCGACACGGCCATCGTCAGCGGATCCGCGCCGTTCCGTCTCGCGGACCGCCCCGACAGCGTCCACGGCTCCCACGCCGCGTACGAGATCGCCTGCTTCAGCACGGACGCCGAGTGCACCGCCCAGGAACTCGGCGGTATCCGCTGGGGCGCCGATGCCGCGGAGGCGACCACGCTGATCGTGGGCGCGTACCGCGCCTCGGGCCACCGCCACGAGCGGCTCCTGCGCGCCCTGCCCCCCGTCCTGGTGATCCACGAGGACGCCGAGGTCTGCGCCCTGCTGGAGACGGCCGCCATCGACGCCGCCCGGCTCTCGGCCGGTTCGCAGGCCCTGATGGACCGGCTCCTCGACTGGGCGCTGGTGTGCACGCTGCGCACCTGGTTCGACCGGGCCGGCGCCGACGCGCCCGGCTGGTACCGGGGTCTGGCCGACCCGGTCCTCGCGCCCGCCCTGCAGGCCTTCCACGACCGGCCCGCGGAGCCCTGGACGGTCGCGTCGCTGGCCGCTCGCTCGGGGGTCTCCCGGGCGCTGTTCGCCCGGCGCTTCACCCAGCTGATGGGCCGCCCGCCCCTCGCCTACCTCACCGAATGCCGCATGGACGAGGCCGAGTCGCTCCTGACCGACACCGACCTCAGCATCGCCCAGATCGGCAGGTCGGTGGGCTATGCCGACGCCTTCGGCTTCAGTGCCGCGTTCAAACGCAACAAGGGCCTGAGCCCCAGTACGTTCCGCGCCGCGGCGGCCTGAGCCCCGCGGGGGTCCGGACGGGAACCCCGCGGAGCCGCCGCGGGCTTCCCCTGCCCGCTGGTTACTTGAAAATCTAATGAATATGGCCGCCATGGCCGGAAATCCTTGCCCAATTTGGTGTCCGGTGCACTGATGTTTCATCATCGTGACTGCGCGTCAACTTCAGGCGCACATCGAGGAGACGGGGCGCCGGGGGGCCCTCGTTCACACCGGCCGGGCCGGCGGGAGCGTTTCCGCTCCCACCGCGCCCCGCCGCGTCTCCCGTCCCGTTCACGTCACCTAGGCAAAGGCCCATGTCCGCCCAGCACCTCTCGGACCTCATACGTTTCGCCCGTCACAACTCGCCCTTCTACCAGGACCTTTACGCGGCGCTTCCGCCGCGCGTCGACCACCTCACCGACCTGCCGGTGGTCGACCAGCAGGCGTTCTGGGCGGCCAACACCCTCCAGGACAACCGCGTGCTGACCGGCCCGCTCAGCGAGGCCACGGTCTACAAGACCGGCGGCACCACCGGATCCCCCAAGTTCTCCGTCTACACGCGGGACGAGTGGCGCACGTTCGTCACCGCCTTCGGCCAGGGACTCGTGGACGCGGGCCTGCGCCCGGGACACCGCGTGGCCGACCTCTTCTACGCCGGGGAGCTGTACGCCAGCTTCCTCTTCGTCCTCGACTCGCTCACCCACGCGCCCGTGGACAACGTCCGCCTGCCCCTCGGCGGCGGCGCCCCACTGGACTCGACGATCCCCGCGCTGCTGGACCTCGGCGCCCAGGTGCTGGCGGGGACACCGACCACCCTGTGCCGGCTCGCCGAACAGGCGGTGTCGTCCGGTGCGCGGCTCGACTCGGTGGAGCTGCTCCTCTTCGGCGGCGAGGCCCTCTTCGACGACCAGCGGCGGCTGCTGGCCACCGCGTTCCCCGGCGCCGAGGTCCGTTCCGTCGGCTACGCCAGTGTCGACGCGGGCCTGCTCGGCCGCCCCGTGGCCGGCTCCGACGCCCGGGTGCACCGCGCCTTCACGCCGTACGCGGTCGTCGAGATCCTCGACGACTCCACCGATGAGCCCATCACCGAACCGGGCCGGCCCGGCCGGGTCGTCGTCACCAGCCTCTTCCGCCGCCTCATGCCGGTCATCCGCTACCCCGCGGGCGACCGGGCCGAGTGGACCGGCGGCGGGCCCGGGCACTTCCGGATACTCGGCCGCGCCGAGGAGGGCGTCCGGGTGGGTCCCGTCTCCCTGTACACCCAGGACGCCCAGGACGCCGTGGCCGCGGCGGACACCGCGGGGCACGTGGTCGGCACGCAGCTCGTCGTCCGCCGCTGGGACGGCCGCGACGGGCTCGTCCTGCGGCTGGCGACGGCCCCGGGCCACGGCCGGAAGGAGCTGGCCGACGCCGTCGTCGCGGAGCTGGAGAACGTCCGGCCGCTGTATCCGGACAGCGTGCGCGCCGGGTTCGTGCACCCGCTGTCCGTGGAGTGGGTGCGCCACCGCGACCTCACCGTCAACCCGCGCTCGGGCAAGCTCGTCCGGGTCTGCGACGAAAGGCCGACCGCGTGAGCGCCGTACCGGTGGCCCGGACCGGCACGGAGAGGGCGGTCCCGGGCGGCCGGCGGCGCGCCCCGCTGGTCCTGCGCAACCGTGCCTTCGGCGCCGTGTGGCTCGGTCAGGTCCTCACCCAGGCCGCCGCACGGATGTTCCAGGTCGGGGTGTCCTGGTGGATCGTCGCCCACGCCGTGCGGGACGCCCGGGGGCTCGCCTCCGGCCTGTTCATGGCGGCCTGCACCCTGCCCGCCGTGCTGCTGGCGCCCGTGGTGGCCTCGGCGGTCGCCCGGTCCGCGCACCGTTCGGTGCTGCGGAACGCCGCCGCCCTGGCCGCGTCCGCATCGGCCGCCCTCGCGCTGTGGGCGTACGGCGGTGGCCCGCCGCTCGCCCCCGTGTACGCCGCCGGTCTCGCCCTGGCGACCTGCCAGGCGTTCTTCGACCCCTGCCTGACCACCTCGGTGCCGGAACTCGTCGACGACGCCGACATCGAGGCCGCCACCGGGTTCGAGCTGTCCACCCAGTCCCTGGCCGGCCTCGGCGGAGCGCTGCTCGGCGCCCTGACGGTCGACCGGGCCGGAGTGGCGGGGCTCGCCGCCGGCTGCGCGGCCGCCTACCTCGGCGCCGCGCTCCTCGTCGCGGGTGCCCGCTTCCGTACCGTCGCCACGGGCGCCGGGGACGGCCCGTCGGCACCGACACAGCGGCGCAGCCTGCGCCGCGTCCTCGCGGAACTCCTCTACGTGCGGCGGATCCTGATCTGCTTCACCGCGGCGAACCTGTTCACCACCGCCGTGTTCGTCGTCATCCCCCTGTACACCCGCTCCGTCCTCGCGGGCGGCGGCGGCACCGTGGCCCTGCTGGAGGCCTCGCTGGGGGCCGGCGCGCTCGTCGGCGCCTTCACCGGCACCCGTGTGCCGGGCAGCCCCAGGGTCGCCGGTGCGTACTGCCTGGGGCTGATGGCCCTCGCCCTCGCGCTGCCGGGGCTGGTCGCGCACCGTCCGGTCGTCGCGGGCTGCCTGGCCGTGGCCGGCTGGTGCGCCGGGGCCGTCAGCGTCCGCTTCGTGGCCCTCTTCCAGCGGCTGGTACCGCCGGCCGACAAGCCCGGCTTCTTCGCCGTGATGCAGGCCGTGCTGGGCGCCTCCCTGCCCGTGGCGTCCCTGGCGTTCGGCTTCGCCGGCGACTTCCTCTCCCCCCGGACCCTGTGCCTGGTGCAGGGCGCCGGTCTCGTCCCGGCGGCCTGCGCGCTGGCCCTGCTGAGGTCCCCCGCACCCGCGCCGGCCGCGGCTCAGCCCTCCGGAGGCGAACGGTGACCCCCGTCATCACCCCGGCCGCCCGCTCGGACATCGCCGAGCTGCGCCAGCTCTACTACGCCGTCTACGGACCGCACTACCCCGTGGCCCTCGGCACCGACCCGGCCGAGATGGCCCGGCTCATCGAGGACCCGCACTCCCGGTGGCTCGTCGGCCGCTGCGCCGGCACCGGGGCCCTGACGGCGTCCGCCGCCATCCGCGGTGAGGCGGGCAGCCGCATCGGGCGCCTGGAGGGCATCGCCGTGCACCCCGAGCACCGCTCGTCGGGCCTGGCCGCCACCCTGACCGGGGCCCTGTGCGCGGACATGCTGGACACGGGGCGGCTGGACTCGGTGTACGCGACGGTGCGCACCGTCAGCGCCGGCCCGCAGCGCGTCGTCGCGCGCAACGGCTTCCGCCCGCTGGGCATCCTGCCCAACGCGGTGGATCTCAGCAGCCGCGAAAGCCTCGCACTCTACGCGCGGCACTCGGCCGGGGTGCTGGACCGCCGCATCCCCGTCACCGAAGTGCCCGCCCCGCTCCTGCCGCTGCTGCGCACCTGCGGGGCCGCGCTGGGCATCGGCTACCCCGGGGTCCGCGCCGCCGCCGTCCCGCGTCCGGCACCGCCCGTGCCGCGGGGGGCCGGCGACCGCCTGGAGACGATCGAGGCGCCGGCCTTCGTACGCCGCCGGTTCCGCGAGCGGTTCCCGGGCGCCGAGGGCTGGTTCTACCCGCTGCACACCCCGAACGTGCTGCTCACTCCCGAGGACGGCCGGTTCGAGGTCTACGCCTACCTGAACCGCGCCGGAGGGTACTGCTCCCTGCTGACCGCCCACCCCGATCCGGCCGCCGCCGGCGCGTGCCTGGAACCCGTCACCCGGGCCCTGGCCCGGGCGGGCGCGGGCTACGTCGAGGCCCTGGTGCCGCTCGCGCACCACGAGGTCCTCTCGGCCTTCCTGGCGGAGGGGTTCGTCGCCGGAGCCGTCTACCCGGCGATGCGCGCCGACGGCGACGGCTTCCACGACTACGCCGTCCTGTCCCGTTCCGGCGAACGCGTCGACTTCCGCGGCGTGGCCGTCGAGCCGCCCCTCCAGCCCTATCTGGACTGCTACGTGTCGGCCTGGGCGTCGACGCACCTGCCCACATCATCCGAGGTCACCCCATGAACCCCCATCTCGCGCCGGTCACCGTCCCCGACCCGGCCCTCCTGCCGCACGTGCAACAGCTGTGCGACCTGACCGACCCGTACGCCTGCGGACCCGCGGAGGACGAACTGTTCGCCGCCGCCATGGCGGAGACCAACGCCTGGCACGTGGAGCGCTCCGCGTTCTTCCGCTCGCTGTACGAGGCCACTCCCCCGGCGCTGCCGTACCGGACCCCGCTCGTCCACGCGAACTTCTTCAAGCGGCACGAGGTGCTCTCCGTCCCGCGCGAGGACGTCGAGCTGCACCTGACCTCCTCCGGCACCACCGGTCAGAAGTCGCAGATGTTCTTCGACCACTGGACCATCCGCTCCGCCCAGCGGATGGTCGCCCGGATCTTCGAGCGCAACGGCTGGATCACCCCCGGCCAGGAGGTCAACTACCTGCTGTACAGCTACGAACCGGCCCCCTCCCTCAACCTCGGGACGGCCTTCACCGACAACTACCTGTGCGATTTCGCCCCGGCGCGCAGCGTCGAGTACGCCCTGCGCAACACCGGCGGCGACCACGAGTTCGACCCGTTCGGCTGCGTCGCCGCGCTGCGCCGCTTCGAGCGGGAGGACGCCCCGGTCCGCATCCTCGGCTTCCCCGCCTTCCTCTTCTTCACCCTGGAGCGGATGCGGGCCATGGGGCTGCCTCCGCTGCGCCTGCCCGAGGGCTCCCTCGTCGTGCTCGGCGGCGGCTGGAAGGGGCACGCCGACCGGCGCGTCGACAAGGAGGAGCTGTACGCCCGCGTCACCGAGCAGCTCGGCGTCCCGGGCGAGCGGATACGGGACACCTTCGGGTCGGTGGAGCACTGCGTCCCGTACATCGAGTGCGACCACCACCGGCTGCACGCGCCCGTGTGGTCCCGGGTGACGATCCGCTCCACGCGCACCCTCGAGGCGCTGCCGTACGGGGAGCGGGGGTACCTGCACCTCGTGTCGCCGTACATCACCTCGGTACCGGCGCAGAGCGTGGTCATGGGCGACCTCGCCTCGCTCCAGCCGGGCGACGCCTGCGGGTGCGGGCTGGAGACCCCCTGGTTCACCGTCCACGGCCGTGCCGGGGTGAGCCGCAACCGCAGCTGCGCGGTGGCCGCAGCGGAACTGATGAAGGGCATGGCGTGACCGTGACGGAGACCATGACGGGGGCCGCGTACGAGCGGCACGGCGGCGGCCCCGCGCACCACTACTGGCAGGGGGAACTCATCGGGGACGAGGAGGCCGGGCGCCGTCTGGCGGCCCTGCCGGCCGCCGTCGAGGCCGCGCTGGCCACGGTGCTGGAGACGGAGACCGTGCTGGCCGCCTGCGACGCCCTCGCCACCGCCCTGCGCGACCCGGCCCACCCGGTACGCGCCCGGCTGGCCGCGCACCTGCCCGCGGGAGAGGACCCGGCCGTCCTGGCCGAGCTCGGCGGGCTGCTGGGCCGGCGGGAGCTGACCCGCAAGGTCCGCCGCGAGCTCGGCGGCGCGACTCCCGGCCGGCTGGACCGGGCAGATCCGCGCGAGACGGTCTACGAGGCGTGGGCACCCGTCGGCCTGGTCGCCCACATCGCCCCGGGCAACGCGGCGACGGTCGCGCCGCTGAGCATCGTCGAGGGGCTGCTCGCCGGCAACGTCAACGTCCTCAAGACCAGCAGCGCGGACACCCTCCTGACACAGCACCTGATGGCCGAACTCGCGGCCCTCGATCCCAGCGGCGCGCTGGCCGCGCGGATCGTCGTCCTGCGCTTCCCGTCCTCCCAGCAGGAGTGGCTGCGGCTGATGTGCGCGCCCGCGGACGCCGTCGCCGTGTGGGGCGGGGAAGGCGCCGTCGAGGGCGTGGCGGCCCACGTGCCGGCCGGCTGCCGGCTGGTGGAGTGGGGACACCGCATTTCCTTCGCGTACCTGACGGGCGACGCCTGGTCGGACGCCGGCACGCTCGAGGCCCTCGCGGACGACGTGTGCCTGCACGAGCAGCAGGCGTGTTCCAGCCCCCAGGTGGTCTACCTCGACACCGAGGACGAGGAGGAGGTGTTCGCCTTCGCCGAGCGTTTCGCCGCGGTGCTCGCGTCCCGGCCGGCGGCCGCGAGCGCGGCCGGGGCGGGCGGACCGGACCCGGCCGAGGCCGCCGAGCTGACCACCACCGAACTGGTGGCCCGGCTCGAGGAACACCTGGGGCTGACCCGTGTGTTCGCCGCTGCCGACGGTTCGTGGCGGGTCATGGCCGACACGCGGTCGCCGCTCACGGCCTCCCCGCTGCACCGCAGCGTGTGGGTCAAGCCGCTGCCCCGCGAGCGGATGATCGCCACCCTGCGGCCGATGCGCCGCTATCTCCAGACGGCGGGCCTGGCGGGCAGCCGCTGCGACATCGCCGAGCTCTCCCGCACCGCGCTGGCGGCGGGCGTCACCCGCGTCACGCCGGTCGGGGCCATGCTGGAGAGCTACGCGGGCGAGCCGCACGACGGGGTGTACGCCCTGCAGCGCTACAGCCGCCGCGTGGCCGTCCGGGCCGACCCGGCCCGTTTCGCCACCACCGCCTGCCTCGACGACCTGGTCCGCCCCGTCGTCCTGCCGCCGCCGACGGGCCCGCTGGTCGGCAAGCAGCACGTGCGGGAGCCTGCCCGGGCCGATGCCGAGCTCTACTTCCGCAGCGGCGGCAGCACGGGCGCTCCCGCCCTGTCGGTCTTCAGCTACGACGACTACGACACCCAGATGCACGCCGCCGCCCGCGGCCTGCTCGCCGCCGGCTACGACCCGGTCGGGGACCGCACCGCCAACCTCTTCTACAGCGGGGGCATGTACGGCAGCTTCATCAGCTTCTTCTCCGTGCTGGAACGGCTGGGCGGCGTGCAGCTGCCGCTGTCCGCGGGACCGGACCACCGGGCCACGGCCAGCGCCCTGATCGAGCACCGGGCCGACACCCTCTTCGGCATGCCCTCCTACCTGTGGCAGCTGCTGCACGCGGAGGCGGACGCGCTGCGCGCGTACGGCGGCCTGCGCAAGGTCTTCTACGGAGGCGAGCACTTCACCGAGGAGCAGCGGCGGACGCTGAGGGAGGAGTTCGGCATCGAGACCGTCCGCTCGATCACGTACGGCAGCACCGACCTCGGCCCGCTGGGCTACCAGTGCACCGAGAGCTCCGGCGGCGTCCACCACCTGCACGCCGACCTCCACACGATGGAGATCGTGGACGTGGCCGAGGACCGTCCGGTGGCCCCGGGCGAGACGGGCCGGCTGGTCTTCACCACGCACGCCCGGCGCGGGCAGCACCTGGGCCGGTACCTGATAGGCGACCTCGGCCGGGAGGTCCCCGGCCGGTGCCCCTGTGGCCGGCACGCGCCCCGCTTCGAGCTGATGGGGCGCACCGGTGACGTGATGCGGGTGGCGACGTACTTCCTCAATCACCGCCGCTTCCTGGCCTTGGCCGAGGAACAGGGCGGCCACCGGGGCGAGTTGCAGATCCGGCTGGACGGTACGGACGAGCGCGAGCGGCTGACCGTACGGGTGGAGCGGTCGTCCGCGACCGGCCCGGAGCGACTGCGGGAGGTCTTCCTGGCCGGCTACCCGGAGCTCCGCTCGGCGGTGACGGAGCGGCTGCTGGACCTGGTGGTCGAGGCGGTCGACGGCGCGTCGCTGGACCGCAGCCCGGCCAGTGGCAAGCTCCTCGCGGTGGTGGACGCACGCCGCTAGGACGCGGCCGCCGGCCGTCCCCGGGCACCCTCCGGCCCTGGTCCGACGGCCGGGGCCGGAGGGCCGGGCCGGGTGCCGCGCGGGCGGGCCCGGGCCTCGGGCAGGATACGGACGTGCAGACGACGGAACTGATCATGAGGGCCGGTGCGCTGGCCGCCGGGGGCGGCCGGCGGATCCTCGGCATCGCCGGTCCACCGGGAGCCGGGAAGTCGACGCTGGCGGCGCGGATCGCCGGGGCGCTCGGGCCGGAGCGGGCCGTGGTGGTGCCGATGGACGGCTTCCACCTCGCGCGGGCCGAGGTGCACCGGCTGGGTCGGGCCGACCGCAGGGGGGCGCCGGACACCTTCGACGCGGCCGGGTACGTCTGCCTGCTGCGCCGGCTGCGCTCGCCCGAGGGGGTCACGGTGTACGCGCCCGCCTTCGACCGCTCGCTGGAGGAGCCTGTCGCGGGCAGCATCCCCGTCGGGCCGGCCGTACCCCTGGTGATCACCGAGGGGAACTACCTGCTGCACGACGCGGCCGACTGGGCGCCGGTACGGCCGCTCCTGGACGAGGCCTGGTACCTGGCCCCGGACGAGGCGCTGCGCGTGGACCGCCTCGTCGAGCGGCACGTACGGCACGGCAAGGACCCGGCGCGTGCCCGCGCCTGGGTGGCGCGGTCCGACGAGGCCAACGCCCGGCTCGTCGCGCGCGGCCGCCACCGCGCCGACCTCGTCATCGACCCGGGCTGACGCACGCGCGGCCCTCCCGGCGGACGGTGTCAGGCGGCGGGTGCGGGCCCTGAGGTCTCGCGCAGGACGCCGATCTTGTCGATGCGGTGCTCGGGGTTGCCCTGCGCGTCGCTCCAGAAGTTCCCCTCGGCGTGGTCCTCGGGCGTGGCGCAGGTGGAGATCGTGATCATGGCCCGGGTGGGGGCCGCACCGGGCTTCCCGGGCACGGCGGCGCGCTGTTCGCTCAGCGAGCGCGCGGAGCGGAAGGAGGTCTCGCGGGTCTCGACGATCTCGTAGGTGTACGTCCGGCCGCCCGAGGTCACCAGGACCGTGTCGCCCTCGTCCACGGCGGGCAGGTCGCGCAGCGGGCCGCCCGCCGAGAGGCGGTGCGCGGTGACCAGGAAGTTGCCCACCCGGCCCGGTCCGGTCCCGCCGTCCTTCCCGTACGGGCTGGCCGCCACGCCCCGGTCCTGGATGCGGGTCCCCGGTGCGTCGTCGGTGGTGCCCTCGTAGGGCACGACGCGGAGTCCGACGATGCCCACGGAGGGTATGGACAGCGTCGATTCCCGGGTCGGGACGGGCTCGGGCTCCGGCGCGGAGGGGGTGGCGGGAGCCGGCGGGGAGGCTGCCGGGGCAGGCGTGGGCGAGGCGGAGGAAGCGGACGGGGCGGCCGTGCCCGCGGCGGCCGAGGGCCCGCACGCCGCCAGCAGGGCGACGACGGCACCGGCCAGTACGGCGGGGACGGCCCGGGAGGGCGGCGGCAGGGGCATGGGGCGGTTCCGTGTCGGTCGGCCGGGTCGTACGGCGGGGGGCCGGCGGGCGGGGTGCGGCAGGCGGGGGACCCGGTCCCCCCTGTCAGGGTGACACATGGCGGAACGGTCCATAAGGGCCCCGTCCTGTGACCTGGCTCCGCGCCCCGTGGCCGGGGCGCGCACCGGAATCAGCGGGCCGGCGGCCGGCCCGGGTCCAGGTCGGCGTGCACCAGGTGGTGGTCCGAGTGCGGGCTGGGGTCGACGCGGTGCGCGCGCGGGGTGAGGCCGCGCAGGAACACGTAGTCGAACGTGCTGTTCCAGTCGGTGGTCGTCGCGCACGCGCCGGCCGCGACGGTGCCGGGGCGGCAGCCGGGGTCCGTGTCCCGGGCCAGGGCCCACATCGGGCCGAGTTCGGGCGCGTGCGGCACGGCGTTGAAGTCGCCGAGGACGATCGCGCGGTCGTGTCGGGCGACTTCCGCGGCGAGGACCCGCACCTGGCCCGTCCGCACCTCCTCCTGCCTGCGTTCGGCGAGGTGGGTGTTGAACACGCGGACGGGCCGGCCGCCCACCAGTGTGGTGACGGCCTGGTACCCGCGGTCCTCGGAGCCGCCGTCGGGGTATTCGACGCTCACCGGGTCCGTCAACGGCGCCGCCGAGAGGATCGCCTGGCCGTAGCCGCCCGGCCGCCAGGGCATGCCCCCGCAGCGGTTCCAGTTCCGCTGGACCGTCCCGTAGGCGACCCGGTAGACCAGCCCGTGGACCTGCTCCAGGTACCCGCGGATCTGCTCGACGTCCCGCACGCACGCCTCCTGCAGGCCGATGACCTGCGGCGCGGACGTGGCGATCTCCGCCGCCCGGCCGAGGTTGCGCCCGCTCGCGCCGCACGGATTGCAGATGTTCCACGTGGCCACCCGGTCCGGTACGGCCTTCCGGGCGGCGTCCGACGGCAGGGACGCAGCGTCGGGGGCGCCACGGCCCGGTGCGCCGGGACCGAGGAGCAGCACCAGGCAGACCGCGGCCATCGCGCCCACGGCCCACCGCGCGCCCCTGCTCAGCACCATCGCCTCCCCGGATGTGGACGTACATCCTCACACGGCGGCCTCGACGCACGGTCGAGGTGCTTCCCGGCCGGTCCGTCCGGCATCATCACGGCATGATCGGCAAGCGCATCACCCACCGCACGGCGGACGGCGTCCGCGTACCGGGCACCTGGAGGCACGCGTTCATACGCAACGGCGGCTCCTACTTCCTCACCGACCTCTTCATCTACGCCGACGGCCTCGTCGACTGCTGGGAGCTGGTCACCCTCGACGAGTTCGAGCGGAAGCTGCGCCGCGGATGGGTGGCCACCAGCCTTCCGGACGGCGGGCGCGCCTCCGCGCACCACCTGGCGTCGTGGACGTTCGGTGAACCGCGCACCTGGCTGACGCCGGAGCTGCTGCTCGCCGAGGTCCGCGACACCATCGACGCCCTCAACGGCCGCCCCGACTCGACCGACCGCTGCCTCGCCGCGGTCGACGTCTTCATGGCGGACCGCACGGAGGACAACCGGGCCGCCGCCCGGGCCGCCTACCTGGCCGTCCCCGAGACCGTGCGGCACTACGCGCTCGGCGACATGGACCACAGGGACCTCCCCCTCCAGGTCCTGGTGGCGGGGCCCGGCGGCCGGACCGAGGACGAGCCCGGGGAGACGGTCACGCAGGAGGAGTACGACGAGGCCGTCGCCTACTTCGAGGACCGCGAGCGGTGGCTCGCGGACGCCCCTTCACGGGTGCCGGCAGACGGGCCGGCCGAGTCCTTCGCCCCCGCGGTGAAGATCTGCCAGTCGTATCCGCAGCGCGCCCTCGAGGACCCGGGCAAGCGGGCGCTGCGCAACGGCTACCCCGCCCCGATCACCGTCGACGACGTCACCTATCCGTCGGTGGCGCACGCCTACTGGGCCCGTTCCGTCGCCGACCCGCAGGTCCGGGCGGAGGTCGTGGCGGCGGAGTCGGGCGCGAAGGCCCGTACGGCCGCGGCCGCGGCGATGCGGTGCGAGGGCTGGGAGGGCGTGCGGACGGCGGTCATGGCCCGGCTGCTGCGCGCCAAGTACGAGCAGCACCCCGGCCTGGCGGCGATCCTGCTGGCCACGGGTGACGCGACCCTGCTCTACGACGACGCCGACTCGGGCTTCTGGGGCGACAACGGGGGCCGGGGCCGCAACTGGACGGGCCGCCTCCTGGAACTCGTCCGGTCCGAACTCCTGGTCCGGCAGAACCTCGCCGACTGAACGGAGTGCGGCTGCCTCTGCCTGCGGTCTCAGTGGAAGACGTCCAGCACGTCCGTCCAGGAGCCCTCGTCGGCGGTGGACCGCGACCGCATGGGGACCGGATCGGGGTAGGTCTCCGCCGCGGCCCTCGCGCGGACGACGTCCGGCCCGCCGCACGCCTCGACCGCGAAGGCACCGAAGACCTTGGCGAACGCGGCCGGGTCGTGGAACTCCACGCCGAACGCCCTGCCGTCCCGCAGCGGGACCCACACCGCCCGGACGGACCGTGTCCATTCCGCCACCGGACGGGTGTCCGCGGTCGACCGGCCCTCCAGCCACAGCCGCGCCACGTGCAGCAGGTTCACCTGCTCCATCGGTATCCGCCTGCGGCGCAGCCGTATCTCACGTTCCGTCAGCGCGACCCACTGGTCCTTCTTCGGGTACCAGGCGACGCCGATCCCGAACGGCGCCCACAGCACGAGCCCGATCATCGGCCAGACCACGGCGTGGTTCCACGACCGGATCACCGCCCCGTCCAGCAGGGTCACGGCCCCGAAGAACAGGACCCACTTCGCCGTCATCCGCCAGAACCCGCTGCCTTGCCGGTACAGGACCCGCCGCTTCCCCGTCATCGCCATGCCCGCACGCTATCCGCCCGCCCGGCGCTCCCCGTGGGCCCCCCCTCCGGCAGCACCGGGTCAGGCGATGCCGATGGTGTACGCGGCGCGGAACCCGGCGCCGTCCGGGACGGGAGCGAGCGTGAGCGCGGCGCCGGACTCCCGGTAGCGGTCGTCACGCTCGTTGGGGTGCTGGGGCACCTCGCGCCGCGCGTAGGGCGGGCGCGCGTACAGCTCCTTCAGCAGGTCCTCGGGGAAGAACAGTTGGGAGGTGGCTTCGGAGCGGTTGTCCGTGCGTACCTTGAAGTGGATGTGGGGGGCGAGTTCGGCGTACCAGCCGGGCACGACGGTCCGGAAGGTGCACCGGCCGGCGCTGTCGGTGAACTGGGTGCCGCGCAGCCAGGTGGCGCCGTCGGCGGAGTAGTCACCGGCGGCGTCCGCCTGCCAGACGTCGACGGCGGCCCCCTCGAGCGGCCGGCAGCCGTCGGAGGTACGGACGACGGTCAGGTCCAGCCGGAACGGAACGCCCTCGCGCCCTCCCGTGACGTCGGAACGGACCAGGTCGAGGTCGAGGTAGTACGGACCGGGCCCCCACTCGGTGGTCAGTACGCAGCCCGGTGCGGCGCCGCTGCCCCGCGGATCCGGCCGCGGGCGGGGATCGGCGTCCGTGCTCGCGGCGGCCGAAGCGGCCAGGGTGGAGGCGAGTGCGGCCACACCGGCCGTGCCGGCGGCCAGCAGGACCGCGCGACGGGGGGTGGGGGCAGGGTCGTTCCGGGTCATGGGGGCTCCCTCGGGGTAGGGGTGCCGTCGCGCTTCGGCGGCCGGCGGGCAACACTGTGCCCGCCGGCCCCGGAGGGCGGACTGACCGACACGGGCCGGGGCGCCGAGTTCGCACCATTTCGTCAATGCCGGTGTCACAGTCCGGAGAAACGTTCTTCATACGACGATTTCTCGTAACCGGCCGATAACCGCGAGGTGGTTATGGAAGACGATTTCGCTATCGACCCGTACAAGAGGGTCACGGACCGAGATCTTGCGCGCCTGATGCGCCGCGGCATGGAGGAAATGGCCGAGGACCCGGCCGCGACGGAGGTCTATGAACGGGTACGCCACAGGCAGGATCTGGCAGAGGACCGGGCCCACAGAGAGCGTTCCGAAAGATCCGCGGCCATCGGGTTCCTGGCCGGACTGGCGATCCTGGTGATTCTCGTCGCGCACTCCATCGCCACCTTCCGGACGTAAAGCGAAGGGAAAAGCACGGGTGGCGGCCCGGGCCTTCGCGCGGTTATCGCCGGTCGTGCTGGAGTGCGCCGGGGGCCGGTCCCTTCACCAGCGCACGGCGGTGAAGTCGACCGGCCGGGGACTCAGCCGCCGGGTGCGCTCCGCGAGGTCACTCAGCCGCAGGGACATCTCGTCGGCGGGGAGCCTGCGGCGGTCGCCGTGGCCCGGCAGGACCCACTCGAAGCGGATCCGCCGGGCTGTCCGGGCCAGTGAGGCGGCCAGTTCCTCGATGGAGTACCAGGTGACGCTTTCCGCGACTTCCAGGTCCCCGGTGGTGCGTGACCAGTAGAAGCTGTCCCCGCTGAAGCAGTACCGGTCATCCGCGAGGTAGAGCACGCTGCCCTCCGTGTGGCCGGGGAGCGGGTGGGCGGTGACTCCCGCTCCGATCTCCCGGGGTTCGAGGCCCCGGATCACCTGGTCCGCGTCCGGTGCCGCGTCGAGGTCACCCTCGTGGATCCACAGGCGGGCGCCGAAGTGGTCCGCGTAGCGGCGGCCGTGCGCGGCGTGGTCGCGGTGGGTGAGGAGTACGTCGGTGACCCGGCCGGATTCCGCGTACCGCTCGGCGAGGCCTCGGCTCCAGCGCGGTGTGTCGATCATCATCACCGTGCCGGAGGGCCGCAGGAGCAGGTAGGAGTTGGCCCCCGCGGTGCGCTGTGAGTTGTGACCGCACAGCAGTACGCCGTCGTCCAGCGCCATGGGGAAGGGATCGAGCCGCCGGTCCGGCTGCCCGGTGGCGGGGCGGATCGAGCGGGTGGGGCAGGCGAAGACGGCCGCGTGCAAGCGCCGCGTCTCGGCTTCACCGCGTGGGGGGCGCAGGACGCGGGACTTCCCGTCGGCCTCGCCGATCAGCCCGGGCGCGAGCTGGCGTGCGACATCGCAGTTGAAGCAACGGTCGTCCACGTACCAGTCGTCCATGAGGGGTTCCCTTCGCGGAGGGCCGACGGACCCGGTCAGGTCCTTCCTCCAGGGATACCCCGCCCTCGGCCGGAACCGGAAGGCCCTGCCGATCTTGTGCTTCGGGGCGCGACCCTGTCTGACGTGGTCGAGACGGGGGGCTCGGCGGCCGCCCGCCGGGGCCGGCGCGAGGGCCCCTTCGCCGTACGGCGGAGGGGCCCTCGTGCGGTGACGCCGTGGTACCAGCCGGTCAGGAGCGCGGTGTCACCTTGACGATGGCTTCGATCTCCACGAGCTGCTCGGGGACCGACATGTCGCTGACGCCCACGATGGTGTCGGTCGTGCGGTGCTTGCCGACGTACTCCTTGTGCAGCCGGGCGGCCGTGTCGAAGTTCTGGCGGAGGTCCTTCGTGAAGATCTTCATGCTGATGATCTGGCTGCGCGGCACCTTGTAGTGCGCGAGGACCTTGTCCAGGTTGTCGAACGACGTGCGGACCTGCTTCTCGAAGTCGCCGGCGCCCACGAAGTTCCCGGCCGCGTCGTGGGACACCTGCCCCGAGATGTAGATCGTGTCCCCGGCCCTGATGCCCTGCGAGTACCCGTAGGACTCCTCCCACGGCACCCCGAACCCGAAGTGGTCCCAGCCGCGGCGTCCCTGGTCCTGCGCGCTGGCGCCCTGCAGTCCCGTGAAGGTGATCATCGCGGCCACGATCGCGGCCACCACGGCGCCGATGCCGAACCTGCGCCTTGACTTGGTCATTCCTCTTGTCCTTTCGTCCCCGGAGGAGTCCGGAGCCCCGACGCTGTCACGGCGAAAGGGAGAACTCCTCGCACGGGAATCGAGTGGACGTCAGGTCGCGCCGGTGCCGCAGCGGTTCCCTGGGACGGGTGGTCCTACGAGGGGGCCGGGGCCGTGGGGAGCGCCTCGTCGGCCTGCGGCTCGTGCGGTGGTTCGCCGAGCTGGTCGCGCAGGTAGTTCCAGACGACGGCCAGGAGGGCGGCCGCCGGTACGGCCAGCAGGCTGCCGACGACGCCGGCGAGGTTGCCGCCCAGCGTGACCGCGAGCAGGACCACCGCCGCGTGGAGGCCGAGGCCGCGGCTCTGGATCATGGGCTGGAAGACGTTGCCCTCGAGCTGCTGCACCACGACGATGATCGCCAGCACGATCAGCGCGTCCGTCAGGCCGTTCGACACCAGCGCGATGAGCACCGCCACCAGACCGGCGAAGAGGGCTCCGACGATCGGCACGAACGCGGAGACGAAGGTCAGCACCGCCAGCGGCAGTACCAGCGGTACGCCCACGATCCACAGGCCCAGGCCGATGAACACGGCGTCGAGGAGACCGACGAAGGCCTGGGAGCGGACGAACGAGCCCAGGGTCAGCCAGCCGCGTTCGGCCACCACCGGGATGTCGGTGGCCAGCCGGCCGGGCAGCTGGCGGGTGAGCCACGGCAGGAAGCGGGGGCCGTCCTTGAGGAAGAAGAACATCAGGAAGACCGCCAGGATGGCCGTGACCAGGCCGTTGAAGACGGTGCTCACTCCCGTGACGACGGTGGAGACGGCACTGCCGACACTGTTCTGGAGGCGGGCCACCGCGGCGTCGAAGGCGCCGGTGATCTGGTCGTTGCCGATGTTCAGCGGCGGCCCGGCGGCCCACTCGCGCAGCTGCCGGATCCCCTCGGAGACGCCTTCGACCAGTTCGCCGGACTGGGACGCCACGGGTACGGCGATCAGCGCCCCGATACCGGCGGCCACCAGCAGGAACAGCACGGTCACCACGGAGGCGGCCAGGGCCGGGGGCCACCCGCGCCGGCGCAGGAACGCGGCCAGGGGCCAGGTCAGGGTGGTGAGGAAGAGAGCGACTATGAGCGGCCAGACCACCGACCACATGCGGCCCACGACCCACAGGGTCACCGCCACCATGACCAGGACCACCAGCGACTCGGCGGAGACCCGTGCCGTCGTGCGGAGGGCGGCGGCGGCTCGTGCGGAGCTGAGTGTGACAGACATGGGGTCACCCTATTCACATGCCGTTCTGGGCCGGGTACCGCCGCCGCCGGTCACGGGGGCGGTACCGCTCCCGCCGGTGACTCGGTGCCGGAGAGGACGAAGCCGGTGTATCCGTCCCGGGCGGCGGCGTCGCATGCCGCCCGGTACCGGTCCAGCCCGCCCGCGTACGCCAGGAACACCCGCGGCTTGCCCGGTACGTTCGCTCCCGTGTACCAGGATGCCACGGCCGGGTAGAGCGTCCTGGCGGCGGTCTCCGCCACGTGGGTGCCCCAGGCGGCTTCTGCCTCCGCGGTGGCGTCGATCTCCGTGAGGCCGTGGTCCCGCATGTGGGCGATGCAGTCGGTGATCCAGTCCACCTGCTGTTCCAGGGACACCGCGATGTTGGAGAGCACGGACGGGCTGAGGGGGCCGAGGACGGTGAAGAGGTTGGGGAAGCCGGCCGACATCAGCCCCAGGTGGTTCCGCGGGCCGTCCGCCCACTTCTCCCGGAGCGTCACCCCGCCCTTGCCCACGATGTCCAGGGCGAGTTGCGAGCCGGTCAGGGCGTCGAAGCCGGTCGCGAGGACGATGACGTCGAAGGCGTGCTCCCCCTCCGAGGTCCGGATGCCCTGGGGTGTGATCGTCTCGATCGGGTGGGTGCGCAGGTCCACCAGGGTCACGTGGGGCTGGTTGTAGGTGGCGTAGTAGCCGGTGCCCAGGCAGGGTCGTTTGGTGGCGAACGGGAAGCGCGGGGAGAGCAGTTCGGCCGTCGCCGGGTCGGTGACGATCGACCGGATCTTGGACCGGACGAACGCGGCCACGGTCTCGTTGGCCTTCTCGTCGGTCAGGATGTCGGTGTACGTGCGGAGCAGCCCGCTGAGCAGACCCGAGTTCCAGGCGGCCTCGTAGGCCGCGGTGCGCTCCGCCTCGTCCGCCTCCAGGGCCGAACCGGTCGGCGGCTCGAAGACGGTCCCGCCCCGGGACAGCCTCTGGGCCCGGCGGAACTCCGGGTAGCGCGCCTTGAGTTCGGCGATTTCCGTGCCGTGCAGCGGGCGGTTGCGGGCCGGCAGGACGTAGGCCGGGGTGCGCTGGAAGACGGTGAGGGCGGCCGCTTCCCCGGCGATGACCGGGATGGCCTGGACACCGGAGCATCCGGTTCCTATGACGGCGACCCTCTTGCCGGCGAAGGACACGTCCTCGTGCGGCCAGCGGGCGGTGTGGTGGAGGGCACCCGTGAAGGTCTCCGATCCGGGGATCCCCGGATCGTTGGGGACGGACATGCAGCCCGAGGCCAGTATGAGGAACCGGGCGCTGACACTGCGTCCGGTGTCCGTGGAGACCTGCCAGACGTGACGGTGCTCGTCGTAGGCGGCGCGGGTGACGCGGGTGCGCAGGCTGATGTGTCCGCGCAGGTCGAAGCGGTCGGCGACGTGGTGGATGTAGCGCAGGATCTCCGGCTGGGACGCGTAGCGCTCGCTCCACTCCCACTCCTGGTCCAGTTCCGGGGAGAAGGAGTAGGAGTACGACATGCTTTCGACGTCGCAGCGGGCGCCGGGGTACCGGTTCCAGTACCAGGTCCCGCCGATGTCGTCACCCGCTTCGAAGACCACTGCCGTCAGGCCGAGTTGCCTCAGCCGGTACAGCTGGAAGAGACCGGAGAGGCCGGCCCCGACGACGACCGCGTCGACGGGACGGGTGGAGGGAGGGGCGGTGGCGGTGTCCATCGGGTTCTCCATCTCCCCGCACGCGGCGCGGCCCTGCGCCGTGACGGGGCGGGTACGGTCGTCGTGCGCGGGGCCGGCGAAGACGTAAGAAGACGTAAGACGTAGTGGACGGGAGCGCGTTCCCGTGCGCTCCAGGCGTCACGGGAAGTGACCGTACCCCACGGTCCGACCGCCATGGCTTCCCGCCGTTCACCCATTCTGCTGGGGGGCGCACTCTCGACTCGTCCTCCACCACCGGTACGCCTCGGTGCGCCACCGTGGCAAATGCGCCACTTTCCGCACCGGGAACGGTACTTGGCCATATTTTGGCCATGACTTGACCCTCGACGGTGAGGTAATCTCCAGGCAAAGAGGTGTTCGTGCGGCAGTCAAGCCGACTAACTGACGCTCCTCGTCATGGACTGGCACGCTCCGGCCCATGGCCGTCTTACCGAAGGAGGAAAGGGCACTGATGCGGCGGCGGAGTTCCCACCATTCCGGCCACGGGCCGGCATGGCCGCTCCCCGGGCGCAGACGTTCCCGCTCCTGCCCCCGGGCGGCGGAAATCCCTTTCGCGCGGTAGGCGAAAGTCCTTTCCCGTTTCGAACACCTCATCGCGTCGACGATGACGCACAAGCCTGCGGCGCGCCCTTCGGGCGCGTCCGCATACCCATCGACTGATGACCTGAACACACCGCGCCCGCACACCCCCGTGGTGAGGGGCGCAGGAGAAAGGCCACCATGAAGTCCCTGGTTGACAACGCGCGATCCTTCTCGGCGCATGTGGCGGAGCGCGCCGAGGAGTTCAACGCACTCGAGGCCGGGCAGAGCCCCGAGGTCCTCTTCATCACCTGCTCCGACTCCCGCGTGATCCCCTCGCTGATCACCGGCGCCCGCCCGGGTGAGCTGTTCGAGCTCCGCACGGCGGGCAACATCGTGCCCGAGTACAGCGCCCACCGCCCCGCCGCCGAGACGGCCACCATCGAGTACGCGGTGCGGGTGCTCGGGGTCCGCGACATCATCGTGTGCGGGCACTCCCACTGCGGGGCGGTCAACGCCCTGGTGAGCGGGGGTGATCTCTCCGGACTGCCCGCGGTGCGAGGGTGGTTGGAGCACTCGGCCGTCCAGCCCGAGACGGCCACGCCCCTCTCCCCCGACCTCGCCGAAGCCGTCCAGCGTCACGCGGTCGCCCAGCTGGAACGGCTGCGCACCCACCCGTGCATCGCGGAACGCGTCGAGGCCGGAACCCTGGCGGTGCACGCCTGGTACTACGAGGTCCACACCGGAGCCGTCAGGGAGTACGGACCGGACGACGACTCCTTCCGGCCGCTGTGACCCCCATCCGCCCGCCCCACGGGCCACCCCACCCACCCTTTCCGCTCCGGCCCCGCAAGGAAACCCGCTGATGACCCTCACCCTCAAAAAGCCCGCCCATCTGCGGCGTGACGCCCTGGCGTCCCTCGTCGTCTTCCTCGTGGCCCTCCCCTTGTGCGTGGGAGTCGCCGTCGCCTCCGGAGTTCCCGCGGAACTCGGCCTGATCACCGGTATCGTCGGCGGACTGGTCGTCGGGTTCCTGCCCGGCAGTTCCCTCCAGGTCAGCGGTCCGGCCGCCGGCCTGACCGTACTGGTCTTCGAGGCCGTCCAGGAGTTCGGCCTCGGCACCCTGGGCGCCATCGTCCTGATCGCCGGTCTGGCCCAACTCGCCCTGGGCGCACTGCGGTTCGGCCGTTTCTTCCGCGCCATCACGGTCTCGGTGGTCCAGGGAATGCTCGCCGGAATCGGCCTGGTCCTGATCTTCGGGCAGCTCTACACCATGGCCGACGTCAAGCAGCCCCGCTCCGGGATCGACAAGATCCTGGGCATGCCGCGCCTGGCCGCCGAGATCGCCACCTCCGGCCACGCCCTGACCGCGTTCGGCATCGGGGCGGGCACCATCGCCGTCCTCGTCCTGTGGGGGAAGCTCCCGGCCAAGGTCCGGACGGTTCCCGGTCCGCTGGCCGCGGTCGCCCTGGCCACGGCCGTCACCGCGGTGGCCGGCTGGTCGGTTCCCCGCGTCGACGTGCAAGGACTGCTCTCCGCCGTCCAGCCGCCCGGGACGTCCGACTTCGTCGCTCTGGGCAGCCTCGCCGCCGTCGGCACGGTCATCGCCTTCGCCCTGATCGCGTCGGCCGAGAGCCTCTTCAGCGCCGCCGCCGTCGACCGCATGCACGACGGACCGCGGACCGACTTCGACAAGGAACTGATGGCGCAGGGCGTCGGCAACGCCATCTGCGGCGTGCTCGGCGCCCTGCCCCTGACCGCCGTCATCGTCCGCAGCTCCGCCAACGTCCAGGCCGGAGCCAGGACGAAGCTCTCCCGCATCCTGCACGGGCTGTGGCTGGTGCTCTTCGCCGCCCTCCTCCCGGCCGCGATCGGCGTCATTCCGCTGGCCGCGCTCGCCGGGGTCCTCGTCCACGCGGGCTGCAAGCTCATCCCCGTCAAGGACCTGCTGCCCCTGTGGCGCTCGCACCGGGGTGAAGTCCTCGTCCTGGCCGTCACCGCGATCGCCATCATCACCACCAGCATGTTCGAAGGCGTCCTCCTCGGCATCGCCCTCGCCGTGGTGAAGAGCGCTTGGGAGACCTCGCACGTCCGCCTCGACGTCCACGAGACGACCGACGGCCGGTTCCTCGTCACCCTGACCGGCTCGGCCACCTTCCTGCGCCTGCCGCACATGCTGGAAACCCTCGAAGCGCTCCCGGCCGGCCACCCCGTGGAACTCGACCTCTCCGGGCTGCGCCACCTCGACCACGCCTGCCGCACCACCCTGGAGAACTGGGCTCACCAGCGCGGTGCCACCATCGGGGAACTCGCCAGAACCTGACCACCGCGCACACCGGGGCCGGTGCCGCTCCGTACGGCCCGGCCCCTCGGCGTCCCGCGGCGTCACCTCGGCGTCGCCGCGACGTCCCTTCGGCGTACCCGGCCAATCGCTCGCCGCTGCCGGCGCCCCGGGTGCGCCGCGGGCCGGGGTGGCCTCGTCCCCGCCGCTCGTTGCGCGCCCCAGCCGCCTCACACGCCACAGGGATAGCCCTCTGTTTCGGCCTCCTTCTGCCGGATACGCGCCAACTCTTGGTTATCCGTTGACCGTTCCTTGCCGTGTTTTTTAATTTCGTACGGCGGCGCACACCACTGCGCGCCGCCTTTCCCACCATCTCTGGAGGTACTCCCATGGAGCAGCTCATCCGCAAGATGACCCAGGACGACGTGTGGCGCCGCTGGGTGGAGGCCAACTCCGCGCAGGGTGCGAAGGACGGGTGCATCAGCGCCTCTCCCAAGGCCGGCTGCATCAGCGTGACCGGCAAGAGCGGTTGCATCTCCTGACGCGTCCGGCCAAGCCGGTCAGCCGGAGGTGACGGCCCGTCGGGGCGGAGGGCGGTGGCAGCGTCCCCGCCCGCCCCGGCCCGGCGGCCCGCACCCCCGGGGACCCCCGCCCCGCACGCCCCACAACGGAAAGTGGCCATGGACGGCACAGCCAACCCGACCGGCATCCCGCACTCGGAGGGACTCCCGGTCTCCGACGTCATCGACTGCGTCCGGGACATCCCGGTCTACCGCTCCGCCCTCGACCGGGGCGCCTTTCCCGTCCTGGAGAAGCCGGAGATCGCCCGCGGCTTCCCGGACAACTGGATGACCCCGCGCCTGGCCGCCGCCCTCGAGGCCGGTGAGGCCGAGTACGTCTGGTCGACCGGCACGCACCACGCCCGGATGCGGCTCATCCGGCCGCCGTACTTCCTGCTGCGTTCCTACTACCGCCTGTGGAGCGAGCACCCGGACCTGGCGAAGACCTGGGAGAGCGGCTGCCGGCGGGTCTCGCTGACCACCGTGCTCGCCACCGAGCACGTGGCGCGCGTCAACGCCCGCCGCGACGGCACCGAGCCGGCCGCCGTGCCGGCCCTGGAGGACCGCAGGCTCGACGAGCGCACCCTGTACCTCAACACGCGGCTGGACCCCGCACGGTGGGACCGGGCCGACGTCGAGCGGATGCTGGCCGAGATACGCGGGGTCTGTTCCGCTCATCCGGACGGCGCCTACCACCTGGACTGCTCCGGCTACCACCTCGCGCACCTGGTGCACCGCGCCTCGGCGTTCGGCCTGTGGAACCCGGAGGCGTTCCCGCAGCCGGCGAGCATCGTCACCGCGTACGAGTACACCCCGGTCAATGTGCGCCGGTACCTCACGCAACGGTTCGGCGTGCCGGTGATCGACCTCTTCGGCAGCACCGAGCTGGGGTACCTCTACTACAGCGACCGGCACGGCCGCTACCACCCCTACCTGGACCGGATGGGCATCGAACTCGTCCCGGTGGCCCCCGGCAGCGGGATCCACAGCCTGATCGTCACCAGCATCCGCAACCCGTACATGCCGCTGGTGCGCTACCGCTCCGGCGACTGCGTCCGCACCTCGGACGGCAGTACCGACCCCGAGAAGGTGGTCGCGTTCTGCGGACGCGAGAAGGAACTGCTGGAGACCCCCCACGGCCCCGTCGCCCAGGCCGACCTGGACGACCGCGTGGCCGCCACCGCACCGGAGGTCTTCCTCTACAGCCTCGAAGCGGACGGCGCCCGCCCCGGCGCCCCGGCCCGGCTGCGCTACACCACCTTCGACGGGGAACCGCTGGCCGCCGGTCCGGCCGCCGCGCTCGCCGCCGAACTCACCGCCCTCACCGGACGCCCCTGCACCACGGGGCACGCCGCCCACCTGCCGATCGGCGCGTCCGGCAAGTACGCCTGGCTGGCGCCCGCCACCGGCCCGGACCTGCCCGGCGCGGACCAGCCCGGCCCGGACCCCCGAGGAGAGACCGCATGAGCCCCCGTGTGACGCCCGAAACCCTGCGCGCGCTGCTCGGTGAGCCGCTGCACGAGGAGGCGGTGCGCCACGCCGAACGCCGCACCGGCGTCGCGCGGCCGTTCGCCGAACGGCAGGTGCTGGAATGCCTGCGCCACCTCTACCTCGTCTCCGCCCACCCGGACCGGCTCGGCGGACTGTTCCTCCCGGTCGAACAGGACATCGACGAGATCTGGCACTACCTCATCCTCCAGACCCGCGAGTACCGCACGCTGTGCGAGGAACGGCTTCCGGGGGGCTTCTTCATCCACCACCGCAGCATCGGCTACGAGGAGTACCAGGCCGAGCCCGGACGCGAGCAGGCCGTTGAGGAGGCGCTGCGCTGGATCCCGCTGTACTGCGCGGAGTTCGGTCCCATGGACGAGGGGATCCTGCCGCACTGGACGATCGTCCGCTTCCTGCACGAGGGACTGAACCTGTCCCTCGCCGAGATCTCGGCCCTCGAAGCGGCACCGGAGCCGGTCGCGCCCTGACGTTCCCCGCGGCCGGCGGCACGGCCCTGTTCGCGGCTCCGCCCCCCGGCCGCAGCGGTGGGGGGCGCCCGGCGGGCCCCCGCCGACTCCAGCTGGGACGGGGGCCCGCCTGTTCGCCGATCAGGCGCGAGCCGTACGGCGGGGCGCACGGGCTACTTCGCGAAGCGCCAGGTGACGTCGATCTTCCCCCGGTCGAGGGGGGCGAGCGCCTTGAACGCGGCGGGCGTCAGATCGAGGCCGTACCTTCCCGCGCCCGGGGCCTCGTCGACGACCGTGACGGTGATGGACTTCCCCTTGTGGGTGACCACCACCTTGCGGCCGCAGGTCGGCGCCGGGTATCCGCCTCCGAACATGGTGGGATCCAGCGCCACGGCGAAATCGGTGTCCATGGTGACCCGGCCGCAGGCCCCCATGCCGGCGGAGTAGAAGGTCGCCGTTCCCTTGTAGCTCGGCGCCGTTGGCTTGCCCGGTGCCGGTGACATGGTCGTCCTGCCGGGCTCCGGCGGCGGTGTCGTCGTCCTGCCCGGCGCCGGGGGCCGGGTCGTCGCCCTGCCGGTTGACGACGGCGGTGCGCTCGTGCCGCCCGGTGCCACGGGCGGCGACGTCGTACCGCCGGGCTGCGGAACGAGGGCGGGACGGGACGCCCCACCCTGTCCGGGGAACCCCGACGAAGGGTCCGAAGCCGCCGCCACCGAGAGGGCGGTGGTGGTCTCCTCGGAAGCGGAGGCCGTGGCGACGGTGATCACAGCGGTGGTACCTGCGACCAGCAGCGCGGCTACTGCGGTGGTGCCGATGGTTGCCTTCATCGCGCTCTTTCTCTGAGGGGCTGCGTTCCAGGGCGTCGCCAGGGGACTCGCGGCGGTGTGTCCCTCCGCGCCGTCTCCTGCCGGCGACGCCGCCGCGGGGGCCGCCGATGTGGCCGGCGCCCGCGTCGGCCCCCATCGTCACGGCCCCCGCTAACGGTCCCCTAACGGCCGCCCACCGCAGGTCACGTCGAGGGGGAGTCCGCGCTGTTCGGCCCGGTCCTGAGAGCGACGGTGAGGTGCGGTGAAGCCGGACGCCGCCACGCTGCCGGTCCGGACGGCGCGGGGCGCGGCGGTGGCCGGCGGGAGGCCGCTCGGGCATGATCGTCGTCATGGTTTCGGTAGTGCAGAACGTGGCGATCGACTGTGCGGATGCCCATGGGCTGGCCCGGTTCTGGAGCGGGGTGACCGGCCACCCGCTGCATCCCGAGAACAGGCCGGGAGACAAGGAGACGCAGGTGATGCTGCCGGCGGGGCCGGTGCTGTACTTCAACCAGGTGCCCGAGCCGAAGAGGGTCAAGAACCGGCTCCACCTGTGCCTGCGTCCGGAGACCTCCCGGGAGGAGGAGGTCGAACGGCTGCTGGGTCTCGGTGCCACCCTGGTCGACGACCGCCGGAACCCCGACGGCTCGGGGTGGGCCGTGCTCGCGGACCCCGAGGGCAACGAGTTCTGCGTCCTGCGCGGCGAGTCCGACCGGGCCGCCGGGCCGTCCTGATCCCCGGACCCGGCCCGCGCGGTGTCCGCCGGCGCCGGCCGTGACGCCCCCGGGCGGCGCACCCCGGGAACGTCATCGGCCGTCGCGGCGCGACGCGTAGCGCCGGGCCTCGTCGAGGGAGTGCTCCTCGTCGAGGGCCGCGGGGCCGGGCCGCGGCGGGCCCAGGCGGCGGGCCGCCGCCACGCACCGTTCGTCCTCGTGCCGGGCCAGGCCGTACACGGCGGCGATCTGGACCCGGCGGTCCGCGTCGTCCAGCAGAGCGGCCATGGCATCGGCGAGAACGGGATCGCGGCCGCTGTCCCGGCCGGCCGTGAGGCAGGCGCCCTGGCGTACCCGCGCGTCCGGGTCCGTCATCAGCACCAGCAGTGCGGCTCGGACTTCGCCGGAGAGGCCGGGCGGCTCGTTCCCTGTGGTGAACCCGCCCGCCACCTGGCGCCGTACAGCGGCATCGTGATGGCCGGCGTGGGCGAGGAGGGCCGCGTCGGCCCGCGGATCGCCGTGGTCCCCGAGCGCGTCGAGCACCTCGGTGAGCACGGCCGGGTCCGTCTCCCGGTCCGACCAGTCGATGAGGACGTCCAGGGCGGGCCCCGCGAACGCGTCCTCGTCGCTCTCGTCGAAGAGACGGGTCAGCCGGAGCACCTCGGCGGCGAACAGCCGGTGGGCCGGGTCCGGACGCGTGCGCAGGGCCTGGGCCGCGGTCCAGGTCTCCCGGTCGCGCCGCTGGGCCAGCAGGACGGTGGCCCTGCCCCATGCGCTGTGGTCCCGGCCGTGGGCCAGCGCGCGCCGCATCAGTTCCTCGAACGGCGTGCGGACGCCGAGCAGTTCCTCCAGGTCCGTGAGGATCGCCCCGTGTCCGTCCCGTACGGTCATCCCGCCGAGGGTGAGCTCGTCGACGTGGTGGTACTCGTCGTCCCGGACCCGGGTACGGACGACGGCGTCCCGGGAACCCGTACGGCGCCGCAGCTCGCTCGCGGCGCCCGTCTCGTACCAGTGGCGCGCGCGCTCGCGCGTCTCCAGGAGTTCGGAGCGGCCGTACCGGCCGAGGAGCCGGGGGTGCAGGAGCGCCTCGACGAGCGCCGGTGAGCCCCCGTCGACGGCCTCGCTCAGCGGCAGCGGCGCGTCCGGAGCGCACCGGCCGGGATCGGCACCGTACCGGAGCAGCAGGAGGGCGACGGCCCCGGCACGCATCCGGACCGCCGCACCGAACGCGGCGTCGGAGGCGCCGGGTTGACCGTCCTCCCGGAGAAGGCGCTCGACGAGGGCGGTGTCCCCGGACCGCACGGCGGCCATCAGGGCCGGTTCGCCGTCCGTCGAACCGCTCGTGTCCTCACCGACAGCCACCACCATGATTCCCCCCCCCGGCGTCCTCGCAGCTCAGTGTAGGTCTGCCGGTGCGACCGCCGGTGGCGAGTGCGGCCGGCCCGGCGTCACGGGGCCGCCAGGGCCAGTACCACGATCGCCGTCGCACCCGCCGCGTCGACGACACCGCACCACTCCGACCAGGCGCGCGGTACCACCGCACCCGAGCGGTGGTGGGCGAGGTCCCAGGCCGCGTGCGCGGCCCAGCCGGCGGCCAGGACCCACGGCGCGTACCGGCCGGGAACGGCCAGGACCACGAGGGCCAGGGTGCCGAAGCCCGCCAGGCCGGCCAGCTGGGTGCCCAGGGTCCGGCGTGCGCGGAGCTCGTGGCGGGCCGCGCCGAACGCCAGGTAGCACAGGGGCATGACCACCAGGAGGGCTGCCAGGAAGCCGGTCGGCGGAAGACCGTCGACGAAGGTGACCACCACGAGGACGAGCGCCAGCAGGGTGGGCCATCGGTGTGCGAGAGAACGGAGCGTCATGGGACCCACTTTCCCGGCCGCCTCGGACGAGGGGGCGCGCGGAAGCTGTCGGGGTCCGTTCTGTTGGGGTGCGCGTCCGTCTGGCATAGGGTCGCGCCCATGGGGGAGCGTGCGGTCGTCGTGGTCGCGTACGAGGCTGCCGAGCTGCTCGACATCGCGTGTGTGACGACGGGCCTGGCGATGGCCAACGAACTCGGTGCTCCGGGGACGCCCTACGCGGTACGGGTGGTCGCCCCGGGCGGTGGCCCCGTCCGGTGCGGTACCGGTCTCGCGCTCAGCAGCGACGCGGCGCTGGAACGCACGCGGGGGCCCCTCGACACGCTGGTGGTCTCCGGCGGCAGGGGGGTCGAGGACGCCGCCGCCGATCCCCGGCTCGTGGGCCACGTCAGGAGGCTGGCCCGGGAGTGCCGCCGGGTCGCGTCGGTGTGCACCGGCGCGGGCATCCTGGCGGCCGCCGGAATCCTGGCGGGCAGGCGGGCCACCACGCACTGGCGGTTCGCGCCCCACCTGGCCGCCCGGCACCCGGAGGTCTCGGTCGACCCGGCACCGCTGTGGATCCGGGACGGGAACGTGTACACGGCGGCGGGCATCACCAGCGCGCTGGACCTGACCCTGGCCTTCGTCGAGGAGGACCACGGCGCCGAGCTGGCCCGGCAGGTGGCCCGCCATCTGGTCGTCTACTTGCAACGGCCGGGGAACCAGGCGCAGATGAGCCTCTTCACCGCGGCGCCGGCACCGCGGGACGACACGGTCCGGGCGCTGGCCGAGCACATCGCCGCCCATCCGGCCGGCGATCTGGGTACGGAGGCCCTCGCCGCGCGCGCGGGCGTGACGGCGCGGCACCTCGCGCGGCTGTTCTCCCGGCACCTGGGCCGGTCCCCGGGCCGCTACGTCCGCATGGTCCGGGTCGAGACCGCCGCGCAGCTCCTCGCGTCGACGACCCTGCCCGTCGCCTCCGTGGCCGCGCGCTGCGGCCTGGGGACGCCGGAGGCCCTGCGCAAGGCCTTCACCGCGCACTACGGGACCACCCCTTCCCGCTACCGCGCCGTGATGCGCGCCGCCTCCCCCTGACCGACGGGTTCGCCGGACCTGGTGGCGCCGCGCCGGACGCGTCCGCGGCGGGCCCTTGCCGCGAGGCCCGCCGCGGACCGCCCTCAGGCGTCGTGCCCGCCGGAGCGCGCCCGCGGGAGGAGGGCGCCGATGAGGTCGACGGCGCTGCCCTCCTGGTCGCTTCCGGCACTGCCGCTCCCGGCCTGGACGTTGGCGGCCCGGTCGACCTCGACGACGGAGTCGGCGTGGGAGTTGTCGATGACGGTGATCAGGCTCCCGCCGGCGGCCGCGGGTGCGGCGCTCCCCCAGGCCATGGTCACGGCCAGGTAGGCGGCGGCCCGTACGCGCGCCCCGTTCACGCGAGGGCGCTCTCACGCGCGGCCGGTACCGGCTGGTGCCGGCTGATGTTCTTGGCGAGGAGCCGCGTGGATTCGGGGACGCCGATCGCGGCGGATTCCCCCGCGGCGGGCAGGCGCCCGTCGGCGAGCCGCAGTTGCGTCAGCGCGGCGTCCATCGCCTGGTGCGCGGCGAAGAGGCAGGGGGTGCTGTAGATGGCCACGTCGACGCCGAGCTCGGTCAGCTCGCCGAGGGAGAGCCGCGGGGACTTGCCGCCGGCGATCTGGTTGAACAGCAGCGGCTTGGAGCCGACCACCTCGCGGATCCTGCGGATCCACTCGACGCTGCGTACCCCGTCGACCAGGACGACATCGGCGTCCGTGGCGGCCAGGGCCTCGGCGCGGTGGAGGATGTCGCTCTCCTCGGTGGCGTCCGTGCGGGCGACGACGACCATGTCCTTCCGGGTCTCGAGGACCGCCCGCAGTTTCTCCAGGTACTCGGTGAGCGGCAGGACCTGCTTGCCGTCCGCGTGACCGCACCGGCGAGGACGCTTCTGGTCCTCCAGGATCACGCCGGAGGCTCCGATGCGTTCCAGCCCTTCCACCACGTGGCAGGCGACCTCCACGTCGGTGTAGCCGTCGTCGATGTCGACGAGCAGGTGGTGCTGGGGAAAGGCGCCGCGCAGCCGCTGGACGAAGGCCATCATGTCGGGCCAGGCGATGAACCCGATGTCGGGCAGGCCGTAGTGGGAGGCGGCGAAGCCGAAGCCCGAGACGAACATCCCGTCGTAGTGGTCGGCGGTGACCGAGGCGGAGTACATGTCGTAGACGCCGATCAGGGGGGTGGTGCCCGGTTCGGCGATCCTGGCGCGCAGCTTGTTCCCGTAACTCATCGTCAGCTCCTCGAGGTGGTGGGCAATGGGCGGGGGGGCGCCTCCGAAGCGGCGCCGCTTTACCCAAAACTGATCATTTCCTGACCATCTCGCGGTTCTACGCATACCAAGGCTTTACTCACTCCAATAGCCCATCGCGTTCACCACAGAAACGTCACTGGGGACCCCCTGCTGACGGCGGAAAAGGCCGGCGCCCCGGCCGGCGGCCGGTGCGAGACTCGGTCCCATGAAGCCCAATGACCCCAAGGACGACCTGCACCGCTACCTCAGGTCGGCCCGCGAAGCCGTCGTCTGGAAGCTGGACGGACTCTCCGAGTACGACGTCCGCCGTCCCCTGACCCCGACCGGCACCAATCTCCTCGGTCTCGTCAAGCACCTCGCCGGCGTCGAGCTCGGTTACTTCGGTCCGACCTTCGGCCGCCCGCACGGAGAGCACTTCCCCTGGCACGAGGAGGACGCCGAGCCCAACGCCGACATGTGGGCGACGGCCGACGAGTCGCGCGAGGACGTCCTCGGCCTCTACCACCGCGCCTGGGCGCACGCGGACGCGACGATCGGGGAACTGCCGCTCGACGCGACGGGCCGCGTCGCGTGGTGGGGGGAGGCGGGCGAGGTGACGCTGCAGCGGATCATGCTGCACGTGACGGCCGAGACGCACCGGCACGCCGGCCACGCCGACATCGTCCGCGAGCTGATCGACGGCAGCGTCGGCATGCGGGAGGCCAACGGCAACATGGCGGGCGGCGACGGAGCCTGGTACGAGGAGTACCGGCACAGGCTGGAGGCGGCCGCCCGGCAGGCGCAGGCGAAGCGGAGCCGGCCCGGACCGGCCTGAGCGAGCGGGCCGCGCTGAGACCCGGCGCGGCCGGACCGTCGGGCACGGCGGCGGCCCGCGCGACGGGGGCGCCCCTGCGGAAGGGGCGCCGCCCTCGCGCGCCGACGGGTCAGAACGCGCCGCGGCGGCCGCTGCCGCCGGCGGTCAGTGGAGACAGAGGCAGAACGGATGGCCCGCCGGGTCCGCGTAGACCCGCCAGTTGGCCTCCGCGCGGAGCTGGTCCGTCCGCTCCAGCACGGTCGCGCCGAGGGCCAGCGCCCGCTCCTCCTCCCCGTCGAGGTCGTCGACGTCGAAGTCCAGGTGGATCTGCTGCGGGTGCCGCTGGCCGGGCCATTCGGGCGGCCGGTAGCCGTCCACCCGCTGGCAGGCCAGCGGCGTCCCCTCGAAGCCGTGCACCTCCACCCAGTCGGGGTCCTCCGGGTCCGGGACCACGCGGCCGCCGAGCAGCCCCGCGTAGAACTCCGCGAGCCGGACCGGATCGGCACAGTCCAGCGCGATCGCCTGCAGCTTTCGAATCACTTCCGACACCCTCTCGCCCGGCCGCCCGCGCGGCCCGTCCGTCCGTGAGGGGTCGTACCCCTCCTTGCGGCGGGCATGCCCGCGGCTCGGCGGCCGGTCCCGGTGCCGTCGTCCCGCGCGGACCCGCCGGCCCGTGTCGCGCGACACGGCAGGCGACACGTCACACGACACGTCACCGAGCGCGTTACGCCGCGTGACTCCCGTCACTTCCTGTTACGGATGGGGCATGTGTGTCAGGCGGCAGGGCAAGGGCGCCGAAGCAGCACGCACCGCGGGCAAGCCGTGGTGCCGGAAGCGGAGGTACAGCGCGTCGTGTCGGAGCCGAGAACCATCCACATCGCCGGGACCTGGCGGTCCGCCCTCTCGGGAGCCACCCGCGAGGTCCTGGACCCGGCGGACGGGAGCGTCCTGGCGCTCGCCGCCGAGGGCGGCACCGCGGACACCGACGCCGCGGTCAGCGCCGCCCGGGCAGCCTTCGACGGCGGGGAGTGGCCCGGGACCCCGGTCGCGGAGCGCGCCGCCCTGCTGCGGCGCACCGCCGAGCTGCTCCAGCGCGACCGCGAGCGCATCGCGCTGGTGGAGAGCCGGGACGCGGGCAAGACGCTGGAGGAGGGGCGGGTCGACGTGGACTGCGTCAGCGACGCCTTCCGGTACTTCGCGGACCTGGTCGCCGGCGAGAGCGCCGGGCGCGTGGTCGACGCCGGCTCCCCCGACGTCCACAGCGTCGTCGTCCACGAACCGGTCGGCGTCTGCGCGCTGATCACCCCGTGGAACTATCCCCTGCTCCAGGCCAGCTGGAAGATCGCCCCGGCCCTCGCCGCGGGCAACACCTTCGTCCTCAAGCCCAGCGAGATCACCCCCCTGTCCACGGTGGAGCTGATCCGCCTGCTCGCCGAGGCCGGCCTGCCGGCCGGTGTCGCCAATCTGGTGACCGGCGCCGGAGACCCCGTGGGCGCCCGCCTCTCCGCCCACCCCGATGTCGACCTCGTGTCCTTCACGGGCGGCCTCGCCAGCGGTACGAAGGTCATGCGCGCGGCGGCCGACTCCGTGAAGAAGGTGGCCCTCGAACTCGGCGGCAAGAACCCGAACGTGGTCTTCGCCGACGCCTGCGCCACCGAGGAGGGCTTCGACACCGCCGTCGACCAGGCCCTCAACGCCGCGTTCATGCACAGCGGCCAGGTCTGCTCCGCCGGCTCCCGGCTCATCGTCGAGGACGGCATCGCCCGGCGCTTCGTCTCCGAACTCGCCCGCCGGGCCGACCTGATCCGCCTCGGCCGCGGCACCGACCCGGGCGTCGAGTGCGGGCCCCTGGTCTCCGCGGCGCAGCTCGCGCGGACCCAGGAGTACGTGGACTCCGCCATCGCCGAGGGCGCCGTGGTGCGCTCCGGCGGCTCCCGCCCGGACGGGCCCGGCTACTTCTACCGGCCGACCGTCCTGGACGGCTGCCACCGCGGGATGCGGGTGGTGCGGGAGGAGGTGTTCGGGCCGGTGCTCACGGTCGAGACCTTCCGCACGGAGGACGAGGCCGTCGCACTCGCCAACGACACCGAGTACGGGCTCGCCGGCGCGGTGTGGACCGCCGATCAGGGCCGGGCCCGCCGGGTCGCGGGCCGGATGCGGCACGGCACCGTCTGGATCAACGACTTCCACCCCTACCTGCCGCAGGCGGAGTGGGGCGGCTTCGGGAAGTCCGGCACGGGCCGCGAGCTGGGCCCGGCGGGCCTGGCCGAGTACCGCGAGACCAAGCACGTGTACCAGAACCTCGCTCCGCGCCCCGTGCGCTGGTTCGCGGGCTGAAGGAGGAGGAGACCCATCACCACCGACAGGAACACCCGCCCCGGTGCCGCGGCCGCCGCGCCCGGCCGGGACCACGCGTACGCGTACGAGTACGACTACGTCGTCGTCGGCGGCGGCACCGCCGGATCCGTCATCGCGTCCCGCCTGACCGAGGACCCCGGCACCACCGTCGCCGTCATCGAGGGCGGTCCCAGCGACGTCGACCGGCCCGACGTGCTCACCCTGCGCCGCTGGATGGGCCTGCTGGGCGGCGAGCTCGACTACGACTACCCCACCACCGAGCAGCCGCGCGGCAACTCCCACATCCGGCACAGCCGCGCCCGCGTCCTCGGCGGCTGCTCCTCGCACAACACGCTCATCGCCTTCAAGCCGCTGCCGTCGGACTGGGACGAGTGGGCGCGGGAGGGGGCCGAGGGCTGGCACGCCGCCGCCATGGAGCCGTACTTCGACAAGCTCCTCAACAACATCGTCCCGGTGGCCGAGAAGGACCGCAACGCCATCGCCCGCGACTTCGTCGACTCCGCGAGAGCGGCCCTCGGCGTCCCGCTCGTCGAGGGGTTCAACCGCAAGCCGTTCCACGAGGGTGCCGGTTTCTTCGACCTCGCCTACCACCCGGAGGACAACAAGCGCTCCTCCGCCTCGGTGGCCTACCTCCACCCCGTGATGGACGACCGCCCCAACCTCCGCATCCTCCTGGAGACGTGGGCGTACCGCCTCGAACTCGACGGTCCGCGGGTGCGCGGGGTGCACGTCCGCTCGCAGGACGGCACGCGGTCGCTGATCACCGCGCGCCGGGAGGTGGTGGTGTGCGCGGGCGCCGTCGACACCCCGCGCCTGCTGCTGCACTCCGGCATAGGCCCCCGCGCCGACCTGGAGGCCCTCGGCATCTCCTCGGTGCACGACCTGCCCGGGGTGGGCGAGAACCTGCTCGACCACCCCGAGTCGGTGATCGTGTGGGAGACCGACGGCCCGATCCCGGAGAACTCGGCGATGGACAGCGACGCCGGACTGTTCGTGCGGCGCGACCCCCGCTCCGAGGGCCCCGACCTGATGTTCCACTTCTACCAGGTGCCCTTCACCGACAACCCGGAGCGCATCGGCTACGAACGGCCCGCGCACGGGGTGTCGATGACCCCCAACATCCCCAAGCCCCGCAGCCGCGGCCGCCTCTACCTGACCAGCGCGGACCCCGAGGTCAAACCCGCCCTGGACTTCCGTTACTTCACGGACGAGGACGACTACGACGGCCGCACGCTCGTGGACGGCATCAAGCTCGCCCGGGAGATAGCGGCGACCGAGCCGCTGGCCGGCTGGCTGAAGCGGGAGGTCTGCCCCGGCCCGGGGATCACCGACGACGAGGCGCTGAGCGCCTACGCCCGCTCCGTCGCCCACACCGTCTACCACCCGGCGGGAACGTGCAGGATGGGCGACCCCGAGGACCCCGCCGCCGTCGTGGGGCCCGACCTCAGGGTGCGCGGCCTCGACGGCATCCGGATCGCGGACGCGTCCGTCTTCCCGACGATGACCGCGGTGAACCCGATGATCGCAGTGCTGATGGTGGGCGAGAAGGCCGCCGAGCTGCTGACCGTGGAAGGCGGTACCCGGTGAGCCCGTTGGACACCAGCCCCGACGCTCGCGCCGGCGCCCCCGGCGACGCCCCCGTCTTCTCGGTCGAGGGCCTCTGGAAGGTCTTCGGCCCCAAGGGCGCGGCCGCGAAGGTCCCCGGTTCCGGGGACGCCGGGCTGCCGGCGGCGGAACTGCGCGAGCGCACCGGCTGCACGGCGGCCGTCCGCGACGTCTCCTTCGACGTCCGCAAGGGCGAGGTCTTCGTGGTGATGGGCCTGTCCGGTTCGGGCAAGTCCACCCTCGTGCGGTGCCTCACCCGGCTGATCGAGCCCACGGCCGGGGACATCGCCCTCGACGGTGAGGACGTCCTCGCCATGGACGCCGGCCGGCTGCGCGAACTGCGCCGCCACCGGGCCGCCATGGTCTTCCAGCACTTCGGTCTGCTGCCGCACCGTAGTGTCCTGGACAACGTCGCCTACGGCCTGGAGATCCAGGGCGTCGGCCGTGCCGAACGCCGCGGGAAGGCCGCCGAGGTGGTCGAGAAGGTCGGCCTCGCCGGACTCGAGGAACGCCGCCCCGGACAGTTGTCGGGCGGCCAGCAGCAGCGCGTCGGGCTCGCCCGGGCCCTCGCCGCCGACCCCGAAGTGCTCCTGTTCGACGAGCCGTTCAGCGCGCTCGATCCGCTCATCCGGCGCGAGATGCAGGACGAGGTCGCCCGGCTCCACCACGAGGAGGGCCGCACCATGGTCTTCATCACCCACGACCTGGCCGAGGCCCTGCGCCTGGGTGACCGCATCGCGCTGATGCGGGACGGCCGCATCGTGCAGCTCGGCACGCCCGAGGAGATCGTCGGCTCGCCCGCCGACGACTACGTACGGGACTTCGTCCGCGACGTCCCCCGGGAACAGGTGCTCACGGTACGCAGCGCCATGCGCCCCGCGGTCGGTGACGCGGACGAGCAGGGTCCCGCGCTGGCCCCCGCCACCACGGTGGCCGACGCCATCGAGGCCGTCGTCCGCAGCGGCGGTCCGGTCCGGGTCGTCGACCACGGCCGGTGCCTGGGTGTGGTCGACGAGGCGGCGCTGCTCGCGGTGGTGGCCGGGATCCCGGCCGGCACCGGACGGAAGGCGGCGGCATGACCGGCACCGCCCGACCCGGCGTCCCCGCCCCCGGCACCGGGGGGTGGCGCGCATGACCGCGGCCACCGCCCCCGCGCGCGAACCGTCCCGGCCGGGCGCCCCGCAGTCGCCCGGCCGCTCCGGGGTCCCGGAACGCGCCACCGCCGGCCGTCCCGCCGCGCCGGGGCGCGCCGCGGACGGCCACCGGGCGCCGGACCGCCCGCGCCGCCGGCTGTCCGTGCGAGGACGGCCCCTGGGCCGCGCCCTGCTGCTGCCGCTGGCCCTGGCCGCCGCCGTGCTGGTCCCGCTCGCCGTCGTCTTCCCGGCCTCCGGAGGCTGGCCCTCCGCGCTGACCGTGGACCTGTCGGGGCCGCTGGGCCGGGCCGGCGACTGGATCATCGACCACCGGGACAGCCACCCCCTGTTCCTCTACTTCTTCGGGCACATCAGCAATGCCGTGACCGTCTGCGTCCGGGCCGTCTACGTCGTGCTGCTCGCCGGGGGCTGGACCGGCGTCACCGCGCTGGCCGCCCTGGTGGCCTGGCGCCTGGCGGGCCTGCGGCTCGCCCTGACCTGCGCCGGCGCCTTCGCCGCCTGCGGGCTGCTCGGCATGTGGGTGCCGACCATGCAGACCCTCGCGCTGATGGTGGTGGCCGTCGCCGCCGCCGTCGTCGTCGGCGGACTGCTGGGACTCGCCGCCGGGCTCTCCGCGCGCGCCGACCGCCCCCTGCGTCCCCTGCTCGACACCATGCAGATCCTCCCGGCGTTCGCGTACCTGCTGCCGATGGTGCTGGTGTTCGGCATCGGCGTACCGGCCGCCGTACTGGCCACGGTGGTGTACGCCGCCCCGCCGATGGCGCGGCTCACCGCGCTCGGTCTGCGCGGGGCCGACGCCGGGGTGATGGAGGCCGCCGCCTCGCTCGGCGCCACCCGGCGCCAGCGGCTGCTGACGGCCCGGCTCCCGCTCGCGCGCCGTCAGCTCCTGCTGGGTGTCAACCAGGCCGTCATGACCGGCCTGTCGATGGCCGTGATCGCCTCCGTGATCGGCGCGGGCGGCCTCGGGGACCGGGTCTACCAGGCGCTCTCGTCCGTCGACGTCGGCGCGGCGCTGGCCGCCGGGATCCCCATCGTGCTGCTCGCCGTGGTCCTCGACCGGACCGCCGAGGCGGCGGGCGCCCGGATCGGCGCCGACGGACCGCCCCCGGGCGGCGCGCGGCAGCTCCTGCTCAGGGTGTTCGACGGCTGGTACGGATGGCTGCTCACCGTCCTCGCGGCGGTGGCCGTCGGCGTGGCCGGCCGGATCGCGGGCACCTCGCTGTGGCCGGCGTCCTGGACGGTGTCCGTCGCCGAGCCCGTGAACGCGGCGGTCGCCTGGATGACCGCCCACCTCTACTCCGGAGTGCCCGTCGTCGGGGGCAGCGCCGACTGGGCCGCCCGGTTCACGGGCTGGGTCCTCGACCCGCTGCGCGCCGGCCTCCAGGCCGCGCCGTGGTGGCTGCTCCTGCTCGTCGCCGGAGCGCTCGCCCTCCTCGTCGGCGCCCGGCGCTCCGCGGTGACCGCCGTCCTCGCTCTCGCCTGCGTCGGCGTGCTCGGCGTGTGGGACGCCTCCCTGGACACGCTGTCCCAGGTCCTCGCCGCGGTCGCCGTCACCCTCGTGGTGGGCTTCGCGATCGCGGTGGGCGCCGCCGGCAGCGCCCGCGCGCAGCGACTGCTGCGTCCCGTGCTCGACGTCTGCCAGACCCTGCCGCAGTTCGTCTACCTCATCCCCGTGGTCGCCCTGTTCGGGGTGGGGCGGGCACCGGCCGCGGCCGCCGCCGTCGTGTACGCGCTGCCGGCGGTCGTCCGGATCACCACGCAGGGGCTCCGCGAGGTGAACCCGGCGGCGCTCGAATCCGCCCGCTCGCTGGGCGCGACCCGTGCGCAGCGGCTGTGGCAGGTCCAACTGCCGCTCGCGCGACCGGCTCTGCTGCTGGCCGTCAACCAGGCCGTGGTCCTGGTCCTGTCCGTCGTCATCATCGGCGGCCTGGTGGGCGGCGGCGCCCTCGGTTACGACGTCGTCCTCGGCCTGGCACAGGGCGACCTGGCCACCGGTCTGGTGGCCGGCGCCGCGATCGTGTGCCTGGGCCTGCTGCTCGACCGCGTCACCCAGCCCGCGAAGGAGGCCCGAGATGCGTGAACGACCCTTCCGGCGCGGCCGCGGCCGTCGAGGCCGTGCCGTGCTGGCCGCCGCGGCGGGGCTCGCCGTGCTCACCGGGTGCGGAGCCGCCGACATGACCCGGCAGGCCTCTCCGTACGCCGCCGCGCAGGACGCGAAGACCGTCACCCTCTCCGTCCAGTCCTGGGTCGGCGCCCAGGCGAACACCGCCGTGGCCGCCTATCTCCTCGAACACGAGCTGGGCTACCGCGTGGACACCGTGCAGGTCGACGAGGTCCCCGCCTGGGACGCCCTCAGCCAGGGGCGGGTCGACGCGATCCTGGAGGACTGGGGCCACCCCGAGCAGGAGAAGCGGTACGTCGAAACCAAGAAGACGATCACCCGGGGCGGCGACCTGGGGGTGACCGGTCACATCGGCTGGTTCGTCCCGACCTACTTCGCCGAGGCCCACCCGGACGTCACCGACTGGAAGAACCTCGACAAGTACGCCGACCAGCTGCGCACGCCGGAGAGCCGCGGCAAGGGACAGCTGATGGACGGCTCCCCGTCCTACGTCACGAACGACAAGGCACTGGTGAAGAACCTGGGCCTCGACTTCGAGGTCGTCTTCGCCGGGTCGGAGGCCGCCCAGATCACCCAGATCAAGCAGTTCGCCAAGGAGGGCAAGCCCTTCCTGACGTACTGGTACAAGCCGCAGTGGCTCTTCGAGCGGGTCCCGATGACCGAGGTGCGGCTCCCCGAGTACACCGAGGGGTGCGCCGACGTCCCGGAGAAGGTGGCCTGCGCCTACCCGCACACCCCGCTGCAGAAGTACCTCAACTCGCGCTTCGCCGGGTCGGGGAGCGAGGCGGCCGCCTTCCTGAAGCGGTTCCACTGGACCACCGCGGAGCAGAACGAGGTGGCCCTGATGATCGCCGAGGAGAAGCTGTCGCCGCGGCAGGCCGCGCGGAAGTGGGTCGAGCGCAACGAGGCCGTCTGGCGGCCGTGGCTGGGCTGACCCGCCGCACGGGCCGTTCCGTACGGCCCCGCACACCCGGGTGTGCGGGGCCGTACGCGCGTACCGGCGTCATGCGGCGGGCCACCGTAGGCCCGCGGTCATCGCGACGGGGGCTCCTGGGCGGCCGTGCCGCCGATGTGGTCCCTGACCTGCTGGTAGACCCCGGCGTCGTCGGTGATGGCCTGGTGCCGCAGGCAGGAGGTCTGCGTGTTCACCGCGCCGCTGAGGGCGACGGAGGTCACGGGCGAGATGATCCCGTCGCAGGAGGACCACCAGGTGGCGTAGCGCGGGGCGCCGGGCGTCTCGTCGCCCGAGTTGAGCGCCTGGAGGAAGGCGGAGCCCGGACGCATCTCGACGCAGGCGGGACCGCCGCACCAACGGGCGGTCTCCGTTCCGTGGTTGGGGCCGGCGAGGGAGACCCAGGCGTCCACCTTCGCGTCGCCGCCGAGGTTCTTCAGGTAGTGGCGGGAGGAGAGGGAACCCATGGAGTGGGTCACGACGTCCACCTTGGCGGCCCCGGTCGACGCCAGGACGCGGTCGATGGTCTCGGCGAGCTGGGAGGCGGTCGTGGTGTTGGACTGTGAGGACGGGTAGGTCCACTGGTGGAGCCGTTCGGCGGGCCAGCCGTCCGACCGGAACCGGTCGGCCATGATGTTCCAGGCCGTACCGTCGCTGTTCCAGCCGTGTACGAAGACCACCGGGTCGGGCGGCGAAGGGGCCGCGGGAGCGGCTGCGGCCGGGGCCGCGAAGGCGGCCATGGTCAGCAGGACGGCAGTGAGGGAGCGGGGCGTCGTCACGTTCACGGGCCGTTTGTAGCGCTCCCGCCCGTCCCGCCCGGGCCTCGAGACGCGGACACTCACCCGTCCGGAGGCCGCGGTTCACCCGAGGAACGTTTCGGCACCGCCGGGCCCGCCCCGTACCGGTGCGGCCGTCGACGGCCGCACTGGTACGGGGCGTTCAGGGGCGGAACCGCAGGGGATGGTCCGCCGGCACTTCCACGACCACGATGCGTACGCCGTCGGGGTCCGCGATCCACATCTCGATCAGCCCCCACGGCTCCCGCAGCGGCGGCCGCAGCACCTCGGCGCCCCGCTCGCGGAGCTCCCGGTGGGCCGCCTCCACGTCCGCCACCTGGAGCCACAGCCGCAGCCCGGGCGCGGGCGGCGCGTCGGCGCGGCCCGACACCTCGAGGAAGCCGCCGCCGAGGAAGTAGACCGTGCCGCGCTCGGGACCGGTACCGAACTCGCGGTACACGGCGAGGCCCAGGGTGCCGCCGTAGAAGGCACGGGAGCGTTCGGGATCGGTGGGGCGCAGCAGGACCCTGCTGCCGAGTACGTGAACCATGGCCCCACTCTGCCCACCCGCGACGGCGTGCGGGCGGAGTTCCGGTGGGACGCGCCCGCGGCGGTCCGACGGCGGACCGGGCGCCGCGGGGCGCCCGGTCCGTGCCCGTGGGCTACATGGGGTCCGTGGTGGCGCTCTCCGGGCCGTGCAGCTCTTCGAGCTTCTCCCGGATGTGCAGGGCCTTCTCGGACAGCCGTTGGCGTTCGGCGGCATCGGTGGACCGCTGGGCCGCGAGTTCGAGCTGCTCGGCCTTGTCGCGCATGTTCCGGGCCTGCTCGTCGGGCCCGCTCTCGTTGCTCATGGGATCTCCTCCGGTTCGGGGCTGGCTGCCTCCACTCAAGCATTCCCGGTGGCCGGGCCCGCGCACCACCGGCCGTGGCGGCGGCGTACTCCACCGCGCGGAACCCCTCCGCGGCGGTTCGCCGGGGGTGGGGGGCCGTCGCGCGGGACGTCAGGCGTGGTGGCGTACGGTCCTGCGGATCCAGTCCGCGTAGACCGGCACGTCGGTGTAGAGGCCCGGCCCGGCCGAGCAGGCGACTCCCGGGGCGCCGGGGCCCGAGGTGGCTCCGACGAGTTCCCACCGGCCGTGCCGGCCCCGCTGGAGCTGCGGCCCGCCGGAGTCCCCGAAGCAGGCCATCGCCCCCGGGACGCGGCTGACCGTGCACAGCCGGGTCCGGTGCCCGTAGCCGGGGGCGCACTCGGCTTCGGTGCCCCTGCGCGTTTCGAGCTCCTGCAACCGCTCCGCGAACTTCAGTTCGGTGTCGGCGGTGGTCCCGAACCCGAGGATCCGGGTCGGGGTGCCGGGGCGCCCGGCCCGCGCCGCGATCGGTACGGGCTTCTCGGTGACCGGGCGGTCGAGGCGTACCAGCGCGATGTCGTCCCTGTTGGGTGCCTTCCCGTCGCCGTTCGCGTAGCCGGGGTGGACGACGATCCGCTCTATGGCCCTGACCGTCCCCCCGGTCCTCCGCTCCCGGCCACCGATGCGGACGGTGCCGTCCAGCTCGAGGCCGTCGCCCCGTACGCAGTGGGCCGCCGTCAGCACCCATTGCGGATCGATCAGCGACGCCCCGCAGGAACCGTCGTACAGGCCGTGCTTCGGGGCCGACTCCGGGATGACCGCCATGAACGGGTAGGGCTCCGTGGAATCGGTGCCGTTGACGATGGCGGCGGCACCGCCGGTCAGCAGGGTGGCGCACACCGCCAGGGCCATGACGCCGACGGCGGCGGTGCGGGCCACGCGGCCCCGGACCGGTTTCGGGTGGAACACAGGGATTCCTTCGCTCGTGGGACAGGACGTCCACCCTGCGCGTTCGAGATCCACCGGGCCATCCGGGTAGCGGCACCATCGGGGTGGGACCAGCCCCACCCCTCCCCGCCCGTCCGGCCCCGGCGACCGGGACCCTGGGCCCGGGGGTCAGCCCCCGGCCGCCCCGCGGGGTGGCCCCCGGAGCAAGTCGGCGGATCACCCCAGGGCGGCGCCCGGCACGGCGGACGAAGATCGTTTCATCGGCTCGGGGAGCCGCGGCACGCGAGGAGTGATCGGAATGCAGGGACACACGGGGACCACGGGCCGGCGGCAGCTGCTCGCCCTCACGGCGGCGCTCGCCGCGACGGCGCTGACCGCTCCGGCGGCTTCGGCGGCGACGGCCGTACGCGCCGGCTCCGCCCGGGAGAACGGGGAAGCCGCCGTGGTGCGCGCCCTGCAACGCGCCGCACGCCCCCTGCGCTCCACCGAGCCCGGCGGCCCCGGCGCGGACCTGCGGGCGCTGAGCGCCATGGCCGGGGAGGCCACGGTGGTGGGACTGGGTGAGGCCACTCACGGGTCGCACGAGTTCTTCGCCATGAAGGAACGCGTCTTCCGGCACCTCGTCGAGGAACGCGGCTTCACCACCTTCGCACTGGAGATGAGCTGGTCGGCCGGGCTCAGGATCGACGAGTTCCTCCAGGGCGCTCCCGGTGACGCCAGGAGCGTCGCGGCGCAGGCGCTCGCCGGATCCCCGTGGGAGCGGGAGGAGTTCGTCAGTCTGATCGGCTGGATGCGCGAGCACAACCAGCGGCACCCCGGCCGCCGCGTCCGCTTCATGGGGGACGACCTCGGAGCGCCGGGGCTCGGGGACCACATGTTCGAGCGCGTGCTGTCGTCCGTCCGCGAGAGCCGGCCGGAGGCACTCCCCCGGCTCACCGCGCTGTACGCCGGGCTGCGCCCCTTCGACGACGTGTTCGCCTATCTGGGAAGGCCGGTCGCGGAACGCGAGGCGAACGCCGCCCGCGCCCGGGAGGCGTACGAACTGGTCGCCGGAGGGCAGCGTGGCGCGGGGCCCGCCTACGCGTGGACGGTACGGCACGCCCGCAACATCGCGCAGACGTTCGCCTTTGCCACGGTCGACCTCGCCGATCCGGCCTCGGTCACCGCCGCCGAGCGCCTGCGTGACGAGGCCATGGCCGAAAACGTGCTGTGGTGGCGGCACCACACCGGCCACAAGATGCTGCTGTCGGCCCACAACGGGCACATCGGGTACCTGTCCACCCATCCGGACATGTACCCCCGGACACAGGGCGCCCTGCTGCGCGAGCGCCTGGGACGCGACTACGCCGCGATCGGCTTCAGCTTCGCCGGCGGCTCCTTCCTCACCAAGGACGCCTCCCTCAGCGGTGACTGGAAGACCGTCACCGTCCCGGCGGCGCGTCCGGGCATGAACGAACACACCCTGGACCTGCTCGGGTACCGGGACTTCTACCTCGACCTGCGGACCGCCCCCGCACCGGCCCGCGCCTGGCTGGAGCGCGCCCGCCCGGTGTACGACGCCGGCTCGACCTTCACCCCCGACCCCCTGCCCACCCTCGCCCTCGGGCGGGCGTACGACATCCTCGTCCACCTCCACCGGGTCCGCGCCGCCGACAGGCTGCGCGCCTCGGGACCCGGACGGTAGCGGTCCCGGGATCCCGCCGGCCGTCACCGCGCCCGGTCAGCGTCCGAGGGCGTTCATCAGGATGATGGCCACGAGGTTCAGGAACACGACGGCGATGACGGTGCCGATCATGAGCCAGGCCCTGCGCGATTCGTCCATGTCCGTCACCTCCGGGCTCCGCCCCTCGACCATGGTGGCCCGGTTCCCCCCGGAGCACACCTCGGCCGTGGCGGAGGACGCCCCGGCAGCCGCTCACGCCCCCGCGTCGCCCCGCCGGGGGCCGTGGGCCGTGCCGGTCGTCGCCCCGGCCGTTCGGGGGGATCCGGGGGCCGCCGCGTTCCTCCGCCGGCGGGCGGGGGCACCGATGGGTGGAACGAGGGAGGGACACGATGCCGCTCTATCTGTCGAGGTTCAGCTACACGCCGGAGACCTGGGCGAGGCTGACCGGTCACCCGGAGGACCGCTCCGAGGCCGCCCGGTCGTACATCGAGTCCGTCGGCGGGAAGCTCCACGGCTTCTGGTACGCCTTCGGCACGCACGACGGCTACAACCTCTGGGAGGCTCCGGACAACGTGTCCATGGCCTCGGTCGCACTGGCCATCAGCGGGGGCGGCGCGCTCAGCTCGTTCGAGACGACCGTGCTGCTGAGCGTCGACGAGACCCTGGACGCCCTGCGCGGGGCGGCGCAGATCCGGTACCGGCCTCCCGGCGCGTAGCGGCCGGTCCGGGCCGTACCGGCCGTGCCGGGTCCACCGTCGCCGGCGGTGCTCGGCCGGGCGGCCGCGCCGGGCTGTCCTGCCTCCGCGCCCTCGGCGCCGCGGCGTCCCGGTCCGGAAACCGGAGACCGGAGAACGGGACGAGGGAGGCCTGAACTCCGGTGGAGCGGCCGCTCGGCACGCCGGTTCCTGGGTAAGGCCCCGGGATGAGCAATGTGAAGCCCGGCAAGGGATACTCCCGCGACAGCCGCTACATCACCACCCGCATCACAGCCGACGGACGCGACGGTTTCCCGGTGGAGCCCGGCCGTTACCGTCTCGTCGTCAGCCGCGCCTGCCCCTGGGCACACCGCGCGGTGATCGTCCGCCGGCTGCTCGGACTGGAGAAGGCCCTGCCCATGGCCGTCGCCGGTCCGACGCACGACAAGCGCAGCTGGACCTTCGACCTCGACCCGGACGGCCGTGACCCGGTCCTGGGCATAGAGCGCCTCCAGGAGGCCTACTTCGCCCGCGACCCCGACTACGACCGGGGCATCACCGTGCCCGCGATCGTGGACGTGGCGAGCGGCGCGGTGGTCACCAACGACTACGCGCAGATGACCGTCGACATGTCGCTGGAGTGGACGGCGTACCACCGCGACGGGGCTCCGGAGCTGTACCCGGAGGCGCTGCGGGCGGAGATCGACGCGGTCAACGAAGAGATCTACACGGACGTGAACAACGGCGTGTACCGCGTCGGGTTCGCCCCCTCCCAGGAGGCGTACACCGAGGCGTACGAGCGTCTCTTCGCCCGCCTCGACCGGTTCTCCGAGCGGCTGGAGGGGTCCCGCTACCTCGTCGGCGAGACGATCACCGAGGCGGACATACGGCTGTTCACCTCGCTCGTGCGCTTCGACGCCGTCTACCACGGCCACTTCAAGTGCAACCGGCAGAAGCTCTCGGAGATGCCAGTGCTGTGGGCGTACGCCCGGGACCTGTTCCAGACGCCCGGCTTCGGGGACACGGTCGACTTCGACCACGTCAAGAAGCACTTCTACGTGGTCCACAGCCACATCAACCCGTCCGGGATCGTTCCCCTCGGCCCCGACCCGTCGGGCTGGCTGGAACCGCACGGGCGTGAGGCCCTGGGCGGGCGCCCGTTCGGGGACGGCACCCCGCCCGGGCCTCCCTCCCCCGACGAGACCGTCCCGCCCCTCCAGGCTCCGTAGCACCCCCGGTACGAACGCCGCCCGCGGGGGCCGGGTCCTTCCCCGGCCCCCGCGGGCCCCGCACCCGCCCTCCCGGGCTAGGTGTATTGATCACGAGCGTTGTTGACACTCGGCTGGTCTTGAACATGGCGAAGACCTCCGGTGTGGTGGGAGCTGTCTAGGAACTCACC
>NZ_JBVISM010000015.1:0-140638 GCF_055575515.1 Streptomyces sp. NPDC034086 | reverse complement strand
TAGCGTCCGGCCCGCGTCATGGGCTGATACCTGCACGCGATGTCGATCAGAGCCCCTTTCGGGAGCGGTGGGCGCGTCAGATCGCTACGCGCTCCTCCTGACTTAGCGTCCGGCCGCCGTCCTGGGCTGATACCCGCACGGAATGTCGATCCCAGCCCCATCGGGGAGCGGTGAGCGCGTCAGATCGCTACACGCTTCCGTCTGGGAGGCGTCTGCGGCGCCGCCTGTGTTCATGCGGCCCACCAGGGAGGGGAATCATCCCTTTTGCCCTCATTTAGCGACCATGGGCGAGGCCTGAAGGGTCTCTGCCGGAGTCTGCCGTTGAAGAAGACAACGCCACAGTCCGACAGAGGATCGAAAGACCCGCGAAAGGCCTCCGGACAGCCGCATTTCTCCCTCAAAGCACCCCCAGGCCGCCGTCCGGATGTCTCTCAGCCGCAGACGGCCATCAGCCGCCGAGAAATGAGGAGCACGTAGCGATCTCACGCGCCCACCACCCCCTGATGGCGCTCTGATCGACATTTCGTGCAGGTATCAGCCCAGGACGGGGGCGGACGCTAAGCCGGGAGGAGCGCGTAGCGATCTGACGCGTCCGGGTGGATGGCCGGGGGTCTCTGGGGGCCCGGATGCCCGGCAGGCCGACGCCCGACCCCTCGCCTCATCAGTGATACGGGGCTCCCCTGCCTCTGGACCGTCCCGTTTCTTTGGGGGGTTCTCGGCAGTCCTTGTCTTTCCGGGGCGGGACGGTCGGTCAAGGGTGGAGCGCAGCGACATCGCGTAGCGACGCGACGAAGGAGCGCCCTTGAGGGACCGGCCCGACACGGAAGGACGATGGGACTGACGGGAAACCCCCAAACCAGCCCTGATGCCGCCCCGCCGAAACCCCGCCCCCGAAACCCCGCCCACCTCCGCAGCCCCCGCCCCGTCAAAACCCCGCCCCCGAAACCCCCTACCGTCGTCGCGCGCGCCACAGGAGGTACGCCGCCGTGGTGGCCGCCGCCGTGCGGGCCAGGGTGGGCCAGAGGGCGCGGAAGGCCGGGCCGAGCTGGTCGGAGGGGAGCGGGGTGCCCCAGCGGCCGGAGGTGCGGCCCCAGAGCCAGAGCATGGCCAGGGCGAAGACCGAGGCGGGCAGGCCGAGGAGGACCCACTTGCGCTCGCGGGGCCCGAGCACGCGCGAGGCGTACGCCACCAGCGCGCCGGCGCCGACCAGCGGCCAGTACGCGGTGACCGCCCCCGCGAGCAGCAGCACCGCCGCCAGCAGGAGGAACGCGTGGGGGCGGGGCATCGGTTCCCCCTCCGGGGCGGCGGCCTTCTTCTTCCGGCGCCGCTCGCGCAGGAACCGTACGAGGCCCCCCGCCGGCGCTCCCGGGCCGGCGGCGGAGCCCGGCTCGGCCCCCGTACCCGCCGTGTCGCCGTCCGCCCCCTTCGCCCCCGCGTCCTCGTCCCCCCGCTCCCGGAAGCGGTCCGGGAACTCGATGCCGCCCGCGAAGCCCTCCACCTGGGGCCCCGCCCCCAGCCCGCCCGGGGACAGGCTCCACCAGTCGGGCTCGGCTTCGGCGGAGGCGCCGAGTTCGTCCAGGCCGGCCAGGTGCGGCGGGACGTTCTGCGGGCCCCGCTGCACCGGGACCGCGGCCGGAGCGGCCGGAGCGGCCTTAGCGGCCTTGGCCACCCGATCCGCCTTGGCCACCGGATCCGCCTCGTCCCCCGGATCCGCCGGAGGCGCGGCCCGGGTGGAGCCCGCCGCGTCGACGACCTCCTCCGGCGTGCCGATCCGGTCCAGGATGACGCGTACGGCCGCCGGGGTGTCCGGTTCGTATCGGGCGCGCCGGCGGTCGATCTCGTCCCGCAGCCCCGCGACCAGCCGCATCCGGTCCCCGGACGGCAGCTGCCGGCGCTGCGCCAAGTCCCCGACGCGGCTCAGGTATTCGTAGACCAGATGGTCGCTCTCGATCCCCACGCCCCCGACGGTAGCGCGTGCGTCCGTGGAGCGGCCGACGGCTCAGCGGATACCGTTGGCCGGATGGGGACCGGACGGCGGTCCGGCCGGCGTGACCAGGAGGCGACCGACGTGCCCGAGGCAAGTACCGCTGCGGCGAACGCCCCGCGCTCCCTCGCCGAGGCGCTCCGCGCCCGTGACGACGTGGCGCTCGCCGCCCTGCTGCACGCCCGCCCCGACCTGCTGAACCCGGTGCCCGGCGACGTCACCCAGCTGGCCACCCGCGCCGGCACCCGCGCCTCGGTGGTGCGCGCCCTGGACCGCCTGGACCGGTTCGCGCTGCAGACGGCGGAGGCCCTCGCGGTCGCCCCGGACCCGTGCCCGTACCCGGTGCTGGAGTCGCTGCTGACGGGGACCGGCGGTGAGGACACCGAGGCCCGCGACGCGCTCCCCCGGGCGCTGGGGACCCTGCGCGACCAGGCTCTGGTGTGGGGGGACGAGGACCGGCTGCGGCTGGTCCGCACGGCCCGGGAACTGCTCGCCCCGTCGCCGCAGCGGCCCTCCCCGACGGGGCTGGGGCCGACCGTGGCGGAGGCGGTGGCGGGGATGTCGCCGACCCGGATCCAGGAGATCGTGGCGGCGGCCGGGCTGCCGGCGACGCACGACCCGGTCTCGGCGGTGTCCGCGCTGACCGGGCTGTTCACCGACCCCGAGCGGATGTCGGCGCTGCTGGACGAGGCTCCGGCGGAGGCGCACCAGGTGCTGGGCCGGCTCGTGTGGGGGCCGCCGTACGGGGAGGTGACCCCGAATCCGACGCCGCCGGTGCGCTGGCTGCGCGACCGGGGGCTGCTGCTGCCGGCTTCGCCGCGGACGGTCGTACTGCCGCGGGAGGTCGCGCTGCACCTGCGGGGCGGGCTCGCGCACCGGCGGACGGCTCCGCTCCCGCCGCCGGTGGGCGTGCACCGCGAGCACCGTCCACAGCTTGTGGACGCGAACGCGGCGGGGCAGGTGCTGGCGGCGCTGTCCACCGTCGAGGAGCTGGTGAAGTCCTGGGAGCACGCCGGACCGCTGGTGCTGCGGGCGGGCGGGCTGTCCGTACGGGACCTGAAGCGGACGGCGGCCGCGCTGGACACCCCCGAGGGCGCGGCGGCGTTCTGGATCGAACTGGCCTACGCGGCGGGGCTGCTGGCCACCGACGGCGAGGCCGACGAGCGGTACGCGCCCACGCCCGCGTTCGACGGCTGGCGCGAGCTGCCGCCCGCCGAGCGGTGGGCGGTGCTGGCCCGGGCGTGGCTGCCGGCCACCCGCACGCCGGGGCTGGTCGGGGAGCAGGACGCGAAGGGCCGCACGCTGGCGGCGCTCGGCCCCGACCTGGACCGTTCGGCGGCGCCGGAGGTGCGCCGCCGGGTCCTGGAGCTGATCGGGGAGCTGCCCGAGGGCGGGGTGCCCGACCCGGAGGCGGTTCTGGAGCGGCTCGCGTGGGAGCGGCCGGCGCGCGGTACGGGCGATCTGCGGGCGCGGCTCGCGCGGTGGACGCTGCACGAGGCCGAGGTGCTGGGCGTCACCGGGCGGGGTGCGCTGAGCGTGTTCGGCCGGGCGCTGCTGGAGCACCGTGATCCGGCGGTGCTGCTGGCGCCGCTGCTGCCGGAGCCGGTGGACCACGTGCTGTTGCAGGCGGACCTGACGGCGGTGGCTCCGGGTCCGCTGCTGCGGCCGCTGGCGGAGATGCTGGCGGTGCTCGCGGACGTGGAGTCCAAGGGCGGGGCGACGGTGTACCGGTTCACGCCCGGGTCGGTGCGGCGGGCGCTGGACGCCGGGCAGACGGCGTCGGACCTGCACGCCTTCCTCACCGAGCACAGCCGGACGCCGGTGCCGCAGCCGCTGGCGTACCTGATCGACGACGTGGCGCGGCGGCACGGGCACCTGCGGGTCGGGGCGGCGTCCTCGTACGTGCGGTGCGACGACGACGCGATGCTGGGGGAGATCCTCGCGGACAAGCGGTCGGCGTCGCTGGGGCTGCGGCGGCTCGCTCCGACGGTGCTGGCGGCGCAGGCGGATCCGGCGGCGCTGCTCGACGGGCTGCGGGCGATGGGGTACGCGCCGGCGGCGGAGTCCCGTACCGGTGACGTGCTGGTGTCGCGGGCCGACGCGCACCGCACCCCGGCGCGTTCGGCGCCGGTGCCGGTACCGGACGGGCCGCCGGTGCCGGACGCGACGCTGCTGGGGGCGGCGGTACGGGCGATCCGTGCGGGCGATCTGGCGGCGACGGCGGTCCGCAAGGAGCCGGCGGCCGCCTCCTCGGGCGCTCCGGGGGAACTGCCGCGCACGAGCGCGGCGGAGACCCTGGCCACGGTGCAGGCGGCGGCGCTGACGGGGTCGGCGGTGTGGATCGGGTACGTGAACGCCGACGGCGCGGCGAGCCAGCGGGTGATCGCCCCGGTGCGGGTGGAGGGCGGCTTCGTCACGGGCTACGACCACACGGCGGACGAGGTACGCACGTACGCCCTGCACCGCATCACGGGGGTGGCGGAGCTGGCGGAGGACCAGGTGTAGGTCGCCTCTTCGGGATCTTGCGGGTCAGGCACGGTCCGGAAGGGACGGCCTGGGGGCGGCCGGCGGGAAAACCGCTGGCCGGGGGCGGGGCCGACCGGCACTCTGGCGCCATGTCCGAAGCACTGCCCGAAGCGGGATCCGCGTCCGCGCCGCCGCCCGGGTCCCCGGCCGCGTCCCCCGTGCCCCGGTACCAGGTCCGCGCCGCCCACACCGGTACCACCGTCACCGTCTACCAGGCCTACGCCCCGCGTCTCGGCGTGCCCGCGGCCCGCGACGGGCGTTTCCCGCCCGCGTGGAAGCGGGAGCGGATGACGTGGATCAAGCCGTCGTTCCTGTGGATGATGTACCGCTGCGGCTGGGCCACGAAGGCCGATCAGGAGACGGTCCTGGCGGTGGAGGTCACCCGCGAGGGCTTCGACCGGGCGCTCGCCGGCGCCTGCCTCTCCCACTACGTGCCCGGCGTCCACGCGGACCGCGAGGCGTGGCGGGCGTCCCTGGCCGGCTCGCCGGCCCGGGTGCAGTGGGACCCGGAGCGGGACCTGCACCTGAACGCGCTGCCCCACCGGTCCCTGCAACTGGGGCTGTCGGGGTGGGCTTCGCGGGCGTACGCCGACGAGTGGACGGTGTCCATCCGCGACGTCACCCCGCTCGCCCGCGAGATCCACGCCCTGGTCCGCGCGGGCGACACCGGTGGTGCCCGCGCGCTGCTCCCGGCCGAGACCCCGTATCCGGCGGGCCCGCTGCCCCACCTGGGGGCGTAGCGCTCCCGCCCCGGCTCGCCCGGGCGCCGACCGCCCCGTCGGTGCGGAGGACCGCTGTTCCTCGTCCGTGGCCCGGACCGGACGCGGCACCGGTGGGCGGCGTCGGCGCGTTTTCCCGGCGGGGCCCGGCGGGACCCCCACACCCGCGGCGGGATGCGGCAGACTGGAGGTTTGGCCGCCCGCGCCCGGGCGGCCGCCACCCGCCGGAAAGGGACAGGCGTGAACGGGCCTCTCATCGTCCAGAGCGACAAAACCCTCCTTCTCGAGGTCGACCACGAACTCGCCGGGGCCGCGCGGCGCGCCATCGCCCCCTTCGCGGAGCTGGAGCGGGCGCCCGAGCACATCCACACCTACCGGATCACCCCGCTCGGGCTGTGGAACGCCCGGGCCGCCGGGCACGACGCCGAGCAGGTCGTCGACGCGCTCGTCGAGTACTCCCGCTATCCCGTCCCGCACGCGCTGCTGGTCGACGTCGCCGAGACGATGGCCCGCTACGGGCGCCTGACCCTGTCCAAGCACCCCGTCCACGGGCTGGTGCTGACCAGTACCGACCGGCCCGTGCTGGAGGAGATCCTGCGCTCGAAGCGGATCACCCCGCTGGTCGGGGCGCGGCTCGACGCCGACACGGTGGCCGTGCACCCGTCGGAGCGCGGGCAGATCAAGCAGACCCTGCTGAAGCTGGGGTGGCCCGCCGAGGACCTCGCCGGGTACGTGGACGGTGAGGCGCACCCGATCGACCTGGAGGAGAACGGCTGGGCGCTGCGCCCGTACCAGGCGCAGGCGGTGGAGGGGTTCTGGCACGGCGGGTCCGGGGTGGTCGTCCTGCCGTGCGGCGCGGGCAAGACGCTGGTCGGTGCCGGTGCGATGGCGAAGGCGAAGGCGACGACGCTGATCCTGGTCACCAACACCGTCTCGGCGCGGCAGTGGAAGCACGAGCTGGTGCGGCGCACCTCCCTGACGGAGGAGGAGATCGGCGAGTACTCCGGCACGCGCAAGGAGATCCGGCCCGTCACGATCGCCACGTACCAGGTGCTGACGACCAAGCGGAAGGGCGTCTACCCGCACCTGGAGCTGTTCGACTCCCGGGACTGGGGGCTGATCCTCTACGACGAGGTGCACCTGCTGCCGGCCCCGGTGTTCAAGTTCACCGCCGACCTCCAGGCGCGCCGGCGGCTCGGCCTGACGGCCACTCTGGTGCGGGAGGACGGGCGGGAGTCGGACGTGTTCTCGCTGATCGGGCCGAAGCGGTTCGACGCGCCGTGGAAGGAGATCGAGGCGCAGGGCTACATCGCGCCGGCCGACTGCGTGGAGGTCCGCGTCAACCTGACCGAGTCCGAGCGGCTCGCGTACGCGACCGCCGAGACGGAGGAGAAGTACCGCTTCTGCGCGACGACCGCGACGAAGCGGAAGGTCACCGAGGCGCTGGTGCGCAAGCACCGGGGCGAGCAGACGCTGGTGATCGGGCAGTACATCGACCAGCTCGACGAGCTCGGCGAGCACCTGGACGCGCCGGTCATCAAGGGCGAGACCTCCAACGCGCAGCGGGAGAAGCTCTTCAACGCCTTCCGCGAGGGAGAGATCAGCGTGCTGGTCGTCTCGAAGGTCGCGAACTTCTCGATCGACCTGCCCGAGGCCACCGTCGCCATCCAGGTGTCCGGCACCTTCGGTTCCCGGCAGGAGGAGGCGCAGCGCCTGGGCCGGGTGCTGCGGCCGAAGGCGGACGGGCACGAGGCGCGGTTCTACTCGGTCGTCGCGCGCGACACGATCGACCAGGACTTCGCCGCGCACCGCCAGCGCTTCCTGGCGGAACAGGGCTACGCCTACCGGATCATGGACGCGGACGAGCTGCTGGCGAGCGACTGACCCGGCCCCGGGGAGCCGGGCGCGGGCCGGGGATCCGGCCCCGCGCCCGGCGGTGACGCGTACGGCGGCAGGCCGCGCCCGTCAGGGCGGTGAGGGCCGGTACGGCCCACACCCACAGGTGCGGCCACTCCCGCAGCAGGGCCCGGCCGGTCAGCGGGACGTGGTGGGCCCAGACGTGGTGGGCCCAGAAGTCGGCGGAGGCCTCCGGGAGCACCAGCAGCCCGAGCAGGACGGTGCCGGCGAGCCCGGCCAGGGCGGTCAGGGCGGCCCGGACGCGCCGCGTCAGCAGCAGGTACGGAATGAGGAGCGCCGGGGTCAGGGTGATCCCGGCGGCGGTGCCCAGGGCGAAGCCCTTGCCGAGGGCGGTGCGCGGCCGGCCGAGGTCCCAGACGGCGAGGCAGGCGAACGCCAGGTTGATCTGGGCGGGCAGCGGGCTCTGGAACAGGGGCTCCAGCCACAGCCCGGCGATGGTGGCGGCCAGGACGGGTCCCCGCCGGGCCCGTACCGGGGCGAGCCGGCAGGACAGCAGGACCAGCAGGGCGAGCAGGCCGGCGTTCCCGAGGACGAGGACGGCCTTGAGCACGCCGGCCGGCAGCCAGGCGGCGGGCGTGAAGAGGATCGCGGCGAACGGCGGATAGGCGCTGGGCGGATGCCACTCGGCGGCGGAGAAGCCACTGAGGACGGCGTCGGCGGTGGGGACCCGCAGGGCGATGCACAGGACGCCCAGAGCGAGCAGCGGGCCTGTGACCAGCACACCTGCGAGCGGTGAAGGGGAGGGAGCGGAATCGGGGCTGCGGGTCACGCGCGTGACCCTAGTAGATCACCGTGTGGCCGCCGCCGGGTTCAGGCCAACGCCTTCACCCGTCAGCGGCGTATGACGCCCGCGTCGTGGGCGTACTCACCGAGGACGGCGACGCTCACGGCGGCGGCGGCGAAGACCTTGGCGGCGCGCAGTACATCGCCGACGCGGTGGCGGGGACGGGGGCCGGAGGCGGCGGTGGCGCCTGTGGCCCCGGGCCCGCCCTGGACCGGGACAAAGGTTGCGGTGCTCATGAATCCATGGTGCTTGCCCGGCCCTCCCCGCACATCGCCCCCGGGATGGAATCCGCAGTCCTCCCGCCTCCTCCTCGCGGCCCATGCGTCCCCGGCCGGCTCTGCCGGAGGTCTGACACTCCCCGGTACGACACCCGTACGGAGGTCCCACCCCCTCCGGGCTTCCGGCCCGGATATCCATTCGCGCCGCCCGGCCCGGCTGACTACACTCTCCGCTCTTGCCGCCTCCCGCCGCCGCACCGGGGAGAGCCGCCTTCCGGACGGAAACCGGGGGCTTTCCGTACCGCACAGACCAGCAGCTGGAGGCCCTCCCGTGTCCGCGCACGCCCCCGACACCGCCGCACCCGACACCGCCGCACCCGACGCCCCCGGTCCGCTCGGCCGGGAACGGGCCCACCTGGCAGCCTCCCGCTCCGCCCTGCGCGCCATGCGCGAGGACGTCGAGGCCCTCGACATCCGCGACGTCACCGCGAACTGGGTCAACGCCATCGTCCTCCAGGCCCAGATCGAGGACCGCGTCAAAGCCCTCGCCGACCTCGCCCACACCCCGCTCTTCTTCGGCCGCCTCGACTACCTGCACGCCCCGGGCGCGGAACTCGCCGAGGGCGCCGGGGGCGAGCGGTTCTACATCGGCCGCCGCCACGTCCACGACGCCGAGGGCGACCCGATGGTGATCGACTGGCGGGCGCCGGTCTCCCAGCCCTTCTACCGCGCCTCCAAGGCCGACCCCCAGGACGTCGCGCTGCGCCGCCGCTTCGGCTACACCGGCGGCGAACTGACCGCGTACGAGGACGAGCACCTCAGCGACCCCGCCGAGTCCCCGGCCGTCAGCAAGCTGCTCCAGCGGGAGATCGAGCGGCCCCGCGTGGGTCCCATGCGCGACATCGTCGCGACGATCCAGCCCGAGCAGGACGAGATCGTCCGCTCGGGGCTGTCCGGTTCGGTCTGCGTCCAGGGCGGCCCCGGCACCGGGAAGACGGCCGTCGGCCTGCACCGGGTCGCGTACCTCCTCTACGCGCACCGCGAGCGCCTGGCCCGCACCGGCACCCTGGTCATCGGGCCGAACCGGTCCTTCCTGCACTACATCGAGCAGGTCCTGCCCGCGCTGGGCGAGCTGGAGGTCAAGCAGGCCACCGTGGACGACCTCGTCGCCCGCGACGGCCTGGAGGTGCGCGGCACGGACTCCGCCGCCACCGCGGTGGTCAAGGGCGACGCCCGGATGGCGGAGGTCCTGCGCCGTGCCGTCCGCTCGCACGTCACCCCGCCCGCCGAACCCCTGATGGTGGTCCGCGGTTCGCGCCGCTGGCGGGTGCCCGCGTACGAGCTCGAGGAGATCGTGACCGAGCTCCAGGACCGCGACATCCGCTACGGCGCCGCCCGCGACGCGCTGCCGCAGCGGATCGCGCACGCGGTCCTCGTCCGCATGGAGCAGGCGGGCGAGGCCCCGGACGACCGGGTGCAGGACGCGGTGGCCCGCAACGCGGCCGTGAAGGCCGCGGTCAAGGCGGTCTGGCCGGCGGTCGATCCGGCGAAGCTGGTGCTGCGCCTGCTGTCGGACGCGGACTTCCTGGCCCTGCACGCGGAGGGCGTCCTCACGGCCGGCGAACAGAAGCTGCTGCTGTGGCCGAAGCCCTTCCGGAGCGTGAAGTCGGCGAAGTGGTCGGCGGCGGACCTGGTGCTGATCGACGAGGCCGCGGACCTGGTGGAACGGACGCCCTCGCTCGGCCACGTCGTCCTCGACGAGGCGCAGGACCTGTCCCCGATGCAGTACCGGGCGGTCGGCCGCCGCTGCACGACGGGCTCGGCGACGGTACTGGGCGACCTCGCGCAGGGCACCACCCCGTGGGCGACGCGCAGCTGGGAGGAGGCGCTGACGCACCTGGGCAAGCCGGAAGCGGTGCTGGAGGAACTGACGGCGGGCTTCCGCGTGCCGCGCGAGGTCATCGCGTACGCGTCCCGGCTGCTGCCCGCGATCGCGCCGGGGCTGGCCCCGGTCTCGTCGGTCCGCGAGACGCCGGGGTCCCTGAAGGTGACCCCGTCCGCCGACCTGACGGCGGACGTCATCGCCGCGTGCCGCGCCTCCCTCGCGCACGAGGGCTCGACCGGCCTGATCGCGGCCGACGCCCGGATCCCGGTACTGGCGCAGGCCCTCCCGGCGGCGGGCCTGCCGTACCTCTCCCCGGGCGAGGAGACCACGGCGGAGTCCCGCCTCACCCTGGTCCCGGCGTCGCTGGCGAAGGGCCTGGAGTACGACTACGTGGTCCTGGACGAGCCGGCGGCGATCGTCGACGGCGAACCGGACGAGCGGACGGGGCTGCGCCGGCTGTACGTGTGCCTCACCCGGGCCGTGTCCGGCCTGACGGCGGTCCACACCGCCGCACTCCCGCACCCCCTGACCTCCCCCTGACGCCCACCCCCACACCGCCGGCCAGGGCAAGGGCAAGCGCTACCCCACCGCCTCCCGCCACTCCGCCACCGCCGCCGCCGCGACCGGCCGCCCCCACCCCGACGGCCGCGCCGCGCCGCCGATATGGAACGCGTCGATGCCCGCCTCCCGCAGCACCGGCACGTGCGCCAGGGCGAGGCCGCCGCCGACCAGGAGCCGCGGCCCGTACCCCGGCTCGCCGCGCCGCCCCGCCGCGGCCTCCGCCGCCAGCACCGGCAGCCCGTCCGCGACCCCGGCCGCCGACCCAGCCGTCAGGTAGGTGTCCAGGCCCGGCAGCTCCGCGAGGGCCTTCCGCAGGCCGTCCCGGTCCGCCGCGCGGTCGATCGCCCGGTGGAACGTCCACCGGCAGCCGTCCAGCTCCGCCAGCACGGCCTCGACCGCGTCGAGGTCGGGGCTGCCGTCCGGGTGCAGGAAGCCGAGGACGAACTCCTCCGCGCCCTCCGCCCGCAGCCCCCGTGCGGTCTCCACCAGCACGGAGACGTCGCCCGCCGCGAACCCGTCCGCCGTGCGGAGCATCACGCGCAGCGGGATGTCGACCGCCGCCCTGATCGCCGCGAAGGTCTCGCGCGTCGGGCTGAGCCCGTCGGCGGCCATGTCGGTGACCAGTTCGAGGCGGTCCGCCCCACCTGCCCTGGCGGCGACCGCGTCCTCCACGTCGAGGGCGATCACCTCCAGGAGCGCACGGTTGCTCATGTGATCCCCATCCTTATGCCCATATGGAAAATAGGTCTAGTCCAATATCCAGGGTACGGGCCCCACCCGCGCTCCACCAGCACAATCGCGCCAGCCCACAATGTCCGCATGGAAACCCCCGACACCGCCCGCCCCGGCACCGACCGCCTCCGCGCCCGCTGGGCGGCCACCGCCACCGCCGCCGGCGCCACCCGCGACCCCGCCCCCTACGCCGACCGCCTCCTCACCGCCTGGGCGGAACCGCAGCGCCGATACCACACCACCGCCCACCTGGCCGACGTCCTCGCCCGGCTCGACGTGCTCGCCGGGCACGCCGACGACACCGCCGCCGTCGAGCTCGCCGCCTGGTTCCACGACGCCGTCTACCGCCCCGACCGCTCCGAGAACGAGGAACGCAGCGCCGCCCTCGCCGAGCGCGCCCTGCCCGAGCTGGGCGTCGACGCGGCCCGCACCGCCGAGGTCGCCCGGCTGGTGCGGCTCACCGTCACCCACGACCCCGCCCCCGGCGACACCAACGGCGAGGCCCTCTGCGACGCCGACCTCGGCGTCCTCGCCGGCGAACCCGCCGCCTACACCGCCTACGCCGCCGCCGTCCGCGCCGAGTACGGCTTCGTCCCCGACGAGGCCTTCCGCACCGGCCGCGCCGCCGTCCTGCGCGGCCTGCTCGCCCTGCCGCGCCTCTTCCGCACCCCGTACGGCGCCGCCCACTGGGAGGGCCCGGCGCGCCGCAACCTGGAAGCCGAGCTGGCCTCGCTGACCTGACATACGGAGCGTCACCGGGAATGCGTCCCGCTTCGCGGCGGTTCGGGAAGTACATGCCCGCAGCCTCCGCACGACCCCGCCCCCGGTCCCGGTCCCGTATGCCCGTCGCCGTCTACGTCCTCGGCCTGTCCGTCTTCGCGCTCGGCACCAGCGAGTTCATGCTGTCCGGCCTCCTGCCCCCCATCGCGCAGGACATGGGCGTCACCATCCCGCAGGCGGGCCTGCTGATATCCGCCTTCGCGATCGGCATGGTCGTCGGGGCGCCGCTGCTCGCGGTCGCCACCCTGCGCCTCCCGCGCCGCACCACCCTCATCGCCCTCATCAGCCTCTTCGGCCTCGGCCAGGTGGCGGGCGCGCTGGCACCCACGTACGAGCTCCTCTTCGCCTCCCGCGTGGTGTCGGCCCTCGCCTGCGCCGGGTTCTGGGCCGTCGGCGCGGCCGTCGCCATCGCCATGGTCGACCAGGACCAGCGGGCCCGCGCCATGTCCGTCATGATCGGCGGCCTGTCCATCGCCAACGTCCTCGGCGTCCCCGCCGGCGCCTTCCTCGGCGAGCACTTCGGCTGGCGCTCCGCGTTCTGGTCGGTCGGCGCCGCCTCCGCCGTCGCCCTCGCCGGCATCCTGGCCCTGATCCCGAGGATCCCGCTGCCCGAGGAGAAGCCCCGCCTCCGCCGCGAGCTGGGCATCTACCGCGACCGCCAGGTCTGGCTGTCGATCGGCATCACGGCCCTGGCCGCGGGCGGCGTCTTCTGCGCCTTCAGCTACCTGTCGCCGCTGCTCACGGACGTGGCCGGACTGGACTCGAAGTGGGTGCCGTGGATCCTGGGCCTCTTCGGCGTCGGCGCCCTGGCCGGGACGACCGTCGGCGGGCGCATCGCCGACGCGCGCCTGTTCGGGGTGATGCTCTGGGGCATCACCGCCTCGACGGTGTTCCTCGGCGCCCTCACCGTGCTGGCCTCCAGCGCGGCCGCCGCCATCGCCCTGGCGTTCCTGCTCGGCGTCTCGGCGTTCTTCACCGCCCCGGCCCTCAACGCCCGGATGTTCAACGTCGCCGGGGCCGCCCCGACCCTCGCCGGAGCCACCACCACCGCCGCGTTCAACCTCGGCAACACCGGCGGCCCCTGGCTCGGCGGCACGGTCATCGACGCAGGGTTCGGCTTCGCCTCCCCGGCCTGGGCGGGCGCGGCCATGACCGTCACCGCCCTCGCCCTCACCGCCCTCGCCCTCCGCCTGGACCGCCGTACGCCGCCCCGCGCGACCCGCGTGGTGGCCGGCTCCCCGGCCCCCCTGGCGGCGGCGGACAGCGTCAGGGGTACGTAAACGGCATCGAGTGGCCGCGCTTCGGGTCCTTCATCAGGCTCTGCGTGCTGACACCCACCTCGGTGGTGGTGATGTGGACTTCGTAGTCGCCCGCCTTGAGACCGGTGACCGGGACCTCGAACCGCTCCTCTCCGGAGGTCGCCTTGAAGTCCTTCGTCGCGGGCGCCTTGGCAGGGAACACGTAGGTGTTGTCGGGCCCCACCACCCAGAGGGTCATCGAGACGGCCTTCGGAGTGGTGAGGGACTTCACGTAGCCCACCATGCTGATCCGCCCGTTCACCTCCCGGACGCAGACCGTCTCCAGGATGTCCGGCACGTTGGTCGTCGTGTGTCCGGCACCGCACCTCTCCCCGAGGGGATCGGCCGGTGGCGCCGTCGCCGGCTTCTGCGGGGCGGACGCCGCAGCCGTCGGGGCCGAGGACGACGGGGCCGGCGGGGCGGCGGCGGGCGGGGACGCGGTGATCTCCTTCCCCGGAACCGCGGCCCCGGCCGCCGGCACCGCCTGGTCCGGCTTCCCGTCGCCGCTCTCCCCGCCGCCGCCCTTCCCGTGCAGGAACATCGCCACGATCGCGACCATCGCCACCATCGCCAGCGCCCCGCCCCCGGCCCACATCCCCGTCCTGCGGCCGCCGCCGGCCGGCGCCGGCGGCACCGCGGGCGCGCCCGGCCCCGCGGCGGCAGGGACCGGAGGGGCGGCGGGGACCGGAGGGGCCGGCGACGCCGAAGGCTCCGGCCGCCGCCAGATCTCCACGTCCCCGCCGACCGGCTGGATCACCAGGGTGACGGGGCTCTGGTGCTGCCGGCTGCCCAGGCGGTGCCCGGTGAAGTGCTCCTTGACGTGCGCGACCAGCGCGTCGAGGTCGGTGTCCAGGCCCGGCGAGTGCTCCTCCAGCCAGTCCATGACGGTGGTCGAGAAGGCCCCGGTCCGCTGGGCACCGCGCTGCGTCGCCGCCTGCCCGGAGGCGGCGGCCAGCAGCATGAACTGCTCCACCGGCATCCGCCGGCCCGTCGGCAGCGGGGCGACGGCCGGCCTGGGCCCGCCGGCCTTGACGAAGGTCGCGCAGGCGTCCACGAGGAAGACCTGCCTGCGGCAGTACGCCACGTCCGGCCTGGCCAGGTAGTCCCGCAGCTCCATCAGGTCCAGGCAGCGCGGATCGGCGTCCGAGGCGTCCGGACAGAGCAGCAGCCGCCGGTCGCCCCGGTCCACCACCCCGTGGCCGCCCCAGTACACGTACAGCAGATCGCCCTCGGGCACCGTCCGCGGCGGGGCGAGCCGGTCGAGGATCTGGTCCCGGGAGATGACCGTCTCGATCTCGACTTCCAGGTCCCGTTCCCGGGTGTTGAGATCGGCCCAGGAGGCGTCCGTCGGCGCGAGCAGCAGCCTGATGTTCCTGCCGGGGACCCCGCGCCTGCGCAGCCAGCGGGCGAGCCGCATGGCGTCGGCCGCGGCGCCGGCCAGGTTCCGGTCGCTCAGGCGCGGTAGTGCTCGATGCCGACCAGGAGGGCGTGTACGCGCGCCGGGTCGGGGGCGGTCAGCTCAGCCATGTGCGGACGGCGTTCCAGACCTCGGGGTTGGACCAGTACGTGGTGTGGGCCCAGGGGAAGGGCTGCCGGTTGTCGACCCGGTGGTCGTCGGCCCGGCCCGGGAACACCTTCTCGGCCCGGTACGAGAGCAGGTCGCGCTCGTCGTAGACGTTGAGCCACCGCGCGGGGAAGCCCTCCGGCAGGGTCTCGGGGTGTTCGAGCGAGACCAGGGCCCCGATCTCGTAGAAGTACGGGGCCTGCGAGCCGACGGTGATCAGCTGGTCCACGCGTTCCAGCCGCTCGCGGACCAGCAGGTCGACGCAGGCGACCCCGCCGAGGCTGTGCGCGATCACGGTGACCGCGTCCCCCGGCGTGTTCTCGATCGTCCGCTTGATCTGGTCCCGTACGCCCTGGCCCCGGGCCTGGTACCGCAGGATGTCGCCGATGGCCGGCAGGGCGGCGTCACCCCACGCCCCGCGCCGACGGCGGCCGCGCCAGCCGACGGGCCGGGCCAGCGCCTTGGCGAGGAAGCCGGTGACGGACCGGCCCTCGGCGTACAGCTCGGTGCTGAGCACGGCGAGCAGCTCGTCGCGCACCATGCCGGACACCTCGCCGCCCCGCTCGAAGGCGAGGGCGAGGGTCATGGCCACCACGGCGCGGGCGAAGGCCCTGCGGTGCTCCGTCCCGTCGGCGTCCGCCGTGGCCGCGGCGTCGTGGAACTCCGGCGCCCGCACCACGGCCCGCAGCGCCTCGGTGAACTCCCCGGCCAGTCCCCGCGCGGCGAACGCCTCGGCCACCGCCGGCCCCGGGACGTACCCGGTGACCTCGGCGACGAACTCCTCGGAGGGCGCGGGCCCGAAGCCGAAGCCGGATTCCTCCGCCGGCTGGAGCCCGAGCAGCCGCAGTTCGTACCAGGGGTCCTCGTACAGGACGTCCCAGACGGCGATCTCGTCGTCCTCCGGCGTACCGCCGCGCGTCTGCCGGTAGAGGGGGACGGAGGCCCCGTCGAGGGCCATGGCCGCGCCCTGCTCCCTGCCCCAGAAGCAGCCGCGGACCTCCAGCTCCGGCCGGATGTCGGCGAGCCGGGCCCGGACCTCCTCGAAGCTGCTGGTGTACGAAGCCTCGCGGACCCCGGTTCCGTGGACGAACAGCACTGACCGACGCACGATCTCCCTCATCCCGATGCCGGTGGCCGAGCCGCGGTCATCCTAATGCAGCAAATCGGCCCGCACACAGGAGAAATGACGGGTATTCAGGCCACCGGCGGGCGGTGTTTCGGCCGTCTCAGCCCCGCCTCGGTGAGGCGGCGGACCAGTTCCTTGCTGCCGATCTCCACCGCGCCCGCCGCGACCGCGTCCGCGTAGCGGTGCGAGGGCACGTCGTAGTGGTCGCGCTCGAAGGCCCGCGGCGGGCAGCCGATGTCCGCCGCGAAGGCGTGCAGTTCCTCGTACGAGACGTCGCTGACCAGGTGCGACCACAGGCGGCCGTGCCCCGGCCACACCGGCGGGTCGATGTACACCGTCACCGGCGTCTCACCGGCCCGGGCGGAGGACGGGGCCGAGGCCGCCCACGGCCGCGACCTTCACCCCGGCCTCCGAGCACACCCAGTGCGGGTCGCGGCCGAGCTCCGGTTCCACGTCCAGCGCGTGCGGCTCCCCGTGCACGCAGACGGGACACATCGGCCAGCGCCCGTACTTCTCCAGCAGGGCGTCCTTCACGTCCTGCGCGACGAGTCCGGCGAGGTAGTCGACCCCCTCCGGCCACTGCTCCACCCACCACCGGCGGTGCGTGACCGAGTCCTCGACGAGGGAGACGACATCTGCATCGGCGACCTCACCGGCGGCGAGATCGGCGAGAACGAGGGCACGGGCGACGTGGAGCGCCTGTTCCAGGGGGGTCGCGTGGTCCATGGGCTCATTGTGGACCCGGACCGGCCGCCGGGCGAAGGCCGCTTTCGCCCGGCCCCTTCCCCGCCCCTTCCCGTGCCGTGCCCGCCCCCTCCCGGCGCCTGGCCCGGCTCCGCCCGCACCACCCCGGCGCACCGGCGGGGGCGTGCCTTCTTGCCCCCGGCCCCGCCGGAAAATAGGTTCCAGCCGTGAGCGACCACCGCACGACCGCGTACACCGCCCTCCGCGCCGAGCTCGAGACGCTGACCACCGAGGCCTTCCGGCCCGAGTTCGCGGACCTCGACCGGCTCTCCACGCTGGAGATCGTCCGCGTCATGAACGCCGAGGACGCCACCGTGCCCGCCGCCGTCGCCGCGCAACTGGAGCCGATCGCCGCCGTCGTCGACGCGGTCGCCGAGCGGATGGCCCGCGGCGGCCGGCTCGTCTACGCGGGCGCGGGCACGGCGGGGCGGCTCGGGGTGCTGGACGCCAGTGAGTGCCCGCCCACCTTCAACACCGACCCGTCGCAGGTCGTCGGCCTGATCGCGGGCGGCCCCGGGGCCCTGGTGAAGGCCGTCGAGGGCGCCGAGGACTCCCGGGAGCTGGCCGCCGCCGACCTCACCGCCCTCGCCCTGACCGCCGAGGACACCGTGGTCGGCGTCTCCGCCTCCGGCCGCACCCCGTACGCGGTCGGGGCGGTCGAGTTCGCCCGTGCGCGCGGCGCGCTCACCGTCGGCCTGTCCTGCAACGCCGGGTCCGCCCTCGCGGCGGCCGCCGAGCACGGCATCGAGGTGGTCGTCGGGCCCGAGCTGCTGACCGGCTCCACCCGGCTGAAGGCGGGCACGGCGCAGAAGCTCGTACTGAACCTGATCTCGACGGTGACGATGATCCGTCTCGGCAAGACGTACGGGAACCTCATGGTCGACGTACGCGCCTCGAACGAGAAGCTGCGCGCCCGGTCCCGCCGCATCGTGGCCCTGGCGACCGGCGCCTCGGACGCGGAGATCGAGGCGGCGCTCACGGCGACCGGCGGCGAGGTGAAGGACGCGGTCCTCGTCGTCCTCGGCGGGGTCGACGGCCCCGGGGCCGCCCGCCTGCTCGCCGGGACGCGCGGGCACCTCCGCGACGCCCTCGACCGCGCCCGGGCCGAGTCCGGGACGCGGCCCCGGCCCGAGCCCTCGTCCCGCCCCGAGCCCCACCCGCAGCCGCAGCCGCAGTCCCCAGCCCGGTAGACGCCCTCCCACGCAAGGCGAGTAGATGTCCACTGACAAGAACCGCGCCACCGCCGCCGCGATCCTCCCCCTGGTCGGCGGCCCGGACAACATCGGCTCCGTCGCCCACTGCATGACCCGGCTGCGCATCGGCCTGCGCGACCGCTCCCTCGTGGACGACGCCGCCCTGCGGGCCGTGCCCGGGGTGCTGGGCGTGGTCGAGGACGACACCTACCAGATCGTGCTGGGGCCGGGCACCGTCGCCCGGGTCACGCCCGAGTTCGAGGCGCTGGTCGAGGCGGGCCGCACCCCCGCGGCGGAGCCGTCCGGGGTCACCGCCGCAGTGGAGCCGTCCGGAGTCACCGCCGCGGACCTCGCCGACCGGGGTGCCGCGCTGAAGGAGGCCCGCAAGGCGCGCAACGCGACCCCCTTCAAGCTGTTCCTGCGCCGCATCGCGAACGTCTTCGTGCCGCTGATCCCCGCCCTGATCGGCTGCGGTGTCATCGCGGGCCTGAACGGCCTGCTCGCCAACCTCGGCTGGGCCCCGGCCGTGGTCCCGGCCCTGGCCGCCATCGCGTCCGGTTTCATGTCGCTGATCGCGGTCTTCGTCGGCTTCAACACCGCCAAGGAGTTCGGCGGCACCCCCGTCCTCGGCGGCGCCGTCGCCGCGGTCATCGTCTTCCCCGGGGTCGCCCGGATCGACGCCTTCGGCGAGCACCTCTCCCCCGGCCAGGGCGGGGTCCTCGGCGCGCTGGCGGCCGCGCTGCTCGCCGTGCACGTGGAGCGGTGGTGCCGGCGCTGGGTGCCGGAGACCCTGGACGTGCTGGTCACCCCGACCCTGACCGTCCTCGTCACGGGCCTGGTCACCCTCTTCGGCCTGATGTTCCTCGCCGGTGAGGTCGCCGCCGCGATCGGCGCCTTCGCCAACTGGCTGCTGGCCGCCGGCGGCGCGCTCGCCGGGCTGGTCCTCGGCGGTCTCTTCCTGCCGCTGGTGATGCTCGGCCTGCACCAGGCGCTGATCCCCATCCACACCACCCTCATCGAGCAGTCCGGCTACACCGTCCTGCTGCCGATCCTCGCCATGGCCGGCGCCGGCCAGGTCGGCGCGGCCCTCGCCGTCTACTGCCGCCTCCCGCGCAACGGCTCGATCCGCACCACCATCAAGTCGGCGCTGCCGGCCGGCTTCCTCGGGGTGGGCGAGCCGCTGATCTACGGGGTCTCCCTGCCGCTGGGCCGGCCGTTCGTCACCGCCTGCGTCGGCGGCGCGGCGGGCGGGGCCTTCGTCGGGCTGTGCAACCAGCTGGGCGTCGCCTTCGGCTCCACCGCGATCGGCCCCTCGGGCTGGGCGCTGTTCCCGCTGCTGGACGGCACGTCGGGGATGGGCGCGACCGTCGCCGTGTACGCGGGCGGCCTCGGCGTCGGCTACCTGGTCGGCTTCGCCGCGACGTACTTCTTCGGCTTCACGCCGCGCATGCTGGCCGACCTCGACACCGGTCCCGGCCCCGCCGCCCCGGCCGGTCCCCCGGCGGCGAAGGAGCCGGTGCCGGCCTGATCCCCCGGCGGCGGGCGCACCCGTTACGGCCGCCCCGGCTCGGGAGACCCCCCGGCGGCCGTGCGCAGGAAGCGGACCAGGTCGTCCACGGAATAGCCGAGCTTGGGACCGCGTTCCGCCGCCATCAGGAGCAGCTGCCCGACGATCTCGGCGCCCCAGCCGTCCGTACCGTCCGGGGACCACCCCCACAGCTTCTCGATGCCGAGGTCGCTCATCAGCAGCCCGTACCCCTCCCGGACCTCCAGGCACACGTCGGCGACCGCGTCCAGCAGCCGCTCGCCCGGCCGCTCGCAGCACAGCCCGAAGTACCCGCCGATCTCCTCGGGCACGCACCCGCGCGGCGGCGACGCCTTCAGCCGCTCGTAGCGGGCGTCGTCGTACGGGGGACACTCCCCCACCGGGCAGTGCACCAGCGTGAACCGCTGCCACCCCGGCGGCGGGGGCGGCTGCGGCCGCCACCCCTTCATCCCGAAGGCCTCCTGAACCTGCGCCGTCGCCTCGTCCGCCGTATCGGCGGTACGCGTCTCCCGCCGCTCCCCGTCGTCCCCGACGGCCGTCCACTCCCCGCCGCCCCCGCAGCTGGGCCGCGCCCTTACGGCGAGCCCCAGACCCTGCCGCCGCCAGCCGCCCCCCACCAGGACCGCCTCCAGCCCGCGCAGCTTCCACCCGAGCTCGAAGGCGAACTGCGCCGCGTCCACCGGCTCGCTCACCGGCCCGCCCGCTCGTGCAGGACGGCGGCCAGCCGCAGCGCCGTGTCGATGTTGCAGCGCCCGAGGTCGACCAGGGGCAGCCCGTACGTACCGGCCGCCGAGACCCGCTCCACGTCGAGCGACGGGAACACCACCCCCACCCCGCCCAGTGCGTCCTTCAGCTGCCGGACGGCCTCTTCGGCCGCCCTCATCCGCTCCTGCGGGGAGAGCACCATGACATATCACCTTCCACTCTGAGTATTCAGCTTCTGCACACAGAGTGGCGATCAGGTGGCTAGCCTTTCAAGTGGGCCACCACAGCAACCGCACATGCTGGACCGGGAGTTGTCATGCCACGCAAGAAACTCGATCCCTCATCACCCCGCGCCCTCCTCGGTGCCGAGCTACGCGTGGCCCGCGAACGTGCCGCGATGAGCCAAGCGGCGCTCGGCGAACGGCTTTTCGTGAGCGGCTCGTACGTCGGCCAGATGGAAGTGGGCACCCGCAGAATCACACTCGAACTGGCCAAGGCGATAGACGCCATCCTGGGGACGGAGGGCTTCTTCACCCGCAACTGCGGCAAGGACGGCAAGTCCAAGTACCCCGACCACTTCGCGGAAGCGGCCGAAGCGGAGGCGGAAGCCCTGACCATCCGGGAGTACGCGCCGCTGACCATCCCGGGGTTGCTTCAGCGGGAAGGGTATGCGCGGGAGGTCTTCCACGCCTACCAGCCGACCGCGTCGGAAGCCGAGATCGATGAGTTGACGGAGGCCAGGCTCGACCGCGCCAAGCTCCTCAGCGACCCAACAACGCCCTTGTTGTGGTGTGTTCTCGACGAGGCGGTACTCCGCAGGGTGGTGGGGGGCCGGGCAGTGATGGCGGATGCCCTACGTCACCTTGCGACTTTGATGCGGGTTCGCCGACTCATCGCCCAGGTGATTCCGTTCGGCACTGGCGCCCATGCGGGCATGCATGGCTCGCTGAAGCTGATGTCCTTCGCGGACGCCCCGCCACTCGCCTACGTCGACGGCATGGGAGTGGGGCAACTGCTAGACGATCCAGCCACGGTGGCCCGCCATACGCTGACCTACGATCTCCTCACGGCCAGTGCACTGTCACCGCACGATTCGCTGGCCCTGATCGAGTCCGCGGCCGAGGAGTACGCACATGACGAGCATGCCTAAGTACGACTTGTCGACGGCCACTTGGCACAAGTCCAGCTACAGCGACGGTAGCGGCGGCGACTGCCTGGAGATGGCCACGTGGCGCAAGTCCAGCTACAGCGGTGGCGACGGCGGCAACTGCGTCGAGATGGGTACCTGGCGGAAGGCCACTCACAGCGCCGGTGACGGCGGCAACTGCGTCGAGGTGTGCGACGCGCACACCGACCTCGTCCCCGTGAGGGACTCCAAGCAGCCCGAAGGCCCGCACGTGGTGTTCCACGCGCGGGCCTGGGCGACCTTCGTCGCGACGCTCTGAACGGTCAGTAGCCCGCGGTGAACAGCAGCTCGTTCGGCGAGCCCGGGCTGAGCGAGGTCAGGACGCTCTTGGTGGACTGCGACCGCAGGAAGTTGGCGATGTCCACCGGACGGTCGCCCGGGTGCGCCTGCTTGTAGAGGGCGGCGACACCGGCGACGTGCGGCGCGGCCATGGACGTACCGTTCAGGGCCACGCTGCCGCCGCGCAGCTTCGCGGAGACGATGTCCTGGCCGGGCGCGTAGAGGGACACGCACGGGCCGTAGTTGGAGAAGACGGTCTCCCGGTCGAAGCGGTCGGTCGCCCCCACGGTGACCACGCGGGAGGCCGAGGCGGGCGAGACGTTGCAGGCGTCCTGGTGCTCGTTGCCCGCCGCGATGACCGGCAGGACGCCCGCGTCGGAGAGGGCGTTGACCGCGTTGTTGAGGGCCTCGGAACGCGGGCCGCCGAGGGAGCCGTTGAGCACCGCCGGCTGCTTGGCGTTCTTCGCCACCCAGTCCATGCCCGCGATCATGCCGGCGTAGGAGCCCCTGCCGTCACAGCCGAGGACGCGCACGCTCACCAGGTTCGCCTTGCGCGCGACGCCGTACGTGGCGCCGGCGACCGTGCCCGCGACGTGCGTGCCGTGGCCGTTGCAGTCCTGGCCCCGCTGGCTCGCGCCGTCCGGCATCGCGTCGAACCCGAACGTGGCGCGGCCGCCGAACTCCTCGTGCAGGTAGTCGATGCCGGTGTCGAGGATGTAGGCGGTCACTCCGGCGCCGCTGCCGCGGACGGTGAAGTCGTTGTCGAGCGGCAGCGGCCGCTGGTCGATGCGGTCCAGGCCCCAGGAGGAGGACGGGGCCCTGCTCACGCTCGGCTCGCCGGGCATCGGCACGGAGGCCGCCTTCGTGTTCTCCTCGACCGCCTTCACCCCGACGGTCGACCGGAGGGCGTCCAGCTGGAGCGCGGTGAGCGGGGCCGCGAAGCCGTTGAGCGCGGCGGAGTAGACGTGCTTCGGCTTCAGCCGGAGCTTCTCCGCCAGCTTCGCCGCGTCCACACCCTTGTCGAGGGTGACGATGTACTCGCCGGGCACGGCGTCGGCGGACGTCTGCAGCGGAGCCGGAGTGGGCTCGGGCGCGGCGGCGGACGCCGTGCCGGCGGCCACCGGGGCGAGGGCGAGGACGGTGGCGGTGGCTACACCTGCGATGAGGCGCATGGGGGAACTCCCGAGGGGAAGGGGTGACATGAGGCGCCGCCCTCTCGCGGGGTCCGCGGAACGCGTCCCTGAAGGCGGCCGTCCTCTTCATCGGTCCTCCGGGCAGAGGGACTTGAACCGCCTTCCCCGCTTGGCCGACGGGCCGGGCGGGGTCCGTCGGCCGTTCGCCGCAGCCGCTGGAGAAAGGATCCTTCCCGCTGCCGTCCGGGGCTTCGGCCCGCCGGGCCGCCCGCTCGCGCGTTCGGGAACTTCACCCGTACGGGCAGTCACCCGTCGAGGGGGCGCACTCGTTGTTCACTCCCGCCCGGAGCCGCCACGCCGCCGGGGTCGTTGACCGGCCCGGGCCGTGCGTGATGGCCTCACGGTCATGCGCACTCGCCCGAGCCTGCCCCTGCCGGTGGCCGTCGCCGCCGCCGCACTGGCCGCCGCAGCCGTACTGCCCGCCCTGCCCGCCCACGCCGTCACCCCGCCCGGCCCCGCGTCCGCCCGTGCCGTACCGGCGCCCGAGCACCCCTCGTACATCGTCACCGTGCACGAGGGGCTCGACCCGGCCGTGGTCGCCGAGGCGTACGGGATCCGGCCGACGCACGTCTACCGCGACGCGGGCAACGGCTTCGCCGCCCGGCTCTCCCCGGACCAGGTGCGGGCCCTGCGGGACACCCCGGTGGTGGAGTCCGTCGAGGAGGACGGCGAGGCCAGGGGCGTGCCCGCCTGACCGGGGCTACGGCCGTTGCACGCTCAGCCGCTCGACCTCGTACGACATCTCGCTGACCTCCGGGCCGGGGGCGGGGTGGTAGCGGCCGGCGCAGACGGACAGGTTGACGATCAGGTACGCGTGCCAGCCGCGGCCGACGCCCCGGCCGTCGGAGTAGACGCGGCGGCCGTTGACCCACCAGACGACGGATCTGCGGCCGAACTCCACCTTCAGGTCGACCCATCTGCCGGGCCCGACGCCCGGGTCGCGGTAGTAGCGGTGGGCCTCGCGGACGTGGTTGGACAGCTCCAGCAGGTCGGGGTTGTCGGGGTGGTACTCGAAGACGTCGATCTCCTGGCCGCCGTCCCGCCAGGTCCAGATGGCGGGCCAGGCGCCCGTCTCCTGGGGCAGCCGGACCCGGGCCTCCAGGACGTCGCCGGTGCGGACCTCGAAGCCCTCGTCGCTGCCCTCGGTGGTGAGCAGGCCGGCGTCCCAGTTGCCGTCGGGGCGACGGGTCGCGCGGAAGGTGCCGGTGCGGCTGTAGGCGGGGTCGGGGGTGAGGTGGTCGAGCTTGTTGTCGCCGGGGTTGACGGGGCCGCCGTCGGGATAGGCCCAGGAGCGGCCCGCCACCCACTGGGTGGTGGAGGAGAAGTCGGCGGTGAAGACGGACGAGAGGCGGCGCGGCATCACGCGCCGTAGCCATGCGGGCAGGTGCGGGGACATACGGGGCCTATGCCCGGTACGCACCCGGACGCACCGTCATCGTGACGGCCGGCGGTGGCACGGAGGCGCTCCCGGCGCAGCGCGCCGCGCGCCGCACGCCCCCCGGGTGCGGGGGGCGCGGCGGTGGGGGGCGCGGCGGTGGGGGACGGCATGCTGTCGGTCACCGGGACGGTCGCGGTCTCCCGGGGCGACGCGGCCGGCGGAGGCGGGGCACGCGCACGCGACAGCCCCGTCCGCCTCGGACCCGCCTTCCCCTGACCGGCGGTCCACCGGGCGGGGAGCCGTCACCCCGGGCACGGGTTCCTGTTCCCGGTCAGCTCCGCGCGCTGCCTGCGGCACGCCGGGACGCGGGGCCCCGCGCCGCCTCGACGAAGGCGCGGATCAGCTCCGGGGACTTCACCCCGCGCTCGCGCTCGACCCCGCTGGAGACGTCCACGCCCCAGGCGCCGGTCGCCGCCACCGCCTCGCGGACGTTGTCCGGGGTCAGCCCGCCGGCCAGCAGCCATCGCCCCTCGGGCGCCGTGAACTCCTCCGAGCCCCAGTTCCAGGGCTTGCCGGAGCCCGGGTCGGGGGCGTCGATGAGCAGCAGGTCCTCGCCGTGGCCTCCGCAGCGCTCGACGTGCTCGGCGGTGGCGCGCAGCAGCGTACGCCCCGGAGCGCGCAGCTCCTCGTAGTACGCGGCGGGCTCGTCCCCGTGGAGCTGCACGCCGCGCACGCCGCTCTCCTCCGTCAGCCGGCGCACCTCCTCGACGGACTGGCCCCGGAACACCCCGACGGTCAGCACCCCGCCCGGCACCCGCGCGGCGAGCTCCCGGGCCTCGGCGGCGCCGATGGTCCGGGGGCTGCCGGGCGCGAAGACGAACCCGACGGCGTCGGCCCCGGCCGCCACGGCCACGTCGACGTCATGGGCGGTCTTCAGCCCGCAGATCTTCACGAAGAGAGCACTCATGCCTCCAGTCAACCAAACCCCCCGATCGCCTACGGACCTGACCTGTTCGTCACGGACGAGTCCGCCTTCGATGAGGGAGATCACCTGCTTCTGGGGCCCTCCCCGCACGGATACCGGTCCCGCAGGACGGTGTCCTTCGGTGAGCCGCTGCCCGTCCCGGAGCCGTTCTGCTTCGAGCGGGACACCACCGGCTTCTCGGCCGGGCCGGAAAACGCCCGAGGGCGGCGCCCCCTCCGTGAGGAGGGGGCGCCGCCCTCGGTACGAGAACAGCCGATCAACCGGAGGCCGGAGCCGGGGGCCGATCAGAAGTCCATGTCACCGCCCGGCATGCCGCCCGGAGCGGCGGCGGCCTTCTCCGGCTTGTCGGCGATGACGGCCTCGGTGGTCAGGAAGAGCGCGGCGATGGACGCGGCGTTCTGCAGGGCGGAGCGGGTGACCTTCGCCGGGTCGATGATGCCCTCGGCGATCATGTCGACGTACTCGCCGGTCGCGGCGTTCAGACCGTGGCCGACGGTCAGGTTGCGCACCTTCTCGACGACGACGCCGCCCTCGAGACCACCGTTGACGGCGATCTGCTTCAGCGGGGCCTCCAGCGCGAGCTTCACGGCGTTGGCGCCGGTCGCCTCGTCACCGGTGAGCTCGAGCTTCTCGAAGACCGAGGAGGCCTGGAGCAGGGCCACGCCACCGCCGGCGACGATGCCCTCCTCGACGGCCGCCTTCGCGTTGCGGACGGCGTCCTCGATGCGGTGCTTGCGCTCCTTGAGCTCGACCTCGGTCGCGGCACCGGCCTTGATGACGGCCACGCCGCCGGCCAGCTTCGCGAGGCGCTCCTGGAGCTTCTCGCGGTCGTAGTCCGAGTCGGAGTTCTCGATCTCGGCGCGGATCTGGTTGACGCGGCCCTGGACCTGGTCGCTGTCACCGGCACCGTCGACGATGGTGGTCTCGTCCTTGGTGATGACGACCTTGCGGGCGCGGCCGAGCAGGTCGAGACCGGCGTTCTCCAGCTTGAGGCCGACCTCCTCGGAGATGACCGTGCCGCCCGTGAGGATGGCGATGTCGCCGAGCATGGCCTTGCGGCGGTCGCCGAAGCCCGGGGCCTTGACGGCGACGGACTTGAAGGTGCCGCGGATCTTGTTGACGACCAGGGTCGACAGGGCCTCGCCCTCGACGTCCTCGGCGATGATCAGCAGCGGCTTGCCGGACTGCATGACCTTCTCCAGGAGCGGCAGCAGGTCCTTGACCGAGCCGATCTTGGAGTTGACGATCAGGATGTACGGGTCGTCCAGGGACGCCTCCATACGCTCCATGTCGGTGGCGAAGTACGCCGAGATGTAGCCCTTGTCGAAGCGCATGCCCTCGGTGAGCTCCAGCTCCAGACCGAAGGTCTGGGACTCCTCGACGGTGATGACGCCTTCCTTGCCGACCTTGTCCATGGCCTCGGCGATGAGCTCGCCGATCTGGGTGTCGGCGGCGGAGATGGAGGCCGTGGAAGCGATCTGCTCCTTGGTCTCGACATCCTTGGCCTGGGCCAGCAGGGCAGCCGACACGGCCTCGACGGCCTTCTCGATACCGCGCTTGAGGGCCATCGGGTTGGCACCGGCGGCCACGTTGCGCAGACCCTCGCGGACGAGCGCCTGGGCGAGGACGGTCGCGGTGGTCGTACCGTCACCGGCGACGTCGTCCGTCTTCTTGGCGACTTCCTTGACCAGCTCTGCGCCGATCTTCTCGTACGGGTCCTCGAGCTCGATCTCCTTGGCGATGGAGACGCCGTCGTTGGTGATCGTGGGGGCGCCCCACTTCTTCTCAAGGACGACGTTGCGACCCTTGGGGCCAAGGGTGACCTTGACGGCGTCGGCGAGCTGGTTCATGCCACGCTCGAGACCGCGCCGGGCCTCCTCGTTGAACGCGATGATCTTGGCCATGGTGAAGTGGTCCTCCCGGACAGGGGTGGATTGCTCCGGACCGCGCCCGCGCCCGCGACGGACGGCCTGCGGACCCGGCGGTTCCTTCCCGCCGGACCCTGCGGGCCTCACCGACCCGGTCCTCGTCTTAGTAGCACTCTCACCCGGAGAGTGCTAACGCCAATGATTAGCACTCGACCCCCGCGAGTGCAAGCGGCTTCGGGCAACACGCGGGCGGGACCGGGCCGGGACGCAGGAGGGGCCCACACCCTGTCCAGGATGTGGGCCCCTCGTGCGTGCGTGCGTGCGTCGGTGGCCGATCGCGTTCGCTCCGGCTCAGCCGGCCGCGAGCTTGACCATGTCCGCCTGCGGACCCTTCTGGCCCTGCGAGATCTCGAACTCGACCCGCTGACCCTCTTCGAGGGTGCGGTACCCGTCCATCTGGATGGCGCTGTAGTGGACGAACACATCCGCACCACCGTCGACCGCGATGAAGCCGTAGCCCTTCTCCGCGTTGAACCACTTGACGGTGCCCTGAGCCATGCCTAACTCCCCTATTACTGGCCCTTGCGCGGGACCGCACTTCGCGGTCCCGGGTCAGAACTTGCGCCGGAACGCCTCGACCGCGGCTGAATGTATCTGCACCGGTGCTGTCAGCAACAGGTCAATCCGACGAGAAATCTGGACACGCGGAAACCTTGAAATAGAGTGAAAATTTGGAATATTCCAGGGCAACTCGGGCCAGACAAGCGGCACCAAAGGCCCAAAAGGCGCGCGTATGTTGACTCAATGTCAACCATCCGTCGGCCCGCTCATATGCGGCGGGCAAGAACAGCGGAGGGGACTGCCCCAACTCTACCGCGCCCAATCAAGCAGAATTGCCCCCTCCGTTTATGACGGAGGGGGCAATTCTGATGCGGAAGATCAGCAGCCGCCGGCCACGGCGGGAATGATCGAGACTCCGGCGCCGTCCGGCGTCGCCGCCTGCAGGCCGCCCTCGAAGCGCACGTCGTCGTCGTTGACGTAGACGTTCACGAAGCGGCGCAGCTTGCCCTGGTCGTCCAGGACGCGCGCGGCGATGCCCGGGTGGTCCTTCTCCAGGGACTCGATGACCTCGGCGAGGGTCGCGCCCTCGGCCGGGACCTCGGCCTTGCCGCCGGTGTAGGTGCGCAGGATGGTGGGGATGCGGACGTTGACGCTCATGGCGCTACTGCCTTTCCGGTAGAGCAGGGGGAGATGGTCAGGCCAGGCCGGCGGCGCGGAACGCGTCCAGGCTGGGGCGGATGGTGGCGGTCTGGCCGCTGTCCGCGGCCACCGCCTCCAGGGTCTTGAGGCCGTCACCGGTGTTCAGGACCACGGTGGTCAGCGCCGGGTCGAGCTGCCCGTTCTCGATCAGCTTCTTCGTCACGCCGACGGTCACGCCGCCCGCGGTCTCGGCGAAGATGCCCTCGGTCTGGGCCAGGATCTTGATGGCCTCGACGACCTGCTCGTCGTTCACGTCCTCGACGTAGCCGCCGGTGCGCCGCGCGATGTCCAGCACGTACGGGCCGTCCGCCGGGTTGCCGATGGCCAGGGACTTGGCGATGGTGTTCGGCTTCTGGGGGCGGACCACGTCGTGACCGGCCTTGAAGGCGGTCGACACCGGGGAGCAGCCCTCGGCCTGGGCGCCGAAGATCTTGTACGGCTTGTCCTCGACGAGGCCGAGCTTGATCAGCTCCTGGAGACCCTTGTCGATCTTCGTCAGCTGGGAGCCGGACGCGATCGGGATGACGAGCTGGTCGGGCAGCCGCCAGCCGAGCTGCTCGCAGATCTCGTACGCCAGGGTCTTGGAGCCCTCGCCGTAGTAGGGGCGCAGGTTGACGTTGACGAAGCCCCAGCCCTCGCCCAGCGGGTCGCCGATGAGTTCGGAGCAGAAGCGGTTGACGTCGTCGTAGTTGCCCTCGATGCCGACCAGGTCACCGCCGTAGACACCGGCCATGACGACCTTGCCCTGCTCCAGGTCGTGCGGGATGAACACGCAGGAGCGGAAGCCGGCGCGGGCGGCCGCGGCGCCGACGGCGCCGGCCAGGTTGCCGGTGGAGGAGCAGGAGAGGGTGGTGAAGCCGAAGGCGCGGGCGGCCTCGACGGCGATGGCCACGACGCGGTCCTTGAAGGAGTGCGTCGGGTTGCCGGAGTCGTCCTTGACGTAGAGCTTGCCGGTGACGCCCAGCTCCTTGGCCAGGTTCTCGGCGTCCACGAGCTTGGTGAAGCCCGGGTTCAGGCTCGGCTTGGAGGCCACGTCCGCCGGGACGGGCAGCAGGGGCGCGTAGCGCCAGATGTTGGGGGGGCCGGCCTCGATCGCGGCGCGCAGGGCCTCCGGGTCGCCGAGCGGCAGCTCGTAGGCGACTTCCAGGGGGCCGAAGCACTCGACGCAGGCGAAGACCGGGCCGAGCTCGAAGCGGGTGCCGCACTCACGACAGGAGAGGCCGGTGGCGGGTCCCAGGTCGACGGACCCGGTGGTGGCAGAGGTGGCGACAGTCTGTGCAGCCATGATGGCGAGGCCCTTTCTCCTCATCTTCCCCATGGCGCACTTCGCCATGAGACGGAATTGGCACCTTCCCTAGCCGGGGCCTCGCGTGGCGAGAACCGACTGGAGGGTTGCCGGGGCTTCAACGGGCCGTGTCCCTCTGCCCCTCTGGATGAGCGGTATGGCACCGGCACACGCGCTCTCTGGCGCGCCGGTGCGTTTGTACGCGTGACCCCCGGCATGCGGCGGTCCTTCGCGTTGTTCAAGACTGTAACCGAAGGGGCGGGCGGTTGAGACAGCCGTCCGAACCGCGAGATGGATCACAATTCGGCCGAAAACCGCCGAGCGCCGCCGCGTACCGGGCGCCGGGCATCGAGTGCCGGGTGCCGAGTGCGTGCCGGGTGCCGGGCGCGTGCCGCAGAGAAAGCCCAGGGAGTGCTGAGAGTGCTGGATGACGTGGAGCGCTGGCTGGCAGCCCGCTCCTGGTCCGCCGCGGACCGACCGCTCGACCGGCTGCTCGACCGGAAACGGGCGTCCGGCACGACGGTGAGCGTGGTGCTGCCCGCGCTCGACGAGGAGGCCACGGTCGGGCAGATCGTGGAGGTGATCCGGCGCGATCTGATCGAGGGCCTCCCGGTCCCCCTGGTGGACGAGCTGGTGGTGGTCGACTCCGGCTCCACGGACCGGACGGCCGAGGTCGCGGCGAGGGCCGGCGCCCGGGTGGTGCACCGGGACTCGGTGCTGCCGCGGATCCCGGCCGTGCCCGGCAAGGGCGAGGTGCTGTGGCGCTCGCTGCTGGCCACCACCGGGGACATCGTCTGCTTCGTGGACGCCGACCTGCGGGACTTCGACTCGGCCTTCGTCTCCGGGATCGTCGGACCGCTGCTGACCGACCCGCCGGTGCAGTTCGTCAAGGCGATGTACGACCGCCCGCTGGGCGACGCCCCGGGCCAGGGCGGGCGCGTCACGGAGCTGGTGGCGCGTCCCCTGCTCAACCTCCACTGGCCCCAGCTGGCCGGCTTCGTCCAGCCGCTGGGCGGCGAGTACGCCGTACGCCGCTCCCTGCTGGAACGGCTGCCCTTCCCCGTCGGGTACGGGGTGGAGCTGGGCCTGCTGGTGGACGCGCTGCACACGGTCGGGCTGGACGCGCTGGCCCAGGTGGACGTCGGGGTCCGGCTGCACCGGCACCAGGACGGGCAGGCGCTGGGCCGGATGGCCGCGGCGATCTACCGCACCGCGCAGCTGCGGCTCGCGGCCGGGCACTCCCCCGGCCACCGCTGGGGGCACCCCCGGGTGCGGCCGAGGCTGACGCAGTTCGAGCGGGGGCCGGACGGGTTCGTTCCGCGCACCTACGCGGTGGACACGGAGGAACGGCCGCCGATGCTGGAGGTCGAGGAGTACGCGGTCCGGCGGGTGGCGTGAGCCCCCGGCCGGCCAGGACGTGACGAACCGGACAATTACCGGACGTTTGAGCGAGGACCGGCCGGGCTAGGTTCGCCGCATGGCTTCCCGTATGGCTTCTCAGGTTCTCGTCGCCGCCAACCGCGGCCCGCTCTCGTACGCCCTCGACGCCGACGGCACCCTCAGCTCCCGGCGCGGCGGCGGCGGCCTCGTCTCCGGCCTGTCCGCGGCGCTCGCCGCGCAGCCGGACGCCCTGTGGATCTGCGCGGCCCTGTCCGACGCGGACCGGGAGGCGGTCCGCCGGGGCGTCTCCGAGCCCGGCGTCCGGATGCTGGACATCGATCCCGAGGTGTACGACGACGCCTACAACGGCATCGCGAACTCCGTGCTCTGGTTCACCCACCACCACCTGTACGACGTCCCGCGCGAGCCGGTCTTCGACGCCGCGTTCCGCCGCCGCTGGGACTCGTACACCGCGTACAACCAGGCCTTCGCCGAGGCCCTGGCGGAGGAGGCGGCGGAGGGCGCCTCGGTCCTGGTGCAGGACTACCACCTCGCCCTGGTCCCCGGGGCCCTGCGCGAACTGCGCCCGGACCTGCGGATCGCGCACTTCACGCACACGCCGTGGGCCTCGCGGGAGTTCCTGGAGATGCTCCCGGACGACATCCGCAGCCGGCTGGTGTGGGGGATGCTCGGGGCGGACGTGGTCGGCTTCCACACCTGGGCGTGGGCGCACAGCTTCATGGCCGGCGCGCAGCTGGACGACGAGCGGGGCATCGCCGAGCCCAGGTTCCCCGCCGGGGTGGAGCCGTCGAAGTCCCGCTACGTCGACAAGAGCCCCACGGGCCCGGTGCGGCACAAGCGGACGGACGTCGCGGTCTTCGCCCTCGGCGTGGACGAGGAGGACCTGCGCGCGCTCGCGCACCGGCCGGAGGTCGACGACAAGCTGGCCGCGCTGAGGGCGGAGGTCGGCGACCGCAGGACCATCGTCCGGGTCGACCGCACGGAACTGTCGAAGAACGTCCTGCGCGGCCTGCTGGCCTACCGGGAGCTGCTGACCGTCCACCCCGAGTGGCGGGGCCGCGTGGTGCACCTGGCGTCCGCGTACCCCTCGCGGCAGGACCTGGAGGTGTACCGGGCGTACACGGCGTCGGTGCGCGAGCTGGCGGCGGAGATCAACGAGGAGTTCGGCACGGAGGACTGGCAGCCGGTCCTCCTCTCGGTGGAGGACGACTTCGCCCGCTCCCTGGCCGCGTACCGCCTGGCGGACGTGGCGCTGATCAACCCGGTGCGGGACGGGATGAACCTGGTCGCCAAGGAGATCCCGGTGGTGTCGGAGGCGGGCTGCGCGCTGGTGCTGTCCACCGGGGCGGGCGCGTACGGGGAGCTCCGCGGGGACGCGCTGACGGTCAACCCGTACGACGTCTCGGCGACGGCCGAGGCCCTCCACGCGGCCCTGACCATGCCGCCGGCGGAGCGCGCGGAACGCACCAAGCGCCTGGCGGCGGCCGCGACGGCCCTCCCCCCGACGGCCTGGTTCACGGCCCAGCTGGACGCGCTGCGCGGGTGAGGCGGGTGGGGGCGCGGTCCGCGCCCCCGCCCGTCAGGGAGTGAGGGCGGCCGCCAGCCGCGCCAGGAAGGCCGTCACCGCCGCCGGGCCCGGCAGGACCAGGTCGGCGCGGGCCGCGAGTTCGGGGACCTCCGCCGAGCCGCTGCACACCAGCAGCCCCGGCAGGCCCTCGGCGCGCCGCTTCTCGACCGCCGAGTACGCCGCGAGGTCGCCCAGGTCGTCGCCCGCGTACAGCACGGCGCCGGCGTCCCGCTCCTCCAGGAACTCGGTCAGGGCGACGCCCTTGTCCGTGCCCGGCGGACGCAGCTCCAGCACGGCGCGCCCCGGCTCGACCATCAGCCCGTGCCGAGCGGCGAGTTCCGCGAGGGGTTCGCGCAGGGCCTCGAAGGCGGCGGCCGGGTCCTCGGCGCGGCGGGTGTGGACGGCCAGCGCCCGGCCCTTCTCCTCGATCCAGGTCCCGCGCCACGCACCGATCGCGTCGAGGAACCCCGGCAGCTCCGCCCGTACGGCGGCGACTCCGGGGTGTTCGGCGGGGGCGTGGACGTTGCCGGTGACCGCGTCCCAGCGTTCGGCGCCGTAGTGGCCCAGGACCACCAGGTGCTCCAGTCCCGGGACCCCGGCGAAGCCGCCGTGGCGGACGGCGACACCGGCGGGCCGGCCGGTGATGACCGCCACGGCCTCCACCCGCGGTGCCAGCGCGGCCAGCGCCGGTACGGCGGAGGGGTGGGCGCGGGCCTGGTCGGGGTCGGGGACGATCTCGGCGAGGGTGCCGTCGAAATCGAGGGCGATCACGGCTCTGCGGGGTGCGCGGAGGAGGGCTTCGAGTCCCTCGCGTCCGGCTGCGGTGGCGGGCACGGGCATCGGTGGCAGGTCGTGCGGCTGGCTCCCCATACGGATGACCCTACCGGGGCGGCCGCGGCGTCGCCCAGCCTTCCCCCGAGCCGGGGCCGGCCCGCCCTACCGCCGGGCCCGCTGGGCCTCGCGGATGCGGCGCAGGCGATGGACGGTGCCGGGGGCGTGGGCGAGGGCGCGCGGGTCGTCCATGAGGGCGTTGAGCAGCTGGTAGTAGCGGACCGGGGTGAGCCCGAGGCCCTCGCGCACGGCCCGCTCCTTGGCTCCGGGACCGGGCCAGCTGCGGCCCTCGTAGGCGAGCACGGCGGCCTCGGCGGCGGTCAGCCGGCCGTGTGCCGTCTCCGCCGCGCCGTTCCCCGCCGTCTCACCCGCCTGGCCGCCGTCCGTCATACGGCCAGATTAACGCCGCCCACCGACACCGCTCCGGCCCGCTCCGGCCCGGAGCGGGCCGGAGCGGTGTGCGGCGGGCCGGGGGTCAGCGTTCGCCGTCCGCCTTGCGCGCCTTGGTGGCGATCTCCTCCAGGACCTTCGCGGGCTGTCCGCCCGGCTGCACGGCCTTGCCGATGTTCTGCTTGACGTCCTCGCTGACGCCGGCCCAGGACTTCTTGCCGACGGGGTAGAGCCGGGCGCTGGGCAGGGCGTTCAGGAAGGTCCTCAGCTGGGTGGCCGTGCCGCCGGTGCCGGCGGCCATGGCCCGGTAGCCGCTGGTGGTGACCGGCAGCAGGTCGTACCGGTTGGTGAAGGCGGTCACGTTCTTCGCGGAGAACAGGTGGTCCAGGAACTTCCCGGACTCCTTCTTGTGGCCGTTCTTGAAGGCCATCACCCAGTCGGCGACGCCCATCGTGGAGTGGTCGGTGCCGTCGGCGGTCGGCATGGCGACCATGCCGAACCTCAGGCCCTTGCCGGCGGCCTGCTTCAGGAGCGTCGGGTGGCCGTTGAGCATGCCCACCTCGCCGCGCGTGAAGGCGTCGAACGCGGCCTGGCGGTCCAGCCTGCCGGGCTCCACCGGGCCGGTGAGCTGCTGGCCGACCATCTTGTCGCGGAGGAACTCCAGCGACTTGACGTTCTCCGGGGAGTCGATCGCGTACGCCTCCTCGTTGTCGGTGTAGCCGCCGCCGCCGGCGAGCATCCACATCATCGTCTCGGCCTGGGCCTCCTCGCGGCCGAGCGGCAGCGCGAAGGGGGTCGGGACGTTCGCGGCCTTGAGCTTCTTGGCGGCCGCCTCCAGATCCGCCCAGCTCTTGGGCTGCCAGGAGGCGTTGGCGTCCTTGGGGATGACCCCGGCGTCGCCGAGCAGCTTCTGGTTGTAGAAGAGCAGCCGGGTGCTGGCCACGAAGGGCATGCCGTACTGGACCCGCTTGACCTTGCCCGCGTCGGCGAGCGGGGCGAGGAAGTCGGCCTCGGTGTTCACGGAGAGCAGCTCGTCGGCGGTGTAGAGCTTGCCGGCCTCCGCGTAGTCGGCGTAGGCGCCGATCTGCGCGATGTCGGGGGCCTTGCCGGCCTTGACCATGGCGGCGACCTTGGCGTCGACCTCCGACCAGGAGTAGACGCTGACCTCGACGTGGACGCCGGGGTTGTCCTTCTCGAAGTCCTCGGCGATGTCCTTCCAGTAGCCGGCGGAGGAGTTCTGCGGATTGTCCCCGTAGTCGGCCGCCACGACCCGCAGGGTCACCTCGTTGTCCCCGGTGAGGCCGGAGACGGTTCCGCAGCCCGCCAGCGTCGCCACGGTCAGGCACAGCGCGGCGCCGGTCGCCGCCGGCCTCAGGTAACGGCCCTTCACAGTTCTTGATCCACCCCAGGTTGTACGTACGATCCGACGTAAGGTCTACACCACTTTGGCGGCTCCTCCACATCCGGAACGGGGCTCGCCGCGGACTGTGTCCGGACCGTGTCCGGGCGGCGGCCCGGATTTGTATGGCCGCTCAACAATCCCCTCCAATGGACTAGACCTTTCCCCGCCGAGCACGCGAGACTGTCACCTGTGAAACCCGTGAAACACGTCATCGCCCTCGATGTGGGCGGCACCGGGATCAAGGCCGCCCTCATCGGGGCGGACGGCACCCTGCTGCACGAGGCACGCCGCGCCACCGGCCGCGAGCGGGGCCCCGAAGCCGTCGTCGAGACGATCCTGGACTTCGCCCGCGAGCTCCTCGGCCTGGGCCGTGACCGCTTCGGCACGGCCGCCTCGGCCGCCGGCGTCGCCGTCCCCGGCATCGTCGACGCCGAACGGGGCATCGCCGTGTACGCGGCGAACCTGGGCTGGCGCGACGTACCGATGCGCGAGCTGCTGGGCGCCCGCCTCGGCGGGATCCCGGTCGCCCTCGGCCACGACGTCCGCACGGGCGGGCTCGCCGAGGGCCGCATCGGCGCCGGACTGGGCGCCGACCGCTTCCTCTTCGTCCCGCTCGGCACCGGCATCGCCGGCGCCATCGGCATCGCGGGCCGGATCGAGGCCGGCGCCCACGGCTACGCGGGTGAGATCGGGCACATCGTGGTCCGCCCCGGCGGCCCCGCCTGCGGCTGCGGCCAGCACGGCTGCCTGGAGACCCTGGCCTCCGCCTCCGCCGTCAGCCGCGCCTGGGCCGCCGCCTCCGGCGACCCGGCGGCGGACGCCGCCGACTGCGCCAAGGCCGTCGAGTCCGGGGACGCGGCCGCCCGGGAGGTCTGGCTGACCGCCATCGGCGCCCTCGCCGACGGTCTGGTCACCGCCATCACCCTGCTGGACCCGAACACGCTGATCATCGGTGGCGGGCTCGCCGAGGCCGGGGAAACGTTGTTCGCACCACTGAGGACCGCCGTCGAGGAACGCGTGACGTTCCAGCGGCTGCCCGAGATCGTTCCGGCTGCCCTCGGGGACACCGCCGGATGCCTGGGCGCGGGGCTGCTCGCCTGGGACCTACTCGCCACGGAGGTACCTGCCTGATGTCCGGAAGCGCACACAGCACCGTTCTCTCCGGCGCGAGGGTGGTGCTGCCCACCGGGATCGTGGCGGGCGGCCGCGTCATCGTCGAGGGCGGCCGCATCGCGGGCAGCGCCCGCGAGGACGCGGACGTCACCGACCTGTCCGGGCACTGGATCGTCCCCGGCTTCGTGGACATGCACAACCACGGCGGGGGCGGGGCCTCCTTCACCTCCGGCACCGCCGAGGAGGTCCTCCAGGGCGTACGCACCCACCGCGAACACGGCACCACCACCCTCGTCGCCTCCACCGTCACCGGCGGCCTGGACGAACTGGCCCGCCGCGCGGGACTGCTCGCCGAACTCACCCAGCAGGGCGAGATCGCCGGCATCCACTTCGAGGGCCCCTTCATCAACCCCTGCCGCAAGGGCGCGCACAAGGAGGACCTGCTGCGCGACCCCGACCCGGCCGAGGTCCGCAAGCTGGTCGACGCCGCGCACGGCGCCGCCCGCATGGTCACCCTCGCCACCGAACTCCCCGGCGGCCTGGACTCCGTACGGCTGCTGGCCGAGCACGGGGTCATCGCCGCCATCGGCCACACCGACTCCACGTACGACGAGACCCGCCGGGCCATCGAGGCCGGCGCGACCGTCGCCACCCACCTCTACAACGCCATGCCGGGCCTGGAACACCGCGCCCCCGGCCCGATCGCCGCGCTGCTGGAGGACGAACGGGTCACCGTCGAGCTGATCAACGACGGCACCCACCTGCACCCGGCGATGCTGGAGCTGGCCTTCCACCACGCGGGCGCGCACCGCGTCGCGCTGATCACCGACGCCATGGACGCGGCCGGCTTCGGCGACGGCACCTACCACCTCGGCCCGCTGGAGGTGGAGGTCCGCGAAGGCGTCGCCCGGCTCGTGGAGGGCGGCTCCATCGCCGGTTCCACACTGACCCTGGACACCGCGTTCAAGCGGTCGGTGACGGTGGACCGGCTGCCCGTCGAGTCCGTGGTCCAGGCGATCTCCGCCAACCCGGCCAAGCTGCTGGGCCTCTACGACGAGGTCGGCTCGCTGGAACCCGGGAAGTACGCCGACCTGGTGGTCCTCGACGCGGCGTTCGACGTCAAGGGCGTCATGCGGCGCGGCGAATGGATCGTCAGCCCGGCGTCCTGAAGCGGCCGTCCGCACGGCACGACGGAGGCGGCCGGCCCGCGGGACTGGGCCGGCCGCCCTCGATTTGGCATGATCCCGGCACACACCGAGACCGGGACTTGCCATGATCCTCACCGTGACGCTCAACACCGCCCTCGACGTCACCCACCGGGTGCCGCGACTGCTGCCGCACACCTCCCACCGGGTCACCGGCGTCACCGAACGCCCCGGCGGCAAGGGCCTGAACGTGGCCCGGGTGCTCGCCGCGCTCGGCGACGAGGTCACGGCGACGGGCTTCGCCGGCGGCCCGGCCGGACAGGTCGTACGCGAACTCCTGGCGGGCACGCCCGGGGTGGTCGACGCCCTCGTCCCCTGCGCCGGCACCACCCGGCGCACCCTGGCCGTCGTCGACGAGAGCACGGGCGACACCACCCAGTTCAACGAGCCCGGCCCGCAGATCTCCGCCGCCGAATGGGCCGCCTTCCTCGACCGGTACGCCGGACTCCTCACCGGGGCGCGCGCGGTGGCCCTCTGCGGCAGCCTGCCCCCGGGCGTGCCGGTCGGCGCGTACGCGGTCCTGGTACGGGCGGCCCGCGCGGCCGGCGTCCCCGTGCTGCTCGACACCAGCGGCGAGGCCCTGCGCCGCGGGGTCGCCGCCCGGCCGGAGGTCATCAAGCCAAACGCCGCCGAGCTGGCGGAGCTGACCGGCTCCCGCGACCCGCTGCCCGCCACCCGCGACGCCCGCCGCCGCGGCGCCCACGCCGTGGTCACCTCCCTGGGCCCCGCCGGTCTGCTCGCCGCCACCCCCGAGGGCACCTGGGAGGCGGCCCCGCCCCGCCCGCTGCGCGGCAACCCCACCGGCGCGGGCGACTCCGCGGTGGCGGGCCTGCTCTCCGCCCTCACCCGGGGCCTGGACTGGCCCGAGCGCCTCACCCGCGCGGTGGCCCTCTCCGCCGCCACCGTCCACGCCCCGACGGCGGGAGACTTCGACCCCCGCACCTACGAGGAGGTACGGGGGTCGGTGAAGGTCACGGCCCTGTAGCCGCAGGCGCCGGAGCAGCGCCGGTCAGCCCTGTTCGAGCCAGAGCTGGTCGATGTTGATCTCGCACTGGTTGCCGGTCTCGCACGAGATCTTGACCGTGTTGGTGCCCTTCTTCAGCTGCACCAGCGAGTGCGTGTACGTCCAGCCCCACTCACCGGGCTTGGCCTGCGCGAAGTTCTTCATGTTTATCGGCCGGGTCTGCGCCTCGCCGTTGACGGTCAGCGTGGTGCTGGCGTCCTTGCCGGGCACCGCGTACGTCATCTTCAGCTTGTACTGGGCCGCCTTGGGCACGTCCAGCGTCCATGTGACGGCCGCGCCGGTCTGGTTGAAGTTGCCGACGTACTGGCCGCCCGCGCTCTTCGCGCCGGGCACGGTGGCCTGGAGCGCCGCGCCGCCCGTCAGGGCCATGCCCGCACCGGAGGCGTCCGCCTTCGGCAGCGGGGCCTGCGAGGGCTGCGGCGAACTGCTCGGCTCCGGATCGGACTTCTGCGAGGGCGCCGCCGACTGGGTCGGGCCCGTCGCCTGGTTCTTGCCGTCCTTGTCGTTCTTCTTGCCGAAGACCACGGCCGCGCCGATGCCGATGCCGACGGCGGCGACCACCGCGATCGCCGCGATCACCATGCCCCGGCGGCTGGAGCCACCGCCGCGGCCGCCGCCCCGGGGCGGGACGGGCTGGTGGTGCGCCGTCGGCGCGGACGGCTGCTGCGGGACGCCGTAGCCGTTCGCCTGGAGGGCTTCGGGCGCCTGGTACTGGGCCTGGTAGGCCTGCGGGGCCTGCTGCTGCGGAACGGCGCCGCGCTGGCCGCCGTAGGTCCGCTCGCCGACCGTGCGCACCTGGTTGTACGAGGTCCGGGGGACGCCGGGCTGCGCACCGGACGGTCCGCCGGCCGTCGGGCCGGGGTAGCCGTATCCGCCGCCCTGACCGGGCGGGGTGGCTCCGGCGGCCTGGCCGTCCGCGTAGAGGTAGCCGAACGGGTCATCGTCCTCGGGCTTGTTCGCCCCACCGTGCGGGCCGTTGTTCGCGGGCGTCGTCATCGCAGGTCACTCCTTTCGACCCACGGGAGCCTACCCCGAACACGTGCGCCCACGGGCGGCCCGCGTGATCAGCCGGCCCGCCGGTGGGCCTTGGAACGGGACCGCTTCTCGATGTACATCCGCTGGTCGGCGGAGCGCAGCACCTCTTCCGCGGACATCCCGCAGCTGGCCCAGCCGATCCCGAAACTCGCCCCCACGCGCACCGCGCGGCCGTCCACCCGGATCGGCGGGATGATCGCGTTGCGCAGCCGCACGGCGAGGTCGGCGGCGTCGGCCGCGCCCAGCCCGTCGGCGAGGACGACGAACTCGTCACCACCCAGCCGGGCGACGGTGTCACCGTCCCTGACGCCCGTCGTCAGCCGCCGGGCCACCTCGATCAGGACGGCGTCGCCGGTGTGGTGGCCGAACCGGTCGTTGATCGACTTGAAGCCGTCGAGGTCGCAGAAGAGCACCGCGAGCCCCTTCGTGCCGTCGTCGATGTCGCCGTCGGGCGCCACCGTGTGCACGTGGTGGTCGTACGGGCCGTCCGGCCGGCCCGGGAGCGGGCCGGGGAAGTCGAAGGAGTCGCCCGTCTGCGCGGCGGCCGGCCCGGCGGGGTACCCGCCGCCGTACCCGTGCTGCTGCCCCTCGGCCGGAAAGCCGTGCTCGCCGGCACCACCCGCCCCGGGGCGGCCCTCGTACGCCGCGTCCAGCGCCTCCACCGCGCTGGCCCGTACCGACTGGGGCCGCCGGCACAGGCGCGCCCCGAGCCGGGAGCGCAGCTCGGCGCTGTTGGGCAGTCCGGTGAGGGAGTCGTGGCTGGCCCGGTGGGCGAGCTGGAGCTCGTGCCGCTTGCGCTCCTCGATGTCCTCGACGTGCGTGAGCAGGAAGCGGGGCCCGTCGGCGGCGTCCGCGACCACCGAGTTGCGCAGCGAGACCCAGACGTACGTGCCGTCGCGCCGCCCGAGGCGCAGCTCGGCGCGGCCGCCCTCGGCGGAGGTGCGCAGCAGGGTCCCGATGTCCTCGGGGTGGACGAGGTCGGAGAAGGAGTAGCGGCGCAGCACGGAGGCGGGCCGGCCCAGGAGGCGGCACAGGGCGTCGTTGGTGCGCAGCAGGCGGCCGTGCTGGTCGCCGCCCATCTCGGCGATGGCCATGCCGCTGGGCGCGTACTCGAAGGCCTGCCGGAACGACTCCTCGCTGGCGCGCAGCGCCTGCTGCTCCCGCTCCAGCCGGACCAGCGCGCGCTGCATGTTCGCGCGGAGCCTGGCGTTGCTGATCGCAATGGCGGCCTGGAAGGCGTACATCTGGAGCGCTTCGCGCCCCCACGCGCCGGGGCGCCGCCCGTTGCGCGGCCTGTCCACCGAGATGACGCCCAGCAGTTCCCCGCCCGCCGCGTACATGGGGGCGTAGAGCCGGTCCTCGGGGTGCCACTCGTCCTGGAAGCGCGGATCGGGCCCGTCGGTGTGCCACTGGGGGACGTCGTCCTCGAGGAGGACCCAGCCCTCGGTGTGCGGGATGAAGCGCAGGCCGTCCCAGTCCTCGCCCATGGTCAGGCGGCGTTCCCAGGCGGGGCGGGAGCCGACGCGGCCGGTGATGAGGGCTTCGGCGGCGGGGTCGCCGGCGAAGGCCGCGACCACGAGATCCCCGTCAGGGCGTACGAGGTTGACACAGGCGAGTTCGTAGCCGAGGCCCCTGACGATCCCGTCCACGACGGTCTGCAGGGTGTCCGCCAGGCTCCGCGCCGTGTTGAGCTCGGCCACCGCCTGGTGCAGCTGCCGCAAGGTCGCAAGACGGACGTACGGCTCCGACTCGGTCTCCATTGCTCGCTCTCCCCGAGACCTCGACAGCAACTCCAGGTATGTCATCGGCGTTTCGTTGCGGTGTCCCGTCCACTGAATCACAGTGAGCTGTGCGGCAGGTACACAGGGTCAACAAATCTTGCCCTCTGTGACTCAAGTCACATGAGATGAACAAGGGCGTGCCGAGGAGGAGCCGTGGAGTGGGAACGCTCCCTCCCGTTCCCGGCGGCAAACGATACGGCCTGGGCGCGCACCGCGGCGTGGAACCGCCGCCGGACGGGCCGACTTTCGCACCGTGGACTGGCCGGCTCTTTCGGATCTTGCCGGTTAAGCCCGCGTCGTCCGGTGCCGTGCATCGCAAGGCGGAGGGGCTCCCGATCACTGGACGTCCTCGGGTGCCTCGACAACGCGGCGAGGTGCGGTGCCGGGCGACGCGGGTCAGACAAGACCCGGAAGAGACGGCCTAGGACCCCGGTCCGGGGCGCGACTGGTACCGGGGGCCGATGTGCGCCGCGCCGGCGCGGGACTAGCGTTCGGTACGTGCCCAAGACGACGCCCGCCGACCCGGCTCCCCCGCCCGTCACCCCCCATCCTGAAGGGGTGAGCAACGACGAGTTCCGTGCCGCCATGTCCCGGCTGGCCGCCGGCGTGTGCCTGATCACCGCGCACGAGCCGCCCCTGACCGCCGGCGGACCCCGCGGCGAGGACGTCGGCATGACGGCCACCGCCTTCATGTCGGTCTCCCTGGACCCGCCGCTGGTGCTGGTGAGCGTGCGCGAGGACTCCCGCATGGACGACCTGCTCGCCGAGCAGCCGCTGTGGGCGGTCTCCCTCCTCGCGGACAGCCAGCTCCAGGTCGCGAGCCGCTTCGCGATGAAGGGCCGGATCAGCGACCGGCTGCTGTTCGAGGGGGTCCCGTACGTACGCGGCGCCCTGTCGGGCGCGCCGCTGCTGTCGGGCGCGCTGGCCACCCTGGAGTGCCGCACCGAGTCCCGCGTCACCGCGGGCGACCACACCCTGGTCGTCGGCCGCGTCCTCGCCGCCGGCCTCCCGGTGCCGGACGCCCCGCCGCTGACCTACTTCCGCGGCCGCTACCGGCACCTGGCCCCGTAGGCCGGGCGGCGCCGGCCGCGCTACCAGTCGCGCCCGCTGCGGTTCCGTTTCGTCTCGCCCCGGGCCTTCTTCTCCCGCAGGCGCCGCTCGTTGATCCCCCGGGGGATCTTCGTCGCCCGGCGCGGCTTCGGCGGCGGGGCCGTGGCCTCCGCCAGCAGGGAGGCCAGCCGGACCATCGCCATCTCCCGGTTGCGGAACTGCGAGCGGTGCTCGGAGGCCCGTACCGTCACCACGCCGTCGACCAGCCGGGACGCGAGCCGCTCCAGCGCCCGCTCCTTCCACACCTGCGGCAGCGCCTCGGTCGCCGCCAGGTCGAACATCAGCTCCACCCGCGAGTCGGAGGTGTTGACGTGCTGCCCGCCCGGCCCGGAGGAACGCGAGAACCGCCAGGCGAGCTCCGCCTCGGGGAGCACGACGGAACCGCGGATGACATGGGGACCAGGCATGGCCCTATGATCGGCCCCCGCCCGCGCCGCGTCACCCCATTTCCGCGGCCGTGGAACCTTCGCGCCCCCTGCCCGCGTTATAACGGCAGCGGTAGCTTGACCCCACATCGCGGTCATGTGACGAGGAAGGACACCAGTCAAAATGGCAGTAAGCCTGTCCAAGGGCGGCAACGTCTCGCTCTCCAAGGAGGCCCCCGGCCTCAGCGCCGTCACGGTCGGCCTCGGCTGGGACGTCCGTACCACCACCGGTGTCGACTTCGACCTGGACGCCTCCGCCATCGCGGTCAACGCGACGGGCAAGGTCGTCTCCGACGGTCACTTCGTCTTCTTCAACAACAAGTCCACCCCGGACCAGACCATCGTCCACACCGGCGACAACCGCACCGGTGAGGGCTCGGGCGACGACGAGGCCATCAACGTCAACCTCGCCGGCCTCCCCGCCGACGTGGACAAGATCGTCTTCCCGGTCTCCATCTACGACGCCGAGAACCGCAGCCAGAACTTCGGCCAGGTCCGCAACGCCTACATCCGCGTCGTGAACCAGGCCGGCGGCGCCGAGATCGCCCGCTACGACCTCTCCGAGGACGCCGCCACCGAGACCGCCATGGTCTTCGGCGAGCTCTACCGCAACGGCGCCGAGTGGAAGTTCCGCGCGGTCGGCCAGGGTTACGCCTCCGGCCTCGTCGGCATCGCCCAGGACTTCGGCGTCAACGTCTGACCGCCGCCCGCCGGGCCGAAGCCCCTCCCCGGACCTCCGGGCGGGGGCCCGGCCGGCGCCCGGGCCTAGGCCTTCTCTTCCGGATCTTGCCTGACCCTCCCTAAGCGCGGGGACGGCCCGCTCCGTACAGCCACACGTCCCACACCTTCTTCAGGTCGTGGCCCGTCCGCCGCTGCGCGTACGCGGTGAAGTCCGCGGTGCTCGCGGTGCCGTGCCGGTGCTCGGCGGCCCAGCCGCGCAGCAGACCGAAGAACTCCTCGTCGCCCACCTCCTGCCGGATCCGGTGCAGGACCATGGCCCCCCGGTAGTACACGGGCGCGTCGGACACCTGGGCCGCGCCGGGCGGCGCGGCGGGCGGAAAGGCGTCCCAGCCGCCCCCGGCCTGCGCGTCGACCGAGGTGTCACCCGCCAGGAACGCCTCGAAACGGCGCTGCGCGGTGATCCCGCCCCGGTCCTCGGACCACAGCCACTCCGCGTACGTGGCGAAGCCCTCGTTGAGCCACATGTCCTTCCAGGACTTCGGCGAGACGGAATTGCCGAACCACTGGTGGGCCAGCTCGTGCAGCACCAGGTCCTCGGCGGGCGCGCCGGAGTAGACCGGCTTGGTCTGGGTCTCCAGCGCGTACTCGAGGGTCCCCGCGGGCATCACGATCGAACCGGCCGTGCCGAACGGGTAGGGGCCGAACCTGGCGCTCCCCCACTCCACCATCTCGGGCAGCCGCTTCAGCGCCGCCTCGCTGCCGGCCGCCTCACCGCCGTCGACGGCGTGGTAGACCTCCACCCCGGAAGGGGTCCGCCCGGTGCTCACCCTGAACCTCCCGACGGCGACGGTCGCCAGGTAGCTCGCCATCGGCTCCGGGCTGTGCCACGCGAACGCGGTCCGTCCGTCCCCCGTCGCCCGCCGGGAGCGCAGCCGCCCGTTGGACACGGCCTCGTACCCGTCCGGCACGGTAACCGTCACGTCGTACGCGGCCTTGTCGCTCGGGTGGTGGTTGCCGGGGAACCAGCCCATCGACCCCACCGGCTCGCCGACGGCGACCGCACCGTCCTCGGCGGTGATCCAGCCCTCCTCGGACCCGTCCGGATCGACGACCGGCTTCGGCCGCCCGGAGTAGTCAACCGTCGTACGGAAGACCTCGCCCTTCTTCAGGTCCTTGGCCGGGCGCACCGTCAGCTCGTTGCCGGTCCGGTTGTACCGGGCGGCGGCACCCTGCACGTCCACCGCCTCGACCTTGAGGCCGCTGAAGTCGAGGTTGAAGGAGCTGAGGCCCTGGCCGGCGCGGGCGGTGATGACGGCCGTGCCGTGCAGCAGCCCGTCGGCGGGGTCGTAGGCGAGGTCCAGCGCGTAGTGGTCGACCTGGTAGCCGCCGTTGCCCGCCCGGGGGAAGAACGGGTCGCGCAGTCCGGACGCGCCGGGCCGCCCCTGCACCGTCGCGCCCGTACATCCCGTGGTGAGGACGAGCAGGGCGGTGACGGCGGGGGCGGCCAGGCGCTTGAGTTCCACGCGCCGATCCTAAGCGGGTGATCCGCGAGGGGGTGGCCCGCGAGGGGGTGGCCCGCGGCGGAGCCGGACCCTACTGCTTCAGGGACTCCACGCCGGCCTTGGCGAACTTCTCGTCCAGGTCGCCGCTCGGGGCGCCGGCGACGCCGATGCCGGCGACGGGCGCGCCGTCCGCCTGGACGGGGGCGCCGCCGCCGAGGAAGAGGGTGCCCGGGATGTCCTTCAGGTTCGGGGTCTGCGCGAGGCGGCCGGCGAGGACGGAGGTCGGCGCGTTCCAGGACACGGCGGTGAACGCCTTGCGCTCCGCCGACTCGTAGGACTGCGGGCCGGCGCCGTCGCCGCGCAGGGTGACGATGGTGTTGCCGTTGCGGTCGACCACGGCGACGGTGACCTTCTGGTTCTCCTTCTCGGCGGCCTCCAGCGCGGCCTGCGCGGCGCGGGTGGCGGCACCGATGGTGAGGTGCGTCGAGGTGGTGAAGTTCTTGTCGGAGTCCTTCTTGGCCGGCGCGGCGGGGGTGGCGCTCGCGCTGACGGCGCCGAAGGTGCCGGCGCCGAGGACGACGGCGAGGGCGGTGCCGGTGAGGACGCGGGTGCGGGTGTTCATTTCAGCTCCTGGTGGGTCGTCGGCTGGCTCTCTCCAAGCCTGGCCCCCGACCCCGCCCCGGGCCGTCCCCGTACCGGCTCGCCCCGCCCGGCGCACCGGTTGACCCGGGCATCATCCGATCGGCCGATGCGGCGGGGCGGGCCGCCCGGCTTCCCTGGTCACACGCCCCGCGCGAGGCCGGACCGGCAGCGCACCGGCGCCGTCCACGGGCCGGGGGCACCGTCCACCGGGGCCCCGGGAGGGGCGCGGACCACCGGTGGACGGCGACCCCGCCACCCCGCCGGACCGCCGCGCACCGGAACCGGCGCGCCGGGGGACCCTGCCGCCCGGGCATCCGTCCGGGCCCGGGCATCCGTCCGGGCCCGGGCATCCGTCCGGGCCCGGGCCGCGGTCCGGGCGGGGCTGCGGCAGCATGGAAACCCCCGCCCACCCCCAGGAGCCACGCCGTGAGCCGGCACCCCGCGACCGCCCCCGACACCCGCACCCTCACCGCCGTCATGCACGCCGCGTTCTTCCTGCTGCTCGGCGCCTCGGTGGCCCGGTTCCTGCTCCGCCACCCCGGAGAACCCCGCACCCCCTGGGTGATCTCCCTCGGCATCGCCCTCGCCCTGCTCTACGTCCTCGGCCCCGCCGTCGGCGTCACTCCGGCCTCCCCCGCCCCCGGCGCCCCCGCGCCCCCGACCCTTCGCCGCCGGCTCTGGCTGGGCCTGGTCGTGGCCACCTGGGTCGTCCTCGTCGTGCTCGCTCCGAGCTTCGCCTGGTGCGCCGTCCCGCTGTTCTTCACGGCCCTGCGCACCCTGCCGCCGCGCGCCGCCGTCGTCCTGGTCGGCGTACTGACCGTCTTCGTCGTGGCGGCCCAGCTGAGGCTCTCCACCGCCTTCGACCCCAACCTCCTGCTGGCCCCGCCCGCCATCGCCGCCCTGGCCACGGCCGTCTTCGTCCACATGGAGCGCCAGGCCCGCGCCCAGCGCGCACTGATCGACGACCTGATCCGCACCCGCCGGGAACTCGCCGCCACCGAACGCCGCGAAGGCACCCTCGCCGAGCGGCAGCGGCTGTCCATGGAGATCCACGACACCCTGGCCCAGCACCTGTCCAGCCAGCAGATGCTGCTCCAGGCCGCGGACCGCACCTGGGACAGCGACCCGGCCACCGCCCGCGCGCACGTCCGTACCGCCACCGGCATCGCGGCCCGCGGCCTCGCCGAGGCCCGCCGCCTGGTCCACGACCTGGCCCCGCCCGAGCTGGCCGACGGCGCGGGCCTCGCCGACGCCCTGCGCGCCCTGGACGCCGGCCCCGGCGTCGAGGTCCGCTTCCACCTGGAGGGCGTACCCGCGCCCCTCCCGGACCGCACCGAATCGGCCCTCCTGCGCATCGCCCAGGGCGCCCTGGCCAACGTCCGCGAACACGCGCACGCGCACACCGCCGCCCTGACCCTCAGCTTCCTCGGCGACCAGGTGGTCCTGGACGTCGCGGACGACGGCGCCGGCTTCACCGCCCCCGCCCCCGCCGGCGCCGGCCCCGAACGCGGCCACGGCCTCCCGGCGATGCGCGCCCGCGTGCGCCAGCTCGGCGGCACCCTGACGATCGAATCCACCCCCGGCGAGGGCACCGTCCTCTCGGCCTCAATCCCCCTGGAGCCCACAGGATGACCACGATCCTCCTCTGCGACGACCACGTGGTGGTCCGCGCCGGACTCCTCGCCCTCCTCGGCAGCGAACCGGACATCGAGGTGCTCGGCGAGGCGGGCAGCGGCGAGGAGGCGGTCGCGCTGGCCGCCAGGCTCCGGCCGGACGTCGTCCTGATGGACCTCCAGCTGGGCGAGGGCATCGACGGCGTCGAGGCCACCCGCCGCATCACGGCCCTCCCCTCCCCGCCACACGTCCTGGTCCTCACGACGTACGACACGGACGCGGACATCACCCGGGCGATCGGGGCCGGCGCGACGGGCTACCTGCTCAAGGCGGAACGGCCCGAGGAACTGTTCGCCGCCATCCACTCGGCGGCGGCGGGCCGCACCACCCTGTCGGCGCCCGTCGCGAGCCGGGTCATGGCCCACATGCGCGGAACCCGCCCCACCCTCACCGACCGCGAACTCGACATCCTCGGCCAGCTGGCCCGGGGGCTGGGCAACCGCGACATCGCCCGGGCCCTGTTCATCAGCGAGGCCACGGTCAAGACCCACCTGGGCCGCATCTACGACAAGCTCGGCGTCGACACCCGCGCCGGCGCGGTGGCGGTGGCCAAGGAACAGCGCCTGCTGCCCTCGTGACCCCGCTCACGGCCGGCACCGCCCACGGCCCGGCGTCGGCGGCGCCCCGCCCGGCGCCCGGGGCTCCGGGGGCGCCGGGGGTCCGGCGGCGGCCGCAGGGGCCGGAGGCCGCCCCCCGCGCCGCCGGAGGGGCACCCGTGACACCATCGGGAGCGTGCTCGACATCGGCTACTCCCTCTCCCGGCGCTTCCCCGACCCCCCGCAGACCGACTACCGCTCGGCGGACGTCCACACCCTGCGCCACGACCTGTTCTGCGGGGACGTCTACCTCGCGGACACCGACAAGGACACGGAAGTGTCCACAGCCTGGGGATGGGTACCGGTACTCGACTTCGCCTGGGCGCTGTGCGACATCGTCGAGCAGCTCGACGAGGACCCGCGCGGCAGCCGCTCCGCGGACCGCCGGTTCGCGGAGCTCGACTTCACCGAGTCCGCCGACCGCATGCTCTTCGAACGCCGCTTCGGCTGGGTCGACATCGAAGCCGACTGGATGACCCCGGAGGAGGAGCCCCTCACCTTCAGCCACCGCCTGCTGCGCCGCGAGGCCCGCGACTTCCTCCACGACCTGATCGCCGACCTCGTCGACATGCACGAGGGCCTCGCCGACAACCCGGTCATCTGGACCCTCCAGTCGCGCTTCCCCCGCGTACCCGCCTGACCGGACCCGCCCGGGCCGTCCCCTCCCCCGCCCGGGGGAGCCGGATCGCCCGCGTGCCCGATGTCGGGCCGCCGCGCGGCCGGAAGGCTGGCCGCATGAGCCACGCCACCACCGAACGCCCCGTCCCGCGCTGGGCGCGGACGACCGCCCGCCTCCTGCCCCTGCTGGCCCTGCCGGTGTGCCTGTGGAGGCTGCCCGTCGGCTTCGGCTTCCAGATGGGCATGGACCTGCCACCCGCCGGGCAGCCGCTCCTGGTCACCGTCCCCTACGTCCTCGCCCTCAGCCTGCTCTCCGAGGCCTTCGCCCTGCTCTGCGCCGGCCTCGTACGCCCCTGGGGTGAAACCGTCCCCGCCCGGGTCCCCGTACTCGGCGGCCGTCGCATCCCCCGTCACGCGGTCACCGTGCCCGCCACCCTCGCCGGACTCGGGTTCACCTGGCTCCTCGTCGACTGGGTGCTCTGCGTCTTCCACCTCGCCGGATTCTCCGACGTGGGCTACACCAACGGCTGGTGGCGGGCCCTCGCCCTCACCGTCAGCGGCCTGTTCGCCCTCTGGGGCCCCCTGATCCTCGCCCTCGCCCTCGGCCACCACCGGCGCCGCCGCCCCCTGCCGGTCCGTTGAAGGGTCTTCGCACCACGCCCGTCCAGGAGCGGGGCTGTCCGGTACTCTCTCGGTGGCTCCAGGGCGTCGGCAGGCTGTGAACTGCCCGATAAGGGACGGTTTTTCATGAGCGGTAGCGGTGCACCTTCAGCCGAGCTCTTCCAGCCGCTCAGGCCGGAGGACCCGGCCACGGTGGGCGGTTACCGGCTCGTGGCCGTACTGGGCGCGGGCGGCATGGGCAAGGTGTACCTCTCCTACACCCTCGGCGGACGGCCCGTCGCCCTCAAGGTGATCCGGCCCGAGTTCAGCGAGGACCCGGAGTTCCGGCGGCGCTTCCAGCAGGAAGTACGGGCCGCCCAGCGGGTGCAGGGCCTGTACACCGCCCCCGTCATCGACTTCGACACCGAGGGCGCACAGCCCTGGCTCGCCACCTCCTACGTACCCGGCCCCTCCCTCGCGCACGCCGTGATCCGGCACGGCCGGCTGCCGCTGCGCAGCGTCCTGCTGCTGGCCATCGGGGTCGCCGAGGCGCTGCACGTCATCCACGGCGCGGGCATCGTCCACCGCGACCTGAAGCCGGCGAACGTGCTCCTCGCCTCCGACGGCCCCCGCGTGATCGATTTCGGCATCGCCCGCGCGGCCGACGCCACGTCCCTGACCAGCAGCGGCGTCTACGTCGGCACGCCCGCGTTCATGGCGCCCGAGCAGGCCTCCGCCGGAGCGGTCACCGCCGCCACCGACATCTTCGCCCTCGGCCAGATCATCGCCTTCGCGGCGATCGGCGCCCCGGTCTACGGAGACGGGAACTCACACGCCGTCCTCTACCGGATCGTGCACGAGGACCCCGACCTCAGCGCCCTGCCGGAGGAGCTGCGGCCCCTGGTGGCCCGCTGCCTGAGCCGGGACCCCGCCGGCCGGCCCTCCCTCACCGAGGTCATCGAGATGTGCCACGGCCTCTCGCCCGACCCGCTGCGCCAGGGCGAGGACTGGCTCCCCAAGGACGTCGCCGGCTCCATCACCGAACGGCTCCGGCTGCCCGAACCGGCCAGGACCCCGCCGCCGCAGCCCGCCGCCGCGCCCACCCCGACGGAGCTCTCCGCGCCGCCCCAGCCCCCCACGGCCGCGGGCGTGGCGTACGCGCCGACGCAGGCCGCGCCGGCCGCCCCGGCGCCGGGTACCGTCCCGCCCGGCTACCCGACCCCGCCCCCCGGTTACCACACGCCGCCCCCCGGCTACCCGACCCCGGCGCCCGGGTACCCCACGCCGCAGCCCGGGTTCGCCCCCGGCCACCCCACGCCGCCGCCGCTCCACCAGACGGGCTTCCCGCAGACCGGCTTCCCGCCGCCCGCCCCGCAGGCCTCCCGGCGCAAGGGGCTGATCATCGCCGGAGCGATCGTGGGCACGGTCATCGGCCTCGCGGTCATCGGCTCCCTGCTGCCGGACGGCTCCGCCAAGGGCGGCAGGGGCAGTGGCGGCGCCGCCACCGGCGACAGCCGCGGCGCCACCCCCGGCCCCGGGGCCTCCCAGAACAAGAACCAGCAGCGCCCGGACCCGGCCCCGGCCTCGTACCAGGGCATCAACATGACGGCCAACTACCAGCTCATGCTGGCCGACAACCCGCCGCGCCCCACCGCGGGCAACAGCTCCGGCGTCTCGTACAGCCACGGAGACCTGTACTACTACTTCGACAGCCTGTTCGGCGAGAAGCGGCTCGGCACCGACAACGGCAAGCTGGTCGTCCTGAACAACGCGCAGAAGGGCTCGCTGGAGACCTGCCGCACCGAGACCCGCTACACCGAGAAGGTCAGCCTCGACCAGCTCACCGACGGGTCGGAGATCTGCGTGCTCAGCGACGCCGGACACATCGCCGTGGCGACGTACCGCGGCAAGTCGGACACGAAGGACGCGAGCAACTACGTCACGGTCGACCTCACCGTCTGGCGCAACGCCGAGCAGCCGAAGAAGCACTGACGTCCCCGGCGGCCCGGCCCGTACGCACCCCGCGCACGGGCCGCGCCGCGCCGCCCCGGCTACCCCAGCACCCGCACCCCCAGCTGCGCCGCCATCGCCGGGGCCAGCTCGAACAGCTGCCCAGGGCTGATCACCGCCCCCGCCAGCGCCTCCACCCCCCGCGCGATCCCCAGCTCCGACGCACCCCGCAGATCCACCTCCGACAGCCGCGCCCCCGAGAAGTCGGCCCCCCGCACCACACAGTCCCGGAACTCCACCCGCTCCAGCACCGCACGCCCGAAGTCCGGCTCCACCAGCACGCATCCCTCGAAGACCACGTCCCTGAGCCGTGCCGTGCGCAGGTTCACGTAGTCGATCTTCCCGCCCCGTACGAGGACCCGCTCCAGCACCGCCCCGTGCGCCTGCGCCCCGCCCAGCCGGGCCTCCACCAGCTCCACGTCCCGCAGCGAGGCCCCCGACAGGTCCGTGCCGACCCCCCGGACCTGCTCCAGCACCGAATCCAGCACCCGTGCCCTCGCGAGACCGGCCTCGTCCAGCGCACACCGCCGCAGCGCGCAGTCCATGAACCGGGCCCCGGCCGCGTCCTGCCCCGTCAGGTCCAGGTCCGCGAACTCCAGCCCGTCGTAATCCCCGTCCGGCTCCAGGGCACCCCCCTCCCACACCGCCGTCTCCGGCAACCGCACCTCCGGAAGCCGCGCCGCCTTCACCGTCGCCCGGCCCGCCCGCGTTCCCTGCCCGTTCCGCGCCATGCGCCCATCGTGGCCCACCGCACTGACAGCGACCCGGCCCGCCGCCCCACGGCCCGCGCCTCCCCCGAGCCGCCCTACACCCCCCGCGCCACCCCCGCACCGGCCACGCCGTCCGCCGTTCCGCCCGAAACGCGACACCCCGCCCCCTGGACACCCCTGCGGCAGCCCCGGTACCAACTCCCCCATGACGATCAACGGCGGCATCTCCTTCTGGTACGCGACCGGCGCCACCGCCCACCAGCCACCCCGCGCCCCCCTCACCGGCGATGCCACGGCCGACGTCGTCATCGTCGGCGGCGGCTACACCGGCCTGTGGACGGCCTACTACCTCAAGCGCGCCGCCCCGGACCTCCGCGTCACCGTCCTGGAGCAGAGGTTCTGCGGCTACGGCGCCTCCGGCCGCAACGGCGGCTGGCTCTACAACGGCATCGCCGGCCGCGACCGCTACGCCGCCCTCCACGGCCACGACGCCGCCCGCCGCCTCCAGCGGGCCATGAACGACACCGTCGCCGAAGTCATCCGCGTCGCCGCCGGGGAGGGCATCGACGCCGACGTCCACCGCGGCGGAGTCCTCGAAGTCGCCCGCACCCCCGCCCAGCTCGGCCGCCTCAAGACGTTCCACACCGCCGAGCTCTCCTTCGGCGAGACCGACCGCGAGCTGTACGACGCCGACGCCACCCGCGCCCGTGTCGACGTCGCCGGAGCCCTCGGCTCCAGCTGGACCCCGCACGGCGCCCGCGTCCACCCCCTCAAACTCGTCCGGGGCCTCGCCGCGGCCTGCGAACGCCTCGGCGTCACCGTCCACGAGTCCACCCCCGTCACCGAGATCGCCCCCCGCCGCGCCGTCACCCCGTACGGCACCGTCCGCGCCCCGTACGTCCTGCGCTGCACCGAGGGCTTCACCGCCGCCCTCAAGGGCCACCGGCGCACCTGGCTCCCCATGAACTCCTCGATGATCGTCACGGCGCCCCTGCCGCCCTCGGTCTGGGAGCGGCTCGCCTGGCGGGACGCCCCGCTCCTCGGCGACACGGCCCACGCCTACATGTACGCGCAGCGCACCGCCGACGACCGCATCGCGATCGGCGGCCGCGGCGTCCCGTACCGCTTCGGCTCCCGCACCGACCACGACGGCCGCACCCAGCCGGCCACCATCGCCTCGCTGCGCGACCTCCTGTTCTCCTTCTTCCCGGTCCTGGCCGGCACGGAGATCACGCACGCCTGGTCGGGCGTCCTCGGCGTCCCCCGCGACTGGTGCGCCACCGTCACCCTGGACGCGGCCACGGGCCTGGGCTGGGCCGGCGGATACGTCGGCTCCGGCGTGGCCACCGCCAACCTCGCCGGCCGCACCCTGCGCGACCTGGTCCTCGGCGACCGCACCGACCTGACGTCCCTGCCCTGGGTGCACCACCGCGTCCGCCGCTGGGAACCGGAGCCCTTCCGCTGGCTCGGCGTCCACGCCCTCTACGCCGCCTACCGCGCGGCGGACCGCCGCGAAACGGCCACCGGGCGCCCGGCGACGACGCCCCTGGCCCGCCTCGCCGACCGCGTCTCGGGCCGCGCCTGACGGCACGCGAAAAGGCTCCGGGTGATCACCCGGAGCCTTCCGCCTCTGTACGAATCCCCTTGGTCGCTACCGCTCTGACCTGGGGCGGAGCCGCCTGTCGGAATCGAACCGACGACCTCAAGATTACAAGTCAAGCGCTCTAGCCAACTGAGCTAAGGCGGCACAACACCACCCGCGGGACCGCTGCGCGTGGAGCCGCCATCACTCTACACAGCGCCCGATTCCCCGGGCCATCGCATTCGCGCCGCACCCGGGCACCCGACACGCGCAGCGGCCGGGGCCCCGCCGGACCATCCGGGCCGTCAGAAGTGCTGACAGGAGCCGTCCCCGCCAGGTAGCGTCGTCCGGAGTCCAGCTGACTGGACTAGACCTTCCACTCGGATCGTCCGGCACGTTCCTGCCGGTAGAAGGGATTCACCACCATGGCTTCTGTCACCTTCGACAAGGCGACCCGCCTCTACCCGGGCGGCGACAAGCCCGCCGTCGACCAGCTGGAGCTGGAGATCGAGGACGGCGAGTTCCTCGTCCTCGTCGGCCCCTCCGGCTGCGGCAAGTCGACCTCCCTGCGCATGCTCGCGGGCCTCGAGGACGTCAACGGCGGCGCCATCCGCATCGGCGACCGCGACGTCACGCACCTGCCGCCCAAGGACCGGGACATCGCGATGGTGTTCCAGAACTACGCGCTGTACCCGCACATGAGCGTCGCCGACAACATGGGCTTCGCGCTCAAGATCGCCGGCGAGGACAAGGCCACCATCCGCCGCAAGGTGGAGGAGGCGGCGAAGATGCTGGACCTCACCCAGTACCTCGACCGCAAGCCGAAGGCCCTCTCCGGCGGCCAGCGCCAGCGCGTGGCCATGGGCCGGGCCATCGTGCGCAAGCCGCAGGTCTTCCTCATGGACGAACCGCTGTCCAACCTCGACGCGAAGCTGCGCGTCTCCACCCGTACGCAGATCGCGGCGCTCCAGCGCGACCTCGGCATCACCACCGTGTACGTCACCCACGACCAGGTCGAGGCCATGACCATGGGCGACCGCGTCGCGGTCCTCAAGGACGGTCTGCTCCAGCAGGTCGACACCCCGCGCAACATGTACGACCGGCCGGCGAACCTCTTCGTCGCCGGGTTCATCGGCTCGCCCGCGATGAACCTGGTCGAGGTGCCGATCACCGACGGCGGCGTGAAGTTCGGCGAGAGCGTGGTCCCGGTGTCGCGCGACGCGCTCTCCGCCGCCGCCGACGCGGGCGACCGCACCGTCACGGTCGGCGTGCGCCCCGAGCACTTCGACATCGGCGACACCGGCGGCCTGACGATCACCGTGAACGTGGTCGAGGAACTGGGCGCCGACGGCTACGTCTACGGCAGCCACGACGGCCAGGACATCGTGGTCCGCGTGAACGGCCGCCACGTGCCCGAGAAGGGCTCGTCGCTGCACGTGGTGCCGCGCGCCGACGAGATCCACGTCTTCTCCACCTCCTCCGGCGCACGGCTGTCGAAGTAGGGGCGCGACCGTCCGAGTCACGGGGGCGCTCCGCCAAGGGGCGCCCCCGCCGCGGCAGTTGCGGGCGGCGGGCTCCACGAACCCCGGCAGACCGGGCCATTCGGCCGCACTCGTCAACCCATAAATCGAAAAACCACGTCGAACCATCCCCCGACCGGGTGACTGAATGTCGCCAAATCTTCACCGAGCGCTACTCTCGCCCTCGTGACCCACACTGCCCGCCGTATCGGCCGTTCCCTCGCCCTGGTCCTGCCCGTCGTCCTGGTCCTGTCCGGGACCCTCGCGGTCACCATGGTCCCCTGGGCGGATCACTCCTCCCAGATCCTGACCGCCTCCGCCGAGGACGTCTCCCTCCCGAAGAAGCCGGCCGCGCCGCACGAGCTGCTGCGCGACAAGCTCCTCGGTGAGCTCCAGCAGGGCGAGCAGCCGGGCGTCGTCCTCACGCACCTCCAGCAGGAGGTGAACGGCCGTCCGTCGCTGGCGGAGCACTGCGTGAGCATCGCGCGGGCCCTGGGGCGGGCCGCCGTGGAGGCCTACGGGCCGACGAAGGCCCAGTCCTACGCGCGCCCCGTCTGCGACACCTCGTACGCGTCGGGCGTCGCCTCGATGGGCTGACCCGCCCGCCGCGCCTGCCCGGACCGGCCGGGGGGCCGGTCCTACGCTGGCGGCCATGACCGACACGGCCCCGGCGCCACCCCGATCCACCGATGACGCGGCCGCGTTCCCGGCCCTTCCCACCCAGGCGGTCGTCCTGGCGGGCGGGCAGGGTTCGCGGCTGCGGCCGTACACGGACGACCGGCCCAAGCCGATGGTGGAGATCCCGGGCACCGGACTGCCCATCATCGGGCACCAGTTGGCCTGGCTGGCGGCGGAGGGGGTGACCGACGCGGTGGTGTCGTGCGGACACCTCGCGGAGGTGCTCCAGGAGTGGCTGACGCGGGCTCCGCTGCCGCTGCGGGTGACGACGGTGGTCGAGGAGGAGCCGCTGGGCCGCGGGGGCGGTCTGAAGTACGCGGCGCGGCGGCTGCCCCGCCCGGACCGGGCCTGGTACGCGACCAACGGCGACGTGTGGACGCGTTTCCCGCTGCGGGAGATGGCCGCCTTCCACGAGGAGCGGGAGGCGCTGGCGACGCTGGCCCTGGCGCGGCCGCGGATGCCGTGGGGGGTGGTCGACACGAACGAGTTCGGGCAGGTGCTGGACTTCATCGAGGCCCCGCCGTCGCCCTATCCCGTCAACGCCGGGGTGTACGTGTTCGCTCCCGAATTCACCGCGCTGCTCCCCGACTTGGGGGACCACGAGCGGACGACGTTCCCCCGGCTGGCGCGGGAGCGGCGGCTGGCGGGCTTCACACTGCCGCAGGGGGCCTACTGGCGGGCGATCGACACGGCGAAGGACCTGACCGAGGCGGCAAGGGAGTTGGCGGCGCAGGGCGCCGTCTGAGCCGTTTCCGTACTGCTACGTCTCCCCGTGCCCCGGCACGCGGAAGGGCCCGGCGCGCCGTACGCGCGCCGGGCCCTCCGGTCGTCGGCCGGGGCCGCTCAGCCCAGGAGGCCGCCGACGAGGCCGGGCTTCCTGGTCTGGGTGTCGGAGCCGCTGCGGGTACCCGAGGTGGTGGCCGGCGGCTGCTGCGGACTGGACTGCTTCGGGGTGCTGCTGCGCGGGGTCTGGCTGCCGGAGGTCTTCGTGGCGCTGGGCGCTCCGGAGCCGGTCGAGGAGCTGTCGCGGCTCGGGGCGCTGCTGCCGGTGCGGCCGGACCGGGCGGCCGGCTCGGAGGGGGTCGCCGACGGCGAGGCCTGCTTCGAGGGCTGCCTGCCGGGGGCGGACTGCTTGGCGGGGGCCTGCGGGAGGGGGCTGCCGGGGAGGTAGTTGCTGGGGGCCTCGCCGGGGCCGGGGACGGTGACGACGGTGGAGGAGCGGACGGCGCCGCCGAGGAGCGAGCCGATGAGCAGGGTGAGTCCGCAGACGACGGTGGCCATGACGGCACCGCGCCGCAGGACCCGGCGGCGCAGCCGCCAGACCTCGGAGCGGGGGCCGAGGGTGCGCCACGCCTCGCCGGTGAGGCGGGCGTCGAGGGAGTAGACGGGAGCGCCCGCGATGATCAGCGGGCTCCAGGCGGCGAGGTAGATGATGTCGGGGGCGTCGTAGGCGGGGACGGTCTTCCAGCTGACCGTCATGAGGAGCGCGGCGGAGAGCAGGGCGCCGATGCAGGCGGCGAAGCGCTGCCACAGGCCGAAGACGGTCAGCACGCCGACGATCACCTGGAGGAAGGCGACGCTGAGTCCGGCTCCGACGGGGTGGGCGAGCGCGAAGTCGCGCAGGGGTTCGGCGAGGGCCCAGGGGTGCAGGGTCTGCAGCCAGGTGACCATGGATCCGCGTTCGCCGCCGTCGAAGTAGACGGGGTCGCAGAGTTTGCCCATGCCGGCGTAGATGGAGATGAAGCCGAGGAAGACGCGCAGGGGGAGCAGGACGACGCCGAGGTTCATGCGGCGGCCCGGGTAGTAGGAGGCCTGGCCGCGGGCGTCGGCGGCGGGGCGCCGGCTCTCGGGCCCGGTGCCGGGTCCCGGGTGGTCGCCGTCGTGGGCGTCGTGGCCCCCGTACGGCGGGTGGGGCCGGCGCGGCAGGTCGCGTACGGCGGCGAGGGGGCGCGTCTCGTCCGGGTCGCCGTAGGTGCGCTGGCCGATGACGGTGGGGGTGGCGAGGGTGTCCTCGACCAGGTCGTGTGCCAGGTCGACCCGGGGGATGGTCTGGGTGGCGGCTCCGCCGTCGTAGTCGTCGTGGCCGCGGCCGGCTTCGCGCACCGCCTGGAGGAGCCCTCCCATGGCCGCGGCGTCGCCGGGCGCGGACTTGCCGCTCCAGACGACGGGGGCGCGGCGGCGGGTGGCTCCGGCGGTCGCGACGGCGGCGGCGCCGAGGAGGGGCGCGCGGCCGGGGGCATTCGCGGGCTTGGAACGCGCGCTCGGGCTCGGTGCGAGCCGCACGCGGAAGCTGGCGTGGTTGACGATGACCTGTGCGGGGTCGCACGGCACCTTGACCATGCTCAGCGCGGGCTGGTCGTCGAACCCTGACGTTCTGGTGTCCACACTCATCTAACCGAGTGATGGGTGTTTAGGACACTGCCTTGACACGAGGGATCTGTCCGAGACCCGTCAAGATCAAGTCGCCCCGCCCGTGAGGGGCGGGGCGACACGCTCACGGGTCATGTCCCGTGGGCCAGGTGGATCAAGCGCCGGCGGCCGTCCGGGTCAGACGCGGCCGCGCTGGGCGCGCTTGCGGGCGGCCTCGTAGAGGACGACGCCGGCGGCGACACCGGCGTTGAGGGACTCGGCGCCGCCGGGCATCGGGATGCGGACGAGGTAGTCGCAGTTCTCGCCGACGAGGCGGCCGAGGCCCTTGCCCTCGGAGCCGACGACGATGACGACCGGACCGGAGAGGGCGTCCAGGTCCTGCACCTCGTGGGTGCCCTCGGCGGCCAGGCCGACGATGGCGATGCCGGCCTTCTTGTACTCCTGGAGGGCCCGGGTCAGGTTGGTGACGCGGGAGACCGGGGTGCGGGCGGCGGTGCCGGCGGAGGTCTTCCAGGCCCCGGCGGTCATGCCCGCGGCGCGGCGCTCGGGGATGACCACGCCGTGGCCGCCGAAGGCGGAGACGGAGCGGACGATCGCACCGAGGTTGCGCGGGTCGGTCACCCCGTCGAGGGCGACGATCAGCGGGTCCTCGCCGTTGTCGTGGGCGGCGTCGGTGAGGTCCTCGGGGTGCGCGTACTCGTACGGCGGGACCTGGAGGACCAGGCCCTGGTGGTTGAGCCCGTTGGTCATCCGGTCGAGCTCGGGGCGGGGGGCCTCCATCAGGTTGATGTTGCCGCGCTCGCCGGCGAGCTTGAGGGCGTCGCGGACGCGCTCGTCGTTGTCGATGAACTGCTGGACGTAGAGGGTCGTGGCGGGGACGCCGTCGCGCAGTGCCTCGAAGACGGAGTTGCGGCCGACCACCATCTCGCTGGTGCCCTTGGGGCCGCCGCGGCGGGGGGCGGGGCGGCGCTTGGCGGCCTGGCGGGCCATGGCGTTGGCGATGCGGTTCGCCTTGTGCTTCTTGCGGTCCTCGGCCTTGGGCGTGGGGCCCTTGCCTTCCAGACCCTTGCGCCGCTGGCCACCGCTGCCGACCGTCGCGCCCTTCTTGTTGGACGTGCGGCGGTTCCTGCGCTGGCTGTTACCGGCCATGACCTCTACCTGTTTTCGTTCGTGCTGCGATATGTACGTATGAAGAGTGTGCCGCCCGGACGGCCGGGCGGCCACCAAGCCGGTGCGACCGGCGTCGGACCGGGGCGCCCGGCGTCAGCGCGGGCCGAGCGTCCAGCGCGGACCGGCCGGACCGTCCTCGATGACCAGACCCGACTGCTGGAGCTGGTCGCGGATGGCGTCGGCGGTCGCCCAGTCCTTGCGGGCGCGGGCGGACTCGCGCTGCTCCAGGACGAGGCGTACGAGGGTGTCGACGGCGCCGTGCAGGTCCTCGCCGCGGTCGGACTCGCCCGCCCAGTGCGGGTCGAGCGGGTCCAGTCCGAGGACGCCCAGCATGGCGCGCACCTCGGACAGGCGGGCGATGGCCGCGTCCTTGTCGTCGGCGGCGAGCGCGCTGTTGCCCTGGCGGACCGTGGTGTGGACGATCGCGAGCGCCTGCGGGACGCCCAGGTCGTCGTCCATCGCCTCGGCGAAGGCCGGCGGCACCTCGGCGGCGGCCTCGACGGCCCCGCCCGCCTTCTCGGTGACGCGCTGGTAGAAGCCCTCGATGCGGGCGAACGCCGACTCCGCCTCGCGCAGCGCCTCCTCGCTGTACTCGATCATCGACCGGTAGTGCGGGGTGCCGAGGTAGTAGCGCAGGACGATCGGACGCCACTGCTTGACCATCTCGGAGACGAGGACGGAGTTGCCGAGGGACTTCGACATCTTCTCGCCGGACATGGTGACCCAGGCGTTGTGCACCCAGTACCGGGCGAACTCGTCGCCGAAGGCCTTGGCCTGGGCGATCTCGTTCTCGTGGTGCGGGAAGATCAGGTCCAGGCCGCCGCCGTGGATGTCGAAGGCCTCCCCCAGGTACTTGTGCGCCATGGCGGAGCACTCCAGGTGCCAGCCCGGACGGCCGCGGCCCCAGGGGGTCTCCCAGGAAGGCTCCCCGGGCTTGGCGGACTTCCACATCGCGAAGTCGCGGGGGTCGCGCTTGCCGGTCTCGCCGGTGGACTCCGGCTGACGGATGTTGTCGAGCTCCTGGCGGGAGAGCGAGAGGTAGCCCGGGAAGGACTTCACGTCGAAGTAGACGTTGCCCTCCGACTCGTACGCGTGGCCGCGCTCGATGAGGCCGCGCATCATCTCGATCATCTCGGGGACGTGGCCGGTGGCGCGCGGCTCGTACGTCGGCCGCAGGCAGCCGAGGGCGTCGTAGCCGGTGTTGAAGGCCAGCTCGTTGTCGTACCCGATGGACCACCAGGGGCGGCCCTGCTCGGCCGACTTCGCGATGATCTTGTCGTCGATGTCGGTGACGTTGCGGATGAAGGTGACGTCGTAGCCGCGGTACGCGAACCAGCGGCGCATGACGTCGAAGTTCAGGTAGGACCGGATGTGCCCGATGTGCGGTGCCGCCTGCACGGTGGCACCGCAGAGGTAGATCGAGACGCAGCCCGGGACGAGCGGGGTGAAGTCGCGGATCTGCCGGGCGCTGGTGTCGTACAGGCGAATAGTCACGGCATCCAGGGTAGTGCGCCTGCGGCAGTGCCCCGCGACCGTTTGAGGGCGCCCGGACGGTTTGTTGCCGAAGAGGTGACGTCGGCGACGCCCGCGGGGCGGCCCCGCGCCGCGCTCAGCCCCGGTCCGTCCGGTAGACGAGGGCGGTGGCGATGGCGGCCAGCCCTTCGGCGCGGCCGGTGAGGCCGAGTCCGTCGGTGGTGGTGCCGGAGACGGAGACGGGGGCGCCCGCCGCCGCCGCGAGCGCCTTCTGCGCTTCCTCGCGCCGTTTGCCGATCTTCGGGCGCACGCCGATCACCTGGATCGCGATGTTGCCGATCTCGAAGCCCTCGGCCCGCACGATCCGGGCGGCTTCCGCCAGGAGGGTGACCCCGGCGGCGCCGGACCACTCGGGGCGGGAGGTCCCGAAGTGCGCGCCGAGGTCGCCGGCACCGGCGGCGGAGAAGAGGGCGTCGCAGGCGGCGTGGGCGGCGACGTCTCCGTCGGAGTGGCCGGCGAGGCCGTCCTCGCCCTCCCACAGCAGTCCGGCGCACCACAGCTCACGGCCGGCCTCGAAGGCGTGCACGTCGGTGCCGATGCCGACGAGGGGGATCAGGGGCAGGTCAGTAGACATCGGTGGCCCTCCTGCGGGCGAGTACGGCCTCGGCGAGGACCAGGTCGAGCGGGCGGGTGACCTTGAAGGCCTCTTCGTGGCCGGGGACGGTCACGACGGTGACCCCGGTGCGCTCCACCATGCCGGCGTCGTCGGTGGCGCCCTCGCCGCTGACGGCGATGGCCTCGTGCGCGCGCAGCAGCGTGGCGAGGTCGAAGCCCTGCGGGGTCTGCACGGCGCGCAGCCGGGCCCGCTCGGGCGTGGCGACGACCGGCTCGGGCTCGCCGGGCCCCCGGGGGTCGACCTCCTTGACGGTGTCGGCCAGGGGCAGGGCCGGCACCACGGCGGGGGCTCCGCCGCGGACGGCCTCGACGACGGAGTCCACGGTGTCGACGGGGACCAGGGGGCGGGCCGCGTCGTGGATCAGTACGGAGGTGATGTCGGCCGGGAGGGCGGCCAGGCCGGCCCGCACGGACTCCTGGCGGGTGTCGCCGCCGGGCACGACCAGGACCTCGGTGCGGTCGGGCAGGGCGTGCTCGTCCAGGAGGTGGCGCACCTCGGCGGCCCCGTCGGGCGGGGCGACGACCACGACCAGGGCGACCGCGCGGGAGCGGGCCATGGCGCGGACGGCGTGGATCAGCATCGGGGTCCCGCCGAGGGCCCGCAGGGCCTTGGGGGCGCCGGGCCCGAGGCGTACCCCGCGGCCCGCGGCCGGGATCACCGCGGCGGTGCGGTGGGGACGGGATTCGTCAGACATCAGTAGCTCCGAGCCAGGTTTGTGACTTCGGCCGACATGGGTATGGCCTTGGGCATGCCCCCGGCGCTGGTCGGCGGGAGTGCCGGGTGCGACGCCCTCGCCCCTTCCGTGACGACCGGTCGAGCCGGCTGCCCGGACCCGGCGCGCCGGTACGGGACCGTGCGGGTGTGCACCCGCAGGGTACGGCGGGAAGAGCGCGGGGTGTGGAGCGGGAGCCGGCGCGGGCGGCGGCCGGGCGTGGCGAGTGACCCACACGGGTGTGGGTGGAGGCGAGGGGGTGCACCGCGGCGCGTGGTGGCGCCGGTGTGCGGCCGACGCCGCGGGACGGCGCCGGTGTGCGGTGCTGGATGCGGACATGCCGCAGCGCCCGGCAACAGCCCTCTCGTAAGAGAGGGCGGGTCATCGGGCACCGCGGCACACTGTGGCCGGTTCGAGCGTCAGGACGCAAGAACCTCGTCGAGGAGGGCCTCGGCCTTGTCCTCGTTGGTGTTCTCGGCGAGCGCGAGCTCGCTCACCAGGATCTGCCGCGCCTTGGCGAGCATGCGCTTCTCACCGGCGGACAGACCGCGCTCACGCTCACGACGCCACAGGTCGCGCACTACCTCGGCGACCTTGATGACATCGCCAGAAGCGAGCTTCTCCAGATTCGCCTTGTAACGACGGGACCAGTTCGTGGGCTCTTCTGCGTACGGTGCGCGGAGCACCTCGAAGACCCGGTCCAGCCCGTCCTGGCCGACTACGTCGCGAACGCCGACGAACTCCGCATTGTCCGCAGGCACACGAACCGTCAGGTCGCCCTGGGCGACCTTGAGCACCAAGTAGGTCTTGTCCACGCCTTTGATCTGGCGAGTTTCGATGGCCTCGATCAGCGCGGCCCCGTGATGGGGATAGACCACGGTGTCGCCAACCTTGAACGTCATGTGACAGGTACCCCTTCCGTGGCTATCCAGGGTAACACGAGAACTGACTGTTATGAATGGCGTTTTCGCAGGTCAGGGCACATCTCGGGGCTTGACAACAGCGACACGAACGTGCTGCGGAAGGCTTCCGGAAGGGGGTATTCGCAGGTCGGAGGCGCTGTGCGGACCGGGCGAAACGACCACGCTACACCTGGCGGACACGACGACGAGTGTGACGTACGTCCCGTTTTGCCGGTTTCCCGGACCGGAAACCGACGTACTCCGTTCGACTGGCGGCCACCCGTACGCGGTGGGTTCCGGCCCAATCTGGAATTGATCACGGAGCCGTGTTCGAAGGAATCCCGGAATTGATCACACGGGGGGCCGGGACCGGATAGCGGAATGCGAGATCACGGGGCGGGTGCGGCACGGCGCGCGCGCTGCGGAGGGTCGGGTGCGGGGGCGGGGCGGCGGCTCGGTAACCTAAGCGCGCTGACACACCCTTAGGGCGGCTTTACCTCGGCCGCTCCGAGCCTCCACCCGTCCCGTCCGTACGTCCAAGGAGTTGCCGCCGCCGTGAGCCGCAGCCTTCGACGCGGCGCTCTCGCCGCTACCGCCGTCGTGTTCTCCCTTGCCTCGCTCGCCGCGTGCGGCGCGGGCAATGACGCGCAGACTCTCCAGATCAAGCCGGACAACGCCGCCGTCACCAAGGGCGACATCAGGATCCAGAACGCCCTGGTGATCACCAAGGGCGAGAAGGACAAGAAGGGGCCGGCCGCCGTCTCGGCGACCCTCTTCAACTCCGGCGGCAAGGCCCAGACCCTGGACGGGATCACCCTCAAGGGTGGCAAGTCCAAGGTGGTCCTGAAGCCGGCCGAGGGCTCCGGCAAGATCACCGTGCCCGCCGGCGGCTCCGTGGTGCTGGGCGGCAAGGGCAACGCCTCCGCCGTCATCGAGGGCGGCCGCGAGGCCGTCCAGAACGGCAACGTGCAGGACGTCGTCTTCCAGCTGAGCACCGCGGGCGACGTGGAGCTGGGCGCGTTCGTCGTCCCGGCCACCGGCATGTACGCCGGCTACGGACCGACCGAGGCCCCCGCCGCCGCGCCGGGCCCCGTCCCGTCCGGCTCCCCCTCGGCCCCGGCCTCCCCGGGCGCGTCGGGCTCCCCCGCCGCGTCGGGCGCCCCGGCCGCCTCCGGCTCCCCGGCCGCCGGTGCCACGCCGTCGGGCTCCGCGTCCGCCTCGCCGTCGCGCAGCGCCGGGCACTGAGCGCCCGAGCGGCGCCGTGACACGGGGAAGGCCCCGGCCGCGATGCGGCCGGGGCCTTCCCCGTGCGCTCCCCCGTGTCACGGACCTCCCGGTCCGCCGGGCGGCCTACGGCTCGAACTTGTAGCCCAGGCCGCGGACCGTGACCAGGTAGCGCGGCGCGCCCGGGTCCGGCTCGATCTTGGCGCGGAGCCGCTTGACGTGGACGTCCAGGGTCTTGGTGTCCCCGACGTAGTCCGCGCCCCAGACCCGGTCGATCAGCTGCATGCGCGTCAGGACGCGGCCCGCGTTGCGCAGGAGCATCTCCAGCAGGTCGAACTCCTTCAGCGGGAGGTCGACCTTGGCCCCGGCGACGGTGACCACGTGCCGGTCCACGTCCATCCGTACGGGACCCGCCTCCAGGGCCGCCGGCGTCACCTCCTCCGGCTCGCCCCGGCGGCGCAGGACCGCGCGGATGCGGGCGACCAGCTCCCGGGAGGAGAAGGGCTTGGTGACGTAGTCGTCGGCTCCTATCTCCAGACCCACGACCTTGTCGATCTCGCTGTCCTTGGCGGTCACCATGATCACGGGGACGTTGGAGCGCCCGCGCAGCTGCCGGCAGACCTCCGTGCCCGGCAGGCCGGGCAGCATCAGGTCGAGGAGGACGAGGTCGGCGCCGTTGCGCTCGAACTCGTCGAGCCCGTCGGGCCCCGTCGCGGCGATGGCGACCTCGAAACCCTCCTTGCGCAGCATGTAGGACAGGGCGTCGCTGAAGGATTCCTCATCCTCGACGACGAGCACTCGGGTCACGGAAGGACCTCCGGGGCAGGGATGACTGGTTCTGGGTCAAGCAGGGGTGTGGCGGGCCCCGAGGCGGCCGCCGGGGCCGGCGCGGCCGCCTCGGGGAGCCGCAGGGTGAACGTGGAGCCCTGGCCCTCGGAGCTCCATACCGACACCTCTCCGCCGTGCGAGGCCGCCACGTGCTTCACGATCGCGAGGCCCAGTCCGGTTCCTCCCGTGGCGCGGGAGCGGGCCGGGTCGACGCGGTAGAAGCGCTCGAAGATGCGCTCGCGGTCCTTCTCCGGGATGCCGATGCCCTGGTCGGTCACGGCTATCTCGATCAAGTCTCCGCCCGGCGCCGTCACCCTGCGCGCCGCGATGCCGACGCGGGTGCGGGCGGGACTGTAGTTGACGGCGTTCTCCACCAGGTTGCCCAGGGCCGCGGCCAGCTGGCCGCGGTTGCCCCAGACGCGCAGGTCGGAGGTGCCTCCGGCGGCCATGGTGATCTGCTTCGAGGTGGCCGTGTGGCGGCACCGGTCGATGGCCTCCGCCACCAGCGTGTCCACCCGCACGGGCTCGGCGTCCTCCAGCGGGTCGTCGTTCTGCACCCGGGAGAGGTCGATGAGCTCCTGCACGAGGTTGATCAGGCGGGTGGCCTCGATCTGCATGCGGCCCGCGAAGCGGCTGACCGCCTCCGGGTCGTCGGCGGCGTCCATGACCGCCTCGGAGAGCAGGGAGATCGCGCCGACCGGGGTCTTCAGCTCGTGCGAGACGTTCGCGACGAAGTCGCGGCGCACCGCTTCGATGCGGCGGGCCTCGGTGAGGTCCTCGACCAGCAGCAGCACCAGCCGGGAGCCCAGCGGGGCGACCCGGGCCGAGACCGCGAGGGCTTCACCGCGGCCGGTGCCGCGCCGGGGCAGGTCGAGCTCGATCTGGCGTATCTCGCCGTCCCGGCGGGTGTCGCGGGCCATGTGGAGCATGGGCTCCACGGCCAGCTTGCCGCCGCGGACCAGCCCGAGCGCGTACGCGGCCGAGCTGGCCTTGACCACCGCGTCGCCCTCGTCGAGGACGACGGCGGAGGAGCGGAGCACCGACAGGACCGTGTCCACTCCCGGCGGGAGCACCGCGTTGATGTCGGGGCGCATGGAACTCCGGGTGGGGCGGGCCTGGTCGCGCTCGCTCCAGCGGAACGCCAGCATGGCGATGACACCGGTACAGAGACCGGCGGTCGCCGCAGCTGCGGCGACCGCCGCGTTCACGTCCATGGATCCAGGTTAAGCAGGCCCGGGGACACTTCCACAGCCGTTCGGGTGGCACCTCGAACAGTCGTCGCCCAGAGTTCACCCTGACGACGGGGCTGATTCACTTGCGGTGCCGGAGACGGACGCGTTCGCGTCCGAACGTGTCAGCGTGGGGCCGAACGGTCCCCACGAGAGTGGCGAGCAGGCAAGCAGGCAAGCAAGAGAGGGACACCATGCGCGACGCGTACCACGAGGAACTGGACTCGATCGGAGAAAGCCTGGTCGAGATGGCCCGGCTCGTCGGTTCCGCGATCGGGCGGGCCACGACCTCCATGCTGGACGCCGACCTGAAGCTCGCGGAGAGCGTCATCGCCGCCGACCAGAAGGTGGACGACCTCCAGCACGACCTTGAGGCGCGCGCCATCGCGCTGCTGGCCCGGCAGCAGCCGGTCGCCACCGACCTGCGGATCGTCGTGACCTCGCTGCGGATGAGCGCCGACCTCGAGCGTTCCGGCGACCTGGCGCAGCACGTGGCGAAGCTGGCGCGGCTGCGGTTCCCGGAGCGGGCGGTCCCCCGCGACCTGCACGCGACGATCCTGGAGATGGGGCAGCTGGCGCAGCGCCTGATGGCGAAGGCGGCCGAGGTCATCATCACCAAGGACGTGGACCTCGCCCTCCAGCTGGAGCAGGACGACGACGAGATGGACCAGCTCCACCGCACGCTGTTCCAGCACCTGATGGACGACCGCTGGAAGCACGGCATCGAGACGGCCGTCGACGTGACCCTGCTGGGCCGCTACTACGAGCGGTTCGCGGACCACGCCGTGTCGGTGGCGAAGCGCGTGGTGTACCTGGTGACGGGCGAGCACGCGGACGAGCTCCAGCAGCCGACGCCGGCCGAGGGCGTCTGACCCCTGGCGCGCGGCACGCCCCAATGCGCCGTTGACGCGCCCGTACGGCTGGGCATGAATGAGGCGAAGGCACCACGACTTCCCGTACGCCGCCTGCGAGGAGGCACCATGCCCGAAAGCCCTGTCCCCATCACCCCGGAACAGGAGCAGCCGCCCCGTCCGGAGCCGCTGCGCCTCCCGCTGCTCGCGGCCTGCGGCTGCGGCTCGGGCTGCGGCTGCGGCTGCCAGTCCGGCGCCCCGTGCCAGTGCGGCGGCTGACCCGGCCACCCAGCCGCGAGGGCCCCGTCCGACCCGGACGGGGCCCTCACCGTTGTGCCTCCGCGCCGCCGTCCGAGTAGCCCAGAACTGCGGCCACCGCCTCTCCCCCCTCAGCGACCCCGAAGAATTTCGCCGCCCGCCAGCGCTCCACTAGCCGAGCCACTCCACAGGGCCGCCCTGCCGTGTTGCGCACACGACTCCGAAGGCCCGTGCGTCTCGCTCATTTCCCCAGGTCATGGGCGCGAGCGCGCCTCATCGAGCTTCATCGATCCACGAATAGCCGTGTGCACACCTATGACTGGTGGTCAAATTCGCCGGTAAGATTGATTTTCGGCAGCCGCACTTACCGTGTTGCGAACGAAGTCCATAATTCCTAGAACTTCCTGATGAAGTTCTTCATATGAGGCGGCACCAATGCTCAAATATTGCCCGTGCGCAATTTCATTCCGCACACGCAACAGTTCGTAATCGATCAGCCTTGCCTTGGTTGCGATCGGCGAAGCGTCGAGGCCTAGGGATTCGAAGAGATCGAAGCATCGCGTGCTATTGAGGTTGGATTGAGTGTCGACACCCTTCCGCCAAGGTATCTTCGCGCGCTCGCCATCTTCCGATAGAAGTGCCTGGACCCTGCGCACCATTTTCTTGGTCGCGGACATTCCTTCCTGGGACTCCAAGGCCGCCTCGTGCCCCAGGGCAACAAATGCTGGATGCAGCTCACCATACGTCAGGCGGCGGCGCCCTACGTAGTGGAGGTAGATTGACAGGCAGTGTTTGGCGTATCCCTCCCAATGTGCATACAGAAGAGGGACTCCAGCTCTACACAGCGACCGCTGAGCCGTACTTTCGGCTTGCACCCTTCGAATATTTCCCAGGAAACTATGCAGTTCGCTGCGACGCCAAGCCAGATCCTCGTCGAGGGAGTCTTGCAGTTCGCTCAGTGTGCGCATTACTCCCCCAACGAGAATACCTTCTGACCTACCTCAAACATGTACGGGATCCTGAGGTCAGCAGATTTTCCGGCGCCCGTGCGCTTCTGGAAAGTCTCGTCGTTCCAAACTGCTCGAACTCGCTGTTGGAGTAGGGCTGAGCGCGGTCCGCTCTCGAGCAACTTCCACTGCCCGTAGTTGAGACCTAGGCCAGCTGTTACCGCTTCGAAGGCGGAGACGGTGAAGCGGCCACTGAACTTGTTCTTTGCCAGATCCCAGCGCTTGAATGAAGACTCACCCAGGGCCTCGTTAAGCCAGGAGAAAATGTCAATGAAACGATTGCGCTCGAAATCGCGGTCAAAATCTGACGATTCGATGAAACCGCGCATCCGGGACGTCAGGAACTCACTCACGTCAGAAAGCCCGGACAGGTCTGAACGTTCTGCAGTGACGATCGAAAGGTATCGGAGAGCTAGCTCTACTCCGTACGCTTCTTCCTCCTGTCGTTCACTGATACTAACAGTTTGCGAGAAGTCTGAATGAAGGGCAAGCTGCTGGAGCCACCGGAAGAAACTGGGATCCAGCATTACAGCGAGACAGTTTCGAGCCTCCTGTTCCGAGAGGTGCGCCCCGCTATTCAGTCGCTGAAATAGGTCAAATTTAGCCTGTTCGTCGCTAGTGTGCTCGACGATCTGAAAATCTAGTCGCGCGCGCTTAAAAAAACGCTGCTGCGCCTCCGACAGGCTGGTGAGGTCGACCTGTGACGCAGCTACGAGCGAGTCGTTCCAGACGACTCCTTCAAGGCTCTTCAGGTAATCCCCTGCGATCAGCGGCTCCGGTTTGTCGATCTCTCCATCCGGATTTCGCAGGGTCCCCATGAAGCGGAAGAGCGTCGAGAGGCGTTGAACCCCATCCACGACGTCCCAGACCCCGTCTTTTCGTGCAGCCACGAAGATTGGCGGGATAGGGATCCCGAGGAAGACACTCTCGATGAGACGGGATTGCTGTTGAATGCTCCATCGGAAAATCCGCTGGAACTCTGGGTGGATCTCCAGGTCTGAATTTTCATACATGGAAAGCGCTTCGTTGATTGCCATACTGTATCGATCAGTATGGATCTCCCGAGAGCGCTGCTCGATCTCTTCCTGAAGCCCCACCGATTCCTCCTTGAGCGCAAGCTGCTTCGGCATGTCCCCCCTAGATCGTCTGCTGTCGCATCAGTATGGACCGGTTGTTCGCCGCAGGGGAGCTAAGTGGCGAATCGGCCGTCGCTCCCCACCCGAACCACGAACCGGCCGGCAGACGCAGAAACCGGCCCCGACCATCCCGGAGCCGGAGCGCCCCCTCCGGAGGCATTCGTTCTGACCGGCAGCCGACGGATCGGCTCGGTTCACCCCAGCGAGCCCTGCGCCACAGTGGCGCGCGGCGGGCGGCCGGGCCAGAGCAGGTCGGAGACAGGAGCGCAGGCCCGGGGTGACGGGCGCGCGACGCCGGCTTGGCGGCGGAATCGCCCTTGATGAAGTAGGGCACACACCACCAGGAGGACGCCGCCGAACTGGGCACCGCCCTCGACCCGACCACGTACGACTACGCCGCCGCCGTCCTCTTCAGCAACCACGCCGGTCAGCTCTGGCAGCGCTTCACCACCCGGCTCCGCCGCGAGATCGCCGCCCACGCCGGGCTGACCCAGCGGGAGCTGAAGGAGGTGGCCCGGATCTCCTACAGCAAGGTCGCCGAGTTCCAGAAGCGCGGGGCCGTCCGCTTCCACGCCGTGATCCGCCTCGACGGACCCGACGGGCCCGCCAGCCCACCGCCCTCCTGGGCCAGCACCAAACTCCTCGACCGCTCGATCCGAGCCGCAGTGGGGCATGCCTACACCTCGGTCACCGTCCCGGCGGCGGGCGACCAGCCGACCCGCACTTTCAGGTGGGGCACCCAGCTCGACATCCGCACCGTCAAGGTCTTCGGTGACGGCTCCGACATCACCGAACAGGCCGTGGCCTCGTACGTCGCCAAGTACGCGACCAAGGCCGCCGAGGACACCGGCACCCTCGACCGCCGGATCGGCAACCGCGAGGCACTCGTCCTCCTCGACGTCCCGGCGCACACCGACCGCTTGGTCGAAGCCTCCCTCGACCTGGACCCGCTGTACCCGGACCGTCGGCTCGCGGCCTGGGCCCACATGCTCGGCTTCGGGGGCCACTTCTCCACGAAGTCGAGGCGGTACTCGACCACTCCTCGGCGCCCTCCGCCAGACCCGCGCCGACTACCGCGCAGCCCAGGAACACCAAGCCCACGGCCTCGACGGCGTCGAGCCGGACACGGTGCTCGTCCTGGCCTCCTGGCAGTACGCCGGCCACGGCCACAGCACCGGCGAAGCCGTCCTCGCCGCCACCATCGCGCGCGACATTCAGCTCAACCGCCAGACCGCCCGCGAAGCCCTGACACAGATCGACGTCCAAGAGGAGTGGTGACCGTGCCCCATCTTCTCCCTGAGCGCTACTTCACTCCGGTCGACCTCGCGGGCCTGCTCGGCGGGCGGCAAGCTCCGAGACGTCCCGCTGCCGGGCCCGGTGGCTGATGCGCTGCGGACCCACATCAAGCGGTGCCCGCCCGTCTCCATCACTCTGCCCTGGGGCGTGGCCGGCGGACCCCTGGTGACGAAGCGGCTCGTCTTCACCGCACCGCTGGGCGGCCATGTGTGGCGGGGCATGTTCAACACCGACCAGTGGAAGCCTGCCCTTGCAGCCGCGGGCGTCATCGAAGAGCGGGAGGAGGGGAAGAGATCTACGCCTCCGCTCACGAGCACGGCATGCATGCCCTCCGGCACTTCTACGCATCGGTGTTGCTGGATGCTGGTGAAAACATCAAGGCACTGGCCGAATACCTGGGTCACTCAGACCCCGGTCTGACGTTGCGTGTGTATGCGCATCTGATGCCCAGCAGTCGGGATCGGACCCGTAATGCGGTAGCACAGATCTACGAACGCACGCCCTAGCGGATCGGTTTCCGACTTTCCGTATCCGGTAAGTCGAAAACCCAGAAGCGGCCGTCCGCGAGCTATATAAGCTTCGGCCACACCGCTAGCGAGCTAGCTAGCAACTCCACTCAGGAGCGAACCGCTACCTACACAGTAGAAATGTCACAGTAGGCCACGGCCCCTCAACAGGGGCGTCGCTCCTACTAGGAACTGCCAGTAACCTCTAGAAACTTCTAGACGGAAATAGCGGTTTGCGCAACATGCCTAACAGGTCTAACCGCGCACCACCTGGGAGTTTGTGACACCGATAGACCCCTCGGTAAAGTCACCACAGCAAAAGAGAGCCGCCCTGGCAGGGGCGGCTCTCGCTCCGTTTGCGCTGCACGACCATCGCAATTGCCGACACACACCAGCACATCAGGAGAGGGCTCCATGGTGCCACGCCCAGGTTTGACCATCGACATCTCGCTACGCGAACTACCGTTCCTAGCCATCAGCGCGGGCGCAGCAGCCCTGCCCGCGTGGACCGACGTCCCCCCGGCCGCCGCCCTGCCCGTGGCCGTCCTGGTCGCAGCGCAGATCCGCATCCGTCGGCAGGCCCGGCGCGCCTGACGGCCCACAGACGGCCCCAGCCCAACGAGAAGCCCCCCACTCGCCGGGAGACGGCAGGTGGGGGGTTGTTTCGTGCTTCGGGGTTACTTCTTGCCCTGGTTCTTGACGGCCTCGATGGCGGCGGCCGCGGCGGCCGGGTCGAGGTAGGTGCCGCCCGGGGTGACGGGCTTGAAGTCGGCGTCCAGCTCGTAGGAGAGCGGGATGCCGGTGGGGATGTTCAGGCCCGCGATGTCGGCGTCGGAGATGCCGTCCAGGTGCTTGACCAGCGCGCGCAGGCTGTTGCCGTGGGCGGCGACCAGGACGGTGCGGCCGTCGAGGAGGTCCGGGACGATCGAGTCGTACCAGTACGGCAGCATGCGGACGACGACGTCCTTGAGGCACTCGGTGCGCGGGCGCAGCTCCGGCGGGATCGAGGCGTAGCGCGGGTCGTCGGACTGGGAGAACTCCGTGCCGTCCTCGAGGGCCGGCGGCGGGGTGTCGTAGGAGCGGCGCCACAGCATGAACTGCTCCTCGCCGAACTCGGCGAGCGTCTGGGCCTTGTCCTTGCCCTGGAGGGCGCCGTAGTGGCGCTCGTTCAGGCGCCAGGAGCGGTGGACGGGGATCCAGTGGCGGTCGGCGGCCTCCAGGGCCAGCTGCGCGGTGCGGATCGCGCGCTTCTGGAGGGAGGTGTGCACGACATCGGGGAGCAGGCCGGCGTCCTTGAGCAGCTCACCGCCGCGGACCGCCTCCTTCTCGCCCTTTTCGTTGAGGTTGACGTCCACCCAGCCGGTGAACAGGTTCTTCGCGTTCCATTCGCTCTCGCCGTGGCGGAGGAGGATCAGCTTGTACGGTGCGTCGGCCATGCGTACGAGCCTAGTGGACGCCGTGGGGCGCCCGCGCGCGGTCCCGGGGGCTCCGGAGGCGGCCTCCGATTGACTGGCGGCGTCAATTCAGTGGACGCCGGGGGACCCCGCTCGTAATGTGCCGGGGGTTCCAGTGGCACTTACATCATCGGGGGAATCCACATGTCAGCTGCCGCCCGTTGGGGCCGGGCCGCCCGGGAGAGCGTCTCGGGCCTGCCGCCCGCGTTCTGGTGGCTGTGGGCCAGCACGCTGGTGAACCGGCTCGGGGCCTTCGTCGCCACGTTCATGACCTTGTACCTGACCCTGGACCGGGGCTACTCGGCCTCGTTCGCGGGGCTCGTGGTCGCCCTGCACGGGCTGGGCGGGGTCATGTCCTCGCTGGTGGCGGGCGTCATGACCGACCGGCTGGGGCGGCGGCCGACGATGCTGGCGGCGAACGTGTCGACGGGGCTGTCGGTGGCGCTGCTCGGGTTCATGGAACACCCGGCGGCGATCGCGGCGGTGGCGGGGCTGGTCGGGATGGCCGCGAACGCCTCGCGGCCCGCGGTCTCCGCGATGATGGCGGACATCGTCCCGGAGCGGGACCGGGTACGCGCCTTCGCGCTGAACTACTGGGCGATCAACCTGGGCTTCGGGATCAGCTCGGTGGTGGCGGGCGTGGTGGCGGAGTACAGCTACCTGGCCGGCTTCCTGGGCGAGGCGGCGCTGACGCTGCTGTGCGCGGTGCTGGTGTTCGCGAAGCTCCCGGAGTCGCGCCCGGTGAAGGACGCGGACGTCGGCGCGGCGGCGGACGCGGAGCCGGAGATCGGGCTGGGGACCGTACTGCGGGACGGCCGGTTCATGGCGGTGGTCGGGCTGTCGTTCGTGATATCGCTGATCTTCACGCAGGGTTCGGTGGCGTTGCCGGTGGCGATGGGCCGGGCGGGCTTCTCGCCCGGGGACTACGGGCTGGTCATCGCGGTGAACGGGCTGCTGATCGTGATCCTCCAGATCCCGGTGACGCGGTGGATCGAGCACCGCGACCCGCGCCGGCTGCTGGTGGCCTCGGCGCTGCTGGCGGGGTACGGGTTCGCGATGACGGCCTTCGCGGGGGCGTTGTGGGCGTACGCGCTGACGGTGTGCGTGTGGACGCTGGCGGAGATCGTGAACTCGCCGACGCAGATGGGGCTGGTGGTGCGGCTGTCGCCGGTGCACGGGCGGGGCCGCTACCAGGGGATGTACACGATGTCGTGGGCGGTGGCGGCGCTGGTGGCTCCGCTGATGGCCGGCTTCGTGATCGACCGGTACGGGGCGGGGTGGCTGTGGGCGGCCACGGGCGTACTGGGCACGCTGGCGGCGGCCGGGTACTGGCTCCTGATGCGGGGACTCTCCAAGGAGGGCGGAGTCGCGGCCGCGGGCGGGGGCGCCGGCGTGGGCCCTGCCGCCGCCGCGCCGGCGAAGCCCGCTGCGGGAGCGGCCCCGGATACCGCCGGGGTGATGGCCGAGACCGCAGGCTCTGGCCCCGCCGCGCCGGCGGCACCCGCGGTGGCGAAGCCCGCCGACCCGGTGGCGGTCGCCTCGGAGGCATAACCGCCGGGGGACGGGCCGGCCCGGTGTGCGGGGCCGGCCCCTCTCCGCCCTGGGGCCGCGCCGGGCTGTGCCCGGAGCCCTCGGCGGGCTCTGGCGCCGCCGCGCCGGCACCCGTGCCCGCACCGCGCACGCGGCGAGGTGTCAGGACGGGGACGGCTGGGTCAGGTGCTTGAAGGCGTCCAGGTTGCGGGTCGACTCGCCGCGCGAGACGCGCCATTCGTACTCGCGCCGGATCGCGCTCGCGAAGCCCAGTTCCAGGAGGGTGTTGAAGGCGCCGTCCGCCGCCTCCAGGACGGTGCCCAGGAGGCGGTCGAGGTCGTCCGGGGTGATCACCGACAGCGGGAGCCGGGCCGTGAGGTAGACGTCGCCGAGCGGGTCGACCGCGTACGCCATCCCGTACAGCTTGAGGTTGCGCTCCAGCAGCCAGCGGTGGACCCCGGCCTCGTTCTCGTCGGGGTGGCGGATGACGAAGGCGTTGACCGACAGCGAGTGCCGGCCGATCCGCAGGGAGCAGGTGGTGCTCAGCTTGCGCGTGCCCGGCAGCTGGACGACGTACGAGCCCGGCTCGGGGCTCTCCCAGCTCAGCCCGGCGCCGGCCAGCGTGGACTCGATGATCGCGGCGGTGTCAGCCATGGTGGGAGCGTACGCGACGGCGGTGATCGTGCATGGCCGCGGTGTACACGTCTGCGGTTCCGCCGGCGGCGGTGTCCCAGCCGAAGAACTGCGCGTGCCGCGCGGCCTCGGCGCCCATGCGGTCGGTGAGCCCGGGGTCGTCGACGAAGCGCCGCAGCTCGCGCGCGTAGTCCACCGGGTCGTGTCCGGGTACGAGGATCCCCGTCACCCCGTCGTTGACGGCGACGGGCAGTCCGCCGACCTCGGCGGCGAGGACCGGCGTACCGGTGGCCTGGGCCTCGATGGCGACGAGGCCGAAGGACTCGTTGTAGGACGGCATGACCAGCACGGACGCCGCGCGGAACCAGTCGGCGAGCCGGTCCTGGGCCACGGGCGGGTGGAAGTGGACGAGGTCGGCGATGCCCAGCCTGGCGGCGAGCTTCTGGAGCCCCTCGGGCTTGGCGAGGCCGCTGCCGCTCGGGCCGCCGACGACGGGGACGAAGAGGCGCCCGCGCAGCGCGGGGTCGCGGTCGACCAGCTCGGCGACGGCCCGCAGCAGGACGTCGGGGGCCTTCAGGGGCTGGATGCGGCCCGCGAACAGCGGGATCACGGCGTCCTGCGGCAGGCCGAGGCGGGCGCGGGCGGCGGCGCGGCCGTCGCCGGGGGTGAAACGGTCGAGGTTGACGCCGGGGTGGACGACGGCGACCTTGCCCGGGTCGGCGTCGTAGTGCCGGACGAGCTCCTCGGCCTCTTCGGCGGTGTTCGCGATGAGCCGGTCGGCGGCGGCGACGATCTGCGTCTCGCCGATGACGCGGGCCGCGGGCTCGGGGGTGTCGCCCTCGGCGAGGGCGGCGTTCTTGACCTTGGCCATGGTGTGCATGGCGTGCACCAGCGGTACGCCCCAGCGTTCGGCGGCGAGCCAGCCGACGTGGCCGGACAGCCAGTAGTGGGAGTGGACCAGGTCGTAGTAGCCGGGCCGGTGGCCGGCCCAGGCCTGCATGACGCCGTGGGTGAAGGCGCACAGCTGCGCGGGCAGCTCCTCCTTGGCGAGGCCCTCGTAGGGGCCCGCGTCCACGTGCCGCACGAGGACGCCGGGCGCGAGCTCGACCACGGGGGGCAGGCCGCCGGTGGTGGCGCGGGTGAACACCTCGACTTCTATGTTGATCGCGGCGAGGCGCTTGGCGAGCTCGACGATGTAGACGTTCATGCCGCCGGCGTCGCCCGTGCCCGGCTGGTGCAGCGGTGAGGTGTGCACGCTGAGCATGGCCACGCGGCGGGGTTTGCGGTGGTGGCCGACGGCGGGCAGGCGCAGGCGCGGGGCGTCGGGACGGCCACCGCGGGCGGCGGCGATGCGGCCGCTGATGCTGCCGCCGAGACGGGACACGTACTGGCTCAAGGGAGCAGTTCCTCTCGCTCGGACGGCGGCGGACGGTCCTCTGCGACCCGCTCCGGCGGTCGGGTCGGCAGCGCCGGTGGGGCGGCATGGCTGCGGGAGCGCGGTCGGCGCCCTGCAAGGAGTGCAACCCGGACGGCGGTCCGCCGCATTCCGGGAGCCCGGAAGTTCCTGTCCGTTTGCCGGGTTTTTATCTTGGCCGCACCCTCCGCATACGCTCGGCGCATGGTCTCCCGCAGCACTCCGCCGTCCCCGAAGCGCCCCGAGGGCACCGTGACGCGCGGGACGACGAACCCGAACCGGCTGCGCCGCATGGACCGCTGGATCGCCGCCGCGCACGGGGCCGCGCTGCGCCGGGCGGACGCGCCGGTGGCGGTGGACCTGGGGTACGGGGCCGCGCCGTGGACGGCGGTGGAGCTGCTGGCGCGGCTGCGGGAGGCGGCTCCCGGGGTGCGGGTGGTCGGCATCGAGATCGAGCCGGCGCGGGTGGCGGGCGCGAAGCCGTACGAACGGGACGGGCTGAGCTTCCGGCACGGGGGCTTCGAGGTGCCGCTGGAGGGCGGGGAGCGTCCGGCGCTGATCCGGGCGGCGAACGTCCTGCGCCAATACGACGAGGAGCGGGTCGCGGAGGTGTGGCAGCGGCTCTGCGGCCGGCTGGCCCCGGGCGGGCTGCTGGTGGAGGGGACCTGTGACGAGATCGGCCGGCGGCACGTGTGGGTGGCGCTGGGACCGGAGGGGCCGCGCACGGTGACCTTCGCGACGCGGCTGGGCTCGCTGGAACGGCCGTCGGACCTGGCGGAGCGGCTGCCGAAGGCGCTGATCCACCGGAACGTGCCGGGCGAGCCGGTGTACGCGTTCCTGCGCGACTTCGACCGGGCGTGGGCGGCGGCCGCGCCGTACGCCTCGTACGGGGCGCGGCAGCGGTGGATCCGGACGGCGCGGGCGCTGGCCGCCGACTGGCCGCTGGCGGACGGTCCGGGGCGCTGGCGGCAGGGGGAACTGACGGTGCGCTGGGAGGCGTTGCGCCCGGCGGGGTGAACCTGGCGCGGTGGGGAACCGGCGTCGGAGGCGGTCCGTTGAGTCGGCTGGGACGGTCGGGGGGTGACTGGTCATGATCGGAAGGGCATCCGGAGGGTGTTGCAATCCACCGAGTCGTGGCACCATCCCGGAGACAGTGCCAAGTTACTGATGGATAGTCAGATCTGATGTCCGGTCCGGTCCGGGCCGATCCGGCCCGATTCGTGCCGTTCTCCGGTGGGTCGGCCGTCGGCCTCGGCCTTCGGCCGCCGGCGAACGGCAGTCGGCGGTCCGCCGGCCGGTGACATCGGTCTGACCCGGGGCGCCTGGGGGAGCCATGGGGACCGTGAAGCGAGCGTCGTCGCGTCGGCAGGGAGTGTCCGCTCTCACGCTGCTGTGCGCCATGGCGATACTGGCGGCCCCGGGCCTCGCCACCACCGCGTACGCGGCTCCGGGCGCGCCCTCGGCCCCGTCGGCCCCGGCCGCGCCGGCGGCCCCCGCGCCCGAGCCGGGCGCCAAGTCCCTGGAGCAGGTCCGCAAGGAGATCGAGGACCTGTACCGCCAGGCCGGCAGCGCGACCGACGCGTACAACCTCGCGGAGAGCGAGACCAGGGCGCAGTCCGAGCGGATCGTCCAGATCGCCAACCTGGTGGTGGCCGGCCAGGACCGGATCTCCTCCCTGAAGGACCGCGCCGGCGCCGCCGCCCGCGCCCAGTACCGCTCGGGCGGACTGCCGCCGGGCGCGCGGCTGGCGTTGAGCGACAGCCCGGCCGACTTCCTCGACGGGACGGGCCGGTTGCGGCAGGGCGAGAAGGCCACCACGGACCTGCTGTCCGAACTGAACCGCACCCAGACCGATTTGGAGCGGTACGCCAAGGAGGCGGGCGCGCTCTGGCAGAAGATGGAGGACAACCGGGCCAAGAAGGAAGCCGCCAAGAAGCAGATCGAGGAGAAGATCAAGACGGCGGAGGCCCTGGAGAACAGGCTGGAGGCCGAGGAGAAGGCCCGGCTGATCCAGCTGGAACAGGAAGCGCAGTACAAGGCGCAGACGGCATGGCTGTCCTCGGGCGCGATGAGGGACGTCAACGGCGCCGCCACGGACGCGGGCAAGCGGGCCGTGCAGTGGGCCACCGCGCAGATGGGCAAGCCGTACGTCTGGGGCGCGACGGGACCGGACTCCTTCGACTGCTCCGGCCTGACCTCGCAGGCCTGGCTGGCGGCGGGGCGGGGGATCCCGCGCACCTCGCAGGAGCAGCTGCGGCTGCTGCCCAAGGTCGCGCTGAAGGACATGCGACCGGGGGACCTGATCATCTACTTCGACGACGCGAGCCACGTCGGCATGTACGTCGGTGACGGCGCGATGGTGCACGCCCCGCGCCCGGGACGCACGGTGACCATGGCGGGCGCGGGCTCGATGCCGATCAAGGCGGTGGTCCGCCCCGACGCGTAGGCCCCGGCCGGGCGGTGAACGTCACCCGGGGCCCTGGGGGCCCCGGGACCCCGCGTCGCCCCGGGCGTGGGCCGTCACGGGCGCGGGCGCGGGCCGATGCGTACGGACCCCCACCCCCCGGGGCGGCCCCGGCCAGGCCGGGCGGCGCGTGGCGGGGGCGGGCGGGGCGGGCGGTGGGCGGGGCCGTGCGTGCGGGGGTGGCTGCGGAACGTGAGCGCGGTGTTCCGGGGAGCGGGACGGGGTGCGGCGGGCGCGTGACGTTGGTCATCCCGGCCGAACGGTTTTCCCCCGCGTTAGGGGCATATGACGCCGGCCCGCCCCCGCTCCCATTCCGCTCGCCCGTGCCCGCCCGCTAGGGTCAGCCGCATGAGCGCACCCTCGGGGGGAGGCAAGGAACCGGAGACCATGCCCGTACCCGTACCGCGGCAGAGGGACATCCCCGCCACGGACAGCGGTCCCGCACCCCAGCCGTCACTGACGCTGCTGGTGGTCGAGGACGACCCCGCAGGCGGTCTCACCGTCCCCGAGATCCTCGACGCCGACGGCCACCGGATCCGGATCCGCAGCGCCCGCAACCTCACCGAGGCCGCGCGGCTGCTCACCCCCGACGTGCACTGCGTACTGCTCGACCTGGCCCTGCCCGGCCCCGGCGAGGACGGCCTCGGCGCCCTGCGCGAAGTCCTCCGCATCGCCCCCGGTCACGCCGTCCTCGTCCTCACCGGCGAGGCCGACGCCGACCGCGCCGCCGAGGCCGTACGCGTCGGCGCGCAGGACTTCCTCTACCGCGACGAGCTCGACGGGCGGCTGCTGAGCCGCGCCATCCGCTACGCCGTGGAGAGAAAGCGGGCCGACGTCGCCCAGTACAAGCTCGCAGAATCGAAACTGCGCGCCCAGGAGAACGCCCGCCTCGAGCGCGGCCTGCTCCCCACGCCCCTCCTGGAGGGCTCCGACCTCCGCTTCGCCGCCCGCTACCGCCCCGGCCGCAGCCGGGCCCTGTTGGGCGGCGACTTCTACGACACCGTCCGCACCCCCGACGGCACCGTCCACGCCATGATCGGCGACGTCTGCGGCCACGGCCCCGACGAGGCGGCCCTCGGCGTCGAGCTGCGCATCGCCTGGCGGGCGCTGACCCTGGCCGGGCTGTGCGGGGACGACCTGCTCGCCACGCTCCAGGAGGTCCTGGAGGTGGAGCGGCCCTGCGAGGAGATCTTCGCGACGCTGTGCACGGTGGACATCTCCCCGGACGGCCGGCGGGCGGGCCTGTGCCTGGCCGGGCATCCGGCCCCGCTGATATCCAGGCCCGGCGCGCCCGCGCGGCTGCTCCCGTACGAGAACAGCGGCCCGGCGCTCGGGCTGCTCCCCCGGGCCCGCTGGCCCCGCCGCCAGGTCGACCTGGGCGGCACCTGGAGCCTGATGCTCTACACCGACGGCCTCATCGAGGGCCGCGTCGGCGACGGCCGCGAGCGCCTCGGGCAGGACGGCATGGTCGACATGATCAACCGGCACCTCGAGCGCGGACTGAGCGGCGAGGCTCTGCTGGAGGCGTCCGTCACCGAGGCCCGCCGCCTCAACGGCGGCGAGCTCACCGACGACGTCGCCGTGGTCCTGCTCTCCCGCGCGGCGGGCTAGCACCGCACGTACCGCGCCGTACCGCACTGCCCGCGCGTACCGCGACCGGCGCGACCGGCCGCGCGGCGCCGGGACGGGGTCGGTCAGCGGCCGCCGTTGTACGGGCCGTACGGGCCGTCGCTGCTGCTGCCTCCGCGGCGCGGGCCGCCGCCCGAGACCTGCTTGAGGGCGGGGCGCACGTCGACGAAGAACACGATGCTCGCCACCAGGCCCGCGATCTGCAGGAACAGCATGCCGAGGAAGAAGTCCACCAGGACGGTCACCCCGAGGATCACCAGCCAGAAGGTCTTCGTCTGCTTGTCGGCGGCCCGGTACGCGTCCTCGCGCGCCAGCAGCGCCATCACGAAGGCCACGACGGCCAGCGCCAGCATGGCGTAGCCGAGCAACGGGAGCACCCCGTTATCGAACCCCTGCATCAGCATGTCCCGACCGCCTTCTCACATCCGGCACCAGTGACTCCACGCTACCGCCGGAGCCGTCTTCCCCCACGGCAACGAACCGGGCACCCGCCGGGTGCCCGGTCCGCATTCCGCTCGTTCAGGCCTCTTCGACGGTCTCGGCGGCGGCCTTCTTGGCCGTGCCGCGGCGCGCGGCGGGCTTCTTCGCCGCGGGCTTCTCCTCCTCGGCGCCCTCGGCAGCGGCCTCCGCCGGGGCGGGGGCCGGGGCGGGGGCGGGCTCGGGCTCCACGGCCTCGGCGATGTCCACGATCTCGTCGGCGACCTCGCCGCGCCAGGCCCGTACGGCCTGCTCGCCGTGCTCGGCGACCTTGTCGTAGGTCTCCTTCGCCCGGACGGCGTACTCGGCGGCCACGCCGACGCCGCGCAGGGCCAGGTCCTGGGCGGTCTCGCCGAGCTTCTTCGGGTCGATCGAGCCGAACACCTCGGTGACCTTGGCGGTGACGGCCTCCTGCACGGCCTTCGGGTCGGTGTTCTTCACGGCCTCGATGCGGGCGGGGGCCTCGGCGCGCAGCTGCTCGATGAGCGCGGGCACCTTCCTGGCCTGCTGGACGGCGAGGTCGGCCGTACCGGCGGCGAAGTAGAGGGGGGTGGGGTCGGTGAGGGTCTTCTTCAGGTCATCGGCGATGGCCATGTGCGGGTCCTCCCGGATCACAGTCAATTCGTAGGGGGCATCGCGGCGTCGTCGCCGGCGCTCTCGCCGGGGGCCTCTTCGGCCTCCAGCGCGTTCTCCTTGCGGAACGCGTCGTAGATCTGGAGCAGCACCTGCTTCTGCCGCTCGTTGATCGACGGGTCGGAGAGGATGACGGCCCGCGTCTCCACCTCGTCCCGGTCCCGCTCGTCGAGGATCCCGGCCTGCACGTACAGCGTCTCCGCGGAGATCCTCAGCGCCTTGGCCAGCTGCTGGAGGATGTCCGCGCTCGGCTTGCGCAGCCCGCGCTCGATCTGGCTCAGGTACGGATTCGACACCCCCGCCGCGTCGGCGAGCTGCCGCAGCGAGAGCTGGGCCTGCCGCCGCTGCTCACGGAGGTATTCGCCGAGGTTTCCGACGTTGAGCGATGCCATGCTCCGATCCTGCCGCACCTTGCTAACTATTGCAAGCGCTTGCTAGCAATAGCTCCCACTCCAACCGGCCGCCGCCCCGCCCACTGCCCCGGGGCGCCCGGCCGGTGCTAGCTTGCGGGCGTGGACCTCTTCTCCCAGTCGTGGGCCGCGCTGCGCGCCGCGGTCGACGGGCTCTCCGACGAGGACTTCGCGCGGCCCTCCGGCTGCCGGGGCTGGCTCGTACGGGACCTCGTGTGCCACCTCGTCATCGACGCCCAGGACGTCCTGATCACCCTCGTCACCCCCGCCGACGCGGAGCCCACCCGGGACGCGGCGAGCTACTGGGAGGTCGGCGCGGTGCCGGACGGGGAGGACCCGCTCGACGCGCTGACCGTGCGGCTGGCCGCCGCGTACGGGGAGCCGTGGCTGCTCACCTTCCACCTGGACGACGTCGGTTCCGCCGCCGGGCGCGCCGCGGGCCTCGCCGACCCCCGCGCCCGGGTCTCCACCCGCGACCAGGTGCTCACCGCCGGCGACTACCTGGCCGCGTACGTCCTGGAGTGGACGCTGCACCACCTCGACCTGGTCGCGCACCTCCCGCACGCGCCGCGCCCTCCCGCCGAGGGCCTCGCCGGGTCGCGGGCGCTGCTGGAGCGGATCGCCGGGGCGCCCTTCCCGGCGTCGTTCTCCGACGAGGACGCCCTGCTCGTCGGCACCGGCCGGCGCTCCGCCACCGCCGCCGAGGCGGCCGCCCTCGGGGAGCTGGGCGCCAGGCTGCCGCTCGTCCTGGGCTGAGCACCCGCCAGGTACCCACCTTTTTGTGGGTACTTGGCGAGCCGCGGCCGCCGCGCGAAGCTGGTGGGGCGGCAGGGAAGGAAGGGGTTCAGGAAGCCGCGCGGGCAGCGGCGAGCCTTTCCAGGCGCCGGTGCCCCCAGTCGGACAGGGCCGCCACCGCCCCGGCGAGTTCCCGGCCGAATCCGGTCAGGGAGTACTCGGTCTTCAACGGCAGTACGTCGTGCACCTCGCGGTGCACGATCCCGTCGGTCTCCATCTCGCGGAGCGCCTGGGTCAGCACCTTCTCGCTGAGCCCCGGCAGCCGGCGCCGCAGTTCACCCGGACGCTGGGGGCCGTCCTCCAGCAGCCACAGCAGGGCCGTCTTCCACTTGCCGTCGATCACGGCGATCGCGGCGGTCACTCCACAGACGTCCGGATCCTGGGCGCGGCTGCGCGTCATTCCCCTGCCTCCCCTTCTACGCGTACCACTCATGTTTTCACGGGAGTTGAGCCATGTCTTCGTCCACCCACCAGCCCACCGTCACCGTACTGGGCCTCGGCCCGATGGGCCGGGCCCTCGCGGGCGCCTTCCTGGACGCCGGTCTGCGCACCACCGTCTGGAACCGCACCCCCGGCCGTGACCGGGAACTCGTCGCACGGGGTGCGAACGCCGCCGGGTCCGCCTCGGAAGCGGTCGCCGCGAGCGCCCTGACCGTGGTCTGCGTGGTCGACTACGAGGCCGCCGATGCCGTCCTGCGGCCCCACGACGTCACCGCCGCGCTCAAGGGGCGCACCGTCGTCAACCTGACCGCCGACGCCCCGGAACGCTCCCGCGAGAGCGGCGCCTGGGCGGCCGCGCACGGCATCCGCTACCTCGACGGCGCGATCATGACCCCGGCCACCACCATCGGCACCCCGGACGCGGTGTTCATCCACAGCGGCCCCGAGGACCTCTACCGCGAGCACCGGCCGGTGCTGGAAGCCCTCGGCGGGACCCACACCCACCTCGGGGAGGACATCGGCCGGGCGGCGGCGTACGACATCGCCCTGCTGGACATCTTCTGGACGGCGATGGCCGGCTACGCCCACGCCCTGGCGGTGGCGAAGGCCGAGGGCGTCAGCGCCGGGGAACTGGCCCCGTTCGCCCAGGGCATCGGCGCGATCCTGCCGCCGCTCTTCGCGGAGTTGGCCGCGGACGTGGACGGCGGCGGCTACTCCGGCGCGATCAACCCGCTGACCTCGGCGGCCTCGTCCATGGCCCACATCATCCACACCTCCGAGGCGCACGGCATCGACGCCGGACTGATGCGCGCCACCGAGGGCCTGGCCCGCCGGGCCATCGGCCACGGTCACGGCGGCGACGGGTTCATCCGCGTCGCCGAACTCCTCGGCAGGACGGCCGTGCCGGCCCGTGCCGGGGAAACCTCCGGAAAATAGTTCCGGCGGGCTGTCACATCCGGGCGGGGCGGCGGGTCAGAGGGATGCAGAAGCAGACAGGACCGTCCCGAAGGAGCTCCCGATGTCCACCACCGCCACCGTCGTCACCCTGGTCGCCGCCCTCATGGCCGGTCACTCCGGCGTCTCGCTCCTCGCCCGCGCCGCGTACACCGTCGGCCCCCTCGTCCAGTACGGGGTTCCGCGCGGCTGGTGGAACCGGCTCGGCGCCGCCAAGGTCGCCGGAGCCGTCGGCCTCCTCGCCGGGTTCGCCGTGCCGGCCATCGGGATCGCCGCCGGTACCGGCCTGGTGCTGTACTTCGCCGGCGCGGTCATCACCACCCTGCGCGCCCGCGACTACGCCCACGTCGTCTTCCCGGTGGTCTACGCCGCTCCGATGGCCGCCGCCCTCGCCCTGGCCGTATGAGACCGGGGCGGGGCGGCGGCCCCGTCTCAGCCCTCCAGGGCCGTCAGGTCCAGCCGCGCCAGCCGCTCCGGGTCGGACAGTACGTCGATCGCGACGATCCGGCCGCCGACGACGGTGAAGGCCATCACCGACACGGCCCGGTCCTTGCGCACGACCACGACGCCCGCGGCGCCGTTGACCAGCGCGGGGCGTACGAACGGGGTGAGCGCGCCGTACGTGACCGCCTGGCCCGCCACCGTCCGCGCGCCCCTGAGCACGGCGGTGAGCGCCCCGCCCCCACCGCCGTCGGAGCGCAGCACCACGTCCGGATCGAGCACCGCGACCAGCGCCTCGAACTCCCCGTCCCGCGCGGCGGCGAAGAACGCGTCCACCGCCTCACGCTGCCGTGCGGGGTCCGCGTCGGGCGCCGGCGCCTGCCCCCGCACCTTGCGGCGCGCACGACTGGCGAGCTGCCGCGTCGCCGCGGCGGACTTCCCGATCAGCGGGGCGATCTCTTCGAACGGCACCGCGAACATGTCGTGCAGGACGAACGCCAGACGCTCCGCGGGCGCCAGCGACTCCAGCACCACCATCAGTGCCAGCCCGACCGAGTCGGCCAGCAGCACCTCCTGCTCGGGGTCGATCCGCCGCTCGGGGCTGAGGAGGGGGTCCGGAACCCGGGTCTCCAGCCGCTCCACGGGGTCCTCGCGCCGCTGCTCGCGCGAGCGCAGCAGGTTGAGGCAGATGCGCGAGACCACCGTCGTCAGCCAGCCGCCGAGGTTCTCGATCCCGCTCGCGCCGGTCCGGTCCAGCCGCAGCCAGGCTTCCTGGACGGCGTCGTCGGCCTCGCCGAGCGAGCCGAGCATCCGGTAGGAGACCGCCCTCAGATGGCCTCGGTGCTCCTCGAACCGCTCCGCCGGCGACGGCCCATCGGGCCCGGTCACGGCACCGGAGCCACGGCCGGCGCCCGGCCGATGAGGACCGTCGCGTACAGCTCCTCCGAGGTGACCGCCCGCACCTCGAGGCCGCCCCCGGTCAGCGCGGACGCCGTCAGCGGGGCCTGCCGGGCGCTCGTCTCGATCAGCAGGTGTCCGCCCGGCGCGAGCCACCGCGACGCCTCCGCCGCGACCCGGCGGTGGACGTCCAGGCCGTCCGGGCCCCCGTCGAGGGAGACGAGCGGCTCGTGGTCGCGGGCCTCGGGCGGCATCAGCCCGATCTCCCCCGTTGGCACGTACGGGGCGTTGACCAGCAGCACGTCCACCCGCCCCCGCAGCTCCGCGGGGAGCGCCGCGTACAGGTCGCCCTCCCACACGGAGCCCCCGTACGGGGCCACGTTCCGCCGCGCGTACGCCAGCGCCGCCGGATCGATGTCGGCCACGTGCAGCTCGACCCCGCCCGGGACCCGGGCCGCCACCGCCGCGCCGAGGGCACCGACCCCGCAGCACAGGTCCAGCACGACCGCGCCGGGCCGGGCCAGCTCCACCGCCTCCTCCACCAGGAACTCCGTACGCCGGCGCGGCACGAAGGCCCCCGCGCCCACTTCCACGCGCAGCCCGCAGAACTCCGCCCAGCCGACGACGTGCTCCAGGGGTTCGCCGTCCACCCGGCGGGCCACCATGCCCGCCAGGTGGGCGTCGTCGGTGGCGGCGGCCGCCAGCAGGCCGGCCTCCTCCTCCGCGAAGACGCAGCCCGCGGCGCGCAGCCGTTCCACTATCGATGTCACGTAGCTCAATCCTCTTGTTGTGCACGGCACCGGCATCCGGGGCCGGTGGTGACGATAGGCCTCAGAAGACGTCCGGGCACCACGGCCGGCGGGCGGTCCGGAACACCGCGTCGGCGAGCGCGACCGCGCCCGGCCGCTGCTCCACGACCCGGCCCAGCGCGGCCAGCCGCACCGCCGACGCGTCGCCCAGGTAGAGGGAGCCCAGCGCGGACACGTCGAGCCGCAGGCCGGCCGGCTCCCCGGTACGGGCGCACGTGCCGGCGCCCGCGTCCAGCCGGTAGCGGCCGCCCGCCGGACCGGTGGGGTCCTCGACGTCCAGGACGAGCACCCCGGGCACGTCGTACGTCCGCGCGCCCAGTGCCCGTACGACGTCCAGCACCCGCACCCACAGGAAGTCGGCGGCCGACACCGGCCGGGCCGCACGGGCGTCGGGCAGCAGTTCGGGCAGCAGGTCGTCGGGGGCCCGGTTGCCGCTGCGGACCTTCAGCACCCAGTCGATGGAGCACAGGAAGTGCCACAGCGCCCGCTCGGCCTGCGGGGTGAGCGCGAGGAAGTCCCGCACCTGGACGGTGTTCAGCGGGGTCTTGGCATCGGTCCAGTGGTCGTCGGCCTGGTACGCGGCGAGGCCCGCCACCTCGCCGTCCGCGTCCCGGTACACCGCGAACATCTTCTCCCGGTACGGGCGGTGGGACATCTGCTCCAGGCCCGTCGCCAGGTTCCACCAGCGCTCGTCGCGGTCGACGAGGCCGTGGCGGAAGGCTCGCAGCCGCTCGTGCAGGGCGGGGCCCACGCGCCGCACCTCGGCGGCGTCGGCCAGGTCGATCCGGCCGCCGCCGACCGGCGCGGGACGGCCGCGGTCCAGGCCGGTGCGCGCCACGTCGACCTCCCATTCGGCGTGGACGGTCGCGGCGCCGTACCCGTAGCGCCCGTAGATCGGGTACTCGGCGGCGATCAGGGTGGACAGCACGTCGCCGCGCGCGTGGGAGGCGGCCAGTTCGGCCTCCATCATGCGCGTCAGCAGGCCCTGGCGGCGGTGGGTGGGCAGCACGGCCACGTTCGAGACCGCGCTGCACCCGACGGCGGCACCGCCGGGCACGGTCAGTTCCTGGGCGAAGGAGCGGAAGGTGGCGACGCACCGCCCGGTCTCCTTGTCGAAGGCCCCCTGTACCCGCGCGAGGTCGCTGCTCGCGGCGCGCTGGGCCACATCGGATTCCGTGGGGGTGCCGGGGGTCAGGAAGCCCGTGTTCAGCGTGGTGAGCCAGGCGGGCAGTTCGGATGCGGCGATCGGCCGCACGTCAGCGCTCATGACCGGCCACGCTAACCGCCGGGTACCGGCCGGGTCGCCCGAATTTCACCGCGCACCGAACCCTGGCCCCGGCCGTGCCCCCGGGCCGTGCCCCCGGGCCGTGCCCCGGGCACACCGCCCCGGCACGCGCGCGCCGGGTCACGCCAGCAGGTCGTCCACCTGCGCCTCGCCCTCGCGGTAGCGGCGGGTGATCTCCGCGCTGGAGTCGTCCGCCATCCGCTGGAGCTGCTGCCGCCGCCGCGAGACCTGCTGCTCGTAGCGGACCAGGCGGCCCATCGCCTCGTGCAGCTCGCCGTCGGTGCGCGCCTCCAGGTCGGAGAGTTCCACGTCGGACAGCATCTCCGCCGCCAGCAGCCGGTACTCCTCGCTGTGCGGGGTCCCGAGGGTGACGTGCCGGGCGGAGGCGCTGCGGCTGGAAGGGGCGTCGGCGAGGATCTCCGAGAGCCGGTCCACCACCGGCGCCTCGGGGTCCGTACGGCGGGCGAGCTCGGCCCGCAGGATGTCGATGCGGCCCTGCAGGAGTCTGCGTACGTAGCTCAGGTCGGCCTCGTCGCGCTGCGCGTCGCGCCGCAGCGCGCGCAGCTCGGGCAGCCCGAGGGCGGTCGCGGGGGTGGTCGGCCCCAGCGGCTCGCCGGTGCGCTGCGCGGGAGGCCACCCGGCGGGGCCCGCCGCGGGTGCCGGAGCGGGTGACGCGGGTGACGCGGGTGCAGGTGCGGAGGTACCAGAAGTGTTCATGACGTTCGTATCCGTCCCCTCGACCGGTGCTGGTGGCACCGCCTGCGTGCATGGTGCCACTCTCCGTGGTGCGGACGCAGTCTCCGTCCACCCGATCGGCCCCGGACGGGTGCACAGCTGGTACACAGGTGGTATGCGAGCAGTGGTGCAGAGGGTGGACGGCGCGAGCGTCGTCGTGGCCGGCGAGACGGTCGGCGAGATCGTCGGCGAGGGCGTGTGCGTGCTGGTGGGGGTGACCCACGACGACACCCCGGAGAAGGCGGAGCTGCTGGCGCGCAAGCTCTGGTCCGTACGGATCCTGGAGGGCGAGAAGTCCTGCAGCGACGTGGACGCGCCGCTGCTGGTGATCTCCCAGTTCACGCTGTACGGGGACGCGCGCAAGGGCCGTCGCCCCACGTGGAACGCGGCCGCGCCGGGGCCGGTGGCGGAGCCGCTGGTCGACGAGGTCGTGGCGCGGCTGCGGGCGCTGGGCGCGACCGTGGCGACGGGCCGGTTCGGCGCGGACATGCGGGTCTCGCTGACGAACCAGGGCCCGTTCACCCTCGTCATCGACATCTGAGCGGCACCTGACCGCCGGGCCCGGACCCTACGGCGCTACGACGACCTCCTGCGCGGCGGCCGTGTTCCCCGCCAGCAGCGGGGCGTCGACCGGGACGTTCCGCTTGACCAGCGCGAGGGCGATCGGGCCGAGCTCGTGGTGGCGCACGGCGGTGGTGACGAAACCGAGCTGGCGCCCTTCCTCCCCGTCCGAGGCGAGCCGTACGGGCGTCCCGTGCGCCGGGAGCAGCACCTCGGAGCCGTCCAGGTGCAGGAAGACCAGGCGGCGCGGCGGCTTGCCCAGGTTGTGGACGCGGGCGACGGTCTCCTGGCCGCGGTAGCAGCCCTTCTGCAGGTGCACGGCCGTCCCGATCCAGCCCAGCTCGTGCGGGATGGTGCGGTGGTCGGTCTCCAGGCCGACGCGCGGCCGGTGGGCCTCGACGCGCAGGGCCTCGTAGGCGAGGAGACCGGCGGCGGGGCCGTGGGCGGCGGCGAAGGCCTCCAGCTCGGCGCGGGGCAGGAAGACGTCACGGCCGTGCGCGGTCTCGCGCACGACGTGCTCCTTGGCGACCTCGGCGATCGAGCCGGCCGGGAGGTGGACGACGGCGAAGTCGTCGGTGCGGTCGGCGACCTCGACGCGGTAGAAGAACTTCATCGACTCCAGGTAGCCGAGGAGCGCCTCCCGGGTGCCGGGCTCCACGTGCGCCCAGACCGTCTCGCCGTCGTCGACGAGGTAGAGCGCGTGCTCGATGTGCCCATGGGCGGAGAGGATCAGCGCCTCGGTGGCCCGTCCGGCGGGCAGCTCGCTCATGTGCTGGGTGAGCAGCAGGTGCAGCCAGCTCAGCCGGTCCGCTCCGGTGACGGTGACGACCCCGCGGTGGGAGAGGTCGACGAAGCCGCGGCCGTCGGCGAGGGAGCGCTGTTCGCCGTAGAGCTCTCCGTAGTGGGCGGCGACGCCCTCGTCGATGCCTTCGGCCGCTACGGCGCCGGGGAGATGGAGCAAGGGGCTGCTGGTCATGCCACCAGCCTACGACCCCGCTACGCGGTGCCCGCCTGGCGCCCGGCCGCCGCGCACTTCTCGCAGAGCCCGAAGATCGCGAAGTGCTTCATGTCGGTCTCGAACCCGAAGGTGGCGCGCAGCTTCGCGGTGAACGCGTCGGCGATGTCCACGTCGGCCTCGATGACGCCGGTGCACTCGCGGCAGACGAGGTGGATGTGGTGGTGCCGGTCGGCGAGGTGGTAGGTCGGGGCCCCGTGCCCGAGGTGGGCGTGGGAGACCAGCCCGAGCTCCTCCAGGAGCTCCAGGGTCCGGTAGACGGTGGAGATGTTCACCCCGGAGGCGGTCTTGCGGACCTCCACCAGGATCTCGTCGGGGCTGGCGTGCTCCAGGGCGTCGACCGCCTCGAGCACGAGCTGGCGCTGCGGCGTCAGCCGGTAGCCGCGCTGCCGCAGGTCACTCTTCCAGTCGGTGGTCACCACCCGGCCAGTGTAAGCGCGGAAAGGGGACCGCGGTCAGCCCGCGGTCCCCTTCACCTCTGCCCGTGCCGGGTGCGTCGCTCAGCGGAAGAAGGCGATGCCGTCCTCGGGGAGCTCCGGGAGGTTGCGCGCCATGTCGGCGATCTCCTCCGGGGTGACGACCTTCTTGAGCTGGGCCGACATGTAGGGGCGCAGCTCGACGTCGGGGGTGGCCTTCTCGCCGACCCACATGAGGTCGCTCTTCACGTAGCCGTAGAGGCGCTTGCCGCCGCTGTACGGGCCGGACGCGGCCGTACGCGCCACCGCGTCGGTGACCAGGTCGATCTGGGGCTTCTGGTCGGCGAGCTCGCCGTACCAGACCTCGACGACACCCTGGTCGCGCACCATGACGATCTCGACCTTGCGGTCCTTGTCGATGCGCCAGTAGCCCGACTCGGACTCCAGCGGGCGCACCTTGTTGCCCTCGCTGTCGAGCACCCACGTGTGGGAGGTGTACTCCAGGAAGTCCCGGCCGTCGTGGCTGAAGACGACTTCCTGGCCGAAGTTGCACTTCTCCTCACCGGGGAAGTCGAAGACGCCCGCGCCCTCCCAGTTGCCGAGGAGGAAGGCGAGGGGGACGAGGCCCGGGTTCAGGTCGGAGGGGATCTGGATCATGTTTGGCTGCTCAGGCGATCTGTGGGAGGGGTTCCGGGGCGGTCGGCTGGGCGGACGCTCAGCGCTGACCCTGGTACAGCTTCTTGACGGCCAGGGCGGTGAAGGCGAGTACGCCGACGCAGACCAGGACCAGCAGGGAGGTGAAGACTGCCTCAAGCACGGGGTGCTCCTCGGAGGTTTCGGTGCGGGTGGACGGGCCGGTCCCCAAGCCTACTGGCCCGGGGACCGGCGCACGCTGCGAGGTGGGCCGTACCGGCCCCCTGCGGTTCAGCTCAGCAGCTGCTGCTGGAGGATCACGGCCTGGTGCAGCGGGACGGCCCCGGCCGCGCCCTTGCGGGTCTGGAGGATCACGGCCTGGATGTCCCCCGACTGGACGCACCCGACCCTGGTCTGTTCGTCGCCGGACGGAACGGGTTCCTCCAGGACGGTGACGCCGGTGGGGTCCGGCGCCCCCTCGGCGACGCCGGCCTTGCCCCAGGCGTCGTCGGTCTGGAGGGGGTGGACGCCGTTCAGCTTCATGTCGGGGCCGCAGCCGGTGAAGGTGTCCGCCAACCCGGACGCGTGGAAACGCAGCAGGTAGACGCGGGTGCGGGTGCCGTCCGGGGTGGTCCAGCCGCGGCCTGCGATCTGGCGCAGCCCGTTGTCGGTGAGCCCCTGCTTCATCCCTTCGCGCGCGGAGCCCTCGTACTCCTCCAGGAAGGTGTCCACGCTCACCGCCGAGTCCTTCTCCGGCTTCAGGCCGGTGTCCGGGGCGGATCCGAGCGGGGCCGGGAGGAGCAGCTGGGTGAGGCCGGCGAAGTGGATGCCGTCCTTGTTGTCGGCGGCGAAGGGCAGCGCCGCGCCGGGGGGCAGGCTGGGCTTGACCAGTGGTGGGTAGGTCCACCGCCCGTCGTCCAGGGTGGACAGTCCGGGCACGTCGGTGCGCTCGGCCCGGGTGATCCCGTACGCGGTCCCCGCGCCGGCGACGCCGAAGACGAGGACGGCGGCGGTCCAGCGCAGCACGGCGCGCGGGGTTCGGCGGTCGCGGGGGGCGGCGGGCATGTTCTGCTCGGTCACGCGGACTCCCCGGGGGCCTTCAGGTGGGCCAGTTGGTTCTTGAGGAACCCGGTGGCTTCGGACCAGGAGAACTCGGTGCCGATTCCGTCGACGGAGAACGTGGACCCGTAGGCGCGGAAGTTCACCAGCACGTCTCCCTGGACGGCCACGCAGTAGAGGGAGTTGCCCGCTCGCTTCCCCTCGCCCACCGGCAGCCCGGAGCACTTGGCGTCCGGGAAGCCGTCCACCCGCGGTGCGCCGCCTTCACCGCCGGGGTAGTCGAGAAGTTTCTTGGCCACCTCGGAGAACTTGCCCACGGCCTGCGGGTCGGCCTGCATGAGGCGGATCTCGACCACCGGACTGCCGGTGTCGGCGACGTAGCTCCGTCCCGCGAGGCCCTTGAGCCTGAGGTCGGCCAGCAGGTCGTCACGCTTCTTCCGTTCCGAGCTGGACAGACCCTTGCGGGCCTCCTCGAGGCCCTCGACGGCCTTCTCCCCGGAGAGGTAGTAGTCGTTCCCGTCGCCCGCGAGGTCTGGTCCCAGGACGAACCCGGACGGGACCGGGAGCAGCCTGCCCGAGAGGGCGTTGGCCGGTACCGGTTCGGGCTTCGTGGCCTCGGGCGGCTTCCCGCCGGCCTCGACCCAGTAGGCGGTCGGCGCGGTCCGGTCGGCGGTCGCGAGGGCGGAGGACGCCCAGATCCCTCCGCCGACGAGGACGGCGGCGACGGGAGCCGCGACGAGGGCGGCCGTCTTCCTGCGGCGCACCGTGCGCACCGTCTTGGAAGCCGTCGTTTCGGTCTGCGGCTCGGTCACAGTCGCTCCAGCTGTCGCTTGGCCAGGTCGATGACGTCGTTCTCGGCGAAGCGGCGGCCGCGCGTGTCGACGTAGTAGAGGTCCAGGACGATGTCGCCGCGGCGGACGAGGGCCCGCCCCTCGCGCGTGGGGAGGTAGCCGGGTTCCTGACGGACTTCCGATGCCACCCAGACATGCCCGAGTTCTGCGGGGACGCCGGGAATCGCCACGCCGGCGTTGCCCGCGTACTCCTTGTCGTCCATGTAGCCGGCTTGTCTGTTCTGGTATCCGTTCGCGCCGGAGAAGTCGCGGAACTGCACCAGCCGGATCTCGACCAGGACGTCGTCCTTCGTCCAGAGGGTCGTCGCGACGCGGCGGATCCCGTCCTTCGCGAAACTGCGCAGGACGGAATCCGGACTCTCGAAACGTGTCACGAAGGAGTCGAGGCCGACATAGCCGCGCTCCTCGACCTTCGCCCCGGCCGGTGCCTCGATCAGGAGCTTCGTGAGGTCGTCGTCGGTCTTGTGCCAGCGGTTGGCGTTGATCGTCTTCGCCGTCGTCGCGTAGTCCGGCGCCAGCGGCTTCGGGGAGTCCAGCTTCTGCTGCGCCAGAGGCGGCAGGGGCGTGGGCGGGCGGTGGTACTGGACCGCGTAGCCGGTGACGGTGCCGGCGGCCGCGCCCAGCGCCAGGGCCGCGGCGAGCAGGGGCGTCGTATGCCCGCGGCGGCGCGGGGCGGAACCGGGCGGGACGGATACGGGCGGAATCACCGTGTCAACCGGCTTGGTTTCCGGCGTGCCCGGATCCCGGTTTTCGATTTCCAAAATGGGGTCCCCCCACAGGACTGGAGCCGCGGGATCGTTCGCCCGCGCACATCCAAGACACCCTGCTGCGGGGACCCGTTGTACGCATCCTTATTACGTTCTTATAGAGGAGTGACTCAGTCCCCCGGGCGCCGTTTCCCGTCCAGTTCGTCCCACCACTCGTCGGACTTCGGATCGCCCGAGGGGTCGTCCCACCAGCGGTCCTCCGGCCCCCGCCGGTTCGCGACCATCGCCGCGACCGGCGGGATGACCATGGCGACCACGCACAGCGCGACCGCCGCCTCGACCGAGAACAGGCGCACGTACGACCAGGCGGAGACGAAGAGGAACAGGCATACGCCCATCAGCAGGAGATAGGCCCGCCGGCGCCGCGCGTACATGCTTCCAGCGTAGGCCCCGACGCGGACGGCGCGAAGGGCCGCACCCCGTTCCAGTGGCGTCCAACCCCCTGGGGTGCGGCCCTTCGGCCGGTTCGGCTGTCGGTCCGGAGTATCAGACCGCGATGGCGACGTCCGTCACGCCGCCGGCCTCGGCGACCACGACGGCGCGGTCGGCCTGGGCGCCCGGGACGAGCGCCCGCAGCGTCCAGGAGCCCGTGGCCGCGTAGAAACGGAACTGACCGGTCGCGGAGGTGGGGACCTCGGCGGTGAACTCGCCGGTCGAGTCCAGCAGGCGGACGTACCCGCTGACGGGCTCACCGTCCTTGGTCACCTGGCCCTGGATCGCGGTCTCACCGGGCTTCAGCGTCGCGAGGTCGGGCCCGCCGATCTGTGCTCCACACATGTTCTCTGTCCTGTCCTGGAGAAGTTCTGCTGCTACGGGGACGGGCGTCGCGTGCCCGGCCGGATTACTTGTTGGGGCCGAGCTCGATCGGCACGCCGACGAGCGAGCCGTACTCGGTCCAGGAGCCGTCGTAGTTCTTGACGTTCTCCTGGCCCAGGAGCTCGTGCAGCACGAACCACGTGAGCGCGGAGCGCTCGCCGATGCGGCAGTAGGCGATGGTGTCCTTCGCCAGGTCGACCTGCTCGGCCTGGTAGAGGGCGGTCAGCTCCTCGTCGGACTTGAAGGTGCCGTCGTCGTTGGCGTTCTTCGACCACGGGATGTTGCGGGCGCTCGGCACGTGGCCGGGGCGCTGCGACTGCTCCTGCGGGAGGTGCGCCGGGGCGAGGAGCTTGCCGGAGAACTCGTCGGGCGAGCGGACGTCGACCAGGTTCAGGGAGCCGATCGCGGCGACGACGTCGTCGCGGAAGGCGCGGATCGAGGTGTCCTGCGGCTTGGCCTTGTACTGGGTGGCCGGGCGGTTCGGGACGTCCTTGCCGTCGACCAGGTCGCGGGAGTCGAGCTCCCACTTCTTGCGGCCGCCGTCGAGGAGGCGGACGTCCTGGTGGCCGTAGAGCTTGAAGTACCAGTAGGCGTAGGCCGCGAACCAGTTGTTGTTGCCGCCGTAGAGGACGACGGTGTCGTCGTTGGAGATGCCCTTGGCGGAGAGGAGCTTCTCGAAGCCCTCCTGGTCCACGAAGTCGCGGCGGACCGGGTCCTGGAGGTCCTGCTTCCAGTCGATCCGGACGGCGTTGGTGATGTGGTTCTTGTCGTACGCGGACGTGTCCTCGTCCACCTCGACGATCACGACGTTGGCGTCGTTCAGGTGGGCCTCGACCCAGTCGGCGTCTACGAGGACGTCGCTGCGGCTCATGGTGTTCTCCTCCGGGGCAGTTGCGGCGGGGCCGTGCTGGGGCTGCTGCGAGCGGGCGGTGCTGGTGCGTGGCGTTCCGGGTGCGGCGCTCCGGCCCTGCGCGGGGAGGCGTCGGGGGGCGGGAGGCTGGTGCGCGGCGGTGCGGTCACGCGGGATGAAGGGCCGTCGGTCCGGCCGGCGGAGCGGAAGGCTCACGCCTCACATGGAGCGACAGAGCATGGCGGCGACGCGACACAGGTCCACTGCCCGCCGCTTCGTGAGGTCCGCCTGCTGATGCTTCATAGCCATGGATCGTAGGGACGAACGGGCCGCCCTGTCACCGGCGTGTCATATACCGAGACAGGATCGTCCGGATGGCGGGATGAGAAAGCCCCGGACGGCCGTCGCACGGCCTTCCGGGGCTGTTCGTGCGGCCCGTCCTCCTGCGGATCGGACCACGTCGTCTCACGATCCGGCCAGGGACACGTCCGATCCGCTCAGCGCGAGGTGGACGCCGGACTCGTCCGAGGTCAGCGACGCGAGCTTGAGCCCGGCCGGCAGCCCGTCGTCGATGCGGCGGTCGAAGTCGGTCCGCTTGCGCACGGCGCTCTCGATCCCCGGGATCCCCTCACCCGGCACGGAGTCCGCGCGCACCCGGACGACCTTGGTGCTGCCGGAGTCCACCAGGGCGACGGTCGACACCACGCTGCGGGTGACCGTCCGGCCGAGGAAGTCCACGGTCGCGGTGACCTTCACCTTGTTCGGCGCCCCGCCGTAGGTGAGGACCACGCCGTTCTGGGAGGCCTTGGTGAGGTCCTCGTACGTGATCAGCGCCGTGCCCTCGGCCCGCGCGGCGGTGCCGCCGCTGTAGCTGTCGTTCAGCCTCACCTCGTGGAACGAGGCCTTCAGCTCCGAGAGCCGCGTCTTGCGGCCGTCGGCGGTGACGTCGACGCCCGCCACCTTCAGGTCGACCTGGTCCAGATCGTGGCTGAGCGCCTGGGTCAGGAAGGGGAAGCCGTGGATCTCGACCTCGGTACTCCCCGCGAGGCCCTGGTGGGCCTGGACGCGGTCGGCCAGCCGGTCCTCGGCATAGCCGACCGCCCAGCGGTCGACGCCCACGAACAGCCCTCCCAGCACCACGCCGATGATCACCACGACACGTAGGAAACGCACGTGCCCCTCCCCCTGCTAGTCGGTACGTGCGTTCTAGTGGACCATGACCGGCCGTGAGGGCGGGATCAGCGCCGGGGCTCCCGGGCTCCCCCGGCCCCGGCGTCAGCCGACGACGCGGCCCATGAGGTACACGGCCGGAGCCGCCGCGGCCAGCGGCAGCGCGACACCGGCCGTCATGTGGACGAACTTGGACGGGTAGTCGTACGCGGCCACGCGCAGCCCGATCAGGGCGCACACCCCGGCCGCGAGGCCCACCAGCGCCCCGCCGGCGCCGAGCCCGGTCAGTCCGCCCACCGCGATGCCCGCACCGGCCGCGGCGGCCAGCGACACGCCGACGGACGGCACGGTGGGCAGCGGCAGGGCCCGGGCGAACACCGCGACCGCGACGGCCGCGGCACCGGTGATCACCGGCTTCCCGTCCGCCGCGAGGAAGCCCGCGCACACGATGGCCAGCGCGGCGGAGGCCACCGACGCCATCAGCCCGTACATCCGCTCGTCGGGGTCCGCCTGGCTGCGCAGCTGGAGCACCAGCGTCAGCAGCACCCAGGCCCCGAGGGTGCCGATGATCGCGCCGGGTCCGTACGTACGGTCCACCGCGAGCACCGCGCCGTCGGCGACGAGCGCTCCCGCGAAGGCCAGGACGATGCCCTGACGGGCCGGCCACATGCCGTTGAGGCGGAACCAGCCGGCCGCGGTGAGCCCCTGGAGGGCGATCAGCGGGACCAGCAGCGCCCACTGGCCGAACGCCGCCGCGCCCGCCATCAGCAGACCCAGGGCGGCGGTCAGTATGGCCGACTGCGGTCCCGGGTCGATGATCGGCGACCGGCCCTCGGCGCGGGCCTGGGCGGGGTCGACGGCGCGCAGGGTGTTGCCGCCGAGGGTCGGCGGCGAGTACTCGGCGGCCGGACCGGACCGCGGCCGGCGCTCGGGCTCCGCCGGCTCGGGCTCCGCCGGCTCGAACTCCGCCGGCACGGGCGGCAGGTACGCCGTCTGCGCGACGGCGTCGTCGTCGGAGAAGGCCCCGGCGGGCCAGGCACCGGACGCGGGGCCCTGCTCCCGCACCGGCGGGAGATACGCGGTCCGCTCGGCGGCGGAGTCGGGGGCGGCGGGGGCGGTCCGGGGCTCGTCCCGGAACCAGCCGTCGGGCGCGGCGCCCTGCGCCGGCACCGGCGGCAGGTACGCGGTCTGCTCGGCGGCACCGGCGGACTCGCGCACCGGCGGGAGGTACGCCGTCTCCGCGGCGGCGTCGGAGCCCGGGCCGTCGGCCCAGGGCGCGGCCGGCGCCTGCGGCTGGTGCGGTTGCTGGTGGTGCGGTTGCTGGTGGTGCGGTTGCTGCTGGTGGTGCGGTTGCTGCTGCTGCGGCTCGTCGCGGAACCAGCCGTCGGGCACGGCGGGCTGCTGGTGGGGCTGGTGGTACTGCTGGTGCTGGTGCTGGTGCTGGTCCGGCTGGTGCTGCTGCTGCGCCGGCACGGGCGGCAGGTACGCCGTCTGCGCGGCGGCGTCGGCGGCCCAGCCGCCCTGCGCGGGAGCCTGCTGCGGCTCGTCGCGGAACCAGCCGTCGGGCACGGCGGGCTGCTGGTGCTGCTGGTGCTGCTGCTGCTGGTGCTGGTCCGGCTGGTGCTGCTGCGCCGGTACCGGCGGCAGGTACGCCGTCTCGGCTGCGGCGGCCGCACCGGCCCCGGTGGCGTCCGGCCACGGCACGGCGCCGCCGACGCCCTGCCCCCACTGCCCCTGCGCGCCCGGACCCGCGGCCTGGGCCTGGGCCTGGGCGGCCGGCTGGCCGGGCACGGAGCCCAGCGGCGGCTGCACCGGCTGGTACCCGGTCTCCCACGTGTCGGACTGCCAGGTCTGCGTCGCGTACGGGTCCTGCTCGGCGTCCTGCTGCTGCCGCTGCCGCTGCTGTTGCTGTTGCTGTTCTTCGGGAGTGCTCATCGGTTTCCGCTCACCCGCCCGCGAACGGCGGGAGCACCTCGACGGTGCCCCCCTCGGTCAGCAGGACGGCATCGTGCGGGCGCTTGCCCACGGGCTCGTCGTTCACGAGGAAGGAGCAGCGCTGCAGGACCCGGGTGAGTTCCCCCGGATGGCGGTCCCGCACGGCGTCGAGCGCCTCGGCCAGTGTGTGCGCCGAGTACGGCTCCTCCGCCGTCTCGGCGGCGGCTTTCGCCGCCGCCCAGTAGCGGATGGTTCCGGTTGCCACTGCAGCTCCTATCGGTCGGCTCCGTCGGCTCTCTACCGTCGGCCTCCATGATGACCCCTCTGGCCCGTCACCACGGCGTGCCTCCGCGCGCCGTCCGTGCGCCCGGAGGGGCCTCGGGGCGGGCCGGCGGACCTCTCGATCCGGCGAAACCAGGGCATACGCAGGAGGAAGGCGTGGCGCGAACCACAGAATGCGGTGCACGGCAGCCCTCGGCCCCGAAAGGGCCGGTGGGCTATTCTGGCGGCGTAGAGGATCCGGGCAACGTAGCCCCCGGGTCCTTTTGTGCTTTCAGCACGTTGAACGGACCGAGAACAGAGGTATCCATCCGGACCCCAGGGCGCGGGGGACGCGGCGGCTGCCAGGCACGACGTACGAAGCAGTACCACGCACGTCCTCGACGGGACCGAGGAGGAACCGACGTGATGGACCAGCGAAGCAAACAGGAGCAAGGCCGCCGGACCAGGGCAGGTGGTCGGGCATGAGCTCTCTCCTCCTGCTGACCAATGCCCTCCAGCCGTCGACCGAGGTGCTGCCCGCACTCGGCCTGCTGCTGCACAACGTCAGGGTGGCCCCCGCCGAGGGCCCTGCCCTGGTGGACACCCCCGGCGCGGACGTGATCCTCGTCGACGGCCGCCGCGACCTGCCGCAGGTGCGGTCGCTGTGCCAGCTGCTGCGGTCCACCGGACCGGGCTGCCCGCTGGTCCTCGTCGTCACGGAAGGCGGCCTCGCCGCCGTCACCGCCGACTGGGGCATCGACGACGTACTCCTCGACACCGCCGGCCCCGCCGAGGTCGAGGCGCGGCTGCGGCTGGCCACCGGCCGCCAGCAGCTCGGTTCGGACGACTCCCCCATGGAGATCCGCAACGGCGACCTCTCGGTCGACGAGGCGACGTACAGCGCGAAGCTGAAGGGGCGGGTCCTGGACCTCACCTTCAAGGAGTTCGAGCTCCTGAAGTACCTCGCCCAGCACCCGGGCCGGGTCTTCACCCGTGCGCAGCTCCTCCAGGAGGTGTGGGGCTACGACTACTTCGGCGGCACCCGCACGGTGGACGTCCACGTACGGCGGCTGCGCGCCAAGCTCGGCCCCGAGCACGAGTCCCTGATCGGTACCGTCCGCAACGTCGGCTACCGCTTCGTCACCCCGGAGAAGGTGGAGCGGGCGGCCGCCGAGGCCGCGGCCCAGGCGGCCGCCAAGCAGGCTCCGGCGCAGGCCCCGGACCGTACGGAGGAGGCCGTCCCCCGTTCGGAGGAAGCTCCTGTGACCATCCCGTCGGCCAAACACCCTGCCCAGAGGTAGGTCACCCCGCGTAGACTTCCGCGCGTGGCCAAGGTGACGCGGGATGACGTAGCGCGACTTGCGGGTACTTCTACCGCCGTCGTGAGCTACGTCATCAACAACGGACCCCGGCCGGTCGCCCCGGCCACGCGCGAGCGTGTACTCGCCGCGATCAAGGACCTGGGCTACCGCCCGGACCGGGTCGCGCAGGCGATGGCGTCCCGACGCACCGACCTCATAGGCATGATCGTCCCCGATGCCCGCCAGCCGTTCTTCGCGGAGATGGCGCACGCGGTCGAGCAGGCCGCGGCCGAGCGCGGAAAGATGGTCCTGGTCGGGAACTCCGACTACCGGGACGAGCGAGAGGTCCATTACTTGCGTGCCTTCCTGGGCATGCGGGTGTCGGGACTGATCCTGGTCAGCCAGGGCATGAGCGAGCGCGCCGCGTCGGAGATCGACGCGTGGGACGCACGGGTGGTGCTGCTGCACGAGCGGCCCGAGGCCATCGACGACGTCGCGGTCGTCACCGACGACATCGGCGGCGCGCAGCTCGCCACCCGGCACCTCCTGGAGCACGGGCACGAGTACGTCGCCTGCATCGGCGGCATCGAGAACACCCCCTCCGTCGGCGACCCGGTCGCCGACCACGTCGAGGGCTGGCGCCGGGCCATGCTGGAGGCCGGTCGGCCGGTCGAGGGCCGGCTCATCGAGGCCCCGTACAACCGCTACGACGCGTACCGGGTCGCCCTGGAGGTCCTGGCCCGGCCGGACCGGCCGACGGCGATCTTCTGCGCGACGGACGACCAGGCCATCGGGGTGCTGCGCGCCGCCCGGGAGCTGCGCATCGACGTGCCCGAGCAGTTGGCGGTGGCCGGCTTCGACGACGTCAAGGAGGCCGCCCTCACGGACCCGCCGCTGACGACGATCGCCTCGGACCGCCCGGCGATGGCCCGCGCGGCGGTGGACCTCGTCCTGGACGACGCCCTCCGCGTGGCGGGCTCCCGCCGCGAACGCCTGAAGCAGTTCCCGTCGGCCCTGGTGATCCGCCGCAGCTGCGGCTGCCGGTAGGCCTCGCGGGGTCGGGGAGGCGGTAGCCCCTCGGGCGGTGTCACAGTCGGTTTGGGGGTTTCCCGTCAGTCCCATCGTCCTTCCGTGTCGGGCCGGTCCCTCAAGGGCGCTCCTTCGTCGCGTCACTGCGTGATGGCCTTCGGCCACCCTTGACCGACCGTCCCGCCCCGGAAAGACAAGGACTGCCGAGAACCCCCCAAAGAAACGGGACGGTCCAGAGGGGAAGGACTCCGGAATCAGCGATGAGGCGGGGTAGGCCGGGCCCTGACCGTGTCCTACATGCGGGCCCCCAGAGAGGCCCGGCGGTCCACCTCCACGCACCAGATCGCTACGCGCTCCTCCCGGCATAGCGTCCGGCGACCGTCCGGGGCCGATCCCTGCACGAAATGACGATCAGAGCCCCATCCGGGAGCGGTGGGGCGCGTCAGATCGCTACGCGCTCCTCGCATCCCCGCGTCTGACGGCCGTCTGGGGCTGGTCGAAGGCGGGCTCGACGTTGCCCACGGCCGTGGTGAACTCACGACCCGAGGCGTTACGGATGTACGCGAGCTCCATCCAGCGTTCGACACCGGTGTCCGAGACGTTCTCGTTGATCACCGCCATGAGGATGCCCTCGACGCCCGAGGCGATGTCGCGGACGCGACGGCGGAGGAGGCGGTGGGGCACGTACGCGTAGCACTCACTCACCGGACGCCCCCTCGAAGGAGCTGACGAAACGCTCCCAGCCGGCCAGCGCCCGGTCGAGCAGTTCCGAGCTCGGCTCGATCGCCGCGACAACCCTCACAGAGGGGGTGTAGTCGTCGATGCCCGGGAGACATGAGGTTCCTCCCGGGCGGTCGGGGACCTGACACATGTGGCCGCTCCTCTAAAGAGGTTGGACTCCTTCACTCATGTACATGAGTGACATGAAGAAGAGTGGCCGACTCCTATACATGAGTCAACCCACCGTGAAGGTGACTTCACAGCGGGTTGAGGGAAGCGGTGTGACCGTCAGCTGGTGGCCGGGATACGGAACTCGAAGACGAACTGGTCAGCCGCCATGAGGGTGTCGCAGACTTCCACGACGCGGCCCGTGTCGGTGACCGCGTTTCTCAACAGATGCACCACAGTGGCTCCGGGGCTCAGAGCCAGCTCTGATGCCTCGGCCTTCGCAGCGGGCCGCGCCTGCAAGGTCTCCACGAACTCGGCGAAGGTGTGGCCGTGCTCCTCGAGGCGGGCATAGATCCCGCCACCTCCGGGGTTCTCGGCGAAGAGTTCCGGAATGTCGCGCACCACGTCCCACGGCAGGTAGGACGTCGCGGTTTCCACAGGAATGCCGTTGCGGAAGTACAAACGACGGCGCGCGAGCACCTGAGTCCCCACGTCCACGCCAAGCCGCTGGGCGATTGTTTCCGGGGCCTTGACCGGCCCGATGTAGACGACGCTGACCTTCGCGGCGGCCCCGGACTGCTCCGACTCGGCCAGATAGGCGGCTTTGCCGCCCTGCCGGAGCGAGCGACGGAAACGATCAGATGAGCGATGGCGCACCGGCGGCCGGTCCTTCACGTAGGACCCTTTGCCGTGCCGGGTGTCCACGAGACCGCTGGCGCGGATCTCCAGCATCGCCTTGCGCACCGTCCCGCCCGAGACGCCGTAACACTCGGCCATCTCGGCCTCGCTCGGCACCTGGTCTCCCGGCTTCAGAACGCCGGTGCGAACCTGCTGGATGATGTCCTCGGCAATCTGCAAGTACCGAGGAACCGCCTTGTCTCCTCCTGCGGCTGCTCCCATGGTCCTTCACTTCCTCCTATGCTCATGTACATGAGTAACAGCGTCCCGTCGGGCAGGTCAACGCCGCGCCACTCCGTGTCGGTTGCCGGAGTGGTGGTGCGTGATGACGGCCGACTGCTGGCCATCCGCCGGGCTGACAACGGGATGTGGGAGCTGCCCGGCGGAGTGCTGGAGCTGACGGAAACCCCGGAGGACGGGGTGTGCCGGGAAGTACGCGAGGAAACCGGCATCCATGTCGAGGTGGACCACCTCACCGGTGTGTACAAGAACGTCACGGCTGGAGTGGTGGCACTGGTCTTCCGCTGCAAGCCTTCCGGCGGCACAGAACGCGTTTCCCGCGAAAGCACGGCGGTCCAGTGGCTCACGCCACACGAGGTGGCCGAGCGCATGTCCGAGGTCTACGCCGTCCGGCTCCTGGACGCCCTCGACGGCAACGGCCCCCACGTGCGAAGCCACGACGGCCGTCAACTGCTCACGGACCGGCCCCAGACGGCCGTCAGACGCCGGGATGCGAGAAGCCCGTAGCGATCTGACACGCTCACCGGTCCCGGACGGGGCCCTGATCGTCATTTCGTGCGGGTATCAGCCCCGGACGGTCGTCGGACGCCATGCCGGGAGGAGCGCGTAGCGATCTGACGCGCCCGGCCGCCCCCCTCGCTGCTGTGGTCGGCGGGGGGCGAGAGGGCCAGGCTCCTGACCCTGGGGCAGGCGGTCAGGGGCCCGGATGCCCGGCGGGGTGACGCCCGTCCACCCCGTCTCATCGCTGATACGGGGGTCCTTCTTCTCTGGACCGTCCCGTTTCTTTGGGGGGTTCTCGGCAGTCCTTGTCTTTCCGGGGCGGGACGGTCGGTCAAGGGTGGCCGAAGGCCATCGCGCAGCGACGCGACGAAGGAGCGCCCTTGACGGGCCGGCCCGACACGGAAGGACGATGGGACTGACGGGAAACCCCCAAACCAGCCCTGACACCGCCCCTGGGGCTACCGCCCCCGCCCCGCCTCCGCTCAGCTCTCCGTGCGGTACATCAGGTCGATCTCGTGCGTCGTGAAGCCCAGCCCCTCGTACACCGCCAGCGCCGCCGGGTTGTCCGCGTCCACGTACAGCATCGCCGTCGGCAGGCCCGACTCCGCCAGGTGGCGCAGGCCGATCGCCGTCAGGGCCTTGCCGAGGCCGCCGCCCTGGGCGCCCGGGCGGACGCCGACCACGTAGACCTCGCCGAGCTGCTCCTCGGCGTGGACCTTGGTCCAGTGGAAGCCGACCAGTTCGCCCTCCCGCTCCGCGAGGAAGAAGCCCTTGGCGTCGAACCACGGCTGCGCGATCCGGTCGTCCAGGTCCCGCTGCGTCAGGGCGCCCTGCTCCGGGTGGTGGGCGAAGGCGGCCGCGTTGGCGGCCAGCCAGGCGGCGTCGTCCTGGCCGGGGACGAAGGTGCGAATCGTCACACCGGCCGGCAGCACCGGCGCGGGCAGGGGTGCCGCGTCGGGTCCCAGGGGGCGGCGCAGCTGGCGCAGTTCGCGGAAGAGGGTCAGGCCGAGCACCTGCGCGAGGTGCCGGGCGGCGGACTTGCCGCCGTGGGCCCACACCCTGATCCGCTTGCCGGAGGCGTGCAGCAGGGCGGTGCCCAGGGCGCGGCCGTGGCCGCGGCCGCGCAGGGCGGGGTGGACGACGAGCTCGGCGGCGGGGGCCTCCACCGGGTCGGTGTCCTCCAGTTGCCCGTATCCGCACAGCCGGCCGCCGTCGGTGAGGAGGAAGTGCCGGATCCCCTCGCGCGGTCCGCCGCGCAGCTGGAGGCGTCCCTGCTCGGAGACGGCGGTGGTGCCGTCGGTGCGGGCCGCCTCCGTGATCAGCTCCAGTACGGAGTCGGCCTGCTCCTCCGTCAGTTCCTCGAGGATCTCAATCTGCCGTCCCGGCTCCAGGGCCGCTGCTGCGTCAGTCATGTTCCGAGCCTACGGCGCCGCCGCCGGGGGGCGTGCGTAACCAGCTCGCAACCCGGCACCCCCTGTCGTGCTACGCGCGTTGACCTTAGGCTGCGAGGCACCTCCCAACTTGTCTCGCTGTCCACAAAGGGGACTAAATGTCAGCGAAGCCACAACGGCCCCGTTCGGCCCGCCGGTTGACCTTCGGCGCCCTCGCCCTCACGGCGGGTGCCGGCGCGCTGGTCGCCGCCGCACTGCCGGCCGGTGCCGCGAGTGGTGGCGGTACGCCTCCCAAGGGCCGGACCGTCGACGTACAGATGCTTTCGTTCAACGACTTCCACGGCACGCTGGAGCCCCCGCAGGGCTCTTCCGGCACCGTGAGCGAACGTCAGGCAGACGGCACCACCAAAGCGATACCGGCGGGCGGGGTCGAGTACCTCGCCACCAGCCTGCGCGAGGCCCGCAAGGGCCACGAGTACTCCGTCACGGCCGCGGCCGGTGACATGATCGGCGGCAGTCCGATGCTGTCCGGTCTCTTCCACGACGAGCCGACCGTCGAGGCGCTCAACAAGCTGAACCTCGACGTGTCGAGCGTCGGCAACCACGAGTTCGACGAGGGCCGGGCCGAGCTGCGCCGGATGGCGTACGGCGGCTGTCACCCGGTCGAGGGCTGCTTCGAGTACGGCAAGACCTTCACGGGAGCGCAGTTCCCGTACCTCGCGGCGAACGTCACGGACGAGAAGACCAAGCGTCCGATGATGTCTCCCACCTTCGTCTGGAAGAAGGGGGAGGTGAAGATCGGCTTCATCGGCGTCACCCTGGAGGGCACGCCGGACGTCGTCACCGCCGAGGGCGTCAAGGGCCTGAAGTTCGCCGACGAGGTCGAGACGATCAACAAGTACGCGGCCGAGCTGAACAAGCAGGGCGTGAAGTCGATCGTGGCGCTGATCCACGAGGGCGGGCTGCCCGCGAGCGGCGCGTACAACTACGACTGCGACGTGCCGGGCGCCGGTGCCGGCATCTCGGGTGCGATCGTCGACATCGCCAAGAACGTCGACGCGAAGGTCGACGCCCTGGTGACGGGCCACACGCACCAGGCCTACTCCTGCAACATCCCCGACCCGGCGGGCAACCCGCGTACGGTCACCTCGGCCGCCTCCCTGGGCCGTCTGTACACGGACACCACGCTGACGTACGACCGGGCGACGAAGGACATCGTCCGTACGCCGGTCATGTCGCCGAAGCCGGTGAACAAGGTCGTCGGCCGTGAGCAGCCGAAGGCCCCGGACATGTCCGAGCTGATCACCCGCTGGAAGGAGCTCGCCGCGCCGGTGGCGAACCGTCCGATGGGCTACATCTCGGCCGACATCCCGGGCCGCGGGCTGGACGCGCCGGAGAAGCCGCTCGGCGACCTGATCGCGGACGCGCAGCTGGAGGCCACGGCCCCGGCGGACAAGGGCGGCGCGCAGCTGGCCCTCATGAACCCGGGCGGCATCCGTTCCGACCTGGCCTACAAGGCCTCGGGTGAGGAGGGCGACGGGGTCGTCACGTACGGCGAGTCGTACACGGTCCAGCCGTTCAACAACCTGATGAACGTCGTCGACCTGACCGGCGCGCAGCTGATCACCGCGCTCCAGCAGCAGGTCAGCGGCCCGGTCAACGGCGCCAACCCGAAGATCCTCCAGGTGTCGAAGGGCTTCACCTACACCCTGGACATGACGAAGGCGGGCGCGGACCGCGTCGTCGTGGACTCGGTGAAGCTGAACGGCGCGGCGATCGACCCCGCCAGGACCTACCGGGTCGTGATGAACGAGTTCCTCGCGGGCGGCGGCGACGGGTTCACCGTCCTGAAGGAGCACAAGAACAAGCTGGTGGGCGCGTCCGACCTGGACGCCTTCAACGCCTACCTGGCGAAGTCGACGGCGGCGAGCCCGATCGCCCCGCCGGCGGCGGACCGGATCACGGTCGTCAAGTAGCGGTACGCGGATGCGTCCCGAGGGGGCGGTGGGCCGGACGGCCCGCCGCCCCCTCGGGCTTTCCCCGCCCCCCTCGGCTTCACCGCACCCTCCGCCCCCCGGGTGTTCCCGCCGCTCCCTCCGCACCCCCGTGCCGGAGGGGGCGGCGGTGTCGTCAGAGGGTCGCCAGGAAGGCCGCGACGGCCGTGTGGAAGCCCTCGGGGTCGGTGAAGGGCACGAAGTGGTCGCCGTCGAGCGCGGTGTACGAGGTCCCCGGGCGCCGCGCGACCATGGCGTCGGCGACGGTCTGCGTGAGCGCCTGGCTGTGGCGGCCGTGGACCAGCAGCGCGGGGCAGGTGCCGGCGAGCCAGGTGTCCCAGTGGTCGCCCTCGCAGGAGCGGATGGAGTCGAGCATGTCCTCGCCGTTGAAGGCCAGCCGCCAGCCGCTCCCGTCGGCCAGGGGCCGCACCCCGTCGGCGACGAACGGCAGGGCGGCCGGGTCGACGGCGGCGAGGAGTTCCTCACGGGTGGGCGCGGTGTAGGGGAGGGCTTCGAGGAAGTCGAACCACTGCGGCCCGGCGGGGACGCGGATGTCGACGGTGGCGTCCACGCCGATCAGGGCGCCGACCCGGCCGGGGTGGGCGGCGGCCAGGTGGTAGGCGTTGAGCCCGCCGAGGGAGTAGCCGAGGACGGTGACGGGCCCGGTGAGCCCGAGGTGGTCCAGGAGGGCGACGGCGTCGGCGACGTACCCCTCGCGGCGGTAGTGGGGGGCCCGGTCGGAGTCGCCGTGGCCGCGCTGGTCGGGGGCGATGACCCGCCACCGGTCGCCGAGGGCGGCGGCCAGGCCGGTGAAGGCGGCGGCTTCGGACATCCCGCCGTGGAGGGCGAGGAGCGGACGGCCGCTGCCGCCCGGGTCCAGGTACGACAGTGTGCGTCCTTCGATGTCCAGCGTGTGGCGCATTCCGGCTCTCCCCGTTCGTGGACCGCGGTCCGTGTGGCGACGGCATCACCCTGCCAGGAGTTGGGCAAGCGCGCAATACATTCGTCTTGCACGATTGCCCAAACACGAGCGGGGCGGCATGCCGCGGGGGCGCGGATACCATCCGGGACATGGGAAATCGCGAGGACCTGCTGGCCGGCGCGCGCCGCTGCCTCGAGGAGAAGGGGTACGCGCGCACCACCGTGCGCGACATCGCCTCGGCCGCCGGGGTGAGCATGGCCGCCATCGGCTACCACTTCGGATCCCGCGAGGCGCTGCTCAACCAGGCGCTGTTCGCCGCCATGGACGACTGGGCCGCCGGCTCCGGCCGGCTCGCCGGGCAGGGCCGCACCGCGGCCGAGCGGTACGCCGACACCTGGGACCGCAAGAGCCGCGACTTCCTCGACACGCGCTGGCTGTGGATCGCCAACATCGAGGCCTTCGTGCACGCCCAGTCCTCGCCCGAGCTGCTCGCGGTCCTCGCCGAGGGCCAGCGCCGGTCCCGGCGGATGGTGGCGGCGCAGCTGGCCGGGGTGTCCGAGGAGGACGTCACCGAGGAGGACGTACGGGCCCTCGGGTCCGTGCACCTGGCCCTGCTCAGCGGGGTGATGGTGCAGGCCCTGACCGACCCCGAACAGGCCCCGACGGGGCGTGAGCTCACCCAAGGGCTGCGCAGGATGGCGGAGTTGCTGGAGGAACCGGAGTCTACCGACGGGTAGTAAACGGGGGTCCCGCAGGCCATAATCCGGTCCCATCACCGGATCGGCGAAGGGGCGGGGCATGGCATGGGACCGGCGGGCTTTTCTGGCGGGGGCGACGGCCGCGGGCGCGGGCGCGCTCCTCGGACTCGGGACGGCGGCCCCCGCCTCCGCCCGGACACTGGGCACCCAGGACTGGATGGCCGGCCTCGCCGACTCCACCGCCCTCCAGCGGATGACCATCCCCGGCACCCATGACTCCGGAGCCCGCCAGGGCGGCCTGTACGTCGCCTGCCAGAACACCTCGGTCGCCGAGCAGCTCGTCTCGGGGATCCGCTTCCTGGACGTCCGCTGCCGGGTGACCGGCGGCTCCTTCGCCATCCACCACGGCTCGTTCTACCAGGGCCTGATGTTCGGCGACGTCCTCACCGACTGCTGGAACTTCCTCGCCGCGCACCCTTCTGAGACGGTGCTGATGCGGGTCAAGCAGGAGTACTCCTCCGACAGCGACGCCACCTTCCGCGCCGTCTTCGACGACTACCTCGACAACCGGGGCTGGCGCCCGCTCTTCCGCATCTCCGACACCCTGCCCTCCCTCGGGCAGGCCCGCGGCAAGGTCGTCCTCCTCGCCGACAACGCCGGACTGCCCGGCCTGCGCTACGGCGACGGCTCCGTCTTCGACATCCAGGACGACTACAACACCGAGCCCTTCGCCAAGCGCGTCCGCATCGAGGACCACTTCCGCAAGGCGGTCCAGCAGCCCGGCAAGCTCTTCGTCAACTACGTGAGCACCGCCGCGTACATGCCCCCGCGCTGGAACTCCGACCGGCTCAACCCGCAGGTCCACGCCTTCGTCGACGGCACGGAGCTGGCCGGCCGCACCGGCCTCGGCATCGTCCCGATGGACTTCCCGAACACCCGCTCCGGCCTGGTCGCCTCACTGATCCGGCACAACTGACGGCCCCGCCGCGGGCTGCGAGGACGGCGGCGGCGCCGGGGCGCCCGGGATCCGCAGGACCGCCTCCGTGCCGCCCGCCCCGTCCGGGGCGGCGCGCAGCTCGGCGGTGCCGCCCGAGCGGGCCGCCGTACGCGCCACGATGGACAGCCCCAGCCCGCTGCCGGGCAGGGCCCGGGCCGACTCCGAACGCCAGAACCGCTCGAAGACGTACGGGAGGTCCTCGGGCGGGACGCCCGGCCCGTGGTCGCGCACGGTCAGCTCGCCCGCGTGCAGCGAGACCTCCACCGCGCCGCCCGGCGGGCTGAACTTCACGGCGTTGTCCAGCAGGTTGACCACCGCCCGCTCCAGCGCCGCCGCCTCGCCCCGTACGTACCAGGGCTCCAGGGCCGAGCCGAACCGCAGCTCGGGTCCGCGCAGCCGGGCCCTCGACAGGGCCGAGGCCACGATCTCGTGCAGGGCCACCACCCCGAGCGGGGCGTGCGGGGCCGCGTCCGGGCGGGACAGCTCCTGGAGGTCGCCGATCAGCGCGGCGAGTTCCGTCATCTGCGCCTTGACCGAGGCGAGCAGCTCCCTGCGGTCCTCGGGCGGGATGGCCCGGCCCGTCTCCTCGCTGCGCGCGAGCAGCTCGACGTTGGTGCGCAGCGAGGTGAGCGGTGTGCGCAGCTCGTGCCCGGCGTCCGCGATCAGCTGGGCCTGGCGCTCCTGGGAGGAGGCGAGGGCGGCGGTCATCGCGTTGAAGGACCGTGACAGGCGGGCGATCTCGTCGTCGCCCTCGTCGGGGATGCGTACCGTCAGGTCCTCGGTCCGGGCGACGTGCTCGACGACGCCGGTGAGCTCGTCGACGGGCCGCAGCCCGGTACGGGCCACCCACAGCCCGGCCGCGCCGGCGCCGACCACACCGATGCCGGAGACCAGCAGCAGCACCCAGGCCAGGGTGGACAGGGGCTTGTCGATGTCGGCGAGGGGTTTGGCGATGGAGATCGCGAAGCGCTGGCCCCCGGCGAGGCTGGCGGAGCGGGTGTAGACCCGCATGCCGGTGCCGTCGTCGGTCGTCACGTCGTGCAGCCTGCTGGCGTTCGGCGTCACCGCGACCTCCAGGTCGGCCCGGGTGACCGGCAGGTCGCGCCGGCCGTCGACCAGGCAGCGGCCGCCGTCGGCGGTGACGATCTGGACCGTGGCGTTCAGCTCCTCGGCGATGTTGGGGGAGGTCTGGGCCGGCCGGTTCGCGCATCCCTCGCGCAGGGTCCGCAGCACCTGCTCGTTGGGGTCGGTGCCCCTCAGCGACCGGTTGAGCTGGTCGTTCAGCTGCGCCCGGACCATCACCCAGGACACCCCCGCCACCGCCGCCACCGCGACCGCCACCGCGACGGTGACCAGCAGCGCGAGCCGCGAGCGCAGCGGCAGGGCCCGGAACCGGGCGGCCGGCCCCGTCATTCGGGGCCGCCCTCGCCGGCGCGCAGGACGTACCCCACCCCGCGCACGGTGTGGACCAGCCGCGGCTCGCCGCCCGACTCGGTCTTGCGGCGCAGGTACATCACGTACACGTCCAGGGAGTTGGAGCTGGGCTCGAAGTCGAAGCCCCAGACGGTCTTGAGGATCTGCTCGCGCGTCAGCACCTGCCGCGGGTGCGCCAGGAACATCTCCAGCAGGGTGAACTCCGTACGCGTCAGCTCCACCGGACGCCCGCCGCGGGTGACCTCGCGGGTGGCGGGGTCCATGCGCAGGTCGGCGAAGGCGAGGCGGTCCCCGTCCGGTTCCCGGCCGGCGGCGGGGGCGGCGTACGCGCTGCGGCGCAGCAGCGCGCGGACCCGGGCGAAGAGCTCGTCCAACTCGAAGGGCTTCACCAGGTAGTCGTCGGCGCCCGCGTCGAGTCCGGTGACGCGGTCGCCCACGGTGTCGCGGGCGGTCAGCATCAGCACCGGCGTGACGCTGCCGGAGGCGCGCAGCCGGCGGGCCGCCGTCAGCCCGTCCATCCGCGGCATCTGGATGTCGAGGACGATCAGGTCGGGGGCGTACGAGGCCGCCCGGTCGAGGGCGTCGAGCCCGTCGACGGCGGTCGCGACGGCGTACCCCTCGAAGGCGAGGCTGCGGCGCAGGGCCTCACGCACGGCGGGCTCGTCGTCCACGACGAGGATCCGCTGCGGTTCGCCTTCGGCGCCGGTGGTGGCGGCTGCGGACATGGTGGGGTCCCCCAGGGTGGTGGTCGGTGCGCGGGGCACGTCCCAGGGTGTCAGAAGGAGGTGCCGGAGCCGGTGGCGCCGCTGTCGGTGCCGCCGCTCCCGGTGCCCCCCTTCCGGAGGGAGCCGAGGTCGGCCTTGATGGTGTTGACCGGGATGGCGAAGCCGAGGCCGACGCTGCCGGCACCGTCGCCGTCGGCGGCCGGCGAGTAGATCGCGGAGGGCATGCCGACGATCTCGCCGTTCATGTCGACGAGGGCGCCGCCGGAGTTGCCGGGGTTGAGGGAGGCGTCGGTCTGGATGGCCTTGTACGAGGTGGTGCTGGAGCCGGTGTCGCCGTTGAACTGCCGGCCCTCGAAGGAGAACGGCCAGCCGCCGGGCTGCCGCTGCGGGGACCGCTGCCGGTCGTCGGACCTCGGCACGTTCACCTCGCGGTCCAGGGCCGAGACGATGCCGCTGGTCACGGTGCCGGTGAGGCGGTCGGGGGAGCCGATGGCGACGACCTCGTCACCGACCTTGAGCCGGTCGGAGTCGCCGAGCTTGGCGGGCCTGAGGCCGCTCGCGCCCTGGAGCCTGATCAGCGCCAGGTCCTTGCCGGGATCGGTCCCGACCACCTCGGCCCGGTACTTCTTCCCGTCGCTCAGCGTCACCTGGATCTCGGAGGCGCCGCTGACGACGTGGTTGTTGGTGGCGACCTCGCCGTCGGCGGTGAGCACGATGCCGGACCCGGTGCCCTGACCGGAGCCGGTGCGGGTGTCGATGCGGACGACGGACGGGCTGACCTGCTCGGAGACCCCGGAGACGGTGCCGTTGCCGGACTGCGAGACGTTGGTGCCGCTGAAGCCGCCGCCCGCGGCCGCGCCCCGCCCGAGGAACTCCTGCACGGCGACGGCCGTCCCGCCGCCGACCGCGGCCGCCGCGAGGGCGACGGCGGCGAGCAGTGCGACGGGACGCCTGGCCCGGGCCGCGTGCGCGGGCCCGGCGGGGGTTCCGGCGGCGGGTCCGGCGGGCGGTCCGGCGGGGAGGGTCTCGCCGCGGAGCACCGGCGGCTGGTGCGCCTCGTGCCAGCCGGGGGCCGACGCGGCCGGCGGGTACGGGGGCGGCGGCGGAAAGGCCCCGGCCCCGGCCCCGGCGCCGCCCCCGGCATCCCTTGCCAGCCGCTCGCGCCCCCGCAGCCAGTCGTCGCCGAAGGGCGCGCCGTGGCGGTCCGGGCCGTTCTCCTGGTTCTGCTGGGGGTACTCGCCTTCGCGGCGGAAGCTCTCGGTCATGCATCCGACTCTGTCCGCGGATCATGAAAGCATTCTGAGTCCCGGCTGAGAAGCCCGACAGAACCGCGTATGCCGGATATGAAGCCCCGGCCGCCGAGGCCTTCCGGGAGGCCGTGGAAGGCCCCCCGGAAGGACGCCCCGAGCCCGCCGCAAGGCCCGCCGCCCTGCCTCCCCGGGGTGCGGGACAGGGGCGGACGCCCCCCGGCGGCAGCGCGCCCCGCCCCGCCGCGTGCCCCAGGCGGACCCCGAAAGCCATACGCCATTAACCGGGCATTCAGACGCGCTTGCGAGTCTCCCGGCATGCAGCCCCGACTCCGCCTGACGGCAGACACTTCCGACGCGCCTGTCCTGCCGCGCGCGCGGAAGAATGGAGTCATGAGCCACCAGCCCAGCGCAGGCCCCGCCGGGGTCCCCGCCCAGCACCCGTCTCACACCCCCGCGACCGGAAGCGGCAGCACCGGCGGCAACGGCACCGGCGACGGCGCCGGCAAACCCCGCATCGGTTCCATAGCCGCCCACCGCCCCCACGCGGCCCGCGTGGTCGGCCACGTCGACCTCGATCCCGACCTCGACGCCGACCTGGACGCGTACGAGGACAAGGACGAGACCGGCGAGCTCCCCGCGAACCGTTTCCTCGACCGGGAGCGCAGCTGGCTGGCCTTCAACGAACGGGTGCTCGAGCTCGCCGAGGACCCGGCCACCCCGCTCCTGGAGCGCGCCAACTTCCTGGCGATCTTCGCGAGCAACCTCGACGAGTTCTTCATGGTCCGCGTCGCCGGCCTCAAGCGCCGCATCGCGACCGGCGTCGCCACCCGTTCGGCCTCGGGCCTCCAGCCCCGCGAGGTGCTGGACCTGATCTGGACCCGCTCGCGCGAGCTCATGGCCCGGCACGCCGCCTGCTTCCAGCACGACATCGCCCCCCAGCTCGCGGAGGAGGGCATCCACCTCATCCGGTGGCCCGACCTCACCGAGAAGGAGCAGGCCCGCCTCTTCACCCTGTTCCGCAACCAGATCTTCCCGGTGCTCACCCCGCTGGCCGTGGACCCCGCGCACCCGTTCCCGTACATCTCCGGCCTCTCCCTCAACCTGGCCGTCGTCGTGCGCAACCCGGTCAGCGGCCACCGCCACTTCGCCCGGGTCAAGGTCCCGCCGATCCTCTCCCGGTTCCTGGAGGCCTCCCCGCAGCGCTACGTCCCCCTGGAGGACGTCATCGCCGCGCACCTGGAGGAGCTGTTCCCCGGCATGGAGGTGCTCGCGCACCACATGTTCCGCGTGACCCGCAACGAGGACCTGGAGGTCGAGGAGGACGACGCCGAGAACCTCCTCCAGGCCCTGGAGAAGGAGCTCATGCGGCGCCGCTTCGGCCCGCCCGTGCGCCTGGAGGTGGAGGAGTCCATCGACCCCGGCGTCCTGGACCTCCTCGTCCAGGAGCTGAAGGTCAGCGCCGCCGAGGTGTACCCGCTGCCCGGCCCGCTCGACCTGACCGCGCTCTTCGGCATCGCCTCCCTGGACCGGCCCGAGCTGAAGTACCCCAAGTTCGTGGCCGGCACCCACCGCGACCTCGCCGAGGTGGAGTCCGCGTCCGCGCCCGACATATTCGCCGCGCTGCGCGAGCGCGACGTACTGCTCCACCACCCGTACGACTCCTTCTCCACCTCCGTGCAGGCCTTCCTGGAACAGGCCGCCGGAGACCCGGACGTCCTCGCGATCAAGCAGACCCTGTACCGGACCTCCGGCGACTCCCCGATAGTGGACGCCCTGATCGACGCCGCCGAGTCCGGCAAGCAGGTCCTCGTACTCGTGGAGATCAAGGCCCGCTTCGACGAGCAGGCCAACATCAAGTGGGCGCGCAAGCTGGAGGAGTCCGGCTGCCACGTCGTCTACGGCCTCGTCGGCCTCAAGACCCACTGCAAGCTCTCCCTCGTCGTCCGGCAGGAGGGCGACACCCTGCGCCGCTACAGCCACGTCGGCACCGGCAACTACCACCCCAAGACCGCCCGCCTGTACGAGGACCTCGGCCTGCTCACCGCCGACCCGCAGGTCGGCGCGGACCTCTCCGACCTCTTCAACCGGCTGTCCGGCTACTCCCGCCGCGAGACCTACCGCCGGCTGCTGACCGCCCCGAAGTCCCTGCGCGACGGGCTGATCTCGCGCATAGACAAGGAGGCCGACCACCACCGGGCCGGCCGCCCGGCGTCGGTCCGCCTGAAGATGAACTCGATCGTCGACGAGGCCCTCATCGACTCCCTCTACCGGGCCTCCCAGGCCGGTGTCCCCATCGACATCTGGGTGCGCGGCATCTGCGCCGTACGCCCCGGCGTCCCCGGGCTGTCGGAGAACATACGGGTCCGCTCGATCCTCGGCCGCTTCCTGGAGCACTCCCGGGTCTTCGCCTTCGGCAACGGCGGCGAACCCGAGGTGTGGATCGGCAGCGCCGACATGATGCACCGCAACCTCGACCGCCGCATCGAGGCACTGGTCAGGGTCACCGACCCGGCCCACCGCGCGGCACTGGACCGGATGCTGGAGACCGGCATGTCCGACGCCACCTCCTCCTGGCACCTGGGCCCGGACGGCGAATGGACCCGGCACAGCACCGACGCCGAGGGCCAGCCGCTGCGGCACGTACAGGAGATGCTCATAGACGCCCGGAGGCGCCGGCGTGGCTCTGCCAAACCATGACGACCTGTCCGCGGGGGACGTGCTCGGCGCGTACCTGCGCTCCCAGGCCACCGCTTTCCTGCGCGCGCTGCGCCTGCACGACGCGGGCGCGGCGGGCGGCTCCGATTCCGACTCCACCGGGAGCAGCGGGGCGGCGTACGGCCTGCGGAGCGCGGCGCGCCGCATCGCCGGCTCGCTGAGCACGTTCCGGCCGGTCACCGAGACGGGCTGGGCGGACTCCCTGCGCACGGAGCTGGTCTGGCTGTCGGCCACCCTGGCCGACGAGCACGCCCACGCCGCCCGGCTGTCGCGGCTGCTGGAGGCCCTCCAGCGGCTGTCGGGCTCCCCCGACCTGCCCGCGCCGCGGGGCGGGGCGGGCGCCCCGGGCGCCCTCACGGTGGGCTCGGCCCGGGCGGGCGCCCTGCTGGAGCGCCGGCTCACGCTGGCGCGTACGCGGGCGCACTCGGCCACCCTCCAGGCCCTCGGGTCGTCCCGCTTCCACGCGGTGGCGGACGCGGTCGCGGTGCTGGCCTCGGAGGTGCCGCTGGACCCGGTGGCCGCCGGGGGCCGGGCCGGGGACGTGCTGGAACCGCTGGCGGAGCTCACCGGCGCCCGCCTGGCGGGGGCCGTCTCCGCCCTTCCCGCCGCGCACGGCACCCCGTACGCGGCGCACGAGGACGCCGCCTGGCACGAGGTACGCCGCCTGCTGCGGCTGCACCGGTACGCGCGGGAGGCCCTGGGCGGGGACGTGGCCCGGCTCGCGGCGGCGGGCGAGACGCTGGACCTGCACCGGGACGCCGCGGAGGCCGCCACCGCCTCGGCGGCGGCCGCCCGCACCCCGCGCATCGCCCCGGCGACCGCGTACGCCCTCGGCGTGCTGCACGCCGACCAGCGCCACGCGGTGGAGGCGGCCCGCCGCGCCTTCCACCGGGTCTGGCACCCCGCCCCGGCCGGAGCCGTCCTCCGCCCGTAGCGCCGCCGTCCGTCCACGCCCCCGCCTCGCGGGGCCGGGCCGGGCCCGGCCCGGCGCGACGGCGGGATCCGGCCACGCCCGCCCGCACGTCCGGGAAGGGGCAACCGCGGCACAACGGGTGGATAACGACCGATTACGCCCCCACGCAAACCACCCCATCCGCACCAGGCCGTCCGCCACGGTTCACCCCCCGTTCACCAAGCGCGGTCGACGGCTTCACCTGTTCTGCCTAATTTCGGTAGTGCACGGTGCGAGCCGACCGGGAAGACGCGGCGCCGCACCACCACAGCCCCGTAGTCCTCTTCGCACGCCGCCCCGATACAGAAAGCGGCCGGCGGCTCCTCGGAAGGAACACCCGAAAGTGAAGCTTCAGCGCAAGAACCGGCTTCGTGCCTCCGCCCTCGGGGCCCTCGTCGTGTCCGGCGCCCTGGTCCTCACGGCGTGCGGTTCGGACGACAACACGAAGACCGGCGCCGACGGCACCAAGAAGGCCTCGGCCCCCGCCCCCGGCGACGTCAAGTGCGACGGCGCCAAGGGCAAGCTCCTCGCCTCCGGCTCCTCCGCGCAGAAGAACGCGGTCGACCTGTGGGTGAAGAACTACATGGCCGCCTGCTCCGGCGTCGAGGTGAACTACAAGTCCTCCTCCTCCGGTGAGGGCATCGTCGCCTTCAACCAGGGCACCGTCGGTTTCGCCGGCTCGGACTCCGCGCTGAAGCCCGAGCAGGTCGAGGAGTCGAAGAAGATCTGCACCGGCGGCCAGGGCGTCAACCTGCCGATGGTCGGCGGACCCATCGCCCTCGGCTTCAACGTCTCCGGCGTGGACAAGCTGAACCTGGACGCCGCGACGCTCGCCAACATCTTCAACGACAAGATCAAGAAGTGGGACGACGAGGCGATCAAGAAGCTGAACCCCGGCGTCACGCTCCCCTCCACCGCCATCCAGGCCTTCCACCGCTCCGAGGACTCGGGCACCACCGAGAACCTGGGCAAGTACCTCAAGGCCGCCGCCCCCGACGCCTGGTCCTACGAGGCCTCCAAGAAGTGGCCCGCCCCCGGCGGCCAGGCCGCCTCCGGCTCCGCCGGCGTCGCCTCCCAGGTCAAGGCCGTGGACGGCGCGATCGGCTACTTCGAGCTCTCGTACGCCACCTCCCAGAACATCAAGACCGTCGACGTCAACACCGGGGCCGGCACCCCGGTCAAGGCCACCCCGGAGAACGCCTCCAAGGCCATCGCCGCCGCGAAGATCGCCGGCACCGGTTCCGACCTGGCCCTGAAGCTCGACTACACCACCAAGGCCGAGGGCGCGTACCCGATCGTCCTGGTCACGTACGAGGTCGTCTGCGACAAGGGCAACAAGCCCGAGACGCTCGGCACCGTGAAGTCCTTCCTCGAGTACACCTCCTCGGACGCGGGCCAGAAGGTCCTCACCGAGAACGGCTACGCGCCGATCCCGGCCGAGATCAACACCAAGGTCCGCGAAGTCATCAAGTCGCTGGCCTAGCCACACCCCTCCCGGCCCGGGGCCGATCCTGCGCCGATCGGCCCCGGGACCCGGGACCCTCCCCCACCACCCGGGGGAAATCCGGTGCACCGCCGCCAGGGGGCCCGCCCCCCACACAGACCGGAAAGACCATGGCTTCCACCACTTTCACCCAGACAGACGCGGCTCCGCCCGTCTCCTCGAGCACGAGGTCCACCGGCCGCGCCGGTGACAAGGTCTTCGCGGGGCTCTCCAAGGGCTCCGGCATCCTGCTCCTGGTGATCATGGCGTCGATCGCCGCCTTCCTCACCTACCGGGCCACCATCGCGCTGTCGAAGAACGAGGGGAACTTCCTCACCACCTTCGACTGGAACGCCTCGGCCAACCCCCCCGTCTTCGGCATAGCCGTCCTCCTCTTCGGCACCGTCGTCAGCTCGATCATCGCGATGGTCATCGCGGTCCCGATCGCCGTCGGCATCGCCCTGTTCATCTCGCACTACGCGCCGCGCAAGCTCGCCTCGCCCCTCGCCTACGTCGTCGACCTGCTGGCCGCCGTGCCGTCGATCGTCTACGGCATCTGGGGCGCCCTCTTCCTGGTGCCGCAGCTGAACGGGCTGAACCTCTGGCTCGACGAGTACCTCGGCTGGACCTACGTCTTCGAGAAGACCCAGGTCGGCGTCGCCCGCTCGCTCTTCACCGTCGGCATCCTGCTCGCGATCATGATCCTGCCGATCGTGACCAGCGTCAGCCGCGAGGTCTTCCTCCAGGTCCCGCGCATGAACGAGGAGGCCGCCCTGGCCCTCGGCGCGACCCGCTGGGAGGTCATCCGGATGTCGGTGCTGCCCTTCGGCCGCTCCGGCGTCATCTCCGCCTCGATGCTGGGCCTCGGCCGCGCGCTCGGCGAGACCATGGCCGTCGCGACCGTCCTCTCCCCGAGCTTCCTCATCTCGCTGCACGTCCTGAACCCGGGCGGCGGCACCTTCGCGCAGAACATCGCCGCGAAGTTCGACGAGGCCAACGAGTTCGGCCGCGACGCGCTGATCGCCTCCGGCCTGGTCCTCTTCCTGCTCACCCTGCTCGTCAACGGCGCGGCCCGCCTGATCATCGCCCGTCGCAAGGACTTCTCGGGGGCGAACGCCTGATGAGCCACGCACTCCAGGACCAGCGCCCCGCCGGGGCCCGCAGGTCCTCCTCCCCCGCCGGACTGACCCGCGGCGGCCTGCCCCGCTGGGCACCGGCCGGCACCGCCGTCGCCTCCGTGGCGCTCGGCACCGCCGCCGGCCTCGTCCTCGGCCTGCACAGCAAGATCCAGTGGGGCCTGATCGCGGCCCTGCTGTTCGTCGGGATCACGTACGCCTCCAGCGCGGTCGTCGAGAACCGCCGCCAGGCCAAGGACCGCGTCGCGACCTCCGTCGTCTGGGTCTGCTTCGTCCTCGCCGTCGTCCCGCTGCTCTCCCTGATGATCACCACCGTCAGCCGCGGCATCGGCGTCCTCGACGGCGCCTTCCTGAGCCACTCCATGAACGGCGTGACCAGCTTCGAGCAGGGCGGCGGCGTCTACCACGCCCTCCTCGGCACGCTGGAGCAGGTCGGCCTGGCCACCCTGATCGCCGCGCCGATCGGCCTGCTGACCGCCGTCTACCTGGTCGAGTACGGCAAGGGCCGGCTCGCCAAGGCCGTCACCTTCTTCGTCGACGTGATGACCGGCATCCCCTCGATCGTCGCGGGCCTGTTCATCCTGACGACCTGGAACCTGATGCTCGGCTTCGGCCCCTCCGGCTTCGCCGGCGCGATGGCCCTGTCGATCCTGATGATGCCGGTCGTGGTCCGCTCCACCGAGGAGATGCTCAAGCTCGTCCCGAACGAGCTCCGCGAGGCCGCCCTGGCCCTCGGCGTGCCGAAGTGGCGCGTCATCCTGAAGGTGGTGCTCCCCACCGCCATCGGCGGCATCTCCACCGGTGTCATGCTGGCGGTGGCCCGCATCGCCGGTGAGACCGCGCCGATCATGCTGCTGGTCTTCGGTTCGCAGCTCATCAACGGCAACCCCTTCGAAGGCGCCCAGTCCTCGCTCCCGCTCTACATCTGGGAGCAGTACAAGGTCGGCAGTGAAGCCTCCTACGACCGGGCCTGGGCGGCAGCGCTCGTCCTGATCGCCTTCGTCATGATCCTCAATCTGGTGGCCCGCGGCATCGCCCGCTGGAAGGCCCCGAAGACCGGTCGCTAAGAGCGAGCCCGTCAGCGGCTCCGCCGCGGTGACCCACTGAAAGCGAAGTGACCCTCATGGCCAAGCGAATCGACGTCAGCGGCCTCTCCGCCTTCTACGGCGGCCACAAGGCCATCGACGACATCTCGATGACCGTGGAACCCCGCTCCGTGACGGCCTTCATCGGCCCCTCCGGCTGCGGCAAGTCGACCTTCCTGCGCACCCTGAACCGCATGCACGAGGTCACCCCCGGCGGCCGCGTCGAGGGCAAGGTGCTGCTGGACGACGAGAACCTGTACGGCCCCGGCGTGGACCCCGTCGCGGTGCGCCGCACGGTCGGCATGGTCTTCCAGCGCCCCAACCCCTTCCCCACCATGTCGATATTCGACAACGTGGCGGCGGGCCTGCGCCTGAACGGCAGCTACAAGAAGGCCGAACTCGCCGACATCGTCGAGCGGTCCCTCAAGGGCGCCAACCTGTGGAACGAGGTCAAGGACCGCCTGAACAAGCCGGGCTCCGGCCTCTCCGGCGGCCAGCAGCAGCGCCTGTGCATCGCCCGCGCCATCGCGGTCGAGCCGCAGGTCCTGCTGATGGACGAGCCCTGCTCCGCCCTCGACCCGATCTCCACCCTCGCCATCGAGGACCTGATCGGGGAGCTGAAGGAGCGCTTCACGATCGTCATCGTGACGCACAACATGCAGCAGGCGGCCCGCGTCTCGGACCGCACCGCCTTCTTCAACCTCGCCGCCGTCGGCCAGCCGGGCAAGCTCGTCGAGATCGACGACACGGACCGGATCTTCTCCAACCCGTCCGTCCAGGCGACGGAGGACTACATCTCGGGCCGCTTCGGCTGATCGCCGGAACCCGCCTGGACGTCCCGCGGCGCTGCATGGCGGTGCCGCCGCGGGGCGGAAGAAAAGGGCCGGCTCCCCCTGGGTGGGGGGAGCCGGCCCGCTTTCGTACGGCACTACGGCGCGACGGCGCTCCGCCGCTCCGGCGCGCTACACGAAGGCCAGGTTCACGATCCAGAAGCTGACCGCGGCCACCGCGGCCGCCGCCGGCATGGTGATGAACCAGCCCAGGATGATGTTCTTGGCGACGCCCCAGCGCACGGCGTTCACCCGCTTGGTCGCGCCCACGCCCATGATCGCCGAGGTGATCACGTGGGTGGTCGAGATCGGCGCGTGGAAGAGGAACGCCGAGCCGAACATGATCGAGGCGCCGGTGGTCTCCGCCGCGAAGCCCTGCGGCGGGTCCAGCTCGATGATCTTGCGGCCGAGGGTGCGCATGATGCGCCAGCCGCCCGCGTACGTGCCCAGCGACAGCATGACGGCACAGGCGACCTTCACCCAGATCGGGATGGCCTCGTCGGCGCCCTGGACGTCGGCGATGACCAGGGCCATCACCACGATGCCCATCGTCTTCTGCGCGTCCTGGAGACCGTGGCCGAGCGCCATGCCGGCCGCCGAGACCGTCTGCGCGATGCGGAAGCCCCGCTTGGCCTTGTGCGGGTTGGCCCGGCGGAACATCCACAGGATGCAGACCATCACCAGGTAACCGGCCACGAGACCGACGACCGGCGAGACGAACATCGGGATGACGACCTTCTCGACCACGCCGGACCAGATGACCTCCGTCCCGCCGCCCAGCGCCGCGCCCACCATGCCGCCGAACAGGGCGTGCGAGGAGGACGACGGAAGACCGAAGTACCAGGTGATCAGGTTCCAGGCGATCGCGCCGACCAGGGCCGCGAAGAGGATCCACATGCCCTTGTTGCCGTGCGGGGTCTCGATCAGGCCCTTGCTGACCGTCTTGGCCACCCCGCTGCCGAGGAAGGCACCGGCCAGGTTCATGACGGCGGCCATCGCCAGGGCCGCGCGCGGGGTCAGGGCCCGCGTCGAGACGGAGGTCGCGATGGCGTTCGCGGAGTCGTGGAAGCCGTTCGTATACGTGAAGCCGAGCGCGACACCGATGGTCACGACCAGCGCAAAGGTGTCCACGGGGTTCAGGACTCCTTGACGGCGATGGTCTCCACCGTGTTCGCGACGTGCTCGAACGCGTCGGCGGCCTCTTCGAGGACGTCGACGATCTGCTTGAGCTTCAGCACCTCGATGGCGTCGTACTTGCCGTTGAAGAGCTGCGCGAGCAGCTTGCGGTGGATCTGGTCGGCCTGGTTCTCGAGACGGTTGACCTCGATCCAGTACTCGGTGAGGTTCTCCATCGTCCGCAGGTGCGGCATGGCCTCGGCGGTCAGCTCGGCCGCCCGCGCCAGCACCTCGATCTGCTGCTCGACGCCCTTGGGCAGCTCCTCCACGTTGTAGAGGACGACGAGGTCGACCGCCTCCTCCATGAAGTCCATGATGTCGTCGAGCGACGAGGCGAGGCTGTAGATGTCCTCCCGGTCGAACGGCGTGATGAAGGAGGAGTTCAGCTGGTGGAAGATCGCGTGGGTGGCGTCGTCCCCAGCGTGTTCCGCCGCCCGCATCCGCTCCGCGATCTCGGCCCGGGCGGAGTGTTCCGCTCCGAGCAGTTCCATCAGGAGCTTGGAGCCCGTGACGATGTTGTCCGCGGATGCGGCGAACATGTCGTAGAAGCTCGTCTCCCTGGGGGTCAGACGAAATCGCACGTGAGGTCCTCGGGGTGCATTGGATTCGGTCAGGCTGATGCTAGGCGCATCCCCCGGCCACGGCTAACCGGCGGTTCCCCAGTGTCCTCCATCAGGCAGAGTGGGAGCCACGGACCCCTGTCCCCCCGGCCCGGGCGACGTACCCTATACCCATGAGGGGTATAACCCCTCTTTCCGGACCACGGGAGGACCGATGACGACCATCGAGGCGGAGGGCTCCGGAGCCGTCCACGGCTACCACCACCAGAAGGACGAGCACCTCAAGCGGCTGCGCCGGATCGAGGGCCAGATCCGCGGCCTCCAGCGCCTGGTCGACGAGGACGTGTACTGCATCGACATACTCACGCAGGTCTCGGCCAGTACGAAGGCCCTCCAGTCCTTCGCCCTCCAGCTGCTGGAGGAGCACCTGCGCCACTGCGTCGCGGACGCCGCCGTCAAGGGCGGCACCGAGATCGACGCGAAGGTGGAGGAGGCCACGAAGGCCATCGCGCGCCTGCTGCGCAGCTGACGCGGCGGGCGCCGGCACGGGGACGGGGGCGCGCGGCCCGCGGCGACGGCGCCGCGGGAACCGCCCGGAACCGCCCGACGGCGCCCCGCGCTACAGGCGGATCCCCATCAGCACCTCGTCGATCCGGTCCTGGCTCAGCCGCTCCTCGGCCGCCGCCGAGGCCGCGATGATCAGCTCACCGCACAGCTCGATCTCGGCGAGCGCCACGTGGTCCTGCACCGTCATGCCGCCTGCGGGAGTCACGCGTGTCACCTCTCTCTGCCGCCCTCGCCCGTCGGCGCTCGGCATACCAGCCTAGGGAGCGGGCCTCCGGCCGCGCATGACACGGATGGACCATTTCCGGATAGCGGGGCCATGGCCCGGAGGCGCCGGTTCACCCCGCCCGGCCGGCTATTCGGCGATCTTCCCGGCGTAAATGTCCCCGCTTGGGGGCAATACGACGGTCACCGGGGTCCCGAATCCGTAGAGCAGCGTGGTGGAGGACACATCGATCACGCCATTCTTGACGTACGTGAACCGGTGCCTGACCTTGCGCAGGCGCCCCTCCTCGTCGAGGTACGCGTCGAACGGCACGCTGTCCTTGCTGAACCCTTTCGCCGCCGCCTCCAGGGCTCCCCTGGTCCCCGGCGAGGCGCTCCGCGCGGCCTCCGCGATTTCCGTCGTACCCCGGTAGTGCCTCACCCTGGTGCCGGCCAGCTCGGTCTCGCCCACGTACGTCACCTCCCGCGCGCCCCGCAGCAGCTCGGCCGCGGCCACCGGATCGGTGGCACCGCCGGTGACGAGGTTCCCGTCCGAGAGCGTGGCGGTGTCCAGGCGGACCCACTTGTCGTCGGGGACGCCGGCGCCCCGGTTCTTCATGTAGAGCGCGCCGGGGACGAGCAGCTCGGTGATGGGCCGGTGCTCGGCCTGGCCCTTCACGTCGGCGGGGAGCATCACCAGCAGCTGGCCCATCCGCTTGCGGAAGTCGACCCCGCCCTCGCCCCGGATGGTGACCCGGGTCCCGCCGGTCGCCATCTCCATCGCCGTACGGGCCTTCGCGCTCCCGGCGGCGGTCAGCGCGTCGGCGGCGCCGCGGACCGCGGCGGCCGGGTCGCCAGGGGGCCGGCCGTCACCGCCGCGGGAGCCCTTGCCGGAGCCGCTGCCGGCGTCCGTGCCGCTCGCCGCTCCGCACGCGCTCAGCGCCGCGACGGCCACCGCCGCACAGACCGCGAGCACCGCCTCACCCGCACGCCTTCTCCGCCGCCTGTGCTGGTGCACCACCATCGCCTGCCAACCCCCAACGCGAGACCGCTGTTTGCCCGAGGCCCCCACCCGCTCCGGTTAACGAGGTCCGGGGTTTCCCGTAACGGGCCGCCCGGCTCCCGGGGCCGTACCGGACGGGGCCGGGCCCGGGTACGGTGGAGGGGTGGATCAGCACACGAAGCCGACGCCGCTCGCTCCGCTTACCGCTGTGCCCCTGCCGCGGGACCCCGCGGAACCCGCACAGCCGCCCGCCGGCCACTCCACGAGCACCGCGGAACGCGGCTCCTTCTGCCTGGCCGTGTGCGGCTGCGGCTGGAAGGGGCCGGCCCGCCGCTCCCGTGACCTGGCCCGCAGGGACGCGACCCGGCACACCTCGGTGTAGCCGCGGCGCCCCTTCGTCCGTTCGGCCGCCCCGGCTGGCCCGGGGCCCCGCGAGCGGTTGCTCTGGTTCCATGCCAGGTACCGCACGCTCCCTCGCGGCCCTCCTCTGGGCCCTGCTGCTCGCGCTCACCCCGGCCGCGGCGGCCTGGGCCCGCCCGGTGGGGTCGGCGGACGGACCGGCCGACGTGGCGCTCGCCATCGGGGCCACCACCGTGGCGGCCGTGGCCACCGGGCTGTGGCTGCGCTCCCGATACCGCCGCGACGGCACGGAGCCGGAACATCCGGGCGGGGGCGGCGAGGGCGGCGACCCGTGACGCCGCGCCCGCGTCCGGTGGCGGTACGGCTGTGCTTCGGTGCCGCGGGGCTGTGCCTGCTGGTGGCGCTGCTGCTCGCCCTCTGGAACCCCTGAGCCGTCCGGCGGGGAGGGCCTACGCGGCGAGGTCGCTCTCGGCCGGGCGCTGCGCCAGCTCGACGGGGCGGGCCAGCACCCGCCCGGGGGCCCGTACCAGCCGCCCGAGGCGCGGCGCGCGCGCGACGGCCCTGACCAACGGGGCCAGCGCCGCCATGGCGAGCGGGGCGAGCAGCAGGACGACGGCGGTGCCGAGCGCGAACCCGCCGATGACGTCGGTCGGGTAGTGCACCCCGAGGTACACCCGGCACAGCCCCTCGGCCAGCGCCAGGCCGATCCCGACCAGCCCGAGCCGGCGGTTGACCAGGAACACGCCGACGCCGAGGGCCATCCCGAGGGTGGCGTGGTCGCTGACGAAGGAGAAGCCGGGGACGGGCGCGCCCGCGCCGCCGAGCACTTCCAGGCCGTCGTGCTGGAGGAACGGCCGCGGGCGGGCCACGAACTGACGCAGCGGTACGTTGACCAGCAGGGCGACGCCGGCGGCGAGGGGCGCCCACACGAGCGCGGCGAACGACTCGGCGGCGGTCGTCTCGTCCTGCCGCCTGGTGCCTCGCCAGCACCACAGCACGAGCAGGACCATGGCCAGCGGCAGTCCGTACGAGCCGGCGAAGGCCACGGCGCGGTCGAACCAGTCCGGCGCGCGCCGGGAGAGGGCGTTGATTCCGTACAGCAGGCTGACATCCACGTTCGGCCCACCGGTCGTGAGTCCAGCCATGCGCCGCGGCCCCTTGCCTGCCTAGGTCCCCTGCGGACGCACGACGGTGTGCGCCCCTTCAACCCCCCAGCCGATCAACCCCCGTGACCATGGAACGCCCGTTCTGCCTGGGACGTTCCACTCTCCACCGAATGATCACTCCAACGTTATCCAAGAGTGACTCGTCGTCGCAGCTCAGGGCCTGGGCTTCACGGAGAGTCGCTAAGGCTTGGGGGTCGCCCCGGGCTGCTCCGGAAGGGCCGCGGCCCCGTCCTTGGTCACCCGGGTCGCCCCGAAGTAGTCAGGAGTGTCGATCTTGTCGAACCGGATGACCGCCCCGGTGTACGGAGCGTTGATCATGTAGCCGCCGCCCACGTACATCCCGACGTGCCGGATCGCCCGAGAGTTCGTCAGATCGTCGGAGAAGAAGACCAGATCACCGGGGAGGAGTTCGTCGCGCGAGGGGTGCGACCCGGCGTTGTACTGGTCGTTGGCCACGCGCGGCAGCTCGATCCCCACGCTCTCGTACGCCGCCTTGGTCAGCCCGGAGCAGTCGAACCGCCCGTCCTGGTCGGCCGTCCCGTTGCCACCCCACAGGTACGGCGTCCCGAGCTGCTTCTGCGCGAAGTACATGGCGCCGCTGGCCTGCTGGGTCGGGGCGAGCCGGGCGACGGGCCGCGCGAAGCTCTTCTCCAGGGAGCGGATCGCCTTCACGTAGCCCTGGGTCTCGCTGATCGGCGGCACGCCCCCCGCCTTGATGACGCGGTAGGGGCCGGCGTTGTAGGCGGCGAGCATGTTGTCGGACCGGTCGCCCGGGACTCCCGCGACGTCCTTGGCGAGCTGGCAGTCGTAGGTGGCCGCCGAGGGGATGGCGTCCGTCGGGTCCCAGATGTCGCGGTCCCCGTCACCGTCGCCGTCCACCCCGTACGTGGCCCAGGTCTCCGGGATGAACTGGGCGATGCCCCGCGCGTCGGCATGGCTGAGCGCGTCCGGCTTCCAGTGGCTCTCGGTGTACAACTGGGCGGCGAGCAGCGCCGGGTTGAGCGCGGGGCACAGGTTCCCCCACTTCTCCACCAGTGGCTGGTAGACCGCCGGCACCGCGCCCTTCACCAGCCCGACGGCGCCCTGCCGGGCACCGCTCGCGATGCCCGCCGCCGCCGAATAGGTGCCGGCGACCAGCAGCGCGACGAAGGTCAGGCACACGCCGATCCCGATCCCGCTCGCCATCCAGAACTTGCGCACCCGTCAACACTGCCTCATGGCGGGCCGTCTGACAGCGCATTCGCCAGTCTGTTCCGGCACTATTTCACCGGAAAGCCGGTGCAGTGGACACTGCTGTACTCCCGGACCCCACGGACCCGGTACACCAGCACGGTCCAGTCACCGGGATCGTTGGCCGTAGGGATGCCCGGGAACTTCTTCCGCGTCCCCTCGTTGTCCACCAGCTCCGTGACGAAGTCGTCCGGATACGTGAGCTCCACCGAACCCCCGGTCGCCGGGTCCGTGAGGTCGACCGGCCTGCTCGTGTAGCCGATGCCGTGGTTGTAGTCGCGGACCGCCTCGAAGGGGCGCCGCGTGCTCTCGTCGATCTCGTGCGGGGGTTTCACGCCGACCGAGACGGCATAGGTGCCCTTCTCCGTGTGGTACGGCTTCAGGAAGACCCGGATCCTGACCTTGCCGGTGACCGTCTGGGCCTGCGGATCGTCGGCGTCGACGACGGACGCCAGCAGGAACTCCGCCCGCTCCTCGTTGGGCAGGTTGCAGCCGCCCGTACCGCTCCACAGGTCCCGCGACACCTTGTTCGGCTCGATGTGGTCGGGCACGGCGCCCGGCGCGCCGACCCCCGCCGGGACGGGCGGGCTCGAGGCCGGCTGCCCGACGGAGGACGGCACGCCCCCGGACGGCCCGGCGCCGGCCCCCGGCGGAGACGCGGCCCGCCCCCCTCCGCCGGCCTCCCCGCCCTCGCCGTCCCCGCTCATCAGGTAGCCGCCCGCGGCCAGTCCCCCCGCCACCAGAACGGCGACGGCCGCCGACGCCCGGCGCGGGACACGGCGGGCCCCCGTACCGGCGGGCAGCGGGGCCGCCGGCACGGGTGCCGGCACGTACGTCGGCACGTAGCCGGAACCGGCGGCGCCGAGCCCCGGACCGATGGTCGACGGCAGCGCCGGCACCCGCGCCGCCCCGCCGCCGGCGGCGGTCAGGGCCGCGTACACCGGGTCGTCGACCAGCGCCGCGTCCACCGCGCAGCGGCGGATGACCTCGGCCAGGGCGGGCCGGCCGCCCGGCTCCGTCACCACGCAGGCCCTGATCAGCGCGGCCAGTTCCGGCTCCACGCCCTCGACGTCGATCTCGCCGTGCACCGCGCGGAAGTTGACCGCCGTCGGCTCGCCGGTGCCGTAGGGGGCCCGGCCCGTGGCCGCGTACGCGAGGGTGGCGCCCAGGGCGAAGACGTCCGCCGCGGCCGCCGCCTCGCCGCGCAGCAGCACCTCCGGGGCCGTGTAGCCGGGGGTGCCCGGGGCGGTACCGGCCTGCGTCAGGGCCGTCTCGGCCACGCCCTTGGCGATCCCGAAGTCGATGAGCTGCGGCCCCTGAGCGCCCAGGATGACGTTCTGCGGCTTGAGGTCCCGGTGGGTGACCCCGTACGCGTGCACGCTCGCCAGGCCCTCCGCGAGCGCGGCGAACAGCCTGCGGCAGGAGCCGGCGGGCAGGGCGCCGAAGCCGCCCACCGCCTGGGCGAGCGTCGGCCCGGCCACGTACTCGGTGGCCAGCCAGTACGGCGGGGCCGCCAGCGAGGCGTCGATCAGGTTCGCGGTGTAGGCCGACCGCACCGCACGCACCGTCTCGGCCTCCCGGCGGAACCGCGCGAGGGCCTCCGGATGGCCGGTGATCTCCTCCTTGATCACCTTGATGGCCACCAGGCGTCCGCCCGGGGACCGCCCGAGGTACACCTGCCCCATGCCTCCGGCCCCCAGCCGGGCCACCAGCGCGTGCGCCCCGACGTGGGCGGGGTCGGTCTCTCTCAGGGCCTCCATCCGGTCGAGGGTGCCATACCGACTCCCCTGCGCCGAAAGGGGGTTGGCCTCAGCGGGGGGCCACGAACAGGCTCTGCGCGCCCCTTCCGACCGGCCCCTTCTCGTCGTGCAGGCGGGAGTCCGCGAGGCCGATCCCCGCCTCGTCCACACTCGTACGCGCCTCCACGCACACCCACTCGCCCACCGGATGGCGGTGCAGGTGGACGGTGAGGTCCCCGTTGACGAAGACGAACCGGCCGAAGTCCATCACCGCGCTGATCCCGTTGCCCGAGTCGGCGGCCACCAGCACCCGGTCCAGCGGCCGGACCTCCTCCCCCGCCACGAGCGGCACCCGCATCCGCATCCAGCAGGTCCCCGGTCCCCGTTCGGCGAAGGCGCCCTCCGTGAAGCGGGTCTCCACCGAGGAGTGGTAGCCCGTCTCCCACGGCACGGGGAAGAACGGCGTCACCCCCACCTCGCCGGGCGGCGGCACCACCGCCGCCGGGACCACCGCCGGCACCGGCTCCCCGGACACCCGGATCCGCAGGGCCCGCGCCAGCATCACCGGCGGCCCGCCCGCCGGGGCGAGGGCCGCCTCGACCAGCTCGGTGCCGCGCCCGGCCCGCAGCACCGAGGCGGTCACCTCCAGCTCCCCGATCGGCACCGGGCGCAGGATCTCGTACGTGATCCGGGCGATCCTCATGTCCGCCCGCGCCCCGGGCCGTTCCTCGACGGCCCGCCCCAGCAGCGCGGCCGGCGGGCCGGCGTGCTGGGAGCCCGCATCCCAGGGCCCGCGCGTCGCCTCCGTGGCCAGGAAGCGGCCCTCACCGAGCCGCTCGTAGAACCCGTCCTCAGCATCCATGCCCCAGCACGTTACCCACAGGTAACCCGGGAGGCCAGACCCCCGGCACGGCTCAGCGCGCGAAACCCAGCCCCACCCCCAGCCCCACCAGCACCGAGCCGATCGCCCGGTTCAGCGTCTTCTGCGCCCGCAGCATCCGGTCCCGCAGCCGCGAACCGGAGAAGAACAGCGCCACCGCCCCGAACCACACCAGGTGCGCCGCCGACATGAACAGCCCGTACCCCGCCTGCTGCCACGCCGCGGTGTCCGGGCCGACCACCTGGGTGAACGTGGACACCACGAACAGCGTCGTCTTGGGATTCAGCACATTGGTCAAGAACCCCGACCGCAGCGCCCCCGCCCGCGTCAGCCCCGGCTCCGACTCCAGGTCCACGGTCAGCTCCGCCCGCGCCCGGAAGGTACGGATCCCGATCCACACCAGGTACGCCGCGCCCGCCAGCTTGATCGCCGTGAACAGGGCGGTCGACGAGGCGATCAGCAGACCGACCCCGAGCATCGTGTACGACACGTGCACCAGCACCCCGGCCGCGACCCCCGCCGCCGCGAACAGGCCCGTCGGCCGCCCGTACAGACAACTGTTCCTGACCACCATCGCGAAGTCCGCACCGGGACTGATCACGGCGAGCAGGGTGATGACGGCGACTGCGATCACTTCTGTCATGTACGGATGCTCGCCGCCCCCTCCCGACGGATCAAGACGCTCCGGTCACAATGGAGGGGTGTCCACCACCGCACTGCCCCTCCTCCAGGCCGACTGCTCCGCCTGCTTCGCCCTGTGCTGCGTCGCGCTGCCCTTCGCCAAGTCCGCCGATTTCGCCGCGAACAAGACCGCCGGCACCCCCTGCGGGAACCTCCGGCCGGACTTCCGCTGCGGCATCCACACCCGGCTGCGCGACCAAGGGTTCCAGGGCTGCACCGTCTTCGACTGCTTCGGCGCCGGCCAGCAGATCTCCCAGGTCACCTTCGAGGGCCGCGACTGGCGCGCCCACCCCGAGACCCGCGAGGCCATGTTCGAGGCCTTCCCGGTCATGCGGCAGCTGCACGAACTGCTCTTCTACACCGCCGAGGCGCTCACCCGCCCCGCGGCCGCCCCCCTCCACCCGGCCCTGCGCACCGCCCTCGCCAAGACCGAGGCCCTCACCCGCGCCGACGCCGCCACCCTCACCGCCCTCGACCTCCCCGCCCTGCGCCAGGAGATCAACGCCCTGCTCCTCAAGACCAGCGAGCTGGTCCGCGCCAAGACCCCCGGCCGCAGGAAGAACCACCGCGGCGCCGACCTGATGGGCGCCCGCCTCTCCGGAGCCGACCTGCGCGGGGCCAGCCTGCGCGGCGCCTACCTGATCGCCGCCGACCTCAGCCGCGCCGACCTGCGCGGCGCCGACCTGATCGGCGCGGACTTCCGCGACGCCGACCTGAGCGGCGCCGACCTGCGCGACACCCTCTTCCTGACGCAGCCCCAGCTGGGCGCCGCCCGCGGCACCCCCGCCACCCGCATCCCGGCACACCTCACCCGCCCCGCGCACTGGCTCCCCGCGTAACCCGCCGTCGCCCCTGTCCCCCCTGTTCCCCCTGCCCCCGCCGTCCCCACCGGCGCCCGCCCGGCGCCGATGCGCCCCCCGCGCCTCCGTACGCTCCCCCGCCGCGCCGGACTCCCCCGATTAGTCCGAACGGCCAGCCCTCGGAAGGCCCCGCGCACGCCGGGCCGACAATCATTGCCCGGCGTCACCCCCCGTGATACACAGAGTGACCTGCTCAGGGTGCGCATACGGGGCGCGGGCCGAGAGAACGGGTAAAGAGACCGGCCAAGTCGACGACGGCGCCGGTTTCATCAGCGAAGATAGTGCGTGACCCCTGCCGTCGGGCACGGGCTACCGGAACTACCCTTACAGGGGCGGTGAGTTACATGATCCTGGCAGCTGAAAAGGGCGACATCACCACCATCATCGGCGGAATCGCCCCGAACTGGGGGCCGTTCGGCAGCCTCGGCAACGAAGCGAAGGTCATGATCGAGGTGGTCATGGCCGTCGCGATCCTCCTCTGCCTCGGCATCGCCATCTGGGGCGCCGCCAAGCAGCGCATCGGCGCGACCGCCCTGCGCGACACCTTCAGCGCGGAACAGGGCAAGGGCCTGATCGTGGCCGGCCTCACCGGCGTCTTCATCATCGGCTCCCTCGGCACCCTCTTCACGATCGTCTACGGGATGGCCGTCTAGCCGGAGCGCCGCACCCGGCCGCACCCTGATGAGGAATCACCACACCGCGCCAGAGCGGAAACGAGCGCTACCGTCGTACGACGCGGAGGGGGCGGACACGCAATGAGCAACGACGACCAGTACGGCGGCGGCAGCGGCCACGCCGAGGTCGGCGGCACGGGCCAGACCCGTACCCGGCTCCCGGACCCGCCCTCCGAGGCGTACGGCGGCCCGCGCCGCGCCCCCCGCTCCTCCCGCGGCCTGATCACCGTGGTCGGGGTGGTGGTCCTGCTGATCGCCGCCATCGCGTTCGCGAACCGCTCCCAGGACCCCCCTCCCGACGCCTCCCCGTCCTCCGACAAGCCCCCGGCCGCCGACAGCACCGCCCCCACCGGCACCGCCCCGGTCACCGGCAGGGCGGCCGGCGTCCCCACGGGCTTCGCCCACGACGAGCAGGGCGCCCAGTCGGCGGCCGCCAACTACACGGTGGCCCTCGGCTCCGACGGCATGCTCAAGAAGGACGTCCGGCACGCCCTCGTGGACGGCGTCTACACCCCCGAGGCCGCTGCACGGCGCAAGGCCACCCAGGACGCGGCCTACTCCCCCGCGTTCCTCGCCACCCTCGGCCTCGACGCGAACGGCAACGCCCCCCAGGGCAGCACCTTCGTCACCCGCGCCGTCCCCGTCGGCACCCGCGTCGAGGGCTACGGCCCCACCACCGCCAAGGTCGCCGTCTGGTACACCGGCCTCATCGGCATGTCCGGCCCCAAGTCCACCAACCCGGTCCGCACCACCTGGAAGACCTGGACCTTCGAACTGACCTGGACCGCGGACGGCTGGAAGGTCGCCTCCGACAGCCAGCAGGACGGCCCCGCCCCGGTCCCCGGCGACGTCCCCGCCTCCACGTCCGACGACATCAGCAAGGCCGTCCAGGAGTTCGGAGGGTTCACCTATGCCCGGTAGCCGCCGCCCCGACAGCGGTACGAGGACCAGCCGGGCACCACGCGGCGCGGCCGCCCGTACCGCCGCCGCCCTGGCCGCCGTACAGACCGCGCTCGTCCTGCTGTCCGCCCGCGCCTACGCCGCCCCCAGCCCGGCCCCGACCCCGTCGGGCACCCCCTCGGGCTCGCCCTCCGCCACCCCGTCACCCTCCAAGTGCGAAGGCGTCATCGGCCCGCTCAAGGAGGACTGCGAACGCCAGGTCGGCAACACCCCCGGCACCGCACCCGGCACCGGCCTCTCCCCGAACAGCCCCCCGGACGCCATCAACCCCCTCGCCTCCCTCGCCAAGGGCTGCGCCGACGCCGCCGCCTGGATCGTCGGCAAGCTCAGCGAAGCGGTCAAGAGCACCGCCAACGTCGACTTCACCAACCCCGCCTTCCTCCAGCAGTACGCCGTCGTCTTCGCCGCCTCCACCGTCCTGACCCTCGTCCTGTGGCTGCTGGCCGTCGCCAAGCGCGCCATCCGCGGCGTCCCCCTCAGCACCGCCCTCTCCGAGGCCATCGGCTTCCTCTGGCTGACCGTCCTCGCCTCCGCCTTCACCCCGCTGATCCTCTACACCGTCGTCTCCGCCACCGACGGCATCACCGAGGTCATCGCCGCCGCCACCGGCAGCCAGACCGACGTCTTCTTCGGCTCCTTCGCCGAAGCCCTCAAGAAGGGCGAGGACATCGGCGGCGGCCCGATCATGCTGGTCGTCGTCTCCCTCGTCACCGTCCTGGCCGCCGGAGTGCTCTGGCTGGAGCTCGTCATCCGCGCCGCCCTGCTCTACGTCGGCGCCCTCCTCGGCACCGTCGTCTACGCCGGACTCGTCGACCGCAACATGTGGGGCCACGTCCGCCGCTGGGCCGGCATCATGATCGCCGTCATCCTCGTGAAACCGGTCATCGTGATCGTCCTCGGCCTCGCCGGAGCCCTCGCCGGCGACAAGGGCCCCAACGCCTTCTCCGCCGTCGTCTCCGGCCTCGCCATCATCCTCCTGGCGATCTTCGCCTCGGCGATGATCTACCGCTTCGTCCCCGGCTTCGGCGACGAGATCGCCACTGCCCGCACCAACCGCTCCAAGGCCACCGACGGCGCCCAGGCCGCGGCCGTCATCAGCTCCCCGGCCTCCCTCGTCTCCCAGGGCATCAAGACCCACAGCAGCCGCGGCGGCTCCCACCGCGCCGGCGGCGGCAACACCGGCGGCGGCGACGCCAACCAGATCTCCGGAGGCCTGGCCGCCCACAGCAGCCGCCGCTCCGGCAGCGGCTCCGGCGGCGGGAACGTCCCCCCCGCCGCACCCCCGCCCCGCACTGGCTCGAGTACGAGGAACACAGGAGGTGACGGGCGTTGACGTCCCAGTCCCACCAGCTCCACCCGGTCACGCCCCGCCGTACGTATCTCATCGGCCGGGCCCGGCCGAACGCGATCATCGGCAAGAACCGCGAAACCGGCGAAATCGCGCTGATCATCACCGGCGCCTTCTTCGGCATGATGAGCGGCCTGCTCGTCCCCCACCTCACCCTGCGCATCGTCAGCCTCGCCGGCTTCCCCCTGCTCGCCCTCGCCGCCGTGTACGTCCCCTACAAGGGCCGCACCTTCTACCGGTGGTTCGAGATCAACCGCAGCTACAAGCGCATCCTGCGGCGCGGTACGACGTACCGCTCGGGCGCCGTCGAAGCCGGCACCCGCGCCGGCGACGGCCGCGAGGTCGAGATCGGCCCGCCCCCCGGCATCGGCCGCATCAACTGGCTCGCCGCCCCCTTCGGCCCCGACGAGATCGCCGTCCTCCTCCACGCCGACCGCAGAACCGTCACGGCCGCCATCGAGATCGAAGGCCCCGGCGTCGGCCTGCGCGACAGCGAGGACCAGGAAGCCCTCGTCGACCGCTTCGGCACCCTCCTCAAGCACGTCGCCAACGGCGACGGCTTCGTCACCCGCCTCCAGATGCTCGCCCGCACCCTCCCCGCCGACCCCGACGCCCACGCCAAGGACGTCGCCCAGCGCGGCGACACCCACGCCCCGGCCTGGCTGCGCGACTCCTACGACCAGCTCCAGTCGATGGTCTCCACCTCCTCGGAGCAGCACCGCGCCTACCTCGTCGCCTGCATGCACTACACCCGCGAGCTCGCCGCCGAAGCCAACGCCATCGCCCGCGCCGGCGGCCACAAGGGCCGCAAGCTCGACCGCGACTCCGGCCTCGCCATCGTCATGGCCCGCGAGCTCACCGACATCTGCGCCCGCCTCGCCGAAGCCGACATCCGCGTCCGCCAGCCCCTCGGCCAGGGACGCCTGTCCTCCCTCGTGCACTCCATGTACGATCCGGACCACCCCATCGACCACATCCAGGCCATGACCAAGCGCAACGCCTGGCCGGCGGAACTCGACGCCGTGGAGCCCACCTACCTCCAGGCCAAGACCCGCGAATCCTCCACCCGCGCCCCCTGGTGCCACGCCACCGCCTGGGTGAAGGAATGGCCGATGACCCCGGTCGGCGTCAACTTCCTCGCCCCCCTCCTCGTCCACACCCCGGACGTCATCCGCACCGTCGCCGTCACCATGGACCTCGAACCCACCGAGATCGCCATCGAGCGCATGCTCACCGAGAAGACCAACGACGAGGCCGACGCCTCCCGCGCCGCCAAGATGAACCGCACCGTCGACCCCCGCGACATCGCCGCCCACGGCCGCCTCGACCAGAGGGGTGAAGATCTCGCCAGCGGCGCTGCCGGAGTCAACCTCGTCGGGTACATCACGGTGTCCTCGCGTTCACCCGAAGCCCTCGCCCGCGACAAGCGCACCATCCGCGCCTCCGCCGGCAAGTCCTACCTGAAGCTCGAATGGTGCGACCGCGAGCACCACCGCGCCTTCGTCAACACCTTGCCGTTCGCCACCGGCATCCGACGCTAGCTGGAGGGAAGTGCCGCCCATGCGAGATCCCATGTCCGCGCTGACGGACGCCTTCACCAGCTTCCTCTTCGGCAAGGTCGAGACCACCCGCCTGCCCGTCCGCACCTCCACCGGCCAGGCCCAGGCCGTCTACCTGCCCACCGCCGCCCCCGGCCTCGGCGACTCCGGCGTGATCATCGGCCGCGAGGTCTACAGCGGCAAGGGCTACATCTACGACCCCTTCCAGCTCTACGGCCAGCAGCTCCCCGCCCCCCACTGGCTCGTCCTCGGCGAGTCCGGAAACGGCAAGTCGGCGCTCGAGAAGACGTACGTCCTGCGCCAGCTCCGCTTCCGCGACCGGCAGGTCGTCGTCCTCGACGCCCAGGGCGAGGACGGCGTCGGCGAATGGAACCTCATCGCCCAGCAGCTGGGGATAACCCCCATCCGCCTGGACCCCGTCGCCGCCAACGACGACGGGATCCGCCTCAACCCCCTCGACCCGGCGATCACCACGACCGGACAGCTCGCGCTGCTCCGCACCATCATCGAAGTCGCCATGGGCCACGGCCTCGACGAACGCTCCGGCTTCGCCCTCAAGGTCGCCCACGCCTACGTCGTCGAGACCATCCAGGACCGCCAGCCCGTCCTCACCGACATCGTGGAACAGCTGCGCCACCCCGAAGCCGAATCGGCGCTGGCCATGAACGTCGACATAGACGACGTCCGGGCCTGGGGCCTCGACGTGGCCCTCGTCCTCGACCGCCTCGTCGACGGTGACCTGCGCGGCATGTTCGACGGCCCCACCACCGTCGGCATCGACCTCGACGCCCCGCTGATCGTCTTCGACCTCTCCCACATCGACCGCAACTCCATCGCCATGCCCATCCTCATGGCGATCGTCGGCGTGTGGCTGGAACACACCTGGATCCGGCCGGACCGCAAGAAGCGCATCTTCCTCGTCGAAGAGGCCTGGCACATCATCAACAGCCCCTTCGTCGCCCAGCTCTTCCAGCGCCTCCTGAAGTTCGGCCGCCGCCTCGGCCTCTCCTTCGTCGCCGTCGTCCACCACCTCTCCGACGTCGTCGACGGCGCCGCCGCGCGCGAGGCCGCCGCCATCCTCAAAATGGCCTCCACCCGCACCATCTACGCCCAGAAGGCCGACGAGGCCCGCGCCACCGGACGCGTCCTCGGCCTGCCCCGCTGGGCCGTGGAGATCATCCCCACCCTCACCCCCGGCATCGCCGTCTGGGACGTCAACGGCAACGTCCAGGTCGTCAAACACCTGATCACCGAAACCGAACGCCCCCTCGTCTACACCGACCGCGCCATGACGGAGTCCTCCACCCCCGAGCAGCTCCCCGAGGAACTGCTGGCCGCCGAACTCGAAGCGGAGGAACGAGCCCTGTACATCGAACGCCAGCGGGGCTCCGGCCCCGGATCAGCGACCACGGTGGCCTGACCATGCCCGACGCGAGACGTACGGAACCCCCCGCGCGCGCCGGCGGCGTCCCCGACGGGGTCCTCGTCGGCCTCCTGGCCTTCCTCCTCGGCCTCGCCGTCCTGGTCTGGTCGGCCACCGGCCTCGCCGCCCTCTTCACCAAGGGCGCCTGGCCGGACACCGTCACCTTCACCCGCACCCCCGAGGCCGTCCGCGCCCTGATAACGCAACCCCACGACCTCGCGGGGGCCTGGCCCGACACCGACCCGGCGGCCCTCTCCGGATGGGGCCTCTTCTGGGGCCTGTTCATCAGCCAGCTGCTGGTCCTGCTGGTCGTCACGATCTTCACCATGGGCGTCGTGGCCCGTACGAGGGCCCGCCGCACCCGCACCGGACACCAGCCGGCCCCCGCCGACCCCGTCCCCGCACCGGTACACATCCCGCCGCCGGGCGAGGGACCGGGCGGTCCCCGCACCGACGCCCCGGCACCGGCCTCGGCAGCGGACCACCCCGGCCCCGCGCCGGCACCTCCCGCCGGGGCCCGCACCCCGCTCCCCGGCCCGGCACCGGCCCCCGACCGGACACCGGCCCCGCCCGCCGCCCACGCCCCGGTCTCCGCCCCGGCACCGGCCCCCGTCCCCGCACCGGCCGCCCCGCCCCGGAAACCGACCCCCGCCCGCTACACCACCGCCGGCCAGGCCCCCGCACCGGCCGGGGACGCCTACCGCTACGGCTTCGGCTACGCCCCGGCACCGCCCGCCGCACCGGCCGCCGCACCGCCCGCCGGCCTCGTCTACGGCGGCCCGGCCGAACGCCACCGCCTCGCCACGCAGGCCCTCGCCGCCGCCGAAGGCGCCGCCCTGGTGATCACCTCGTCTCCCGCACTGTGGTCGGAGACCAAGGACGCCCGGGCGAAACTCGGTCCGGTCCTCCTCTACGACCCCTCCCACCTGTGCGACACCCCCGCCCGCATGCACTGGAACCCCGCCGACGGCTGCGCCGACCGCGACACCGCCGCCGCCCGGGCCGTCGCCCTGCTGGCCCCCGTACGCCCCCAGGCCCGCCTGGACAGTGCCGTCGCCGACACCGCCGAGACCCTCCTGCGCAGCTGGCTCCAGGCCGCCGCCCTCGACGGCCTCCCCTTCAAACACCTGGCCCGCTGGGCCCAGGGCACCAGCGCCCAGGACCCGGTCCGCACCCTGCGCACCCACCCCGGCGCGGCCCCCGGCGCCGCCGGTGAACTCGAGAGCGCGCTCATTGCCCACCCCGGACGCCGCGACCAGGCGCAGCAGCTGACGGCCCGCGCCCTGTCCTGCCTGACCTCGGTCCACATCCGCGAGGCCTGCAACCCGAACCGTACGGATTCCCTCACCCTGGCATCGTTCGCCGCCGAAGGGGGCACCCTCTACGTGCTGGGCGAACCTCGGGAGGACCCCCGCGCCCAGCCGGGCGCGATGCCCCTCCTGACCGCACTCGCCGCAGACGTGGTCGAGCACGGCCGCCGCATGGCCGCACGGTCATCCCACGGCCGGCTCGACCCACCACTGACCCTGGTCCTGGAGGACGTCGCGGCCGTCGCCCCCGTCCCCCAGCTCCCGGACCTCCTCCACGACGGGGCCCTCCCCCTGCTGGCGCTCTGCCGCAGCCGCGAACAGGCCCGCTCCCGCTGGCCGGACGCCCCCCTGGACTCGCCCCGCTGACGCGAACGCACCCCGCTTCAGCGCCCGAGGACGTACTCGCGCTCTTCCGCCCCCGACTCCAGCTCCACCACGCGTCCGCTCGCCACGAACCCGAACCGCCGGTAGAAGGCGGCCGCCCGCTCGTTCTCCTCGTGCACGAAGAGCCGTATGCGCTCCGGCGCCGGCGCCTCCAGCCCCCGCGCCCACTCCACCGCCGCCGTGAACAGCGCCTCGGCCAGCCCCGCACCCCGCCGCTCCGCGCGGACGAACACCCCCACCACATGCGCCTGCGTCTTCTCCACGGGCAGGCCGAAGAAGTCGGTGCTCCCGGCCTCCTCGACGAGCACGCTCACCGAGCCGTCCCACTCCCCGCCGGGCCCCTCCGCCACGAACTGCCGCGCGACCCGCCCCTGCGAGGCCCCCCGCGCCCGGTCCTGCCAGAACCCGTCCGGCCGTGCCTCCGCCTGCTCCAGCGTCTCCAGGAACGCCACCGGCGCCGCCGGGTCCCGCAGGGCGTCCAGCCTCAACGCCTTGAGCTGCTGCCATTCGTCGGCCCGTACGGCCCGCACCACATGCTGATCCATAATCGCGGATCCTAGTCCCCCGCTTCGTGCACACTGCACCCATGCATCCGCACGCCCGGGCCCTCGCCCACGTCACCGCCCTCTCCTCCGGCCCCCCGATGGACCCGACCCTGACGGTCACGCTCAACTTCCACCCGGACCGCGTCAGCGACGACCGCCCGATCCTCACCGCACTGGCCGAGGAAGGCGTCTACCGCTCGCAGTTCGTGACGGGCACCAGCAACGGCGGCCTCACCGCCCGCCCGGGCGGCGCCCGCTGGCTCTGGGAGAGCCGCATCTTCGGCGGCGCCTACGACGACGCACCCGCCGAGGAACGCCCCGTGTACGGCGCCCTCAACTTCCGCCACAACCCGGCCGGCGCCGCTCCCCGCTTCGGCTCCGCCCACTTCCGTCTCCGCCCCGAAACCCTGGCCCGCACCACCTTCTGCTACCCGGACAGCTACCTGGAGCCCGAGTCCTTCGGCGTGGCCGACCGCATGGCGCTGATCCCGCTGGCCCTGGCCGACGACCAGGACACGCTCGACGACTACATCGAGGCCCAGGTCCACACCCCGGTACGGCTGGACCACGACGTCGCCGCCCTCGTCCTGGACCCCAGCTACCGCGGCACCGAGGTCGAGGCCGCCGCCGCGAAGCTCCCCTGCCCCACGGAATGGCACCAGGGCTTCCGCCTCACGGTCACCGAGCTCCGCCGCCACCCGGACTACCGCGGCCAGGACTTCGTGGACCTCGGCTGCGCCCTCGCCGTCGGCGACCTCCTGACCCCGCGCATCCTGGGCGAGGCCGCCCGCACGGGCCGCTACGACGAACAGGCCCTCAAGCGCGTCTGGCACTACCTGACCCGTTTCGGCTCTCCGGCACAAGGACCTGCGTAAAGTCCCGTGAACGCAGAAAAGCCCCGCACCAGAAGGTGCGGGGCTTTCCCACAATGATTGTTCGGCGGCGTCCTACTCTCCCACAGGGTCCCCCCTGCAGTA